>NZ_FNSK01000001.1:993750-1602500 GCF_900105075.1 Rhodobacter sp. 24-YEA-8
CATGTCATGCTGCGTTTCGATCTGGAACGCGCGCTGATGGGGGGGGATCTGACGGTCGCGGATCTGGAATCTGCCTGGAATGACCGTTTCCTCAGAGATTTCGGCGTGGCGGTCGACAAGCCCTCGAACGGGATGCTCCAGGACGTGCACTGGTCGGTCGGTCTCTTCGGCTATTTCCCGACCTATACTCTGGGCAACCTTTACGCTGGCTGCCTTTTCAAGGCGTTGCGCGCCGATCTGCCGGGGCTCGACCAGGATCTGGCCGCAGGCGAGATCGGTGCCGCAAATGACTGGCTCAGGGAAAACCTCCGCCGTCACGGCGCGCTTTACGGCCCGCGCGAGACCATCACCCGCGCCTGTGGCGAAGAGCCATCCGCAGGCCCGCTTCTGGATTATCTCGAAGCGAAATTCGGCGCGATCTACGGGTTCTGAGGCGCATTCCGGGGCCGCAGCGCCACCAGACCCATCGCCAGAACCGAGATGCCCGCGCCGATCAGAAACGGCGCGGCTGATCCCCAGCTGACCCAGGCCCAGCCAGCGGCGGTATTGCCGATCAGCATCACCGCACCGCTTGCAAGGTTGAAGGCCCCGAAGGCGCTGCCCCGGAGCGCGGGTGGCGCGGTCGCCGCAATCATCGCGCCCAAAAGCCCCTGGCTGAACCCCATATGCAGCCCCCAAAGCGCCACACCGGCCAGAAAAACCGGCGCGCTTTGCGCAGAACCCAGCACCAGATGCGCGCCCGCCAGAAGGCCCAGACCGATCATCAGCGGCACCTGCACCGGATCCTTCCCGGATGCGGCCAGCCGGTCCGAGAAGATCCCCACCGGCCAGGCCGCCAGGGCATAAACCGCATGCAGAGCCACGATGATCAGCGGCACCCAGACCGGCGAGAACCCGGCCTCCAGCGCTTTCAACAGAAGGAATGCCTCGGAAAACCGCGCCAGCATGATCAGCCCCGCCAGCGCGATGACGCCCCTGACCGGAGCGGTCAGCCGCAGCGCGTCGCGAAACCGGAAGCCGGAGCCCTTGCCGGCCTGTGCCGCGACCGGCTCTTTGACCCGAAAGATCAGCAGAAAAATCGCGAAAGCCGCCGGCAGCGCCGCAAGCCAGAATACCATCCTGATATCCCCGGCAAAAACCAGCATGGCGGCAATCGCGAGGAGCGGCCCCAGAAAGCCGCCCAGACTGTCGAGCGATTTCCTGAGGCCAAAGGCCGCGCCCCGTATCGCGGCCGGTGTGGCGGTGGCGACCATCGCATCGCGTGGCGCAGACCTGATCCCCTTGCCGACCCGGTCCATCGCCTTGGCCAGCACGACCTGATCAAGGCTCATCGCCAGGGGAAAGATCAGTCGCGACAGCGCGCCAAGCCCATAGCCCAGCACCGCCAGCGGTTTTGCCCGCCCGGACCAGTCTGCCAGAACCCCCGAAAGCGCTTTGGTCACCGTGGCCACCGCCACAGCCAGCCCTTCGATAAAGCCGATGACCAGCGCCGAGGCCCCCAGCCCACTGGCCAGAAACAAGGGCAAAAGCGTGTTCACCATCTCGGAGGACACATCCATCAGCAGGCTGACAAAGCCCAGTATCCAGACCATGCGAGGGATCGGTGAAACGGTCATTCAGAGCGCGAGCCCCTTCCTGCTGACACTAATGCTCCGGTGGGCGGGATCCCCCGCCCGGGACGGCGCGCAGGCTTTGTCGCCTCACTCACGCGCGGCGAAAGCGGTAGACCCGTGCCGGCGGCAGATTGGCCCAGACCTTATGGCCTCTGTCCACCGCCAGGCCCAGATCGCTGATGATCTCGGGCGGCACCGGCGGGCGCGGGCCATAGGTGAATTGTACATATTCTCCGTCCGGCTCCAGCACATCGAAGGCCGCACCGACAATCGCGCGGCGCACCGGGTCCGGCATCGACAAAAGCGGCAGGCCCGAGATCACCGTCGACACGCCGCTGCCGACAAGCGCCTGCACCTCCTGCGCACCGGTCTTATGCACGGTCACGCGCGGAAATTTCCGCCGCAGGAAATCGACAAATTCATCATCAAGCTCGAAAAGCGTCAGATTCTCGGGCGGCAGGCCGCGCGCAAGAATCGCTTCGGTAAACCGTCCGGTGCCGGGGCCGAATTCCACCACTTTGCCGCTATGGGGGCCGATCTTTGCGGTCATCGCACGGGCCAGCACCCGCGATGAGGGCGCGATGGCCGAGATCTGTCGGGGATTGCGCATAAGGCGCCTCCGGAACAATGCGAGATCACTTTCCATCGCTTATCCTGTCCTCATACGGGATTACTCCCGTGTCATGTCTCAGGTCCATCCGCCGGATGAGCCGGTCTTTTGCAGCATCTCTCGCGGCACCATCGTTTCCGACACGGTCCTGCCGCGCCGAGCGCGCCGCCGACCGGAAGGCCGGCCACAGATGCCGCCTCTGACGCTGTCGCGGGCCGTAAAGGCCGTTGCCGTCGCAGCCTGGCGGGTCATGCATCAAGACGGATGACACGCATGGGAGGAGATATCCGGCTCAGTGCCCGGGCTCAGGTCTTGCGGAACTGATCAAGGCTGACAACTTCAGCCTCCTGGCGCGGCGCGGGGGCGGCATCCTCTGCCTCGTCCTCGCCTTCCTCTGCCTCGTCTTCCTCATCGTCATCATCATGCTGGCTTTCAAAGCGCAGCCCGAATTCGACCGAGGGATCGACAAAGGTCAGCACGGAATCAAAGGGGATCACCAGCGGTTCGGGCGAGTTGCCGAAGTTCAGCGTCACGGTGAATCCCTCATCCGTAACCTCAAGCCCCGAGAACCAGTGTTGGAGCACCACCGTCATCTCGGTCGGGTAGCGCTCTTTCAGCCAGTCGGCGATGGCAACATCGGGATGGGTGGTGTCAAAGGTGATAAAGAAGTGATGCGCTCCGGGCAGGCCATGTGCCGCCACATCGTCCAGCACCGAGCGGATCAGGCCGCGCATAGCCTGATGCATCAGGTTTCCATAGTCGATACTGCGCGTCATCCGGTTCCCCTGCCATTTCGCGCCACCATAAAACATCTGGCCGTCAAGGAAAGGGGCGAGCGCGCGCCTCTGGCCTAAAACTCGCGGCCTGCGGACAGGGAGCCAGTGAAACTGACCCGATTTGAAGCAGTCACAAATGCGAGAGCAGCAGGGCGGCACCGGCAGCCAGTGCCAGAACAAGCGGCATCGGAAGGCGCAGCCGCCAGAGCGCGACGCCGCTCGCCAAAGCGATGGCAAGCGAGAGGGGTTTCAGCGTCGCGAGGTCAGGCAGCAGCATCTGCACCGGTCCGGCGCTGATCTCGCGATGGTCGGTGAACAGCACATGCAGAGCGAACCAGAGCGAGAGATTGGCGATCACCCCGACGACGGCAGGCGTGATCCGCGCCATGGCTCCGGCAAGCACCGGTACCGCCAGCAGCCTGTCGATAAAGGGGCTCGCGGTGAAGATGAACAGAAATGACGGCAGGAAGGTCATCCAGAGCGCAACGCCCGCGCCACCAAGCGCCATAAGGGGTCCGCCGTCCTGAAACCCCGCGATCCAGCCGGTGAATGAGGTCACAAGGATCAGCGGCCCCGGCGTCGATTCCGCCAGTGCCAGCCCGTCGATCATCTGCCCGGTGGTCAGCCAGCCGCGCAGATCGACCATTTCCTGCGCCATCCAGGCCATCAGTGCGTAAGCGCCGCCAAAGGCCAGCGCCGCCAGTTTCGCGAAAAAGACCCCGATCTCTGCCAGCCGCTCTGGCCCGAAAACCACCAGCAGGGCCAGCGGCACAAGCCAGAGGCCCAGCCAGAGCGCCCCTTGCCAGACGGCCTCCCGCCAGATGTCACCGGCACCCCGGGCGGGCGCGGGCGGTTCCGTGGCCGAGGGGCTGGCCGCGCGCAACGCCGGTCGCGATTCCGGTCGCGATGCTGACCGGAGCGCCTGCAGCCCGCCCCAAAGCGCTGCCGCCAGCAGGATCAGCGGGAAGGGCAGGGCAAAGACAAACAGGCCGAGAAAGGACAAAAGCGCGATGATCCGCGCCTCCTGCGTTCGCAGCGCCCTTTGCCCAAGCCGGATCAGGGCCGCCGCGACAATCGCCAGTACCGCCGCCTGGATGCCGGTAAACAGCACCGGAATCAGGGGGATGGTGCCAAACCCTGTATAGAGCGCCGCGAGGACTGTGATCAGCACCGCGCCCGGCGCCACAAAAAGCCCGCCGGCGATCAGCCCGCCTTTAATGCCGCGCAGCCGCCAGCCGATCCAGGTTGCAAGCTGCATCGCCTCGGGGCCGGGAAGCAGCATGCAAAAAGACAGCGCGCGCGCATACTCCTCTTCGTTGATCCAGGACTTTTCTTCCAGCGCCACGCGGTGCAACAAAGCGATCTGCGCCGCCGGGCCGCCAAAGGACCAAAGGCCGATCCGCCAGAACGCCGCCGACAATTCGGTCAGCGACGGCGCCGGGGCGCGACCGGGAAAGGGCACCTCGCGGCTGTCTGAGGGGGGGCTGGCTTTTGTCGGGCTGGCTGAAGTCATGGCTGCCAGGACGCTAGCGGGGTTTTGTGACGGGGGGAAGACGTGCCCATCATGCGCCATGGACCGATCGCGCCTCACATCCCGCCCTCTGGCGGCTCCCGTTGCCCGGCAGTGGGTACGGCTCCCGCTTCCCTTGCGCAGAGATCACGATCTGACCCCTCCCGAGGCCCCGCATTGCGCCGTGACGAGCTGGGGGGTGACAAATGGCTCAGGCTCGTCACCGCAGTGGTCATCAGATACGGCGCAGCCCGGGGGCCGGTCCCGGTAAAGCGGCCTGCCAGATCCATCCCGCGATGGGTGCGACCGCTATTCCGGCTGTCGGGCATGGTGGGGCCTGAAGCCTGATCACGCGTTCCGCCCGCCAGCGGCATGAGGCGATGGCTTTGCACAGATCCCAAGGGTGACATGTTCGGATCCGGAGGGATTTCTGACCAGGCTAAAGGGGTGGGCGATGCCGGGATTTCGCGACAGGCAAGGCCGCCCGCTGCTATTGCGGGGGCGGGCGTGGGGATTGCCTTGCGTCGCGAAACAGGTTGCATATCGCGCCAGGGATCATGCCCGGCCCCGCAAGGTCTGGCCCTGTGGGGCCGGTCGGAACAGCGCCGCGCAGCGCGGCCCCGCTGAGTGTGGTTTGCGCATCGGGATGAGAGCCGCCCATTGCTGCCGGTGAAACCACATGCCGGCCATGCGCCGTATCGAGGTGGGGACTTGCCGCCGCCTCTGTAGCGCGGCAGAGTTGGCCGCGCCGCCCCTGTCGCATCAGCGTTACCGGAGCCGGCGATATGGTCCCTGGCCCCGCCACCCGTGCCGCCCTCGCCGGCGGCCTGGGGTATTAACATGCAATTCAACCGGAGCAGACATGGTCCGCCAATCCGCCTTCACCGCCCCTGGCCGCTTCTGGCGCGGAAATCTCCACAGCCATTCGGATCGTTCCGATGGCGCGCTGCCGCCTCAGGAAGTTTGCCGCCGCTACCAGGCGGAAGGCTATGATTTTCTTGCCCTGACCGATCACTATGTCGGGCATTATGACTATCCGCTGGTTGATACCCGACCGTTCCGGGCCGAAGGTTTCACGACCATTCTGGGGGCAGAGCTGCATTCCGGCGCGATGGAGAACGGCGAGCTCTGGCATATTCTTGCCGTTGGCCTGCCGCTGGACTTTCCGAAAGTGGGCAGCGCTGATTTCCATGCCCATCCGGGCCAGGAAACCGGCCCCGAGATCGCGGCCCGTGCCGCCGCCGCCGGTGCTTTCGTGACCATCGCGCATCCGCACTGGTCGGGGATGACCCTTGACGATGCGCGTTCGATCACCGCCGCCCATGCGGTCGAGATCTATAATCACGGCTCGGCTGTCGGCGCGGATCGCGGCGATGGCGGCACGATTGCCGATCTGCTGATCTCGGAAGGGCGCGACATTACCCTGATCGCGACCGACGATTCCCATCTGGCGGTTCCCGACGCCTTTGGCGGCTGGACCATGGTGAAGGCTGAGGAAAACACCCCGGATGCGCTGCTGGAAGCCCTGAAACGCGGCGATTTCTATTCAAGCCAGGGCCCCGAAATCCATGATTTCCGCGTCGAAGGCGACCGGGTCATCGTCGAATCGAGCGCCGTGGAATGGGTGATCGCCATCGGCCATGGGTCAAGCTCAAACGTCACACACGGATCCTCCATGACCCGCGCCGAAGTGCCGCTGAAATGGCAGGGCGAGACGCCCTGGATCCGGGTTGTGGTTATCGACGCTGCCGGTCGGCGGGCCTGGACCAACCCGATCCGGCGTGACCAGGTTTCCGCCTGAGCTAAATGTTCCCGCCGGAGGCAATCGACAGCCGTCATGCCTCCGGCTGCGTCTGAAACGCACCATGCCCGCCAAGCTTGCGGCTGACGATCCGGCTGAGCTTTCGGTGCAGTGGCGTGATCCGGTGCCTGATATGCATCGCCGCATAGACCGGCTGGCGCAGAACCGGCGCATCCGCCACCGCCATGACCTTGCCGGCGTCGATCATCTCCCGGGCTGTCGCCTCCAGCACATAGCCGGTGCCGCCCATTCCCATCAGAAGCGAGGTGACCGAGCCGCTTTGCCCGACCGAGATCGGTGAATTCACCAGGTCGGGCGTGACCTGGCGGTGCATCTCCTGAAAAGCGGGCGAGAAATGCGAGAAGATGAACCGTTCCGGTCGCACCCCGGAAAGCGCAGTCACTTCGGTCGAGACCATGTGATAGCCGGCATCGCCCAGGCTTTCGAAATGCAGATCCGGATGCGGTTTCGGTGAAAACATCACCGCGAAATCAAGGATCCCCGTGAGCAGATCCGCGCACATCTGATTGGAATAATCGGGCTCGATATGAAGCGCGATATCGGGAAATTGCCGCCGGATCCCGACAACCCATTCGCCGAGATAAATCGCCGAGAGGTCATTCTGGATCCCGAGCCGCAGCAGATGTCCGGCACCGGTCGGCACCTGGATATGGCGGCGCGCCTCGTTCCATTCATGGCGCAGCATGCGGGCATGGGGCTCAAACCGTTTGCCTTCGGTTGTCAGCATGGTGCCGGCGCGGGAACGGTCAAAGAGCCGCGCGCCGAGCGCGGTTTCCAGCACCTGGAGGCGGGCCGAGATGGTCGATTGCGTGACGCCGAGGCGCTCGGCCGTGCGGTGGAAGCTGCGGCTTTCGGCAAGATCGAGGAAGGTCTCGATAAGTTCGATTTGCATGGCTGCGTTCTTTCTGAAGCCGCCGGGGGCAGGCCCCCGGATCCCCGGACTGTTGTTGTCATGAGGATGGCCAGGTGAGCGGTTCTGATCGGATAGGCCGATCAATAGCCGCCTCTGCGCCGAATTGAAAGGGGCGGGAAGCTGGCGGATATTGGAGGCAATCAGGGAGAATAAAATGACGGAACTGGCCAGCGCGCGGGTCGCGATCATCGGGGGGGCGTGGTGGGCGTCTCGGCACTTTACCACCTTGCGAAAGCAGGCAGGAAAGATGTGATCCTGCTGGAGAAAAACGAGTTGACCGCAGGGTCGACATGGCATGCGGCGGGGAATGTGCCGACCTTTTCCGCCTCCTGGTCGATCATGAATATGCAGCGCTATTCAGCGGGGCTTTATCGCGGGCTTGGTGATGAGGTCGGTTATCCGATGAATTACCATGTCACCGGCTCGGTGCGGCTGGGCCATAGCGATGAGCGGCTGCTGGAGTTTAAACGTGTCGCCGGCATGGGCCGTTATCAGGGGATGGATCTGGAAGTGCTGGGGCCGGATGAGATCCGGGGCCGCTATCCTTTCCTCGAGACCCATGATCTGACCGGGGCGCTTTATGACCCCTATGACGGCGATATTGATCCGGCGCAGCTGACCCAGGCGCTGGCCACAGGGGCGCGCCAGATGGGGGCACGCATCGAGCGGTTCTGCCCGGTGACGGCGGCGAAATGGACCGGGTCAGAATGGGTGCTTTCGACGCCGAAGGGCGAGGTCCGGGCGGAATATGTCGTCAACGCCGCAGGTTACTATGCGGCTGAGGTCGGTAAGCTTTTCAATCGCCGGGTGCCGATGATGGTGATGAGCCATCAGTATCTGCTGTTCGACACCATTCCCGAACTTGAAGCCTGGTCGAAAGAAAGCGGCGCCAAGCTGCCGCTTCTGCGCGATGTCGACTCGAGCTATTACCTGCGTCAGGAGAAGATGGGCTTTAACCTTGGCCCTTATGAAAACCCCTGCCGCGCGCATTGGGCGACACCCGATGACCCGATGCCGGAGGATTTCAGCTTTCAGCTCTTCCCCGATGATCTTGAGCGGCTGGAATGGCATATTGCCGATGCGATGGCCCGGGTGCCGCTGCTGGAGAAGGCGGCGCTGCAAAAGGTCATCAACGGGCCGATCCCCTATACGCCGGATGGCAATCCGCTGATCGGGCCGATGCCCGGCGTGCCGAATGCCTTTGAGGCCTGTGTCTTCACCTTTGGCATCTGCCAGGGCGGCGGGGCCGGCAAAGTGCTGGCCGAATGGATCACCGAGGGCGCGACCGAATGGGATATGTGGTCCTGCGATCCGCGCCGGTTTACCGGGTTTGAAGATCACGATTACTGCGTCGCCAAGGGCAAGGAAGTCTATGGCAACGAATATGCGATGCATTTCCCGCATCACGCCTGGGGCGAGGGGCGCGGCAAAAAGCTGTCGCCGGTGCATGACAGGGTCGAGGCGCTTGGCGCGCAATTCGGGCCCTATAATGGCTGGGAGCGCGCGCTCTGGTATGCGCGGCCCGGTGATGACGTCACTGAGGCGGCGCAGCGCACCTGGAAACGCGAAGGGCCGTGGTTCGGGGCGGTGAAGGCCGAATGTGAGGCGGTGCGCGACGCCTGCGGTATCCTCGATCTGCCGGGCTTCTCACGTTACTGGCTGTCGGGTGAGGGCGCGGCGGCCTGGTTGCTGGAGCAGACCACCGGCAAGCTGCCATCGGTCGGGCGGCTGGGCCTGGCCTATTTCGCCGATGACAAGGGCCGGATCGTCACGGAAATGTCGGTCGCGCGCTTTGCGGAAGATGAGATCCTGCTGATCACGGCGGCAACGGCGCAGTCGCATGACCGTGCCTGGCTGGAGCGGCATCTTGCACCGGGGCTGAGCCTGACCGAGGTCACCAATGACTGGTCCTGCCAGATCCTGACCGGGCCTCAGGCGCGGGCGGTGCTGGAGGCGGCGGGGACTGAGGCTGATCTTGCGAAGGGCTGGCTCTCGCATCAGACCGGGCAGATTGCCGGGCGCGAGGTCTGGCTGGCGCGGGTGAGTTTTGCCGGGGAACTCGGCTGGGAGATCCATTCCCGCCTGGCCGATACGCCGGTGGTATATGATGCGATCCTTGCGGCAGGCACGCCTTTGGGGCTGCAACCCTTCGGGATGTTTGCCCTGAATTCGCTGCGGATCGAGAAAGGCTATCGCGGCTGGAAAGGTGATCTTTCAACAGATTACAATGTCTTGCAGGGCGGCCTTGAGAGATTTGTCGATTGGGGGAAACCTGCTTTCCGCGGTCGCGCCGCTTTGGAGGCCGAAAAGCAGGCGGGTGTTGCAAAGCGTTTTGCGACCCTGGTGATCGAGGCAGGCGCCTTTGATCCGCCCTATATGTCGACAATCTGGAAAGGCGATCAGGTCGTGGGTGAACTGACCTCGGGCTATTTCGGGCATCGGGTTGGAAAATGCATTGGTCTCGGGATGTTGCGGGTTGATCTGAATGTGCCGGGTGAGGCGCTGGAAGTTGAGATCTTCGGCGAGCGCTTTGCTGCGGTGGTGCAGGCGGATGAACCGCTCTGGGATGCGAAGAACGCGCGGATCCGCGCCTGACTTGAATGCGGGACCGGGGCGCTGCCCCATGCCACCGGATTGCTTGATCCGGTGGCGCTGATCCGGGGCATACCCGGGATATTTACAGACAGATGAAAGGGTAACATCGTGGTCGATGTTCCGAAAACGGCGCGGGCAGTGGTGATCGGGGGCGGCATTTCGGGCTGCTCGGTGGCCTATCACCTGGCGAAAGCGGGCTGGACGGATGTGGTTCTGCTGGAGCGGCGCAAGCTGACCTCTGGCACCACCTGGCATGCGGCGGGGCTGATCGGGCAGCTGCGCGCCAATCAGAATATGACGCGGCTCGCGAAATATTCGGCGGATCTTTATGGCAGGCTGGAGGAAGAGACCGGCGTTGCGACGGGCCTGAAACGGGTTGGGTCGATGACGGTGGCGCTGACCGCCGACCGGATGCAGGAGATTTTGCGCCAGGCGACAGTAGCGCGGATCTTCGGTGTGGATGTGACCGAGATTTCTCCTTCTGAAATCAAAGCGATGTATCCGCATCTTAACACCGATGGTGTGATCGGCGGCGTGCATCTGCCGGGCGATGGCCAATGTGATCCGGCCAATATCGCGATGGCACTGGCCAAAGGCGCGCGGATGCGGGGCGCGAAGATTGTTGAGGGCGTCAAGGTCACTGGTGTGACAGAGGGGCCGGCAGCGGGCGGCAAGCGCCAGGTCACGGGCGTCGATTACGAGGGGCCGGAGGGCCCGGGCCATATCGCGGCAGATGTGGTGATCAATTGCGGCGGCATGTGGGGGCGTGACCTCGCGGCGCAGTCGGGGGTCACGCTGCCGCTGCATGCCTGTGAGCATTTCTACCTGCTGACGGAGCCGGTGGCGGGGCTCACCGATATGCCGGTTTTGCGGGTGCCGGATGAATGCGCCTATTACAAGACCGATGCCGGCAAGATGATGGTCGGCGCGTTCGAGCCGGTGGCAAAGCCCTGGGGGATGGCGGGGATCCGCGAGGATTTCGAGTTTGATACGCTTCCCGAAGACTGGGATCATTTCGCACCGATCCTTGAGGATGCGGCGAACCGGATGCCGATGTTCCAGACTGCTGGCATCCACACTTTCTTTAATGGTCCTGAAAGCTTTACCCCCGATGACCGCTATTACCTTGGCCCCGCGCCGGAGCTGGGCGGTTATTGGGTGGCGGCAGGCTATAATTCGGTGGGGATCGTGTCTTCGGGCGGCGCTGGCATGGCGCTGGCAGAGTGGATCACCACCGGTGAGGCTCCTTTCGATCTCTGGGATGTCGATATCCGCCGGGCACAGCCGTTCCAGAAGAACCGCCGTTATCTGAAGGATCGGGTGACCGAGACCCTTGGGCTGCTTTATGCCGATCACTATCCCTACCGCCAGGTGGTCACGGCGCGGGGTGTGCGCCGCACGCCCCTGCATGAACACCTGAAGGCGCGCGGTGCCGTTTTTGGGGAGGTTGCGGGCTGGGAGCGGGCGAACTGGTTCGCGAAGGAGGGTCAGGAACGGGAATACCGCTACGCCTGGGGGCGGCAGAACTGGTTTGAGAACCAGAAGGCCGAGCATATGGCGGTGCGCGAGAATATCGGCCTGTTCGATATGTCGTCTTTCGGCAAGATCCGGGTCGAGGGGCGCGATGCGGTGACCTTCCTGAACCGCGTTTGTGCGGGGCAGATGGATGTGGCGGCGGGTCGTATCGTCTATACCCAGATGCTGAACCAGAAGGGCGGCATCGAGAGCGATCTGACCGTGACGCGGCTGTCGGAGCGCGCATTCATGCTGGTGGTGCCGGGGGCCACTTTGCAGCGGGATCTGGCCTGGCTGCGCCGCCATCTCGGCGATGAATTCGTGGTGATCACCGATGTGACCGCAGCGGAATCGGTGCTCTGCGTGATGGGGCCAAAATCGCGTGACCTGATGCAAAAAATCAGTCCGAATGATTTCTCGAACGCGGCGCATCCTTTCGCGACCATGCGCGAGATCGAGGTCGGCTACGGGCTCGCCCGGGCGCATCGGGTGACCTATGTCGGCGAGCTCGGCTGGGAGCTTTATGTGTCAGCTGACCAGACCGCGCATGTCTTCGAGGCGCTTGAGGCCGCGGGGGCGGATCTGGGGCTTAAGCTTTGCGGGCTGCATGCGCTGGATTCCTGTCGGATCGAAAAGGGCTACCGCCACTGGGGCCATGACATCACTGACGAGGATCACGTGCTGGAGGCCGGGCTTGGCTTTGCCGTGCGCACCAAAAAGCCGGAGTTCATCGGGCGTGACGCGGTGCTGCGGGTCGAAGCCGAAGGCGTGGCGCGGCGGATGGTGCAGTTCAGGCTGGAGAATCCGATGGTGTCCCTGTTCCATAATGAGGCGATCGTGCGCGACGGCGAGATTGTCGGCCCGGTGACATCGGCAAATTACGGTCATGCTTTGGGCGGTGCGATCGGCATGGGCTATGTGCCCTGCAAGGGGCAGAGCGAGGCGGATGTGCTGGGCTCGGCCTATGAGATCGAGGTGGCGGGGGTGCGGCATAAGGCCGTCGCGAGCCTTGCGCCGATGTATGACCCGAAATCGGAGCGTATTCGTATGTGACGGGCCGGGACGGGGGGCTTTCTGCCCCCCGAACCCCCCGAGGATATTTAAGGACAGATGAATGAAGCTGGCAGAGCGGCATCAGGATTTTGCGGATTTGCACCTTTCGGGGTGTTTTGTGATTCCCAATCCCTGGGACCGGGGATCGGCGCGGATGATGGCGGCTTTGGGAGCAAAGGCGCTGGCGACGTCGTCGGCGGCGCATGCCTTTACGCTCGGGCGGCCGGATATGGGGGGCGTCAGCCGCGATGAGGCGCTGGCCCATGCGGCGGATCTGATCTCTGCCACCGATCTGCCGGTTTCGGGCGATTTTGAGAACGGTTTCGGCGATGCGCCGGAGGTGGTGGCCGAAACCGTGCGGCTGGCCGCAGAGGTCGGACTTTCGGGAATTTCGGTTGAGGATACCCGGATGGTTGCGGGCAACCCGGCCTGTGAGTTCGGGCTTGCGGTGGAGCGGGTGCGGGCAGGAGTTGCCGCATCCCGCGCCCTTGGCCGGCCTTTCGTGTTCTGCGCGCGCGCCGACGGGGTGATGAACGGGGCCTATGATCTGGGTGAGGGGATCCGCCGTTTGCAGGCCTTTGAACTGGCGGGCGCGGATCTTTTGTATTTGCCGGTGCCACCAGGTCGGGCAGAGCTTGCGCAGGTTCTTGCGGCGGTCAGGGCGCCGGTCAATGCGCTGGCGGCGGGGCCGCTGAAGGCGATGACGGTGGCAGAGCTTGCCGCCATGGGAGTGCGGCGGATCTCGACCGGCAGCCAGATCGCGCGGCTGACCCATGCCGCGATCCGCGACGCAACGGCCGCGATGCTGGGTGAGGGAAGCTTTGCGCCGCTCAGCGCCACGGCCTCGGGGGATGAGATCGACAGGCTGCTTTTGCGAGGCGCGGCGCGGGAATGAAATCGGGCCTGCGCGGATGCCGGTTTCCGCTCAGCACGCTCGAGTTGAAGGTTGTCACCTGGGGGCGGCGCCTTTGCCGGAAGGATATGCGCCCGATCCGGCCCGGGTGAAAGGAGGACCAGCAGAAGCCACATAAAGGTGCCAGGATGGAGATGATCCACCGCGCCGTGCCTCTCGGGCGCTGGTGATGATCGATCTGTCAAATACGCCGTCTTGGGGCGTCACGGTCCTGTTCAGGGCCGCGGAGATCCAGAGCGAAAATGGTGGCATCTGATGCCCGCGCGCGCTGATCGAAGAAATGTTGGCGCAGATGGCACCCCCTTTAACGCTGAAGGCGCGCGTTCCGAAACATGACCATTATCCCTTTGGGACCAACATACATTCAGGGATCGCGGGTTTTGTGGTGCATGGTGTCGATCCGGATACGCTTTGCGCCAGTCGTTCCGGCACGCCGAAACAGGCCGGCACCCCGGTCTTTGATATGGACCATGTCGGCGATGTGTTTGCGATCTGGCCTATGGTTGCGGCGGGCGAAGCTGTTTGTCTCCGGCTTGGCCCGCTTCGCTGTGGCAGTGCCGCAATTCGCGAAAGAAAGCGGCGAGGTGAGGGAGGCGTGCATCTGCTGATACTGAGTGCGGCCAGCGCGCAGATGCAGCGGTTTTACCACCTGCCCGGCGGGGCCGTATCGGTGATCCCGGGAAGCAGGTTCCCCGACAGGCAGAGGGTCTGGAAGACGGCGGTCACCATTTCCCTGGCCGGGCTTTCTTGGCGAGGACTTGCAGCTTGTGAGGGGCATTGATGAGGCGCCGGACAGCGCTTCGAAGGAGGCGATGAAAGAGGTCTTTATGGGCGGGCCGGGACATTATCTGGGGTCAGATCGGAGTTTGCGGCAGATGCCGGCGGGGCGATGGTGAGGACGTAAGAGTTTCCTGCCAAAGCCGGTTGCCGGAATGATCCGCAGATCGACGCCGCCATGCGGGTGCGGTTCAATATGCAGGGTGGCTGAGCTTGCGCCTGGGGGTAATCCACCGCAAGCTGCGCCAAAAGGCGGCGCTGCCAGGGCACCGCGATTGTAATGACTGGAGGATGATATGGCGCTTTCAAAGCATCTGGGGCAATTCTATATCAATGGCGGCTGGGTAGATCCGCTGCCCGGGGGCACGAAAGCCGGGGTCGAAAACCCGGCGACCGAGGAAATCGTCGGGGATATCGCGCTTGGCACCGAGGCGGATGCGGATCGGGCGATTCTGGCAGCGCGGGCGGCCTTTGACGCCTGGACTGTGGTGCCGGTGGAAGAGCGCATCGCGCTCGTGAAGAAGATCCTCGAGGTCTATAATTCCCGCTATGAGGATTTTGCCCAGGCGATGTCGACTGAGATGGGCGCGCCGATTGAATGGGCGCGCGGCGCTCAGGCCTGGGCGGGGCAGGTTCATATCGAATCGACCATCAAAGCCGCGGAAGAGATGGTCTGGGAATATATGCGCGGCGATACCCGGATCGTGATGGAGGGGATCGGTGTCTGTGCCCTGATCACGCCCTGGAACTGGCCGATGAACCAGATCGCCTGCAAGGTGGCGCCGGCGCTGATCGCGGGCTGCACCATGGTGCTGAAGCCCTCGGAAATCGCGCCGCTTTCCGGGCTCTTGTTCGCGGAAGTCTGCCATGAGGCCGGGGTCCCGGCAGGGGTCTTCAACCTCGTGAATGGCGTAGGGCCGGTGGTCGGCGCGCGGATGTCCTCGCATCCCGAAGTGGATATGGTGAGCTTCACCGGATCGACCCGGGCGGGCACCGCGATTGCTGCCGCTGCCGCGCCGACGGTCAAACGTGTCGCGCAGGAACTGGGCGGCAAAAGCCCGAATATCATCCTGCCTTCCGCCGATATCCATGAGGCGGTGAAGGCGGGTGTGGCGGGCTGTTTCGCCAATACCGGGCAAAGCTGCGATGCACCGACGCGGATGTTCGTGCCGCGTGCCGCGACAGCGGCCGCCTATGCCGCCGCGAAAGAGGCCGCTGATGAAGTGGTGATCGGGGCGACAACCGATGCCGCGACCACGATGGGGCCGCTGATCTCGAAACTGCAATATGACAAGGTGCAGCGCCTGATCCAGGCCGGCATCGATGAGGGCGCGACGCTGATCAGCGGTGGTACCGGGCGGCCTCAGGGCGTCAATCGCGGCTGGTATGTGCAGCCGACCATCTTCGGCGATGTCACCAATGAGATGACCATCTCGCGCGAGGAAATCTTCGGGCCGGTGCTGGCGATCCTGCCCTATGACAGTATCGACGATGCGGTCCGGATGGCGAATGACACGCCCTATGGCCTTGCCGCCTATATCGCAGGCCCCGTTGAAGAGGCCAAACCGATTGCGCGGCGGTTGCGGGCCGGGACGGTGAACCTCAACTACCCGGACTGGGACACTTTCGCGCCCTTTGGGGGCTATAAACAATCCGGCAACGGGCGCGAATATGCCGATTGGGGCATCCATGATTTCTGTGAAATCAAGGGCGTGGTCGGCTGGGGTGCCTGAACGAGGCGCCGCGCCTTCCCCCGGACGCAACTCTTCCGGGGGCGCATAGCAGATGTGCAGCGGACAGCCCTTGAATGTCCCGGGGCAGAGGCGTTGACTGTGGTCTGGCGGGGGGCGTTTCCCCCGCCTTTTCATCATCCGGAGGAGCGGCCATGCGCTATGGCTATGTTGGTCTGGGCAATCTCGGCGGTCACCTGGCGGCAAGCCTGCTCAGGGCAGGGTTCGATGTCACGGTCTGGGACCGCGATCCGGCTGCCGTTGACCGGCTTTGCGGCAAAGGCGGCGACCGTGTCGGCTCGCTGGAGGAACTCGCGCAACAGGTTGACCATGTTTTCACCTGTCTGCCCTCGCCCCAGGCTTCGGAAACCGTGCTGGCGCAGATGCTGCCTTTCATGAAACCCGGATCGAGCTGGATCGAGAATTCGACGCTCGGGCGCGATGATGTGCTGCGGCTTGCGGGGCTCGCGCGCAGTGCGGGCGTCCGGATGATGGAGGCGCCGGTGACCGGTGGTGTCCATCTGGCGGCGAAAGGCGAGATCACCGTCCTCGCCGGGGGGGACCGCGATCTTTACGATCTGCATTTCCCGGCGCTCGAGGTTATCGGCGGCAAGATTTTCCATATGGGGCCGCTTGGCTCTGCGGCGGTGATCAAGGTGATCACCAATATGCTGGCCTTCATCCATCTCGTCGCCGATGGCGAGGCATTGATGCTGGCCAAACGCGGCGGGCTTGACCTGAAAACCGCCTGGGAGGCGATTGCGGCCTCATCGGGCAGTTCTTTCGTGCATGAAACCGAGGGCCAGCTGATCCTGAACGGCAGTTACGATGTCGGTTTCTCGATGGATCTGGCGCTGAAGGATCTGGGATTCGCCATCGGCTTTGGCCGCGAATTCGGCGTGCCGCTGGATCTGGCCTCGCAGGTCAACCAGACCTTCCTGCGCGGGCGCGCGGCCTTTGGCGGCCAGGCGCAATCGACCCAGATCGTGAAACTGCTCGAAGAACTGCTTGCCACGGATTTGCGCGCCGAAGGTTTTCCGGACCGGCTGGAATGAGCGGGCGGCAAAGCCGGCATTTGCCAGAGCCCAATCCGGTGCTAGACATGGCATTGTCGGGCCGATAGAAGGCTGGCATCGTATCGTTAGCGCTAACGGTCCTGCGAAGCCGTGATGGCAACCGCACCGGACCGTGATCAGTAAAGACAGGGATTCCATGGCTTCGCGCGTCATTCCGGTCGAGATTTTCGATCTTGTGATCTTCGGTGGTACGGGTGACCTTGCCCGCAGGAAGATCCTTCCTGGCCTTTATCTGCGCTGGCTGGCGGGGCAGATCCTGCCCGAAGCCCGCGTGATCGGTGCTGCGCGCGCCGATCTGACCGAGGCAGAGTTTCGCGATTTCGTCGCCGGTGCCATAGCCGAATTCGTCCCCGAGGCGAAACGCGACGAGGCGGCGATCAGGGGGTTTCTGGACCGGCTTGGCTATGTCGCTATCGATGCGACGGGCGAACGCGGCTGGAAGGACCTCAAGGCGCTGATCCGCCCCGATGTGGTTCAGGCCTTCTATTTCTCGGTGGCGCCCTCGCTCTTTGGCGCGATTGCCGAACGTCTGACCAGCAATGACATCGCGGGCCCAGATGCGCGGATCGTGGTGGAAAAACCCTTCGGCCGCGATCTGGCCTCGGCCAAAGCGCTGAACGCCGCGCTGGCCCGGCATTTCGAGGAACGCCAGATCTACCGGATCGATCATTACCTCGGCAAGGAAACCGTGCAGAATCTGATGGCGGTGCGCTTTGCCAATATTCTGTTCGAGCCCCTGTGGAAGTCGGAATATGTCGACCATGTGCAGATCACGGTGGCGGAAACCGTCAGCGTGGACGGGCGCGGCGCCTATTACGACACATCCGGCGCGATGCGCGATATGGTGCAAAACCATATCATGCAGCTTCTGTGCCTGATCGCGATGGAGCCGCCCTATCATTTTGATCCTGACGCGGTGCGTGATGAAAAGCTCAAGGTGATCCGCGCGCTGGATCCGGTGCTGCCCGAAGATATCGTGCGCGGCCAGTATCTCGCCGGTGGCGGCGAGGCGGGCTATCTGGAACATGCGGAAAACCCGGCAAGCCGCACCGAAAGCTATATCGCGCTCAAGGTGAATATCTCGAACTGGCGCTGGAAGGGGACACCCTTTTACCTGCGCACCGGCAAGCGCCTGCGGGCGCGCGAAAGCGAGATTGCCATCACCTTTAAGGAGCCGCCGCATTCGATCTTCGACGATCACGCCGGCTGGCGCGACAATGTGCTGGTGATCCGGCTGCAGCCCGATGAGGGGATGAACCTCAAGGTGATGATCAAAGAGCCGGGGCCGGGCGGTATGCGCCTGACCCAGGTGCCGCTGGATATGTCCTTTGCCGATGCGCTGAAAGACAGCCTCGAAGACGTGCCTGACGCCTATGAACGGCTGGTCATGGATGTGATCCGTGGCAATCAGACCCTCTTCATGCGCGGCGATGAGGTCGAGGCAGCCTGGGCCTGGACCGATCCGATCATCCAGGGCTGGGAGACGCGCGGCGACCGGCCCCAGACCTATGATCCCGGCACCTCAGGTCCGGAGGATGCGCTGATGCTGATGCATCGGGACGGGCGGCGCTGGCGGGGGATGGGGGCATGAATTTCAACGCCTATCCCGACCGCGATTTCCTGCATCTGCAACTCGCGGACCGTATCGCCTCGCAACTGGGGGAATTCATCCGGCGCGACGGCCGCGCGACATTTTCGGTGCCGGGCGGCACCTCGCCGGGGCCGGTCTTTGATATCCTCTCGGGCGTTGATCTCGACTGGGGGCTGATCTCGGTTGTGCTGAATGACGAACGCTGGGTGCCGGAACATTCCGACCGCTCTAACACCAGGCTTTTGCGCGAACGCCTGCTGCAGGGCCGTGCCGCCAGGGCGAAACTGATCCCGCTTTACACCGCGACCGACACGCCGGAAGAGGGCATTCCAGCGCTGGAGGCCACTCTCGCGCCGGCTCTGCCGATCTCGGTGCTGCTTCTCGGCATGGGGAGCGATATGCATACGGCATCACTTTTCCCGGGTGCCGACCGTCTGGCCGAGGCTCTGGCCCCGGATGCGCCTTTGCTGATGCCGATGCGTTCGGATGCGGCGGTGGAACCCCGCGTCACCCTGACCGCGCCGGTTCTGAGCGCAGCCATGCATATCCATGTGCTGATCACCGGTGAGGCAAAGCGGGAAGCGATTGAAAAGGCGGCAGGCCTGCCTGCAACCGAGGCGCCGGTCCGGGCTGTGCTGGATCACGCCGAGGTGCATTGGGCCGAATGACGCAAAGACCGGAAGGGCAGAAAATGGATAAGTGGCAGGCGCTGAAAGCGCATCATGCGAAAGTGGCAGAGCGCCGGATCCTCTCATTGTTCGATGCGGATCCGGCGCGGGCGGCTGGCTTTTCTGCGGAGGCCGACGGGCTTTTGTTCGACTGGTCAAAGACCAATATCGACGCCGGGGGCCGCGATCTCCTGCTGGCGCTGGCCACGGCTTCGGGCGTCGCCGACAGGCGCGCCGCGATGTTTTCCGGCAAGAAGATCAATGAGACCGAGGGCAGGGCGGTGCTCCACGTCGCGCTGCGCGCCGGCGAGGAACACCGGATCCTGGTCGACGGCCAGGATGTGATCCCCGAAATCACCGCAACCCGCAAACGTATGGCGGCATTCGCCAACGCGCTGCGCTCGGGGGCCTTTCAGGGGCAGGGCGGCAAGATCACCGATGTCGTCAATATCGGCATCGGCGGCTCTGACCTCGGCCCGGCCATGGCCGCGCTGGCGCTGGTCCCCAATGCTGACGGGCCGCGCACGCATTTCGTCTCGAACGTAGATGGCGCGCATATCCATGACACGCTGGCCGGGCTGAACCCGGAAACCACGCTGGTGATCGTCGCCTCCAAGACCTTCACCACCATCGAGACCATGACCAATGCGGATACCGCAAAGGCCTGGATGGGCCGCGTGGTCAAAGACCCGGCCGCGCAATTTGCCGCCGTTTCGACCGCTGGTGACAAAACCGCCGCTTATGGCATCGCGCCCGAACGTGTGTTCGGTTTCGCGGACTGGGTCGGTGGGCGCTATTCGATGTGGGGGCCGATCGGCCTCGCATTGATGCTGGCAATCGGGCCTCAGGATTTCGATCAGTTCCTCGCCGGCGGCCGCGCGATGGACAATCACTTCCTCGAAACCCCCTTCGCCGACAATATCCCGGTGCTGCTGGCGCTGGTGGGCATCTGGCACAACCAGCTCTGCGACTATGCCACCCGCGCTGTGCTGCCCTATGAACAACGCCTCTCGCGGCTGCCCGCCTATCTCCAGCAGCTCGAGATGGAATCAAATGGCAAATCGGTGGCGCTCGATGGCACATCGCTCGGCATCAACTCTGGCCCCGTGGTCTGGGGCGAGCCCGGCACCAATGGCCAGCACGCCTTTTACCAGCTGATCCACCAGGGCACCCGCGTCGTCCCCTGCGAATTCCTCGTCGGCCGCCACGGCCATGAGCCGGACCTCGCGCATCAGCACCTGTTGCTCGTCGCCAATTGCCTCGCGCAATCCGAGGCGCTGCTGCGCGGCCGCTCCCTCGACGAGGCCCGCGCCATCATGGCGAAAAAAGGTCTGACCGGAGAGGAACTGGAACGCCAGGCCCGCCACCGTGTCTTCCCAGGCAACCGCCCAACGACAACGCTCGCCTATGACAGGCTCACCCCTTTCGTCCTCGGCCAGATCATCGCGCTCTATGAACATCGCGTCTTTGTCGAAGGCGTGATCCTCGGGATCAATTCCTATGATCAATGGGGGGTCGAGCTTGGCAAGGAACTCGCCCTCGCGCTGCAACCGGTGCTCGAAGGCAAAGAAACCACCGAGGGCAAAGACGGCTCCACCGCCAGCCTCATGGCCTTCCTGAAAACCTGAGCCTTATTCATCTGTCCCCAAATATCCTCTGGGGGTGAAGGGGGGCAGACAGCCCCCCTTCTTCTTTTGCTTACTTCAGCGCAGCGGTCACGATGACCTCGACGCGGTAATCCGGCGTCGCGAGCTTGGCCTCGCCGGTGGCGCGCGCCGGGGTATTGCCCTGCGGCACCCAGGCATCCCAGACCGCATTCATCTCGGCGAAATCCACCATATCGGCGAGCCAGATCTGGGTCGACAGGATACGGGTCTTGTCAGTGCCTGCAGCCGCAAGGATCCGGTCCACTTCGGCAAGGCAGGTGCGGGTCTGATCCGCAACCGAGTCGCCGGGGTTCCCGACCTGGCCCGCGAGCCAGATGATGCCATTATAAGACACGCCCTCGGACATACGCGCGCCCACGCCGTAGCGTTTGATTTCCGAACTCATCTTGCACTCCCTGCTTTGGTCGGTTCCCTGCAAGGAATAGCGGTGCCGCGCGGGGAAGAAAAGCGCTCCTCCGGCAAATGCGGCGCGGCGCTTCTGTGCCGCAGGATCCGGGAGAGGCGGCTAAGGCGTGCGGCGGCACAGAAAGCTGTCACCACTGACCGGGGAAAACCAAGTCATGGTGCCATCGGGGTTCATCGCCAGCGAGAGCTGGTAATCATCCTCGAAGGTCAGGGTGAATGTATCGCCCTCGGGGGCGATATCGACGATGGGCATCGGCGCTTCACCGCTGTCATAATCGCTGCCAGTAAAGGTGAAGGTCCCCACCTCGCAATCCCAGACCCCTTCGAAAGGCCAAGGCGCGGCGGCAACCGATGGCCCGGCCGTGACCAGGGTGAGCGCCCAGAGAAGTGCCGCCCCGCCCTCGGATCTGGCCCTGGATTGCCTCATTTGCCTCATCGCGCTCCACTATCCCTCTGTCAGGGGGTGCAAATATACGTCCGTCGCTCCCCCGGAGTAAAGGGAGAGCAGTGTCTCGGATCTGGCGCTGCAGGTGTCGCCCCGGTCAAGCCTGCAGCTGGCTTGCGCCATGACACCGGCACGCGATTGCCGACGGTCTGCTTTGATCGGGCAAGAGATGGCCGGGCCTGGTCAGGCGCGTCCGCTCAGGGGCTGATCAGTGTGACGCCGGGCATGTCGCGGATCACTTCGATATCTTCGAGATAGGTCCGGGTGAGCCGGTCGACCGTTTCCTGCGTCCAGCCGGGCATGGCGAATTCCATAGTGATCCGCTCGGACATCGCGAATTTGTCGAGAAAGGCCGAAACCACCCGGCGGCGCTGGCTGACCGAAGCCGGCGGGTGGCTTGCGAGATAATTGCGCAGCCGCGTCAGACCGTCCCCGGCCATGATCAGCGACAAAAGCTCGTCAGTCTCCTCCAGCCGGGTGTCATCGCTGAAGCCGCCCACCGCCTGCAACACTTCCGGCCAGATCAGCGGCGTGTCTTCGTCGCACCAGATCGTCAGCGGCGCCCCGGGGTTTTCGGCGATGATCTGGCTGACCACATCCGACCAGCGCAGCTGGCTGATATCGGTGCCCTCGACGAATTCCTCATAGCTGCGGCTGTTCCTTTGCTTTTCGTAAAGCGCGGGCAGCCAGGTGGCGGGATTGCGGATCGCGAGAAAGAACTCGGCCTCGATATGAGGGAAGATCTGGGTAAAGGCCCGAATGCGTTCCCCGGCAAAACCATAAAGCCGGCCGCGCAGCGCCCATTGCGGAAAGGCAAGGAAACTGTCCCAGCTGAGGATCAGCCGCCCGGCCGTGTCATCATCCATGATCTGTCCGATCACCAGCGCCTGGGTCTCGACACTGGCCGGTGCGCCGCGCAGCTGCACCGCCGTATCGCGCAGGAGCCGCCGGTAGCGCGTCGGCGCCGGCACATGGATCCCCTGTTCCGCCAGAACCGACCGATTCTTCAGCAGGCAACGGATAAGCCGCTCCTCATCGGTGCAATGCGCACCCAAGTGGTAGACAATGCGCATGATTCGGATCGGGGCTCCCGCTGCCATCCTCGCCGCCCGCGCCAGTCGGACGGCCTGCTTTCTTCCCATATACAGCACGACAGCCTGTGGCAAATGCGTTTGTCTTAAGGCGTTTGTGAGGAATTGCCCCAAAATGCGCCGGGCCATGCTTCCCGATCCATCTCTACAGGCCGTGTCGGTCAAAGCGCGAAACCCGACCCGGCCGGCCGGATCCGGCGGCGCAACAGGGGAGGCGGAAGGGGCGCCTCTGCTGCCGCAGGCCGGTCGTTGCGCCGTCAGGACGCCACCGCAGAGCCGGCCACTGCCCGCGCCGGTGGGCGTATCGGTGCTGGCCCGCGCGGCGCTTGCGCAGATCACTGCGACCAGCGGAGGGCGCGTCGCCTCCGGCAAACCTGCACCCATCAACCAGATTCGGCTTAAACCACCGGTTCGCAGACAGCGCTCCGTCTTGCACCGGCGGGCGGGAGTTGCTACATCATCGCCCTGTGGCCCCTATAGCACAGCGGTAGTGCAGCGGTTTTGTAAACCGAAGGTCGGGAGTTCAAATCTCTCTGGGGGCACCATTTCACAATCCCTGTCCGAAATGATCGCGTGAAGCACTGAACTGACGGATTAGGCTCCGGATCAGGGCGGGTCATGCTATTATGACCGGCGCTCAGGTCCCTGCTTTTGCCGGCGCGTGAACCGACAGGCCGGTGGTATGCCCTGCGCTGCCTGTGGCTCCGGGAACAGACCATGCCAATGACCTCTTCCGCCCCTGGCTTTCTTGTCGATGGCCCGTCATTTCCGATGACTGTGCTGGCAGAATCTCTGGCAGATCAGCCTCTCCGTAAGCGGTGCGGTGCTGGTGGGCCAGTCCAGCCTCTTGTGCGCCTGGGATCTGCGCCGGCCGGCGGGGGTTTCAGCGGCGCTTGCCGCCCGGGCGCGCGGTTTTGTTGCCGCGGGGGCCGGTCAGAACCGGGGTATTTGCGAGGTTCTCTTCATGCAGCTTGCGCCAGCGATCCAGGCGGGCGGGGTCGAGCGTTCCGGCCTTGACGGCGGCCAGCACCGCGCAACCCGGCTCATGGCCATGGGTGCAGTCGCGAAAGCGGCATTCGGGGGTAAGCTCTGCGATTTCGGCAAACAGCTGATCCAGTCCGGTGGACAGATCGCTGACATAAAGCGACCGGATGCCTGGCGTGTCGATCACCATCGCCCCGCCGGCAATCGCATGCAGCGAGCGCGAAGTCGTAGTGTGCCGCCCCTTAGCGTCATCCTCGCGGATGCTGCCCGTCAGCTGCGCATCCTCGCCGGTTTTTTCCGCAAGCGTGTTCAGCAGGGATGACTTACCCACCCCGGACGATCCGACCAGGGCCACCGTCTGACCGGTGCCAAGCCATGGC
Source organism: Rhodobacter sp. 24-YEA-8 (assembly GCF_900105075.1). Lineage (NCBI taxonomy): Bacteria > Pseudomonadati > Pseudomonadota > Alphaproteobacteria > Rhodobacterales > Rhodobacter > Rhodobacter sp. 24-YEA-8. The sequence continues at coordinate 1,017,885 of NZ_FNSK01000001.1, forward strand.
GCAAGCACCCGGGCCGCATCGGGCGATGTTGCATCCAGCCAGACCGCCTGCAATCCGCGCTGCAATGCGACGGCCTGATCGCGAAACGCGCCCGGATCCGCGATCTTATCGGCCTTGGACAACACGATGACCGGTGTGGTTCCGGCCTCATTCGCGACGGCAAGATAGCGTTCCAGCCGCGCCGGGCTGAAATCGTCATTGCAGGAGGTGACGATGAACAGGGTATCGACATTCGCGGCGATCAGCTGCGGCACACCGCCGCCGTCGCTGCGCCGTTGCAGAAGGGTCTGCCGGTCGAGCCTGCGCACCAGCATCCTGCTTTCGCCCTCTGTCAGGATCCAGTCGCCCACCGCATAATCTGCGGTATTGGCGCGGGGCGGTAGGGTAAGCCGGACAGGGCCCGCGACAGATTGCGCCGTCATCCTGGCGCGGTGGACGGTTGCAACCCGCATCGGCACCAGCCCTGCATCCGCCTCGCCGAATTGATCAGAAAAGAAGGCAGACCAGCCGAGAGCAGCCAGTGCCGGATCGCTCAGGCCTGGGCCATTCAGGGCAGGGCCGCTCAGGGCGGGCGGGATCTGATCTGAGACATGTTTCACACCTGCCTGCATGTCTGTCACCCGGGACCAATGCAAGCCTCGCATTGCAGACCCGGCATGTTTTTTCCACCCGACCCGGCGCGGTCAGATACTTGCAGCTTATCGCCCGTTAAGGGCGCCCCTCGGGCTGACGCGCCGTGGTCCGGGTGGACCTGGTCCGACTGAACGCGCTACATAGCAGTCTCGCGATCAAGAAGGGGAACTGACCATGCTTTGGGAAATCCGGGCGCTTATGAAACCTGCCCTTTCGGTGATCGACATGATCCCGAATATCCATCGCACACCGGCACTGGCGATGCTGCGAAGGGCGGTGCTCGACGGGCGGCCCCTGTCAACGCGGCTGCACGCCGATGACAAAGAGCTGGCCTTTCTGGATGCCCATGTTGCGATGACTTCGCCTGTCGGGGCAAAGGTTCTGAAGGCGCTTTATACCGGTGGCCATCTCAGGCTGAAGAAACCTGCGCAGAAATTGCTTCCGGCGCTGGACGCCTATATCGCCACCGAGGGTGCCTTTCGCAGCGAGGTCGCGCGGATCATCGCCAGTGAAAATGCGAAACGCGATCGGCTGGCCGAGATCATCGCCAATCCGGATTGCGCAGATGAAAGCGAGCTGAACCCCTGGCTGATCGACCGGGTCATCTCGGCGCATCTTGGGCATGGTGCGACCGGTACCATGCTGATCGCCGGGCTGACCTGTGAGCGGGCAGAGCGTCTGTCCACCGGGTCCGGAGACGACCCGCACCGCGCCCCGTCCGATATGATGTGCTGGTGGTTCGATCATGCGGGACAGCGTCAGGGCGATGCCGGGCCTGGTCTCGCTGATAAACCCGCATCCACCGGGTGATGCGGGGCGTTACAATCGGCTGGCATCCGGACATGCGAGAGGCGCAATTATCGTTTTTCAGGGCCACCTTCCTGTCTGAGATCACCGCATCGTCGTCAGGGAGCCGAGACGATTGCGCCAGACGGGTAAAAGCTCCCGTTCGAAAATGGAACGCCGCATGGCACGCGTGCTGTCCGCCATCGGCGCTACCGTGAGCCACTTCTCCCCGAACTCTCCAAAACTCTTCGCTTCTTTCAATCGGCGCTTGTCGCGCTGCTTCTCGATCGCAGGCAATCGTCCTTCTGCTACTGCGCGCCTCGCATCGATGCACTTCTCTCGAGCCCGGGCAAGCGAGATACCATCGCGCCCATACCTGCCCAGATAGACAGTCTCCCGACGGCCGTTGAGCCGGTAGTCTAGTCGAAACGAGATCGCGCCGCTTGGCATGACGCGAGCATACATGCCGTCGCGGTCGGCGACTTTGTAAATTTTCTCTTTTTTCAATGCCTTAGTGGCGGCATCTGTCAGCATCTCTACTGCCTCCTGAAAAGTACCGTCAGCACAAATTCGAGGCTTTGCGACACGTTTTCTCCATTAATTTCAATGTGTTAAAGAGAGAAAAGTACCGTCACAAGCCTCATTGCCCGTGACGGTACTTTCAAAAATGCGGCTAAGCAATATGCCCGAGGTCCGTCAGGCGGACCGATAACGCCAAACTCTACCCACCGATAGCTGCCGATCGAAACAGGACGAAATTATTTTAATTTTCAGTGGCTTGCGTCGTACAATAGCGTAGTTTCGGCGGCGTTCGGTTGGGCCTGCATTATTCCAGCTCGATGGTGCCCGGCGGTTTCGAGGTCAGGTCGTAGAACACCCGGTTGACGCCTTTCACCTCGTTGATGATCCGCGTCATCGTTTCGCCCAAGAACTCATGGGTGAAGGGGTATGTGTCGGCGGTCATGCCGTCTACGCTCGTCACCGCGCGGATTGAGACCGCGAAATCATAGGTGCGCCCGTCACCCATCACGCCCACGGTTTTCATCGGCAGGATCGCCGCGAAAGCCTGCCAGATCTCGTCATAGAGCCCGTGTTTGCGGATCTGGTCGATATAGACCGCATCGGCCTCGCGCAGGATGGCGAGTTTCTCGCGGGTGATCTCGCCAGGGCAGCGGATCGCAAGGCCCGGGCCGGGGAAGGGGTGGCGGCCGATGAAGGACGCCGGCAGGCCAAGCTCGCGGCCAAGGGCACGGACCTCGTCCTTGAAGAGCTCGCGCAGCGGCTCCACCAGTTTCAGGCCCATCTTTTCCGGCAGGCCGCCGACATTATGGTGCGATTTGATCGTGACCGAAGGCCCGCCGCTGAAGGAGACCGATTCAATCACATCGGGATAGAGGGTGCCCTGGGCGAGGAACTCGGCGCCTTCGATCTGGTTCGCGTATTTCTGGAACACGTCGATGAAGAGCCTGCCGATTATCTTGCGCTTGGTTTCCGGGTCGGACACGCCTTCAAGCTCGCCGAGGAAGAGGTCGGATTCATCCGCCGCGATCAGCCTGATCTTGTAATTGTCGCGGAACATTTTGACGACTTCCGCCGCCTCGTTTTTCCGCAGGAGGCCGTGATCGACAAAGACGCAGGTCAGCTGGTCGCCGATCGCCTCATGGATCAGGATTGCCGCGACAGAGCTGTCAACGCCGCCCGACAACCCGCAGATCACCTGTTTGTCGCCGACCTGTTCGCGGATCTTCGCGATGGCTTCCTCGCGGTAGCCGGCCATGGTCCAGTCGCCGGTAAAGCCCGCAAGCCGCACGAAATTCTCGTAAAGCTTCGCACCCTTGGGGGTGTGATGCACTTCGGGATGGAACTGCACGGCAAAGAAGCGGCGCGAGGGATCGGCGGTGATCGCAAAAGGCGCATTGGGCGAGGTGCCATAGACCTCAAAGCCCGGAGCGATCTGCGACACATGGTCGCCATGGCTCATCCAGACCTGTTCGTCACCAGCCTGGAACCAGCCGTCGAGGATCTCGAGATCGGCGCCTTTGCGGGTCACAAAGGCGCGGCCGAATTCAGCGGTGCCATGACCCGATTCCACCAGCCCGCCCAGCTGTTGCATCATGGTCTGCTGGCCGTAACAGATGCCCAGGACCGGCACGCCGGCAGTCCACAGGCTTTCCGGTGCGCGGGGGCTGCCCTCACGGGTCACCGAATCCGGCCCGCCCGACAGGATCACCGCCTGGGGCGCGAATTCTGTCAGAAAGGCGTCAGAGACGCGCTGATAGGGGTGGATTTCGCAATAGACATTCAGCTCGCGCAGGCGCCGCGCGATCAGCTGGGTGACTTGCGAACCGAAATCGATGATGAGGAGGCGTTGGGGCTGGGTCATGGCTTTGCCATAGGTCCGACGCCGGAGAATCGCAAGCGGGGAATGGGGGCAGGGTGGCCCCGTCAGCGGAACTGTTTCGCCAGTTTCAGGCCCTGACCCTGGTAGTTCGATTTCAGATCGGCACCGTAGATCCGACCGGGCGGCGACGACATCCGCTCATAAACCAGCCGCCCCACCACCTGGCCATGTTCCAGCACGAAGGGGGCTTCGTGGCAGCGGACTTCCAGCACGCCACGCGAGCCATGGCCGCCAGCGGCATCATGGCCGAAACCGGGGTCGAAAAAGCCCGCATAATGTACGCGGAACTCGCCCACCATCGCCAGGTAGGGCGCCATTTCGGCGGCATGATCGGGCGGGATCGTCACGGCCTCGCGCGAGACGAGGATATAAAACGCGCCGGGGTCGAGGATAATGCTGCCGTCTTCGCTATGGACCTCTTCCCAGAAATCGCGCGCCGGGTAATGGGCGATGCGGTCGAGGTCGATCACCCCGGTATGGGGCTTGGCGCGGTAACCGGCCAGGGTGCCCTCGGTCGGGCGCAGATCGACGGAAAAGCCGAGGCCTTCGGAAATCACAGGTGTGCCATCGACCAGCGGCACCTCATGATGCAGCTTCACAAGATCGGCATCCGAGAGGCGGGCTTCGCCCGCACGAAACCGGATCTGGTTCAGGCGCTGGCCCTCGCGCACGAGGACCGAGAAGGAGCGTGGGCAGACCTCGGCATAAAGCGGGCCGCTGTAAGCTTCGGGGATCCGGTCAAATTCGGTGCCGCCATCGGTGATGGTGCGGGTCAGCAGATCCAGCCGCCCGGTCGAGCTTTTGGCATTGGCGACCGCAGTGATTCCTTTGGGCAAAGCGAGGCTTTCGGCCAGTTCGATCAGATAGACGCAGCCCTTTTCCAGCACGGCGCCTTCGCTGAGGTCGATGCGATGCATCGCAAATTCCTCAAGCCGCGCGCTGACGCGGCGGCCTCGGCCGGCGAGGAACGAAGCCCGCACCCGCCAGGCATACCGCCCGAGCCGCAGGTCGAGGCTCGCTGGCTGCACCTGGGCATCAAGGATCGGGCTGGTTGCTGCAATGGCCCCGTCAGCCATCAATACGCGGATTGCGTGATCGGGCAGGACGCCGCTCTTTGCCATGCTGTGCTTCCTTTCGTCCGATCCGTTGCCGTCCGGCTATTTATCCGAAACTCCCGCCCCGGTATGCCGCAAATGAAAACCGCCCGCGCTGCAAAAGCAGGCGGGCGGTTTTTCGATGGTCGGGCCGGTGAGATTCGAACTCACGACCTCCCGCCCCCCAGACGGACGCGCTAAACCAGGCTGCGCTACGGCCCGACACTGGCGCCTGAATAACGATTTCCCACGCAGGTTCAAGCACAAAGCAGCGCCGTCCTCGTCATTTTCTTCCGGGCTCTTTCGCAGGCGCAGGCGCCGCAGAGGGCAAGGCTCAGCCGCCGTGCTTTTGCGCTTCGGAAAGCCTCTGACGGAGCGCGGTGATGCGCCGTGAAAGGGCGCGAAGGGAATCATTGCGCGCAGACAGGCTTCCCGGTGGCAGCGCCCGCAGCCGTGCTGCGAGTGTCTGCGGACGGAAGGCGGGTGTTTCGCTGGGGTTTCCGGTCAGTGTATCTGCTGGCTCTGGTCCGGCAGCGCCGGTGGCATCCGTTTCGCGCGCTGCATCCGCGCTTTGTTCAGCCAGACGATCCGACTCTGCGACTGTCACGCGGTCCGCCTCGGGAATCGGGAAGGCAGTGATGCTTGCCGTTTCTGCGGCGAGGTCATCTTCGGGGCCGATATCAAAGGCGAAAGGCGCCTCTTCATGATCGGCCAGATCCGCATCCGCCCCGGCCCCGGCAGGAAACTGAGCGTCGGGCCGGGCAGACAGATCATCGGGATTGTGGAGCTGCGCCTCTTCCTCTTCTGTCTCTTCCGCTGTGGTCATTACCAGAGATTCGTCCGGATCATGGGGCGGTTCAAAGCCCGGGAACATCGACTGACGCGGATCGAAGGCAGACAAGGCAGGCTCTTTCACGGGCGGCTCTGTGGATTGTGGGCTGGTTTCCGGCAGATCGGAGTCCGGGGGCGCTTCGCGGGACGGCTCGCCGGGGAAGGCGATGACGGTTCCGGTGGTCTCGCCTGCGGAAAGATCACCTGTGTCAGAATCAGGCCCGGCATTGCGCGTCTGTGCGTCATGCGCTTCGCTCTCAAGCGCTTCGATACTGGCCTCATTGGCCTCGCGCGGGGTCAGCCTGGTCACCTCGGCGCCGCGCCGGGTGGTTTTGACCGACATCGCAGAAATCAGCGCCTCTTCCTCGGCGCTGGTCTCATCGGTCAGGCCGGCGACATGGCGCACCCCCTGTTCGCGCAGGATCTTCTGCACGCCACGGATCGTCATGCCCTCTTCATGCAAAAGCCGCCTTATCCCGGCCAGCAATGCCAGATCAGAGGGGCGGTAATAGCGCCGCCCGCCCGCCCGTTTCACCGGACGAATCTGCGGGAACCGCGTTTCCCAGAAGCGCAGCACATGGGCCGGGGTATCCAGCACCTCGGCGACTTCCGAGATGGTCCGGAAGGCGTCGGGAGATTTGTCCATCGGACGCTCCTGCCTCATCATGGCCGCAGCGTCTGAACCGCTCCGGCCGCTTTTGATAGTCTTTGCCCTGCCAGGCGGAACTGCGGCGGGCATGAGCCGGGCCGCAGATCACAGTGCAGCAAGGGCACGCGGGCCTTCAGCTTCCGGAGCCGGCCGCCACGCGATCTTTCATCAGATGCGAGGGACGGAAGGTCAGCACCCGCCGGGGCGAGATCGGAACCTCGTCGCCGGTCTTTGGGTTGCGGCCGACCCGCGCCGTTTTCGCCCGTACCGAGAAGGTGCCGAAAGACGAAATCTTGACGGTCTCGCCGGCAACCAGCGCGTCAGAGACATGCTGCAGCACGGTTTCAACCAGGTCGGCAGATTCGTTGCGGCTCAGCCCGACTTCGCGGAACACCGCTTCGGTCAGATCCATCCGTGTAAGCGTTTTCTCACTCATGTCTCAAGGTCCCCCCCGGGATTGACCTCGCAAGGATGGCGAGTCCGGAATTGCTTTGTCAATATCAAAGACTTGTGCCGCAGGCTTCAGGCCGCGTTTCCGGCGAAAACCGGCTGGAATTACCAGCGCAGAACGACCGAACCCCAGGCAAGACCGCCGCCGATTGCCTCGGCGACCAGCAGGTCACCCTGTTTGATCTGGCCACGCGCATGGCCGACCGACATGGCGAGGGGAATCGATGCGGCCGACGTATTGCCGTGATCCTGCACGGTGACGACCACCCGCTCCATCGGAACCTTCATCCGTTTCGCGGTCGATTCGATGATGCGGATATTGGCCTGATGCGGCACGATCCAGTCGACATCGTCGCCCGTCAGCCCCAGCTTGTCGAGCGAGGCATGTGCGGTCTCGGCCAGTTTCTCGACAGCATGACGGAAGACTTCCTTGCCTTCCATCCGCAGATGCCCGGTGGTGCCGGTCGAGGTGCCGCCATCGACGTAAAGCAGATCGCGGAAGCGACCGTCGGAATTCAGGTCGGTGGCGAGGATGCCGCGATCCGCATTGTCTCCCTGGCCTTCGACGGCCTCAAGAACCAGCGCGCCGGCGCCGTCGCCGAACAGCACACAGGTGCCGCGATCGGTCCAGTCCATCAGCCGCGAGAAGGTCTCGGCCCCGATCACCAGCGCGCGTTTCGCCTGGCCCGACACGATCAGCGCATTGGCATTCGAGAGCGCGAAGACGAAACCGGCGCAGACCGCCTGCACGTCAAAGGCGAATCCCTTTGTCATGCCGAGCCGGCCCTGCACCATGGTCGCAACCGAAGGGAAGGTCAGGTCAGGGGTCGAGGTGGCGACGACTATCGCGTCGATGTCATCGGCGGTCATTCCGGCCTGGGCCAGGGCGGCCTCGGCCGCTTTGCAGGCCAGATCCGAGGTCATCTGACCTTCAGCCGCGAAATGGCGGCGCTCGATCCCCGAGCGCGAGCGAATCCATTCGTCAGAGGTCTCGACCAGTTTTTCGAATTCGGAATTCGGAACTACCCGCTCGGGCAGGTAATGCCCTACGCCCCTGACGACTGCACGCAAAGTCATACGGATGAACCGCCCTCTTTCGCGGGACCGGTTCCGGCTGCACCGGAAGATCCCTCCGGTGACCCCTCTGGCCCCGTTTCCTCAGACGCACCATCCTGACGCGCTGTTTCGATAGATGCAAGCCGGGCCGCGATCCGTTCGGTCAGCCCGCTGAGCGCGAGGCGCCGCGCCAGCCCGATGGCCGCCGAAATGCCGGTCGCATCGGATCCGCCATGCGATTTGACCACGGTGCCTTTCAGCCCGAGGAAGACGCCGCCATTGACGCGGCGCGGGTCGATATTCTTCTGAAACCGTCTGAGCGAGCGCATCGCCAGCAGTGCCGCGATTTTCGCGAAGAAACCGGCGGTAAAGGCTTCGCGCAGGCGTTCGACCACCAGTTTTGCGGTGCCTTCGCCGGTTTTCAGCGCGACATTGCCGGTAAAGCCATCGGTCACGATCACGTCAGCGCGGGCGCCGGGGATTTCATTGCCTTCGACAAAACCGACATGGGTGAAGCCGCCCGAAGCCGCATGGGCGGCAAGGATCTCATTGGCTTCTTTCAGCTCGGCCCGGCCCTTGTGGTCTTCGGTGCCGACATTCAGCAGGCCAACACGCGGGCGCTGGATCGACAGACCAAGCGAGGCATAGGCCGATCCCATCACCGCATATTGCAAAAGATCCGAGGGCTCTGCCTTCACATCGGCGCCGACATCCAGCATCACGTTAAAGCCGCCGGGATTGCGCGAGGGCCAGAGGCAGGCAATCGCAGGGCGATTGATCCCCGGCAGCTTGCGCAGCCGGATCATCGACACCGCCATCAGTGCGCCGGTATTGCCGCAGGAGACCGCGGCCCCCGCCTCGCCATTCCTGACGCAGTCAATCGCCGCCCACATCGAGGTGTTCTGGCCATGGCGCATCACCTGGGCGGGCTTGTCCTCCATCGTCACCACTTCGGTCGCGTGACGCAGTTCAACCCGGCCTGCGAGGACCGGGGTCTTTGCAACCAGGGCAGAGAGCTGCGCCTCGTCGCCATGAAGGATGACGAAGAGATCAGGATTCCGGGCGATGGAATCGGCAAGGCCGGCGACAAAAACCGCCGGGCCCTGGTCACCGCCCATAGCATCCGCAGATATGATAACGCGGGCAGCAGTGCCGGCAGGCGAGGTGTCTTTCACGCTCTTCATGCTGGGATGCCGCTGCCCTGGGCAGGCTTATGCCGCGTCTTCGTCGATATCGACTTCGCGTGCCACAGCCACGACTTCTTTCGAATCGTAGTGGCCGCAGGACGGGCAGACATGGTGCGGGCGCTTCAGCTCGCCGCAGTTGTTGCATTCGTTCGGATTCGCAGCAACCAGCGCGTCATGAGCGCGGCGCATGTTGCGGCGGGATTTGGTAACTCGGTTCTGAGGGACGGCCATGTCACAACCTCGGGGCTTGGCTAGCGGGGACAAGCCCCTGATTTCTATAGGGCCTTCTGTTGCCAGCGGGCCTGGTTTTCCTTGTGACACAGCGCTGGCGAGACCATGCCCTCAGGGTCACAGGGACCGTTTGGACAATAGAAAACCATTGCTGTTTCACAGCTTGAATGAGGCGCGGAAAATACTCGCTTTCGGCGGAGGTTCAACCCCTATTCCGCTGCGATCCTGACCTTAGCCCGATATGTGCTCTCTGGTACCGGTCACGAAGGCCGACAGCGACCTGCGATCACGATTCCTGTGCACCATCGGGCTTGTCGCCTTTTTTCAGAAGACCCGCAAGCCCGGCAAAAGGTTTCAGGGCCTCTTGTGTCAGGGGCGTCTCGCCGGGGGGCGCAAAGACCGTCTCGCCAAGCTCTGCTCCTTCGGAGCGCGGCCAGGGCGGCAGCGCCAGCGCCAGCGCCTCACGGGCGACATCGGCAATGTCGAGCACTTCGGGAAGCGCCTCTTCACTGTCGCCTTCGGGGATCTCGAATTCCTCGGCCTCGGGGGGCGTCCAGTCTGAGAGGAAGCTGCGCCTGACCTCTTCGTCGATCTTCGCGGGGACGGGGGCGAGGGTGACGACACAGGACTGGGTCACATCGGCCTCCATTCTGGCGACCAGACGGAAATCGGCGCGGCCTTCCGGCAGGATCTCGCCGACAAAGGTAAAGCGGTCGATTCGTGGCAGATCGAGGCTCCGGGCGAGTTCGGCCCGCCCCGCCGCGTCCGGGCGCCAGCGAAAGCGCGTGGGCTTGCGATGCGAAAGCGTGGCCGCGCGCAGAACCGGTGCAGTGCTGTCGCGGCCTTCGGCGGCTGCGGGGGCGGGCGGATTGGGGGTCTTGGCTGCCATAGGTGTCACTTTGCCTGAATTTACTGCGGTCTTATGCCCTTCCTCAGGGCGCGGTCTTCGGATCAGATCTTCCCGGACCCTGTCGCGGCACAGATCGCGGGCCGGTACCCCGAACCGGCAATCCCGGGTGGTGTCCCGGTGAGGTCGGAGAGTGCTGCCTTGAACAAAGGGCGATCCTTCTGCTATCTCAGGGCGCAAGAGGGTATTGCCGGCCGGGACGGGCGGTTATCGACCTTATCGCAGAGAATTCGGGCAGAGCAACGGGGCAGGAATGGCAGGCAGGACTGGAATGGCGCTGCGTATGGCGGCCCTGGGGCTTCTGCTCATGGTCGCGGCCTGTGCGAAAGTCTATCGCAATCACGGCTATGTTCCCGATGATACCGAACTGGCGAAGGTCCAGGTGGGCGTCGATACCCGCGACACGGTGGCGACAAAAATCGGTCGCCCCTCGGCCCAGGGTCTGCTGAATGACCTGGGCTGGTTCTATGTGCAGAGCCGGTTCGAACATTACGGCCCTAAAGAACCGACAGAGATCGAACGCCAGGTCGTCGCGATCAACTTCTCGGAAAACGGCACGGTGCAGAATATCGGTCGTTACGGACTTGAAGATGGCCGCGTGATCGAATTGTCGCGCCGAGTGACCGAAACGAATATCAAGGGCGTGAGCCTTATCGGCCAGCTTCTGGGCAATGTGGGCCGTATTCAGGCCAGCGACCTCGTCCGGAACTGATCTGATGCATTGAGGAAACGGCGCCGGTTTGCCCGGCGCCGTTTTTGTTTGCGTATTCAGCCGTCCCGGCCGTCGTCCTGGCGGTCGAAGTCCAGCGCCACACCGTTGATGCAATAGCGCAATCCGCCCCGCTCCGGCGGACCATCGGGGAAGACATGCCCCAGATGCGCGTCACAGCGTGCGCAATGGACCTCGGTACGGACCATGCCATGCGTGGTGTCGCGCGAGCCCTCAATGCTTTCATCGGCAACCGGCGCGGTAAAGGCGGGCCAGCCACAGCCCGAATCGTAGCGCTCTTCCGAGGTGAACAGCGGCGCGCCGCAGCAGATGCAGGTATAGACGCCGTCGCCTTCCGGCGTCTCGTCATGCGAGAAGGGGCGCTCGGTTGCATGGTGGCGGGTGACCTCATAAGCGAGATCCGAGAGCTGTGCGCGCCAGTCCTGATCTGATTTGACGATCTTGCTCATATCGCTCTCCCTGAGATGATGGGTGTCTGAGCACGAATCTAGGGCGTGGGATGGGAATGTCGAGGGGCGGGGCTGCGATCATTGCGCCACAAATGACCACGATCACGCGTGGCGGGATGCGGGCGCGGCTGGCAGGTGATGCCGGCGATATCGACGCGGTGATGGCGCTGAGGCGTCAGGCCTGGCCTTCGGATCGTGTCGATCCGCTGGATGCGGTCGCGGGGCAGCTGATGATCGAGGGCAGGGACGGGCGGCTTCTGGCGACATTGCGGGTAGGGCTGGTGCCGGCTCTGGCGCTGGCGGGCAGCTATTCGGCGCGGTTCTATGACCTTGCGCCACTTGCAGCGGAAGGCGGGCTCTGGCTGGAGCCTGGCCGCTTTGCCGCAGCCCCAGGTGCCGGCTGGGAGGCGCTGCGGCTGTGCTGGGCGGCGCTGGCGCGGATCGCGCTGGAGGCGGGGCTGCGGGGGCTTTTCGGTTGCGCCTCTTTTCCGGGCGCCGACTGGCAGCATCACCGCGAGGCGCTGGCGCTGCTGGCGGCGCAGCCTGTGCCGAGCGGCGCCCTGCGCCCGGGGCCGCTTGCATCAGAGCGGGTGGCATATCCGGCGCTGGCCGGTGCGGTCAGCGATCAGAAGGTGGCACTGGCGGGGATGCCACCCCTGCTGCGCTTTTATCTCTCGCTTGGCGGCCAGGTTTCGGATCATGCGGTCGTGGACCGCCAGCTCGACACGCTGCATGTCTTCACCTGCGTCGAGACCGACAGAATACCAAAGGCGCGCAGAGAGTCCCTGCGCGCCCTGGCTATGGACTGACGAGCCGAAGGGTCAGCCGCGCGCGCGACGCCCGCCACGACGGCCACCGGCCGCGCTTGTCGCGGCTGCAGCCGAAGCTTCTGAAAAGGTCTGGCCGCCTTCAACCGCCTCGATCACTTTCGAGAAGCGGATCCATTCGCCGCCATTCGCATCATGGTTCATCAGGAAATTGGCGGCACGGATCGCTTCCATCTCCTGCTGGCGGACCGGGTTCATGATCGCGCTGGTCATGCCGGCGCAGATTGCCATCGGCAGGAAGGCGCCGTTGATTCCGTGGCGATGCGGCAGGCCGAACGAGATGTTCGAGGCGCCGCAGGTGGTGTTGACACCCAGCTCGTCGCGCAACCGGCGGACCAGCGTGAAGACCTGCTGCCCGGCCGAACCCATGGCGCCAACCGGCATCACCAGCGGGTCAACGACGATATCATGCGCCGGAATGCCGAAATCGGCGGCACGTTCCACGATTTTCTTCGCCACGGCAAAGCGCACATCCGGATCGGGCGAGATGCCGGTATCGTCATTCGAAATCGCCACCACCGGCACATTGTATTTCTTGACCAGCGGCAGCACGAGTTCCAGCCGTTCCTCTTCCCCGGTGACCGAGTTCAGAAGCGGGCGGCCCTCGCAGGCCATCAGCCCGGCCTCAAGCGCGCCCGGGACCGAGCTGTCGATGCACAAAGGCACGTCGACGGTCTGCTGCACGATCTCGATCAGCTGTTTCATCAGGGGCGGCTCGACAAAGTTATTGTCGGCGTAGCGCGGGTCTTTCGCCATCATATTAGTGAAGACGGCGCCCGAATTGATGTCGAGCACGGTTGCGCCGCAGGCGACCTGTTCCAGTGCATCCCGGATAACGGTGTCGAAATTCCCCGCCTCAAGCTCGGCTGCGAGCTTTTTACGCCCGGTCGGGTTGATCCGTTCGCCGATGACACAAAAGGGTTCGTCGAAACCGATGATCACGGTTTTCGTTTTAGATTCAATGACGGTACGGGTCATTCCTGATCCTGTTGATTAAGTATGTTCAGGCAGCGCGTGCGGGTTTTCCGGCGAGGCCGCCATTGGCGGTGACCCATTCCGCATTGGTTTTGATGCCGCCCAGCGGGAAGAAATGCACCTGCTCGATCGCGAATCCGGGATTGGCGGCCTTATGGGCGGCAAGCGCGGCAAGTACATCGGTCGGCTCATAGGGAAGGAGTAGTTTGGTCACATCCAGCGCGCGTTTTTGCAGAACTTTCAAAGACGGGCCAACGCCGCAGGCAATGGCGAATTTGATCAGGGTCTGCAGCTTTGCCGGCCCCGCGATGCCGATATGGACGGGCAGAGACACACCTTCCTGTTGCAGCCGGCTGACCCAGGCAATCACCGGTTCCGCGTCAAAGCAGAACTGGGTCGCCATCGCCATTTTTGCATCCGTCCGCTCGGCAAAAGCCGATTTCCAGCGCGCAGCCTCCATCACCGCGCGATCCGAGCCATCGGCGTCGATATCCTTATTTCCCTCGGGGTGGCCCGCGACATGGAGACGCTCGAACCCGTCAAAGGCGCCCGTTTCCAGCAACTGCATCGAGGAGTGGAAATCGCCATATGGCTTTGCAACCCCACCGGCGAGCATCAGCCCCTGGCGCACGCCGACATCTTTGTAGCGCGAGATCCAGTCGACCAGCGTCGCCTTATCCCTGATGATGCGGGCCGGAAAATGCGGCATCACCGTATAGCCTTCTTCGCCGATCCGTTTTGCGGTGGCGACCATTTCCTCGATCGGCGTGCCCTCGATATGGGCGATATAGACGCGGGTGCCCTCGGGCAGCAGCGCGCGGAAATCCGGGATCTTCTCGGCGGTGCGCGGCATTACCTCGATGGAATAGCCTTTCAGAAAGCTCTCCAGAGAGCCGCCGGATGTCGCGGGAGCGGCGGGTTTGCGGAAGGAAAACAGGGCCATCAGTCGCTCCTTTAACGTCAGTTGCATTCAGAGATCAGCCCGCGGTGGGGGGCGTGGCCCAGCCATCATTGGCAATCAGCGCTTTGATCCGGTCGGTGTCGTACTCAGCCTCAAGGCGGGCGGCGGCATCGCGGGCGATGTCATCGGGATCGCCTTCGGCCTCGCCTTCGACGGCCTTGCGCCATTCTGCGAGATAAGCGTCAGAGTCCCGCGCGCCGATCTTCATCGCACAACGGTCGATTGCCTGTTCAAACCGCTCGGGCAGCTGCACTTTCGACCCGCGCCGGCCCTTGCCGACGATGACCTGGGCGGGAATGTCTCTCCAGCGAACGATGGTGATTTCGGGCATTGCTGCGATTCCCCCCTCAAGCCTCTCTGTCTTTGTGTAGACGTCGCAAACCAGCCGCCATGGTCGGTTTTCGACATGGCGACGCCTTGCAGCGACAGCGGGCACAGGCCTGTCCGGCGCGCCGATCTCTGCGCGCCGCCAGCGCCACACCCTCGCTGCCGCCACCCTGCCATGACGTGCCCCGTGATGAAACCTTGTCATACCAGGGCCACGCTATTACATTCGTCTCAACCACATATGGAGGGCGGTATGACGCCCGAGCGTCCCCAAGGGGCGGACGCGGCACCAGTCAGGGTCGAGCCAGAGCAATCCGGTTCCCTCCCCGGTGTTTCGTCACCCCGCGAAGGCCGGGGATCAGCGCTTTACGCTGCGCTGGATCTTGGCACGAATTCGTGCCGCATGCTGATCGCCCAGCCATCGGGTGCGCAGTTCGCGGTGACGGACAGTTTTTCCAAGACCGTGCAGCTTGGCGCGGGGCTGGAAGCATCGGGACGGCTCAGCCGGACCTCGATGGCGCGCACCATCCAGGCGCTGCGCATCTGTCAGAAAAAGATCGAAAAACATGGCGTGACCCGGATGCGTCTGGTCGCGACCGAAGCCTGCAGGCGGGCGCGGAATGCCCGCGAGTTCATCCGCCAGGTGCGGCGTGAAACCGGCATGAGCCTCGAGATCATCTCGGCCGAGGAAGAGGCGCGGCTGGCCGTGGTCTCCTGCGCGCCGCTGGTCAGTGCAAAGACCGAACAGCTGCTGGTGGTCGATATCGGCGGCGGATCCACGGAACTCGTCTGGATCGACCTTTCCGCTGTTCCGCCCGAGGACCGCGCCAAATCGATCATGCGG
Source organism: Rhodobacter sp. 24-YEA-8 (assembly GCF_900105075.1). Lineage (NCBI taxonomy): Bacteria > Pseudomonadati > Pseudomonadota > Alphaproteobacteria > Rhodobacterales > Rhodobacter > Rhodobacter sp. 24-YEA-8. The sequence goes on from NZ_FNSK01000001.1 coordinate 1,033,223, forward strand.
CTCAGGACCGGGTTCAACCAGGCCTCAGATCTGCCCCAGGCGCGGGTGGTGGACTGGATTTCGGTCAAGCTCGGTGTGGCGACGCTGAAAGAACAATTCCAGGATGTCGAGGATGACGCCGCGCGTTTCGCACTGATGTCCTGGTTTTTCGAGGAAAACCTCGCCTCCTTCAGCCCTTATCACGCGCAGTCGAAACGCGACGGTTTTCAGATCATCGGCACCTCGGGCACGGTGACCACGGTTGCGGCCTCCTGGCTGGGGCTCAAACGCTATGACCGCGCCAAGGTTGACGGGCTCGAGATGACCTCGACCCAGATCGACGGGGTGATCCGCGACTATCTGGCGCTTGGCCCTGAAGGGCGGCGCTCTGACCCGCGGATCGGGCGCGACCGCCATACGCTGATCATGTCGGGGGCGGCGATTTTGCAGGCCCTGATGCGGATCTGGCCTACCGAACGGCTGTCAGTTGCGGATCGCGGTCTGCGCGAGGGCCTGCTATATGCCCAGATGAGCGCCGATGGCGTACTGGATGAAGCGCCGTAAAAGAAGGGCCGCAGGATGTCGAAACCGCCAGAGGGCAAGAACACGTCGGGCCGTGGTGCGCGCGATCTGCGCGTCAAGGTCAAGACCGCCAAGGGGCGCAAGCTTTCCTCGACGCTCTGGCTGGAGCGGCAGCTGAACGACCCCTATGTCGTTCGCGCCAAACGCGACGGCTTTCGGGGGCGGGCGGCCTATAAAATCATGGAGCTTGATGACCGCTACGGGTTTCTCAAGCCGGGTGCGCGGGTGGTTGACCTTGGCTGTGCGCCGGGCGGCTGGTGCCAGGTCGCAGTGCCGCGCGTCAATTCGCTGGGCGAGAACCTGAAAAAACCGCAGGGCTATGTGCTGGGGGTTGATCTTCAGGAAGTGGAGCCGATCCCGGGGGCCGAGATCCACCAGCTCGATTTCCTCGAAGACGGCGCCGATGACAAGGTCAAGGCCTGGCTGGGCGGGCGCGCCGATGTGGTGATGTCGGATATGGCGGCGGCGGCCTCGGGCCATAAGGGCACCGACCACCTGCGGATCATCGCACTGATCGAGGCAGCGCTGGCTTTCGCCTATGACGTGCTGGATGATGGCGGCACTTTCGTTGCCAAAGTGCTGGCTGGCGGCGCCGAGAATCAGATGCAGGCCGAGCTGAAGCGGAACTTCACCAAAGTCGCCAATGTGAAACCACCCTCAAGCCGCAAGGATTCCTCGGAAAAATTCGTGATCGCCATGGGCTTTCGCGGCCGCAACCGCGAGCAGAGCCCGGACGAGGAATGACCTGCCCGGTCGGCGGGTCATAGAGCGGAACAGAAACCGGTCCGGAAATGCTGCGACCGTGAGGGCAGGTGACGGTCGGCGCGCGGGGGGAAGGGCACTCTGCCGGAACCTGCCCCCGGCTCTCACGGCTGTTTGCTGTCTGTGATGCCCTTTTGACGCGCCCGCTCCGGTAATGCCGCGACCGGGCGGAACTCTGTCCCGTGCGGGGAAGAGGCCGCTGTCCCGTCGCTTTTCAGCCGCGCCCGAGTGGCAACCTTAGCCCGGATCTCAGAGTTGCGACTCCAGGACCCTTGACGCCCGGCCCGCATTGACGCCATAAGCGCGGCAGCGGGCGAAGCGACCCGGGCGTAACGGCCCGGAGACCAGTCCGCGAAACGGTGCCCTCCGGCCGGATCCTGATCCTGTCGCTGCCATGCGGGTTCCGTGCGTTGCGGGTGTGGCGGAATGGTAGACGCGACAGACTCAAACTCTGTTTCCGCAAGGAGTGTCGGTTCGAGTCCGACCATCCGTACCATGACTTTCCCGGGGAGTCTGCTTTCGCAGTAAAGTAAGGGAAATTCCGACCTTTGCTGGATGAAGTTTCCACCCTGGGGATGTCAATCTGACCAGTTTTGCCCTTCATATTGCGCAGGAATTACGCACCTGCGTAGAAGGTGGTCATGGTAACATTCCGTAAGCTCCCCTCGGGCGCATAAGGACGGAGGTCTCTTGCAAAGACAAGCGGTCCTCGAAGTCATTTCCGACCAGGCAGGTTGCGAAAGAGTGGGCGGCGCGGCAGGAGTTCACGATCGCCGAATCTAACGCTGCGCTGGTCGATCACGGCTCCTTTGGTGATATCCTGAAGCGATATGCGAACGGGGTCTAACCATCCAAGCGCGGCGAGCGTTTGGAGGTATTCAAGACCAGAAATTTCCGGAGCGATCCAATCTCGGCGCATCGCATGGCTGATCTCACCACTGAGTTATTCGCTAAGTGGCGAGATAAGCAACTGACCGAGGTTCAACCGGCCACGGTCAGCCGTGGGATGCAGCTTATGTCCGCCGTACTGACTTGTGGCCGGAAGGAATGGGGGAGGCTACCCCGTGACAATCCGTGATCCTCGCCCCGTGGTTCTCTGCCCCGTTCATGCGCTCATCGTGCGCGTGGTCTTTGCGCTGATCGTGGCCGGGCTGATTGCGGGACTGTGAGATGCTTGACGATTTGAGCCCTTAGCGGACAGCCACGAGTTCATGGTGAGCATATCTGCGAGATTTTTTGCGGTCGTCCACAGTCACGAGATAGAAAGGTTCTTGGCGCTTGAAGTGCCAAACGATTTCACGGATGCAGGCGACCGCGCTAGACTCCGTGAGTGCTACCTTTTCTCCAACTTGGAGAACATTCTGCACCGCGAGTTTTATGCAGGCATCCTTTGAAATGCTAAATTCTTCAGTGCCATACTTGATCACTAAGTAATCCCCATCGTGTCCGACGACTTGATAGACGTGGCCACGGAGCCGATTATGTAACAAGAACCTCTCAAAATCTTCAGTTTTGATGTCGTTTGGGTTGGAGCTTCCTTCAAACCAAGAAGTCGTGACGTATTCATTCCTCGCCATTCATCCTCACCTTAATTCTCCTTCCGCTTCGTCCCGCATAGCTGCCACCTGCGCTCCGGTCCAGCACGACTGGCCAGGGCCGCTGCCCGGATCGACGCTTTGAGCCCTTACCGGACGGTCGATCATCATTTTCGGTGCTTCTCAACACAGTCATTCGCGGCTACCTTGTGAACCCTTTCGTCTCATTCGGCTGCAGGACATTCTTATGGCAAAGCCATCCACTACGGGCAGCAAGTTGCTCTCTTTGGTCCTTCGGCACCAGCCTGAGCTAGCACAGGTCATACTGGAGCCTGGGGGCTGGGTAAACGTTGCAGATCTGCTGACCGGCCTGAAAATGGCGGGCCATGCCCTCACCCGAGAAGAGTTGGAAGACATTGTGGCCAACTCTGACAAGAAGAGATTCACGCTGTCCGAAGACCGAAAAATGATCCGCGCAGCGCAGGGCCATTCACAGCCTGTAGACCTCGGCCTCGAGTCAAGCCTGCCGCCGGACGAACTCTGGCACGGCACGGCCGCCAAGAACCTCGAAGCAATCATGGCTGAAGGGCTGAAGCCGGGGGCGCGTCAGCACGTTCATTTGTCCCGAGACCGTGAAACAGCTTTGACTGTCGGAAAGCGGCATGGCGTGCCCGTTGCGCTACTGGTTAACGCAGCAGCTATGAGAGCGGATGGCATTTCGTTTTGGCAGGCAGACAATGGTGTATGGCTGACCCAGCATGTCTCAGCTGATTATATTCGCAAGGTTTAGCGGCTACACTGGCCCGCGCCAGCGACCGGCAGCTCTGTCCCGCATAGCTGCCACCTGCGCTCCGGTCCAGCACGACCGGCCAGGGCCGCAGCCCGGATCGACGCTTTGAGCCCAAAGCTGCCGGTTATGTTCTCCCTGTGCATCTTCTTAATTCGCGGCGCGGATCGTGCCGTTGCATCGATAAAATGCGGTTGGCCTCCAAAGAGCGCCCAAGGTCAGAAATCACACGAAACGAGCAGCTAAGACGGTTGGCATCCTGGGAGAGTCGCGCCAACCGCGTCAGATCAGGACGAGATCCGCATGCGGCGCTCTCAACCTACCTGAACTTCATGAAGGAAACGGAGGATCTTCGGGAGGTTATGGCCGACGCCGCAGGACAGGTTGACGCAAGAATTAACGAAATGATTGATCAGGCGAGAGGGAAGTGATCACCGGATGCGGACGCCCCAAGCGCTGCGGGTGCTGAAAACGCCGACGCCGTCCGTATAACGTGAGAACGGGTGCTGAACAAAAACGTCGATAATCGCCGGCCCGGCGCTCGGCGCGATCCGGTCCACCGGTCGACCGACAGCTCGCGCATCTCCGGATGGCAGGCCATCATTGTCGGACCACAGACCACCGCCAGCGCCGCCTGATCCGGTCGACGGGCTGATCGCGTGATCATACGTTCCGCCCGCGATGTGATGAGGATCTATCTCGGGTGTCGTCGTGCCGAAAAGGGGGTGGGCCGCGCCGTATAGCGTCCTGGATGCCATGAACCGCATGAAAAATCTTGTGTCGCGGTTGAGCTGATCTTGGACGTATGGCCTGATCGTTGTGAAATCGGCGTCCGGGTGACCAACTACATCAACTTCGCCCTCCAGCAGATGCGTCAATGGGCGCAGCAGTTTGACACCCACATCTGCCTGATCGCTCACCCCAAGAAGATGAGCACGCAGGGCAAAACGCAGTGCCCGACCGGCTACGACATCGCCGACAGCGCCGCCTTCTTCAACAAGCCCGCGCTCGGTTTCAGCGTGCATGCCTCTGAAGCGGATGGCGGAGATGAGCTGGAGATTCTGTTCGGCCCTCTATCCGGTTGGCGCGTCGCCTTCACGGCCCTGCGGGGCCAGATGATCGAGGGCGAGCTATCCATGCTCGGGACCGTGCGCAAGGTGCGTGTCCCGGCCTCTGACATTCACATGAGAAAGGGCTGACCCATGCCGAGGGCGCGGGAATTGTGATCATCTATAGCGGTAGGGAAGGAGTGGTCCGACACCGGTCATGGCAGGGACAGGAACTCACTGGGCGTCAATGCCATGACCTGCCGGAAAGCATGCGAAAACGCTGCGGTGCTGGCAAATCCCGCGTCTCGCGCCGCCCGCGCAATCGGTTTTCCACGGCCCAGTTCGGTGAGTGTCCACAGTATCCGCGCGCGCTGGCGCCACGCCTTCAGCGTCATCCCGGTTTCTTCCGGAAACCGTCTGCTGGCCGTCCGTACCGAAGTCGCGGCCTGCGATGCAAGCGTGTCGAGATCCAGCGCGTTACGGTGGTCGGCAAGAGCCAGTTCCGCCACCCGCAGCCCCACCTGGCTGGTAGGCATCGGCAGAAAAGTCGGAGCGTCCTCAACACGCTGCAACTCGTGAAGGATCAGCCTGAGCGCCAGTTCCCTTCGCTCCGACAGCGCATCCATCGCAGCGACGGCTTCTAGCAGGCTGCGCAGGAGGGGCGAGACCCGAGAGATGAAGGCTTGCGACGGCAGCGTTTCCGGTTGCCAAGCGCGGACCGTGGCCGGGTCCCATAACAGGATCCACAGTTCCGCGTTGGTCATGATGTCAAGGCGATGTGGAATGTCCGGCGGGATCCAGGCGGCAAGCTGGGGCGGCAACAGCCAAATGCCGTCTTCGGTGCGCAACTGCACCATGCCCGAGATTGCAAAGGTCAGCTGCGCTTGCCCATGCGCGTGCTCCGGCAACGCCTCGTCACGGCGCTTATGAACGCGATACAGGATGACGTGCGGAATTGAGATTGGCATTTCAGCGATGCCCTTTGGCAAAATATCGATGAAACCGTCTGCTATCACCGGCAAGATCAATCACCAAGATGAAAGACCGAACTATGCGTGCTGCCCTGATCACAACCTATGGATCCAATGACGTCGTAGAACTTGTCGAGATTGAGCGTCCGGTCACGCAGCCGGATGAAGTGCTGGTCAAGGTAAGCGCGGCGGGGATCAACCCGATTGACTGGAAGATCCGCAGTGGCGCCGGTCAGCGGATGGGAATGATGCTCCCCATCCGCTTAGGCAGCGAGTTCGTCGGCGTGATCGAGGAGGTTGGTGCCTCCGTTGCTGCGTTTAAGCACGGGGATGAGGTCTTTGGCATGGTAAAAAGCGGTGGCTTTGCACAATATCTGACGGTTAAGGCGACGGATATCGCCTGCAAGCCGAAGAAGCTGGACACCGTGCGCGCGGCCGCTTTGCCGCTGGCGGGCACCACTGCATGGCAGGCCCTGTTCGGTGAGGCCGGGTTAGTCGAAGGTCAGCGCCTGCTGATCACAGGCGCTTCTGGTGGCGTTGGATCGCTAGCGGTACAATTTGCCAAAGCGAAGGGAGTGCACGTCACCGCCCTGACATCCCCCCGCAACATGGCCTTCGTTCGTTCACTCGGGCCGGACATGGTGATCGACTACACCGCACAGCCCTTCGAGGAAAGTATCCGGGACATAGACGTGGTCTTCGACACGGTCGGGGCCGACACCTTCCAGCGCGCTTTTAAAACGTTGCGGCGGGGCGGGATCATGGTCACCGTGGTAGCTTTCCCAGAAGGTCATGAGGCCGCGCAATATGGGGTCGAGGTCAAACGCTCGTTCACGGTGCCCAATGCAGCGACCCTGGTAGCGATTCAGACGCTGGTCGATGCGGGTCAGGTCACGCCGCACGTTGAGACGATCCTGCCGCTTTCGGAGATCAAACGGGCCCTCGCCCTGTCAGAGGCTGGTCGTGTACGCGGCAAGGTCGTAGTCATTATCACATGACTGCAAGCGAACGAGGTCGGCGGATTTGTCCTGGTCCGGGTAATGCGTGCGAGAGTACGTGGCGGCGATTACATCAACGTTGGCCATCGCCCGGCCTAGCTTTTTGCGAATCCCACGAGCGACCGCATTAAGGAACGAGGATGCACAGTGCTCGCGCACAATGAATGGCGGTCTAGGGCGCAAAGCATCGTTGACCTGGTTCACCAGAGTCAGTAGGTTGTCTGTCAGGTGGGGGCGACCTGAGGCGAGGCGAAAGCTGGACGCCCAGCCCCTCAGCCGCAGGACTGCCCGGATGGGCCACCCTGCGCGCACGTTAGCGAAGCTATGAGAAAACGAGAAACGCCCCCGGATTGCCGAGGGCGTTTTGCTTATCGCGGGGCCGATCATCAGGCCTTCGGGCGCTTGGTCGATATCGGGAAGTTGGGGTTCTCGGCGTTATACCAGTCGCGGATCGCGCCACAGATTGTGGATAATGCGAAGCCCCGGCTCCCCCTGGAATCCAGTTCTAGGAAGTCTTCGGTGATTATCGCAGCATCCGCGCCTTGAGGGATAAACTCGTAGCGACCGTCCTCTTCGCCATATGCGGCATTCGGGTCATAGTCAGCCACCCGCCATCGACCGATCACCTCACCGTCTCTGGTGACCACCTCACCTCCGGCAAGATCCAGATCGTAACCGCTGTCCATCCACTCGTCGTGGCCAATGAAATTTATGGGGAATGTCAGGTCCATTCGCTGCGTGTCGCAGGCGCATCCGATTCCCGCAAGCACAATCACGAGGCGACCACATGGCCGAGAGCATCGGCAAACTGACCCTGTCCACCAAGGAAGTGATGCAGGGCATTACCCTCTCCGTCCGCATGCCTCGCAGCTTCACCATCCGCACCCGCATTGCCTGCTGGCTGCTCGGTCTGGCCGGTCGCGTGATGGATGTGCCGTGTGAGGTCGAGATGCGGGACAAGAGGGAATGCAAGCCGGGCTGCCGGTTCTGCAAGGCCGATGCCACCGACCCCCGGTAAGCACGGCCTGCCGCGCACCACGCGCGCCCCGGCACCGAAACACAAGGCGCCGCGCCGAGAAGGCAGAGGCAGCGCCCGGGAACGCGGATACACCAGAGCATGGGAACGCTTCCGCGATCAGCACCTGCGCCAGCACACCCTGTGCGAATACTGCCTGGCCGATGGCCGCACCACCGCAGCCTCAGTCGTAGACCACGATCTGCCCCACGATCATGACCCCGCGCTCTTCTGGGATAACACATTCACCAGCCTCTGCACCTCTCACCACAGCGGGGAGAAGCAGCGCGCCGAGGCCACACTCACCGGTGACGAACTGCTGGCATGGATCCAGCGCCGCAAGCGCCCCCGCAAAGTCTGGGGTTTCTCCATCCCCCATGGCCTGCAACCCTCGGCCATCCCGGTCACGATCATCTGCGGCCCGCCTGCATCCGGCAAGTCGACATGGGCCAGACAGTAGGCCCGCCCCGGCGATCTGGTGATCGACTTCGACGTGATCCGCCGCGCCGTTGGTGGCAGCAAATGGGATGACCGCCCCGAGATCATTGCCGCCGCTTTCACCCGCCGGGGTGAAATGCTCCACAGCCTTACCACCCGCACAGCTGGCCGCTGCTGGTTTATCGTCATGGCTCCGACACAGGCAGAGCGGGACACATGGCAGGCTGCCCTTGGTCCGCTGTCCTCGGTCATGATGATGGAGACCCCCGCCGCCGTCTGCATCGAGCGGATAGGACGAGACCCCGACCGCGCTCCGGTCGCCGCCCGCCAGATCGAGGCCGTCAGGTCGTGGATCACCGAGGCCATGGATTGAGAGGCAAGCATGACTGCGGATCAGGTAGCAAGCGAACTGAGGGCCGCCATTGAGCAGGTCGAGGCCGGTCGCTCCGGATGGCTTGAGGTCAAGCGATACTGGTGGCGCGACCCGGATCAGATGCTGGATTTTATGATGGCAAAGGGCAGGAGGGGCCTCCCCTTGCTGCAAGCCCGCCTTGCCGAGGTCGAGGCCACCGGGAGCCATGCGCCAGACGCATAGCGAGGGGGGAGGGTCGATCTTCGGGGCATTCTGCCAGGGACCAGCGGGGACCAGTGATTTTTTATGCGTGCATAATGGAGGGGTTTTTTCGGGCCACCCATGACCCTGCCGCATAGCTTGAACGAGGTGCCGCGATGGCTGGCAGAAAGAAGACGCCCGATCACCTCAAACTGGTGAAGGGCACCGCCCAGAAATGCCGGATGAACCCCGAGGCGCCCGCCGCGAATGTTGGCACCGCCACCGCGCCGGCCTGGCTGTCGGAAAGAGCTGCTGAACTGTTCGACCAGATCAGCGCCACGCTGCTTGGGATGGGAATTGCCTCGCCGGATGATCAGCATGTGCTGTCGCTGGCGGCCTCCCGGATCGAAGAGGTCGAGATCCTGACGGCGGTGATCGAGGACGCGGGCCGGACCTATCAGACCGAGGCAGAGCGGCCCGCCGGTCCCCGTGCTGCGCCCTGTCGCCCTGATCAACCCCACGTCTGGAGCTGCCTGGGTCACACCGGACGGCAAGATGTTCGTAATCATGCAGGAGGTAGTCTGATGGCTATCGAAATCCCGAGCGTTCCCGCTTCCATCCTGACTGAGGTTCTCGATCTCACCGCACTGGATGCTTCCATAGCTCAAGCCGCACAGGATGGATTCCAATCTCTGGGCCGAGATCAAGGCCGCAATCCTGGCCGGGTCCGTCATGGCAGCGGTGATCTGGGGCGCGCTCGGAGGCGCGACAAACGCCCTGGTGATCCGGGTGACCGCGCGGGAGGCGCTGCGCCACATCGCCCTTGGCGCAACCATCGCGGCGGGGCTGGGCGGACTGGGTGCGCCGCTGATCGGCCACTGGCTGGGCCTGCCACCCGATGCGCTTGGAGCAGGCGGTGGGGCGGCGGGTGGTTCGGTGGCCTATCTGACCGGCTCTCTCGGTGCCGCCATATTCGAGGTGATTATCCAGCGTATCCGTGCAGGGAGGCTGCCCCGTGACAATCCGTGATCCTCGCCCCGTGGTTCTCTGCCCCGTTCATGCGCTCATCGTGCGCGTGGTCTTCGCGCTGATCGTGGCCGGGCTGATTGCGGGGCTGTGAGATGCTTGACGCTTTGAGCCCTTAGTGGTCATTCGGGCGAGTTGGTGGAATGTGTTCTGAACCGTATCACCAGCGCTTCAGCATGCGCAGGAGCTATGCCCAAATTCTTGCTGATCTTCCGAGCAAGGGAGTAGTCGCTCCGGTTTGGTCCGATTTGCAAAAGCAGTGCAACATGGCCCAACCGCGCTTCCTCAAATCCCTCGAAGAACACAGGAAAATCTTCTATTTTCATCTGAAAATGGCATCGCAAAGCCTTGCGAATAAACATTTCCTCGAAGCCGTCTTTTTGCAAGCGCAGAGCATAGCTCATCCGGTCTTCGTCGGAGTTGGGACGCAGTGCACGATAGTCGTTAGCCAGGTTCATCGAAGTTCCTAGTTCCGCGGCACGCAACGAATATCGCACGTGAAGCCAACGTCAGCAACGTCCCGCATAGCTGATCCTCGCATCAACTGAAGCGCAATCCGCTTTCCACCATGCCCCGTCAGCCAGCGGGGCTTTTTCACATCCAAACATGGAGAGCGATACGCTCCCGTGCCTGACGGGCAATGGCCAGCCTGATCGCGGTGCTGGCCTATCTGGGCCCGCGTGGTGCAGGGGGTGATGGTGGAGCGGTGGGCCAGCCGGAAGGGGTGACGCCCGGCATTTCTTGTGCCGAGCGTCTTGTCTACTTCACCGTGACCGTGACGCAGCCGGCCAACGTCCCCTTCTCACCTTCAGCTGTATTCTTCGTGCAGAACTTATCCTTGCCTTTGAAGCCTGCAGTCGGCGTGTAGATGATGCCCTGCTTGGACAGGGTGATCTTGCCGGACTTCGGGGCGCGGGTAAGTTTGACTTCCGTCGCCGGGACGCGCCTATTTTCCTGTTCGTAAATGAAGCCGGGATAGCTGATCAGGCAGGTCTTATCTGACGCCGACATCTCGAAGGCTCCGTTGCCTTTGCCTTTCCCCCATCCCCGTCCATTGCTGCCGGTGCACTCAGCGAACGCTGCCGAGGCGCTCAGTGCGGCGATTGTGGCGATCATTGTGAATACTGTTCTGCGGATCATTTCTAAATCCTTTTGAGAAGTATCGATCGATGCGGCCCAGCCCGAAAGGGTCGCCGATCTCAGCCTGCCAGAAATCCGACTTCCGGCAAAACGATTCGAAACCTCAGCAGCATGGAGAACATCATGAGCAAGATTGCTCTGGTGATCGGGCATAACGCCCGGTCGCAGGGGGCTGTCCGCGTGACGGATAAGCGCAGCGAATATGACATCAACAGCGACCTCGCGGCAGTGATCCGGGATCTGGATCCGGCGCGCTATGTGATCGTGCGGCGCACGCATGGCACCGGTGAGATCGGCCGCGCCTATGCCGAGGTTGACCGGCTGGGCGTCTCGGCCTCGGTCGAGCTGCATTTCAACAGCGCGGAGGCCGCCAGCGCCACCGGGACCGAAACCCTGACCAGCGGCACCACGAACAGCGCTCGCCTGGCGCGCGGCGTCCAGGCCGGCATGGTCCGGGCCCTCGGGCTGCGGGATCGGGGTGTGAAGGTTATCGCGCGGAACGGCCGGGGCGGGGCCTCGCTCTGGACCGGCAAGCCGCCGGCCATCCTCATCGAGCCGTATTTCGGCAGCAATACGGGCGGCTGCGCCGTAGCGGATCGCAACTTCTCGGCGCTCGCCCGCGCCATCCATGAGGCCTGCACGGCCTATCTCAAAGGAGCCTGAACCATGCTGCAAGACATCATCCAAGCTCTGCAAGCCGCAGGGCTGTTGCTGGCCGACCACCTGATCGCCGTGATCCTCGGGCTGGCAGTCCTCTACATCAAGCGCTGGACCGGCATCCAGATCGAGGACAAGCACATGCGCGCGCTCCACTCGGCTGCGCTGACCGGTGTGCGCCTGGCAATCGAGAGCGGGCTGGACGGCCCGCGCATGCGTGACGCGGCCATCGCCTATATGCGGGAGAGTGTGCCGGATGCGATGCGGGCGCTGGTCGGGTCGGATACCTCGATCCTCCCTAAGTTTGTGCAGAGCAAGATCGGTCAGGCGTTGTCGCCTGGCTGAGTTGTTTAAAAGCGAGGTGCGCTCTTGCTGGCTCGCCTCGTCATAACCTTAAATGGTTGAGCTACTCCCCGATGCTTGGACAGTTTTCGAGGATGTTTAAGCTACTGCCTGTGCCTGCCGGTCGGTTTCGATGCTGTTGAAGTAGACCACGGCGGGGGGCAACCCGCCATGGGCAGTGTGTGGCCGCCGATGGTTATAGAAGCTGACCCAGGATCCGATTGCGGCCTTTGCCTGAGACCCGGTCTCCCAGGCATGCAGATAGACGCATTCGTATTTCAGGGACCGCCACAGGCGCTCGATGAAGACATTGTCGATGCACCGCCCCTTGCCGTCCATCGAGATGCGGGTTCCGACGCGTTTCAGCCGATCTGTCCAAGCGAAGGACGTGAACTGGCTGCCTTGGTCAGTGTTCATGATTGTGGGCGCGCCGAACCGGTGGATGGCCTCGTTCAACGCCTCGACGCAGAAGTCCGCTTCCAGGGTGTTCGATATGCGCCAGGCCAGAACTTTGCGCGTGAACCAGTCCATGATGGCGACCAGATACAGAAACCCCCGCCGCATCGGGAGATAGGTAATGTCGGCGCACCAGACCTGACCGGGGCGATCGACCCGCAGCCCGCCCAGCAGGTAGGGATAGGTCTTGTGGCCCTTTCTCGGCTTGCTGGTGTTGGGCTTCTGGTAAATCGGCATCAAACGCATGAGCCGCATCAGCCGCCGGATGCGCTTCTGGTTCACGCCGTGCCCCTCGTTTTGCAGATGCCAGGTCATCTGCCGGACGCCGTAGAAGGGCGTATCCATGAACTGCCGGTCGATCAGCTGCATCAGGCCGAGGTTCTGATCAGTCTCTCCAGCCGGCTCGTGGCAGAACGACGAGCGCGAGATCGATAGCAGGCGGCACTGCGCCCCGATCGACAGTGCAGGGTGGTCCCGTTCGATCATCCCACGCCTCACTTTCCGCTCCACGGCTTGAGCTTTCGTGACAAAAAATCGTTGGCGACAGCCAGCTCCCCGATCTTGGCGTGCAATGACCGGACCGTCTCTTCATCCACCTCCGTCGCGGGCTTCTTGCCGCCGCGCTCGAAGATGTCCGCAGCCCCGTCGAGCAGCGATTTCTTCCATTGATGGATCATCGTCGGATGCACGCCGTATTCGGCCGCCAACTCCGACACAGTGCGCTCGCCCTTGATGGCCTCAAGTGCCACGCGCGCCTTGAAGCCCGCGTCATGGTTCCTGCGTTTTCGCATGCCTGATCTCCTCGTCCGTGGAGACCAGCAAACGTCAGATCGTAGCTTCCGTCACTGTCCGATTTCCGGGGAGTAGCTCAAACCGCCGATTGCCGCATAATCATGGGTGCCTGAATAATTATCAGATGGTTATGATGATCTGATAGTTCTCATCTTCGTCGGGCGCTGCCTTCCACAAGCATAGTCATCGAAGCGCGTTGGCGATTTCTACGTGCGGCTGCGCCTACCTGACGGATCGAGCGGGATTCGAACTCCGTTCAGAGGCGGGCTATCAAGTAGATGTAATTGTCATCTTCGCCTGCGGCAAAGTGCTGCCCCGAAAGCGAGCGCGCTTCCACACTACGCTGTAAAGAGCCGGAGGGCCGTCAGTGACAATACCCCGGCGCTTAGCGCCGGGTCCGCAGAAACACATGGTCCGGTCTCGGACCTTGATTTATAGGGCTATGGAGTAAACGTAGTTGTCATCTTCACCCGGTGGGGCGCGCCAGATACCGCCGAATGCCCTCTACAACGCGATATCGCCGCCGATCACCGCATACCCACCAACCGGCATGCGAAACCGCCGATTCCACGCTACAGCCCGATAAAACTTGAGGGCCAGCAAACGGCAACTCCCGACGCCATTGCGGCCGTTCGGGGAGTTTTCGTCGGCACACGAAACCGGCCATCCATCCGAGAGACACGAATGGCGGAATTGGGGCCGTTAGCAGCCTGACCGCTAACTGATCGGCAGACCGCAAGACCGAACATTGTTGCAGGCCGATCGAGCAACGGCCGGATTTCGCCTGATGCGGACTTGTCCGCCAGCAGCGTGGTAGCCTTATGAAGCTGTCATTCGTCTGCTGACCCAATCCCGGCCAAGCCTGAATACGTTTTGGCGCATACGGTCCGGCGCATTTGAGATGCAGCTTTACGGGATGGCAGGCCATGAACCCTATGCAGCAATCTCGGCCGCAACCGATGAGAAATACGATGGATACGCCGCCAGTGCCGGAAGCATTGCCTCATGCCGACAGACTGTGCGCACCCCGTCTCGGTCACGCACATTGTTCCACAAAACCGACAGGAAGTTTGCCACCACCCGGTCGGCAAAACCCGACTCCATGAAAGCGATAGCGGCTAGATCGCTGTGCCCGTATTTGATTTGCTTCTGGAGCCTAGAGAAGCCGTTGAAGAGGGTTTCGTCCACCGGCTCGGCGAAGTCGGCGAGGGAGGCGGTGATCATCGCCAAGTCATAGGCAAAGGCCCCCTCGCAGAGGGCGACAGCGTCCTCGACGGTTGCATGATCGCCGCTGACCCGGATGCCCAGCGCCGCCATCTTCGCATGGATATGGTGGAAGGGGCGGCCTGCGACCCAATCCGCCAGTGCCTCGGGTAAAAAGCCATCGTCGGACAACGATCGGATGGAGGGGGCCGAGTTCCAGGATATGATCTTCTCGCCCGCCACTTGCAGTAACTGGTCTGCCTCGATCGCCGCGCGAAGCTCCGCCGCATTCTCGGCAAGCCAAGCCTGTAGCTCGGCGATGATCGCTGGCGGCAGCGGCGACTTCCGGATCACCGCTCGCTGGTCGCCGTCCGTATTCGCGGCGATAGCGTCAGCGATCATTTTGAAGACATCGACAAGGGCAGGGCGAACCTCCTCGGGTGCCAGGTGATAGGCCAGCGTGTGCGAGGCGAGGTCTGAAACCCGATCCTGACCTTCCTCTTCCAGAAATGTCATATTCGCGACGAGAAAAGCCGCGATGGTCTGGATCGCCCGTGCCCGGCGTTCGATAAATTTCCGAAATTCAGCCGCGCTTATGAGCGGCTGTATGTTGAGCGCTTCCTGCACCACCACCTCGATCCGGGCCTGGTCCGCGAAAGCCAGGTCGAGCCATTGGGGTTGAATTGGCAGGACCACCGGCGGCGCGTCTTTCTGCCGCTGCTCGTAATCGTCGAACAGGTTGAGGATGCTGCTTCTCGTCGGTTCTGACTTGGAGGCGTCCAGCAGCTCCTTCGCCTCGTTCCAGCGCCAACGGTTTCTATAGTCGTTGCGCTGATCGAATATCGACGGGGTTGCAAATATCACACTTCCCTCGGTGTGCATTCCGGCGCGGCCCGCGCGACCCATCAGGTTTTGGAAGTCGCGCACCATGATGCTCTCCGCACTTTGGCGTGTGGAGGTGACGATCAGGTACTTCAGAGGGAAATTGACGCCCTGCGCAAGCGTGGAGGTGCAGACCACAAATTTGGCCAGACCCACCTTCATAGCATGCTCGATCGATAGCCGAAGGCCTTGGGGCGTATCCGCGTGATGGGCGAATATCCCGAGGATCGCCGCTTTTGTCGCCACAGCATCGGGTCCAAGATGTGCTTCGGATAGACGTCTGAGTTTCTCGATTTCCGCCGCGTCCGACACATCTACGGGCTTCGGCAAATTTGCGCCGCGATCAAAAATATCGACGGCCCGCCGACAGACGGTCGTCACGCTATCCTTCTTGCCGCAGAAGACCGCGACGCTGCCGTTGCCGACAACATAGAGCCCGAGAAATAAGCCGACTTCGCCGCCCTTCGTTTTGGCAGGAAACCGTTGAACAACCCGTTCGCGCCCGCGAAGGTTCAGGGGAAAGTCGTCAATGATGCGAGGAACCCAGAATTCGCCTTCTTCGGGGTCAGCCGGGCTTACATATTCAAGGCGTCCTCTGGCATCCTGCCAGCTCGCGAAAGCTATGCTTTTCGACGTGGGGAGCAGGCCTGCGCCATCGATGACGGCTTCCAGGTCTCCAACCAGCCATTCCGCAACCGTGTTGGCATTCCCGATCACGGCTGAAATCAAAATGACCTGCGTCGCCTCGGGCAGGGTCAATTTCAGGGACGTAAGGAGAAGCTCATACGTCGGCCCGCGCGTGAGACCATCAAATTGATGGCCTTCGTCGTAGATGACGAGGCCGATGCGATCGACCAGCTCCGGCGCGCGTCGCAGCATGTAAAGCAGCTTCTCCGGCGTCACGATCAGGACCGTATTCACCGCAAGAATTTGCTCTAGCTGGATATCGAATTGAAAAGAGTCCGAAGCCTCGTCCAGACGGATGGGTTCTCCGGCAAATGCTGTCACAAGATCGCCTCTGATGTCGTGACAGAGCGAGCGATAGGGGGCGACGATCACGGCCAACGACGCCCGTTGCGACAAAAAAGCCGAGCGGATGATCAATTCTGTTGCACGGGTTTTACCGGCGCTCGTCGGCATTTGAATGACAGCGGAGCGGCCTTGCAGCAGGCCAGCGGATGCTATTCGTTGCTGAGCAGGCCACAGTTCGATCGGGAAATGAGATTTTCCGAGCGCGGGTTGCCACGCGGCGGCATCGAGACCCGACGCGTCAGGAAGGATCGTGCGCGACGCGTTTCGGAGCTTGGTTGCACAAGCTGCGGCTGCCAAATCCGCGTAGAGCAGCTCGCGGGGCGAGCCGTTTTGATAAGCCACTTCCCGGAGCGCGTCGCAGGCGGCAGACACCTCTGGTACGCCTGATGCGAAGGTCATGAAACCGTTCATGCCGGAGAGGACGGCATTCACCCGATCGGAGCCCGCATCGATCGGCGAAAAGTCGTTGAGCAAAATCTTGTAGACCAGGCGAGCCAACCCAGCGGCAAAGTCCGGCGGTGGTGCATCCATCTTGTTGACGATGACAGTCGCGTTGCCGACGCTGTTGTTGAGATAATAGGCGCTCGCGCAAAGAAGCGAGAATTCGACCGAAATTGTCTCGTCCAGCTTGGCATTCAGGTAGGCGTCGAAGAACGTTGAAGCGAAGCGAAGACCTTCCGATACGGAAAGCTCTTCGCCATCCCAGCTCACCGGCTCGACATCCGGATTGAACCCTTCCACGCCGTCGGCTTCGCGAAACTGATCGGCGGTGACGGCGGCCACGTCACCGAGGATACCCACTGCCAGATCGAATAGCGTCGATGGGTCCCGGTATAGTTCAATGAAATCCTCCGGGGCGACGCGGAACTCGTGCATTTTCGCCCGCGCCCGCGTTGTGGAAAGCACTCTGGTCGCGGTTGCTCTAGGCTTCATTAGCCGCTCTTTCGTAAAGGGCTTGGACAAGTTGCATCAGGGAGGGGCCCTTAATGACGAGCAGCCGCAGGTTTGCCGCGTTCTTGTGCCCGGTCGCGTCGGTCTCCTCCAGCTTCGTTGTCGCGAGGACATCGATGTCCAACACTGCGGCTGCCCCGTTGATGCGACGGAAGGGCCGCTCGGTTTCGTTCTGGAATCGCTGGACGGCCTCAACCTGCGCGGTCTCCCCGCGCACCAGAAGGCGCTGCTTCATCGCATTCAGCGTCATGGCTTCGCGAAGGTGGTCCTTCATCGAGTCCGTGACCGCGTCTTGAAGCCGATTGTTTTTTGTCGCTGACAACCCGGACTTTGACTCGAAGATGTAGAGCTCGTCGTTCGCGTTTTCGCCTTGGTTATTCACAAACTTGAAGCCGACGATATCGCAGCCCTTGGTGGAGTCCTGTCGATTCCAGCGATCCTGATACCGTAGCTCCCGAGGGCACCAATATCCCAATATGAACTCGATAAAGTCGGCGACCAGTATCTCGCTAAAGTCACCTGACCGAAGGCTTGGGCCGGGTGCCACCTTCACATCGGGAAACAATATCGTGTTTAGAAACTCGGCTTTGCTCTTGCCGGTGCCGTCCACGAGAGCCGGAAGATCAGCGTCAGCGCAGTAATGATGTCGGAAATGTGCCGCCCACGCCGACAGAACGGCTTGGTCGTCAACGGGATCGAGTTCCCAGATTTGGATTTCTTTCCCGCATGCCGTCTGTTGACGTTCACCCGTGTCCTTGATCCAACCAATGTGCGGCGGCGCAGCCACTTCCTTCAAACCTCAAATCTAGATGCCGTATCATGGCCAGATATTATACAGCAGCTCCGTGGCTGACTAGGATGGAATAGATAGAACAGACAATAGAATTGCGTCGGAATTTTAGATTTATATCCGGATATACTCACGTTGGCCGAGGCGCTTCAGTCGCGCGCGGCGTTGGTACGGATGTGCGGCCTAATTCGCTGGCATCGCGCCACACCTCGATCAGAGCCTTGTCGGTCGAGCGCCCAACATGCTCCAGGCAGTGGAAAGCGAACTGACGATGGTGCTTGGCGAGGGCGCGGCCGCCCTCATGCTTGAAAATCGCCTGCGGTGCATGGTTCGGGCCGATACGGCCAATGCCGGCGAACGCAGTGAACACCCCGGCAGTTTAAGCGCTCGGGAAATTTCCCTGAACAAGCGTCTGCTTTTGGAAAGCGTATCAGCGATGCTGGCTGTCCGGACTTGGGGTGCATTCCTGCCGAAGTTCGACGGCCAACTGAACGACAGCTTTTCCAGCTTGGGCGGCCAGAAGCGGACTAGCAGCAAGCCACCCCATAGGTGCCATTCGCTCGTTCCTAAATTTAGAGGGCTATAGCGTAGACATAGTTCTCATCATCACCCGGCGCGGCGCGCCATTTCAGAACAGAACTATGAACGCCGAACGCCGCCGTTTCTACGCTTGAAGCGGCGACCAGCGTTCGCAGCAATTCCGACTTCGATCCTATGATGTGAACCTCGTCGTCGGCGACCTCGACGCGCTGCGCTAGGGCATGAGGGTGCCGCTCCCGCCTGTTCGCATTGCCCCGACCAGTCAGGGAACCCCGGGGCAGCGCTTCGGCACCAGGTTGAGCCCTGCCGACATGCACAGTGTGCCCGCTCTGACCTTCTCCCGATATTCGTGAAATCCCGTAGCGCAGGAGGCGCTTTTGACTGATCCATCATCCGGCCTTTGGGCTGTGATCAAAGCTGACTGGGTACAAATCAGCGCCGCAGTGGCCCTCATCGTCTGGCTGGTGCGCGGTGAGGCTCAGACCAAGGCCAATGGCGCAGAGATCCGGCGCCTGTGGCGGCAGCGCGACGAGGACCTGCGCGTCCATAAAGAGGCCAGAGATACCACCAACGGCATGCTTGATGAAGTTCGTCGCGACATCAAGACGCTGCTCTCGAGGCGGGACTGATCGCCGTCCTGTCCTAACTGGGCCCGCGTGGTGCCGGAGCGATGGTGGAGCGGTGGGCCATCCGGAAGGGGTGACGCGAAGAGCCTTAGCGGTCATTCGGTGCTGTTCGGTGAGGGCTCTTCGTACATATTGGTTAGAAGCCACTTGCCGCCGCGATCCAGGCAAGCATCCTGCGCATTCAGAAGATACAAATGCCAGACTCCGACTGCCGCAAGGGTATAGATGACCCTCGCATCACCTGAAGCGCAAGAGCCGTTTGCGGTCAGTCGGAAATACATGGTATCAGACAGCATGCTTATTTTCAGACCTTCAACAGATCAGGACTTGCCGCGCGTCATGGAGATTTGGCGCCGGTCTGTCGACGCCACCCATCACTTTCTTGCGCCCCTAGACAGACGGGCAATTGAGGCCGAAGTTCTGGAGTTATTTCCAAAGTTGAGCCTGGTGCTTGCTGCGGATGCAACGGGGATGCCGCAAGGCTTTATGTTTCTGCATGCGGGGCATCTGGAGGCCCTGTTTGTCGATCCGGATCAACATGGCAATGGGGTTGGCAGAGCTTTGATTTCACGAGCAGTCGCGGCACACTCTGAACTGACGACCGATGTGAACGAGCAAAATACAGAGGCGCTCGGGTTCTACGAGCATATCGGATTCGTCCGCACGGGACGATCTTCCCATGATGGGCAAGGAAGACCTTACCCCCTTATTCACCTGCGATATCAGTCGCACATGTGAGCGTCCGCTCCGTCCCGCATAGCTGCCACCTGCGCTCCGGTCCAGCACGACTGACCAGGGCCGCTGCCCGGATCGACGCTTTGAGCCCATTGCGGTCATTGGCAGTTGAGCGCAGCTTTGACCATCAGCGCTTAGCCGATAGTAGGTGTCGGCAACTTCTGAGGTCATTCTATGTCAAATTTTCTGATGAAATCCACAAGTCCGGGTTCCTCACTATGTTTCTCAAACCTGTCCCAAGACTATTTTGACGTAAGCGAAGCATCGAGTGTCTCTGACGCTCATTGAACATTTGTTGCAGCCTATGATGGTCCACTGAGGAACCACATATGGCCGAAATCCAACCGACCCCCGACGTAAGCGCTTCAGGGCAGCCGCTACCCCATACAACCGTCATTCACGGTGGTGTCGGGGGATGATTAACAGCCTTGGCAACGTCAAAATTTACGTCTCGACGCAGCCCATCGACTTCCGCAAAGGCATCGATGGCCTACAGTCGCTGGTCGTTTCACAGATGCGTCTGAAGCCTTTCAGCGGGGCGATCTTCATTTTCAGATCACGTCGAGCAGACCGTTTAAAGATGGTATTCTGGGATGGCTCAGGTGTTGTTCTAGTCCTCAAGAGGCTGGAGGATCGTGCTTTTACATGGCCCACGGCGACAACGGATGCATTGAGCATTTCGACCAGTCAGTTTCAGGCACTGTTTGAGGGCCTCGACTGGCGCCGCGTTGTTCCGCTCCACACCCATACTCCTTCGGGGTTATGACAATCATGCGCCAAGAGAAACTGACCCGCCCCGCTCCCGAATTTGGGATCATTAGCATTTTTGACCTCCTATACGGTCTCGGCGTTCCTAGAGGTTCCTCTGAATCTGCCGAAGTTTACGCGTTGGAGGATGGATCTGAAATGAAGCCTCCTCCGGAAGGTTCCGGAGTAAGTAATTCAAAAATCTTCAAATATGACGATAAGTCAAACTGCGACTGTGACGACCTTCTAGCACCAATTTTGTCATCAGATTCGCCATATGTGCTCCCACCGAGAGATGATAAAACTGTCTCCGATTACTTGCAACACTCCTTCTCCGCTGAAAGTCAACCATGCCGACTGAAAATGACGACATCGCAGCGCAAGCCCATAAAATATGGGGGATTCCTGTTCGGATCGATACCGCTGGACGCCGCAGATGGCTGAAAGAAGTCAAGGCAGAGGCCGCCAGAAAAGTCGCTGCTGGCGCGACGATTGCCAACTTGGCTCGGGAGATCGGCATCGATGACTGCACGCTGGGAAAGTGGGTCCGCAAAGAAAATCCCATCAAAACAGGCGCGCCAAGATTTGTCGAGATTAAGGCGCCAGAAGTCAGATTCGATACGAAAGGAATTTGGGATCCTCGCGATGTGCGGCGACCGGTTGATACTCAAAAATTGAGTCAGGTGGATGATTTTTATGAATGCACTTTGCAAATCAGAGATGCGACACTGAGATTTGATGCATCCATGCCAATCGAGATGTTATCGAATATAATACGGGCTATTTCTTCGTCCGATTGACATATCGATAAATGCTGATCGTAATCTGATATATGTGAGTAGTCCTGCTGAAAAATTCTGGGCGCGGGATCTCAATCCGGAAAATCAGAAAATTCATAATTCTATATCCGAGGGAGTAATTTCTCTTCGGCCCTAAAACCATGACATAAGGCTAACCTTGCCATGCCCAAAATACCCATGCTCGGGGTCAGACTCTTCGATCCGGACGATAATCGCTTCAAGCTGACACGCCGCTTCATGGCCCATCTCGTCCGCCTGCGTCAGGCCACGGTCGAGGCGGCGAAGTCGCTCAGCATGACGGAGCTCGATGAGCTGGTCAAAAAGCTCCCCGATCATGAGGTCGACAGGATTGACCGCCGTGTTGGCCTGATCCTGGCGGCCCGGGCAAAGCTGCCGGGCGCGGGCCATCTGAAGACGGAGGATCGCAACGCGCTGCGAGCGCTGGCCGACGGCGCGGAGCTGATCGCCATCCCCAGTGAGCATCGCGCGGATGAGATCGCCGCCGAACTCCATACGGATATGCCCTGGATGGGTCCGGCCAATGAACTCGCCTGGCATGCCATGCGCCGTTCCGTCCGCGAGGGCTGGAAGGGTTTCCGGCTGCCGCCAATGCTGCTCGACGGGCCGCCCGGCATCGGCAAAAGTCACTGGGCCCGCAAGCTCGGCGAGCTGCTTACGGCGCCGGTCATGGTGCTGGAAGCGGGCAGCGAGGGGGCCAGTTTCGGGCTGGTGGGCAGCCAACGCGGCTGGAGCGGCGCGGAGCCGGGACGGCTCATCAGAACGATCCTGCGCACCGGGGTCGCCAAGCCGAATACGGATATGTGACGATACTGGCCGCTATTGATGCGACCCTTCATCCTCTCCTGAAAGAACCGCACCAGATCGTCTGGCTCAACGGCCCAGAACAGGTCTCCATCGTCTTGCTGACCGCCAATGCCAAGCTTCAGATCTATAGGGTCGAAGCTTGCCGGCGTCCGGCCAATTGCCTGCATGGCTGCGATACACATGTCGACAGGAATGGCTGTCTCATTGGCAGCAATCTGGTTCGTAAACCGCAAAATGTGAGACTGGCTGGCGGGGCGCAGGCCCACGGAGCGCGAAATCCAGTCCTCGTGTTCGGCCTTCTTCCGGCGCAACACCTCCACCGGATGCTTGTCACTTTCGTCGCGATCAATCACACGGTGACAGCCATCGCAGAGCAACATGACATTATCCGGGTCCTTGGCCAAGGCCTTGGACAGCTCAGCGTTTCCCCGGGGCCCGTCCTCGCTCGAGCCAATGATGTGCGCGATGTATCCCTTATTTGCGGTGCGGTTGGGGTGGTCTGACTGTAAAGGTTGCAAATCGTCAGGCCCTCTTGTTGCGCCAAGCCATTTCACACCCGTCAGGGAAAGGGGGAGTGATGGGATGAAATGAAAAAAGCCGCCATCGCGACATGCGCAAGGGCGGCTCTCTCTTCAATCAATACTACTGGAACTCAATCACTCGTAACCAGAGGTAATGAGGCATTTCTACTCCGCCCGGTGGGAGAGGCGAAGATGGCATCATTGCGTAGGCAATTCTGCCCTGGCGCGAGAAACGGGGCGCCCCATTCCCTGAGCGCCCCGGTCGGACAGGGAGGGCGGCTGGCCGAGGGAGATTGCGGTCGCCACAATTGCCAACCGATTGCGACGCAAATGGTTCCCGGTGCTGGTATCGGAAAAAAGCCGGGACGCACATAGGCGACCCGGCAGTCATACAGGCAGATCAACAGACAGGTCACGGGACAGTGTGACGGTCTGATAAGACAACGTGTAGTGGGCTGTTTGGTTCCCGCATCAACCCGTTGTGATCAGGGGGCGGTATGAGCAGAATGGCACCAGAGGAAATCAGGCTCCGGGACGAAGCGATGTCGGCTGGCGGGGTTGTGCGCCCGCGCTCGCGCCAGGCGAAGGCCGCACCGCCAGTTATCAGCTCGGAAATCATCCTCCAGCCAAGGCTGTCCGCAAACGCCCCATCAGCCGATCTGCCCCAGGCTGACATCTGCAGCATGTCGATCCAGCGCGTGCTGGAATGGGCATTTGGCAGAGAACACGCCGGCCTTGAGTTTGACGAGACGGGTGAAACCTCCGGCAGTCAGCGCATGCGTATCGAAGGCATCTGGCTGATGATGCAGCACGGCGCTATCGGCTGAGAAAGTGACTGCGCAGGGCGGTCGGATCCGGCCAGGGACGATCAGATCATCGCCTCGAGGGGGGCAAGCCTGCCGGTCAGCCATGGCGGGTGGCAGATGGCGGTGTTCGTCGCCCAGCATGCCCGCGCCGGGATCACGCCTGGCTGGATGCAGGATGCGCGGCCGACGATCCAGCCTTGCGGGGGGGGGCACTCCACATGGGGAGCTGGCAGTGACGGAAGAGGCGCATCATCTCGGCGCACAGGGCTGTGCCCATACAGAAGTGCATCGGCCGCAAGGGCAGGGTGCATGAGGAGCCGGTTCTGAATTGTCCTGTGGTCATGACCCCGTCCAGATCACAGATCACAGATCGCCGCAGCGCAGCGCCGCTATCTCGCATGGTATGGCGCACTGCTCTGGATCAGGGCGGAGCTGGATGGCCTCGCTATTCTCGCGGGGATCGATCTCATCCTGGATATGCCCCCATCTGTAGCTCAGGAACGCAAGACAGAGCTTTCGAAACTCTGGCCCACTTGATACTTTTGCCCGTAGAATAATCGCGCCCGGAGGAGAGATCCCGCCGGGCGCTTTGCGTTTCAGCCGCGATGGCCGTTCTCACGATTTGCCCCGCCCGCATTGGGCTCATTGGTTCTGGGCGCTTTGTTCGGGTTAAACGGCTGGGCAGCGTTACCCATCTTTTGCTTCTGCGCCTCTTCCTCGACGTTGAACTTCGTGTTCTCAGCTTCTTTGTCGAAATCGGGTTTGGTCATAGCTTCCTCCTATTGCTGAGAGATCAACTGTCTCGCTCCGCCAGGGGTTCCGCTTTCGCTGATCACGTTTTCACTGATTGGGTAATTGGGGAAGGTGGGTAACTCTGCCCGGCACGATCCGCGCGGGGCAGAACATATCAACCACCGGTTGCCTCTGCCGCAACGCTCGCCGCGCCGGTTGCGACGGCATGACTCACTGCACCCTTACTCGCGGTCTTTGAACCGGTATTCGCAGTATCGGCGTCCTTCTCAGCTGTGCCGCATGCTGCAAAGGTGGCCAGAAGCGTGTCGGCGAACAGGGATTTCATTTTTGATTCTGGTGGTTTGGCTGGGATCGCCACTGCGCGCGCGAAGGCGAAGCTATGAGCCTGCGAGAAACACCCCCGGCTTGCCGAGGGCGCCTGGCTTTTAAGGAAGTGAAACCGGCGGTGGGGAAATGATGTTGCCATTCTCCCGATGATACAGACCCTGCACCCGCGACACTGGCTCGCAGTTCCCGAGAACGAACCTTTCCTCAACAACTTCGTTCGCCCCGTCCTTCAACACCTGATGGAAAACGCGAGTTAAATCGCCATTCTCATCACGGCAGGCGAGCTTATGCGCTGTCGTCCATTTCTGACCCATCGCGACCTCCTCCTTCTGTTGTGCGGTGATCGAAGAGGAATCAGACGATTCGCGCAACCATGGCGGGTATATGGCTGCGGATCCCGGCGAAGGCCTGCCGGCTTACCCGTTTGCGACAGTGTAACCACAGCGCATCGCCCCGCCTTTCATAGACCCACTTCGCCCGGCCATACCCCGCAGCCGTAATCACCCCGACGCGCGGATCACTGCGTCAACTCGCCGGGGCCCGCCTGGCGGCGCGAATGGGCGGGACTGTGGGGAGCGGGAAACAGCGGGATAGCGGAGGCCTTATTCGATCTCGAGAGGGGCTGAAACCGGAGCGTCATTCGGCATGTCCGGAGCGTTCAGGCTATCAGGATCTCTCTCCTGGACGTCCGAATGCCAGAAGACCCGCAGGACGAAGAACAGGACGACGATGACGGCCACCACTATGGCGAAAATCACCGCAGCCTTCTCGCGGTGTCTTGTTGGCGGTGTCGGCGGCTTCATTGGTATTCCTTCCCTGGTGTCCGGAACATAACGAAGGACCGCCGCCACTGGTTTCATGGCCTGCTGGCATAGGTGTCAATCCGCCGGTTCTCTGGTGAGATGGGGGATGCATGATCAGGTCCGACAGAGGGCGCGGGCAGGGACGACGCTCAAACGAGAGGCCGCCGGATTGCCGGGGGCGTTCTGTTTATAATGATTCCCCGACACCCTCCTGGCATGCCAGGGTGATCTCGGCCGCCAAGTCTAAGATAGCAACCATGAAAGCGGATGTCGGCGCGCATGAGCGACTGTCAAAAGCTGGGTAGCAGATTTCTGTCTGGTCAGGCCCCGGCTCCGGCACTCGCGTGTCGGCGCCACCTTTGGAATCATTTTGGCGGGGATCTTTATCCCAGGCACTACCGGCCCCGTCATTCGGCACCGGCATTACAGACTGAGCAGTTCAGTCCTGCGCGGGAAGGCTGTTCGCGCCGCGCCGGATCAGATGGCGGGTCACAGCGGCGTCAGCCTGTGCCTCAAGATAGTCATGCCCGGCACCGGCGCAGAAATGCGGCAGATCGATCACTGCCATCCGGTCCGTGGTGCTTACCCGTAAAACCTCGCCCGGTTCCATCGCCAGCAGACGTTTGCGCGCTTTCAGCACGGGGAGGGGGCATAGCAGCCCCTCGCAATCGAGTTCATGGTCATACTGCGCGGTCATATGGCGGTGATAGCGGGCTGCGACGGAATGTGACAGGGGAATGCCGTCAATGTGAGCGCATAGCGGATGACGCGCCCTCCGGCTATGGCTATGAGTTTGACCATGTTTGGAATTGATCTCTTCGATGCAGGGCTGGGCCCGGCCACTTTCATCGCGCTGATCGCGGGGGTTTTGTCATTCCTCTCGCCCTGCGTGCTTCCGGTCGTGCCGCCATATCTGGCCTATATGGGCGGGATTTCTGTCGGCGAGATGAAAGAGGGAAGGGCAAGGCGCCGTATCCTCATCCCGGCTTTGTTCTTCGTGCTGGGCCTTTCGGTGATCTTCCTGCTTCTGGGATTCACCATGTCGGCCTTTGGTGCGTTCTTCCTGCAAAACCAGGTGATGTTCGCCCGGGTTGCGGGGGTGGTGATCTTCATTTTCGGCCTGCATTTCACCGGCATCATCCGCATCCCGATCCTTGATCGCGAGGCGCGGCTGGATGCGGGCGATCAGGGCGGATCTGCCTTTGGCGCCTTCCTTCTTGGGCTGGCTTTTGCGGCGGGCTGGACGCCCTGTATCGGGCCGCAGCTAGGCACCATCCTGTCGCTTGCGGCACAGGAGGGCTCGGTCACGCGCGGGACGTTCCTTCTGGGCGTTTACGCGGTGGGGCTGGGGCTGCCCTTCCTGATCTCTGCCCTGTTCATCGAGCGCGCTATGGGGGTGATGACCCGTCTCAAACGCCATATGAAATGGATCGAGCGCGCGATGGGTGCCCTGCTGCTGATCGTCGGCATAATGATGGTGACCGGGGCCTTTACCGATTTCAGCTGGTGGCTCCTGAACATTTTCGAGACACTCGGCCTGCCGGTGCCCGGATGATCCCTTAATCCTGCCCGATTTCTCCGGCAGACCGGGCCTTGCCGGAGGTGGGAATGACTGATCAGCGACAGGGCGAGATTTTCCGCCGGAAGGTATTCTACCTTCCCGGCTATGACCCGTTTCACCCGCGCCGCTACCGCGAGCTTTACCGCAAGGAAGGCACCGAACAGGCACGGCTTTCGGGCTATGATCTTAGCCTCAAGCCGAAAAAGGCCGGCGGCCCCTATGGCTGGCGTGTCGAGGCCACGATCGAGGGGCGCGCCGCCGAGACCGATATGGAGGTGCTGGTCTGGTCCGATATCGTCAAAGGCTCGATGTCCGAGACGATCCCGGCGACCTATCTGCAGCTTTTCCGCACCGCCTGGGCCTATATCGGATCGGGAGCACTCTTCCGGCTGATGCGGCTGCGCAAAGGCCCGATGATCGCGGCGCTGTACCCGATTGTCTTTCTGCTTTTGCAGCTGGGTGTCGCTTTGGGGCTGGCCTGGGCCGGATTTGCCCTGGTGGCGCATCTGTTGCATTGGGTGCCGGGCCTTCCGGTCGCGGGCGGCATCCTCTGGTATGTGCTTTATTGGTTCCGAAAGAAGGACAATAAGGTCTTTGCCTGGTATCTTATGCATGATTATGCCTATTCGGCGCAGTATAAGGGCGCCAACCCGCCCGAGCTTGAGGCACGGATGCGGGATTTCGGCAGGCAGATCCGGGCCGCACTGTCCGGAGAATACGACGAGGTGCTGGTGATCGGCCATTCTTCGGGCGCGCATCTCGGCGTC
Source organism: Rhodobacter sp. 24-YEA-8 (assembly GCF_900105075.1). Lineage (NCBI taxonomy): Bacteria > Pseudomonadati > Pseudomonadota > Alphaproteobacteria > Rhodobacterales > Rhodobacter > Rhodobacter sp. 24-YEA-8. The sequence continues at coordinate 1,060,974 of NZ_FNSK01000001.1, forward strand.
TCGATTCTTGCCGATCTTTTGCACGCGGGCCTTCCCGCACCGCGCCCGGTTCTGTCGTTCCTGTCGCTCGGCCATGTGGTGCCGATGGTGTCGTTCCTGCCAGAGGCCACCCGCCTGCGCGCCGATCTGGCCTGGCTTTCCACCCGCGACGAGATCGCCTGGATCGATGTGACGGCCCCCGGCGACGGCTGTGCTTTTGCGCTATGCGACCCGGTTTCGGTTTCGGTCACGCCGCCCGAGGGCAAACGCTGGCCGCTGGTCATTTCCGCCGCCTTCACCCAGACGCTGAGCCCGGCCCGCTGGCGCGCTTTGCGGCGGCGCTGGTTCCGGCTGCATTTCCAGTATCTTTGCGCCTTCGACAATCTCGCGGGCAATCCCGACGAATATGACTATTTCCGCGTGACCGCCGGGCCGCAGACGCTGGGCGCGCGTTTCAAAACCCGCCACCCGTCGAAAAGCCGCATTGAAGCCACCGTCAACCGCTATAGAAACGTGGCGTGAGCAACGATCCCAAATCCTGCCCCTTTGCGGGGGCATCCGGGGCCCCTGTGCCCCCGAAACCCGCGGCCCGCGCCGAAAGGGTCTCGCTTCTGACCTATCTCAGGCTCTTTCGGCGCGACATCCTCTCGGCCCAGCCTGCGCGGCTTTACCGCGCCTGGATGGCCGAGTTCCGCACGCCTTTCTTCCGCTCCTATCTCTGCAATGACCCGAAGCTTGTCGATCTGGTGCTGAAGGACCGACCCGAAGATTTCCCGAAATCGAACCGGATCCGGGCGGGGCTGGAACCCCTTCTGGGCAATTCCGTCTTCGTCACCAATGGCGAGACCTGGAAGCGCCAGCGCCGCATCATCGACCCGGCCTTCGAGGGCGGACGCCTGCGCGACACGTTCCCCGCCATGGTGGCGGCGGGGCAGGCGGCGGTCGCCCGGATGCAGGATCTGACCCAGGGCGTCACGGGAACCGAGGTCGAGGTCGAAGAGGAAATGTCCCATGCGGCGGCGGATGTGATCTTCCGCACGCTGTTTTCGATTCCGATCGAACATGAGATCGCGGCCCGGGTCTTTTTTGAATTCCGCGCCTATCAGCGCACGCAGCCGATCCTGAACCTTGCGGCCTTCCTGCCGCTGCCCCGCTGGTTCCCGCGCCTGCATCGCAAGCGCACCCGGGCCTCGGCAAAGATGATCCGCGATCTGATCACCCGGCTGACAGATGCGCGGGCGGCTGAAATCGCCGCGGGCACTGCCCCTGATGATCTCGCAACCAAAATCATGACCACCGCCGAACCCGTGACCGGAAAGCGCTTCACGCCCGCGGAAATGGTCGATCAGGTCGCGATCTTCTTTCTTGCCGGGCATGAGACCAGCGCCTCGGCGCTTGGCTGGTCGCTCTATCTGCTCGCGCTCAGCCCCGATGTGCAGGAGCGCGTCGCGGCCGAAGCGGCCTCGCTTGGCGCGGCCCCCGATTTCAGCGCCGTGAACCGGCTGCACTACACCCGCGATGTCTTTCGCGAGGCGCTGCGCCTCTACCCGCCGGTGCCGATGATGGTGCGACAGAACACGCGCGCCGAGACCTTCCGCGACCGCAAGGTCAGGCCCGGCGCCCAGGTTGTGCTCTCGCCCTGGCATCTCCAGCGCCATGAACGGCTCTGGGCGGAACCCGACGCCTTCTGCCCCGCCCGCTGGCAAACCAGCGAGGGCCGCCACTCCGCGCGCGAGGCATATATGCCCTTTTCCGCCGGCCCCCGCGTCTGTACCGGCGCCGGTTTCGCCATGGTCGAAGGCGTCCTCCTCCTCGCCATGCTGGTCCGGCACTTCCGCTTTGACCGCATCGAAGGCGCCGACCCGGTTCCGGTGGCCCATCTGACGGTGCGCGCCGAAAACGGCATCCGCCTCCGCGTCACGCCCCGCGGCTAGAAAAGCCGGGCGCATAAAAAAAACGGCGCGCAAAAAAAAAGGCACCCCGAAAGAGCGCCTCCCAATTTCTCCGACAGCAATTTCATCTGTCTCTAAATATCCCGGGGGAGTCTGCCAAAGGCAGGCGGGGGCAGAGCCCCCGTGCCCGGCCAACCAGATCTCAGAGGATCTCGACCTTGTAGCCTTCGATCACCGTATTCGCGAGCAGCTTCTCGCACATAGCCTTCACATCGGCCTCGGCGGCCGCCTTGTCATTCGCCGTGAGGTCCAGTTCGATGACCTTGCCCTGGCGCACGCCTTCCACACCGGCAAAGCCAAGCGCGCCAAGCGCATGGCGGATCGCCTCGCCCTGGGGATCGAGAACGCCGTTTTTCAGCATGACGGTGACGCGGGCTTTCATCGGGGCCTCCGGTGGCTCAGGGGAATCTCGCGCCCCTGATAGCCAGGGCGCGCGAAGGGGGCAATCGCTTCAGTTGATCAGCGAGGGTTTCGAGACATGGGTGACATTCGAGGGCAGAACGCCGATGCGCCGCGCCAGTTCCGCATAGACATCGGAAAGTGGCCCCGGTTCGGGCACCGACCCATCGGCGCGTTCGGGCTGGCGCAGATCCCACAGCGTCATGGAATCCGGGCTGATCTCATCGGCGAGGATCAGCCGCATATAATCGCCATCCCAGACCCGGCCGATCTCGATCCGGAAATCCATCAGCCGCACGCCTACGCCCAGCATGACGCCCGAAAGGAAGTCATTCACCCTGAGCGCCAGCTCGACCATATCGTCGAGATCCTGCTGATTGCCCCAGCCAAAGGCGATGATGTGTTCTTCGGTCACCAGAGGCGTCCCGAGTTTCTCATCCTTGAAGTAATATTCCACGATCGGGCGCGGCAGGCCCATGCCTTCGGGGATACCCAGTCGCTCAGAGATCCCGCCGGTCGCGAAATTCCGCACGAGGATCTCCAGCGGAATGATCTCGGCCATCCGCACCAGCTGCTCACGCATGTTCAGGCGGCGGATGAAATGGGTCGGAACCCCGATATTGTTCAGCCCGGCCATGAAGAATTCCGACAGCCGGTTGTTCAGCACACCCTTGCCTTCCGAGGCCGCAGAGATCGGTGCGACATTGGCGCCGCTGCCGGCTTCGGGGCCGTTCTCGTCATCCTTGAAATACTGGATCAGCGTGCCCGGTTCCGGTCCTTCGAACAGGATCTTGGCCTTGCCCTCATAGACCTTCTTGCGACGTGCCATGGTGACCTTTGTACAGACAATGACGAAAGGGGCGGCTCAGCCACCCCGGAGGTTTCCCGGCCTATAGCTGAGCCCCCAGGCGGGGGCAAGCGGGCAGGGGCGCCGCGAGGGGGCAGGCGGTGCTGCGCCGGGCAAAATTTGCCGCAGGCTTTCTTCTTGCAGGTGCCAGGGGGGATGATCATATGGAAGATGAGACCATGAAAACCATGACCCGGACAGGGAGCTGAGAGATTACATGAGCACTTTTGACGACCGCGAAAACGCATTCGAGGCCAAATTCGCGCATGACAGCGAGATGCAGTTCCGGGCCGAGGCGCGGCGCAACAAGCTTGCCGGCCTCTGGGCGGCAGAGCTTCTCGGCAAATCCGGCGATGATGCCAATGCCTATGCGCTGGACGTCGTGGCGGCTGATTTCGACGAGCCGGGCATTGAGGATGTGGTGCGCAAGCTCGCCGCCGATCTGGGGGACCGGGTGAGCCCCGACCAGATCCGCGCCAAGCTGACCGAGCTTCTGCCGGTGGCCAAGGCGCAGCTGCTGAACGAAGTCTGAGGACTGGTTTTCTCAGGAGGCTCTGCGTCAGCGCAGAGCCGGCATAAAAGAACGCCGCGCCGGAAATCAGTGCCCCGACGCGGCGTTTTGCGTGGATCTGGTGTCGGGAAAGCGATTGTGCGGCCAGCGGCACCATGTCAGGAACAGGATCAGCACCGCCGCCCGTGAGGCGACGCAATCTGTTAAGAAAGGGTGCCCGATGACCAATGATGCCCCAAAGAAGAATGACCTGCTGAGCCAGCTGCTGGCCGAGCGGGACTGGCTGATGGCCGATGGGGCGACCGGCACCAATCTCTTCAATATGGGGTTGGAATCGGGCGAACCGCCGGAGCTGTGGAATGTCGACCGCCCCGATAATATCCGCACGCTCTACCGCAATGCGGTCGAGGCAGGATCGGATATCTTCCTGACGAACACCTTTGGCGGCAATGCCTCGCGGCTGAAATTGCATAATGCGCAAGGCCGCGTGCATGAGCTGAACAGGGTCGGTGCGGCTTTGGGGCGTGAGATCGCCGATGCCTCGGGGCGCAAGGTGGTGGTGGCGGGCTCGGTCGGGCCGACCGGCGATATTTTCGAGCCGATGGGCACCCTGACCCATGCGCTCGCGGTCGAGATGTTCCATGAACAGGCCGAAGGGCTGAAGGCCGGTGGCGCCGATGTTCTCTGGGTTGAGACCATCTCGGCGCCGGAAGAATACCGCGCGGCGGCCGAGGCTGCGAAACTTGCGGGCATGCCCTGGGTCGGGACCATGAGCTTTGATACGGCAGGCCGCACCATGATGGGGGTGACTTCTGCCGCGATGGCAGAGCTGGTCGAGAAACTCCCCGAGGCGCCGCTGGCCTTTGGCGCGAATTGTGGCGTGGGGGCCTCGGATCTGATGCGCACGGTGATGGGCTTCATTGCCACCGGGACCACGCGACCGGTTGTGGCAAAGGGGAATGCCGGGATCCCGAAATATCACGACGGCCATATCCATTATGACGGCACGCCGGAACTGATGGGGGTCTATGCTGTGATGGCCCGCGATGCCGGGGTGAAGATCATCGGCGGTTGCTGCGGCACCATGCCCGAGCATCTGAAAGCGATGCGGCGCGCGCTGGAAGAAACGCCGCGCGGTCCGGCCCCGAGCCTGGAAGACGTAGCTGCAAAGCTGGGCGGGTTCTCTTCCGTGTCAGATGGCACTGACGGTGAAGGCCCGGCCAAACGGGAACGTCGCGGCCGGCGCGGCTGACAGCTGCCGGTAACGCCTGCACCTGTAACGCCTGATCAGGATACCGACGCGCCGCCAGGAAACTGGCGGCCGTTTTCTTTGCAGAAAACGGCCAAATTCCTTTCTGAAAGGAATTTGCGGCGCGTCTGGCGCCGGGCTTGCGACAAGGTCAGCGGCGTTTGGGTTTGCCGCCCTTGCTGCCTTCTTCCGTCATCAGCCGGGCGGCCTCGGCGGCAGCGCGCAGCTCTTCTGCGATCTCTTCCGCCTCTTCGGGGTCGAAATCCAGCGGCAGTTCGATCCCGCCTTCGGCCTCGATATAGATCCGCACCATACCGGCATCGGTCGGCCCGATCTGGATATTGGCGGCGATGTCGCTTTGTTTGTTGATGCCCATGGCGGCTCAGGCTCCCGGATGAGACTTTTCTGCCCGTGAGTTTCCGCCCCGCAGGGCGTTACCTGCAAGAAATATCGCCACTGGGCGCGTAAAAGGGAGGAATGGTACCGACACCCCGGCTCGAACGGGGGACCCCCAGATCCACAATCTGGTGCTCTAACCAACTGAGCTATGTCGGCACTTGGCGGTTGATTAGCGCCCGGCTGCGGATATTGCAAGGGCAGAGCGGCAGGAATTTTCACCCGGGCCAAAACAGGCCCTGCGGGCAGGGCCGCGCCTCTTCCGGGCTTGCCCTGCGCCGGACCTCAGCTATTTTCGCCCCTCCTGTCTTATCGGTTTCGTCTCGGAGGATTCGTATGTCTGTCGCCCGTATTCCGGAAATCATCGCCGCCGAGATCGGGGCCCAGACCCGGCAGGTTGTGGCGGCGGTCGAGCTGCTGGATGGTGGTGCCACGGTGCCGTTCGTCGCGCGCTACCGTAAGGAAGTGACCGGCGGGCTGGACGACACGCAACTGAGGAAGCTTGAGGAACGGCTGACCTATCTGCGTGAGCTTGAGGCGCGGCGCGGCTCGATCCTCGGTGAAATCACGAATCAGGGCAAGCTGACCGACGATCTTGCCCGCGCGATTTCCGGGGCGGTGACCAAGGCCGAGCTTGAAGATATCTACCTGCCCTATAAACCGAAGCGCCGCACCAAGGCGATGATCGCGCGCGAGGCCGGTCTTCAGGGCCTCGTTGACGCGATTCTCGCGGATCGCCGGGCGGATCCGGCGGTGCTGGCGGCCGGGTTCCTCACCGACGGATTCGTGGATGCAAAGGCTGCGCTTGACGGCGCGCGCGACATCATCGCCGAGGGGCTGTCGGAGGATGCGGGGCTTCTGGGCCGGCTGCGCGAGCATATGCGCAAGGAAGGCCGGCTGAGTGCAAAGGTTCAGGCCGGGAAAGAGGCGGCCGGCGCGAAATTCTCGGATTATTTCGACCATAACGAATCCTTCCGCGATGCGCCGTCGCACCGCGTTCTCGCCATGCTGCGCGGCCGCAATGAAGATGTTCTGTCGATTGATCTCGAGATCGACCCCGAGGCGCCGCGCGGCGAATCTCCGTCCGAGCGCGCCTGTGCGGCGGTGCTGCTGGCCTCGGGCCCGGGCGCGGGCGACAAATATCTGCGCGAGGCGGCGGCCTGGGCCTGGCGGATCAAGCTGAAAACCTCGCTGACGCTGGACCTGATGGCAGAACTGCGCGAGGCGGCGGAGGCCGAAGCGATCCGGGTCTTTGCCCGCAATCTCAAGGATCTGCTGCTGGCGGCGCCGGCGGGCGGCAAGGCCACGATGGGGCTTGATCCCGGCATCCGCACCGGGGTCAAGGTTGCCGTGGTCGATGCCACGGGTAAGCTTCTGGCAACCGAAACCGTCTATCCTTTCCAGCCGAAGAACGATCTGCGCGGCGCCCAGGTGGCGATTGCGAAACTGATCGGCAATCACGGCGTCAAGCTGATCGCCATCGGCAATGGCACAGCGAGCCGCGAGACCGAGAAGATGGTCGCCGATCTGCTGGCGCTGCTGCCGGCTGGCGCTCATAAGCCGGTGAAGGTGGTGGTCTCCGAGGCCGGCGCCTCGGTCTATTCGGCCTCGGAACTGGCCGCACGGGAATTCCCGGGGCTGGATGTGTCCCTGCGCGGTGCGGTTTCCATCGCGCGGCGGCTGCAGGATCCTCTGGCGGAACTGGTGAAAATCGAGCCGAAATCGATCGGCGTTGGCCAGTATCAGCATGATGTCGATCAGCACCGGCTGGCGAAAAGCCTCGACGCGGTGGTCGAGGATGCGGTGAACGCGGTCGGCGTTGATCTCAACACGGCTTCGGCGCCGCTGCTTGCCCGGGTGTCGGGCGTGGGGCAGGGGCTGGCCGAAAGCATCGTGGCGCATCGCGATGCCAATGGGCCGTTCGCAAGCCGGCGCGAGCTGTTGAAAGTTGCGCGGCTCGGGCCAAAGGCCTTTGAACAGGCGGCGGGCTTCCTGCGCATCCCGGATGGGAAAGAGCCGCTCGATGCCTCCTCCGTCCATCCGGAAGCCTATGATGTCGCCCGTAAAATCGTCGCCGCCTGCGGGCGCGACATCCGCAGCCTGATGGGTGATGGCGGGGTGCTGAAACAGCTCAACCCCGGTCAGTTTGTCGATGAGAAATTCGGCCTGCCCACGGTGCGCGACATCCTGTCGGAACTTGAAAAACCGGGCCGCGACCCGCGTCCTGAATTCAAAACCGCAACCTTCGCGGATGGGATCGAAGAGATCAAAGATCTCAAACCCGGCATGGTGCTGGAAGGCACCGTCACCAATGTCGCGGCTTTTGGCGCCTTCGTTGATATCGGCGTGCATCAGGACGGGCTGGTCCATGTCAGCCAGCTGGCCGATAAATTCGTTTCCGATCCGCATGAGGTGGTAAAGGCCGGCGATGTGGTGAAGGTGACCGTGGTCGAGGTTGATGTCGCGCGCAAGCGGATCGCTCTGACGATGAAGAAAGACGGCGGCGCCTCGGCGAAATCGGCGCGTGAGGAACGCGGCCCCGGCCGGGAGCAGACCCGCGACCGCAGCCCGCAAAAGGGCAACCGGCCAATGTCCTCGTCGCCACAATCCTCGGGCGGGGGCAATGCCTTTGCCGATGCGCTCAAGGGCAAATTCGGGCGCTGATCCGTTGCGCGCCTGCCGCCGGGGGCGATCCCCGGCGGAACCCTTATTAAGAGATTAACCGCTCACTCTGGCCCCGCAGCTTTTGCGGAGGGGTCACTTGCAGCGCATCATCATTCACTGGACCGGCGGCCCGCATCAGCCGACCGGGCTTGACCTGCATCATTATCACTATGTTATCGATGGCGCCGGTAAGGTTCATCCTGGACAGTTCCCGGTTGCCGCCAACCAAGGGCCGCTGGTCAGGGGCGCTTACGCCGCCCATACGCTCAATTGCAACAGCGGCAGCATCGGCGTCGCGCTGGCGGCGATGGCGGGCGCGGTTGAGCAGCCGTTCTGCCCCGGCAGCGCTCCGGTCACCGAGGCGCAATTGCGGGCGCTGGCGGGTCTGTGCCGCGAGCTGTGCACGCGCTATGCCATCCCGCTCACACCGCGCACAGTGCTGACCCATGCCGAGGTGCAGCCGACGCTGGGCATAGCGCAGCGCGGCAAATGGGATGTGACCTGGCTGCCGGGCATGGTCGTACCCGGAACAGCGATCGCGACCGGCCACCGACTGCGTGCCCTGATCGCCGCCCCGGTGGTTGTGCAAAATAACCGGGCCGGCAGCGGCGTAATTGCCAGCATCCTCGCGATGATCGCGCGGCTTTTCTCACGTCAAAACAGGAGCTTCATATGATGGCTGTTCTGGCCCGTATTCTCGCGCGCTATGTTTCCGGCGCCCTGGTGGCTTACGGTGTGATCGATCCGGGGCTTGGGCGCGAGATGGCGCTGGACCCGGATCTGGCATTGTTGATCGGAACAACACTCGGCGCGCTGGCTGAGGCCGGCTATGCGCTGGCACTCCGCTTTGGCTGGCAAAGATGACGGGGTGGCCGAGGGCGGCATATGGGCCGGGTTCTGGCGCCTGTTATGGCGTTGATTGACTGATGGCGGGCGCGCGTGGCAGCACCCAAGGCGGTTCAGGTGGAAAGCGAGGCGCTTTTTGCGCAGACACGCAGGCAAATGGATGCGGCAGCATCTCTGGCCAATGATCCTGATGCTGCGCTTCGCTGATCTGCGCCCGGTCGATGCGCTTCAACATGATCTGTAAGGTCGGGCACTGGCTGACAAAGCCCAGTCACCCCTGGACCAATCGCCAGCTCGAACGCATGAACCGCACGAACGAGGAGGCCACCGTCAAACGCTTCCATTACGACAGGCACGACCTGCTGCGAGCTCATCTCGCCGACTTCATAGCGGCTTACAACCTCGCGCGCAGCGTCAGGCCGCTCGGCGGCCTGACGCCCTGGCCACAGGCAAGAACGCCCTGAAGATCATTCCGTCGGCGATACCGGCCTCAGGCGTAGCGGCTGATCGCGAGGTCCTTCGCGTCGATCTCCGGCGCGCGCCCCGAAACCAGATCCGCCAGAACCCGACCCGAGCCGCAGCTCATCGTCCAGCCAAGCGTCCCATGGCCGGTATTAAGGAACAGCCCCTGAATCTTTGTTCCGCCGATCACCGGTGTGCCATCCGGCGTCATCGGGCGGAGCCCGGTCCAGAATGAGGCCTGTTTCGGATCGCCACCCGGGAAGAGATCCATTACGGAATGCTCAAGCGTCCGGCGCCGTTTCGCATCCAGCCGGTCATTATAGCCGGAGATTTCGGCCATGCCGCCGACCCGGATCCGGTCGCCCAGCCGGGTGATCGCGATCTTGTAGGTCTCGTCCATGATGGTCGATTCCGGGGCCCGCGCCGGGTCCGCGATCGGAATGGTCAGCGAATAGCCCTTTACCGGATAGACCGGCAGTCTGATCCCCATCGGCTTCAGGATCTGCGGCGAGTAAGACCCGAGGCAAACCACCACCGCATCTGCCGTTACCAGACCCTTATCGGTCCTGACCCCGGTCGCCCGCCCGCCCTCGGTGACGATATGCTGAATCGTCTCACCCCAGCGGAAGGTCACGCCCTTTTCTGCCGACAAAGCCGCCAGCGCAGTGGTGAATTTGAAACAGTCGCCGGTCTCGTCCAGCGGCGTGCGCAGCCCGCCCACGATCCGGTCCTTCACATGGGCGAGGCCGGGCTCCACGGCAACACAGCCGTCCGGATCGAGCAGCTCGCAGGGAATGCCATCCGCCTTCAGCGCTTTCACATCCTTGGCCGAAGCCTCCAGCTGCGCCTCGGTCCGGAAAAGCTGCAGGGTTCCGTTCATGCCGTGATCATACTGGATCCCGGTCTCCTGGCGGATCTGGGCAAAGCTCTCGCGCGAGTAATCCGCGATCCGGAGCATCCGGCTTTTGTTGATCGCATAGCGCGAGGCAGTGCAGTTCCTGAGCAGTTTGAACAGCCAGCCGATCATCGTCGTGTCGATCTTCAGCTTAAGGATCAGGGGGGCATGTTCCATCATCACCCATTTGATCGCCTTCAGGGGGATCCCCGGTGCGGCCCAGGGGCTGCAATAGCCAAATGACACCTCGCCCGCATTGGCGAAAGATGTCTCCAGCGCCGGCCCGTCCTCGCGGTCGATCACCGTGACCTCATGGCCGGCCTTGGCCAGATACCAGGCCGAGGTGATCCCTACGACCCCGCCGCCGAGAACGATGACTTTCATTGCGATTTTCCCCTGTTGCCGGACCCGATCCTGCGCGCGATCTTGGGGGGCCTGGCTATGATGTCGATTTTTCCCGATGCTCGTTGATCATTGATCGAATGTCCTGTTGATTGACGCAATATTCTGCGATTATTTGGCGATAATTGAAATAATAAGGCGGCAGGCGCAATTCCATGTCAGAGATCGACCGGATCGACCGCGCCTTGATTCGAGCGCTTCGCCGCGATGCCCGCATGTCCAATGTCGCGCTGGCGGCAGAGGTCGGGCTCTCGCCCTCGGCCTGCCTGCGCCGGGTGCGTCTGCTGGAAGAAAACGGCACCATCCGCGGCTATACGGCGCTGGTGGCGGGCCCCGCCTCGGAAAGCCGCCATGTGGTGATCGTGCGGATCAGTCTCTCTCGCCAGACCGAAGAAATCCTGAACGCCTTTGAGGCCGAGGTCCGCAAACACCCCGAGATCCGGCAATGCTGGCTGATGACCGGGGAGGAGGACTACCTTCTCCATCTCGAGGCCGAAAATCCGGGTGACTATGAGCGGATCCATAAGGAGATCCTGTCGCGCCTGCCGGGCGTCACCCGGATCAATTCCAGCTTCGCCATCCGCAGCGTTATCTGACAGGCCTTCGCGCGCGTGCGGAGATCTGTCGGGAGAGATGCGTCAGACCACGCGCCCCGCCTGCCTCGGCTCGGGTTTCCCCCCTGGTGCCAGGGAGGGGAGGGATTGTGGCCAAATTGCGGCGAATCCCCGGGGCGGAACGCTGCATTGGCACGGATGATTCGCAGATTTCCCTTGGGTCAATGTTGCTCAGGTGAGCGTTAATACTTCTAAACCAGCTTACTGATCAGCCTTTGGCAACGCGGCGTCACGAGAGGGGCACAAACTCATTGGCTTTTCGGGGCAGGGTTAATTCGCGCCCTGGTTGATGTGCGCTGTTCTGTTTCAGGCAACAAATCCAGGCAGTCTGGCCGGTTTCGGGGGCTTGTGAGCAGAGATTTCGAAAGTTCCTAGAGAATTTTGCTGAAATTTTCTGAAACTCTGACTGGACCTGTCTCTGGTGCGGAAACAATTGACCTGCCGAAAATGACCTCCGGCTCGCCTCGCAGGACTGGTTTTGTCCTGCAGGAGAACACCTTCTTGCCGCAATCTGCGCCTTTTCCGCTTCCTTCCGGGACAAAGCAAAGCTAGATATTGATCGTCAGCTGCAAGACGTATGGGCCGTGGGGGCGGTCGTATGTTGGTGGTGTGCCGCAAGGCACCAGAGTGGTGACGAGAGTGCTGCCGATACCGGTAATCCGGATGCCCGCTTTTGCGGGTAAGGTCTTTTACAGGCCGGCGTATCCTCATCCCATCCACCTCCATTCGACGGGTTCGCTCGGTATTATCGTGCGATTGTGCCCGTTGCAGGAGTTTACGACGACCATTTCGGGTCGTTTCTGGATGGGATTTGCGGCGACGGATTTCGTTGTCGGGATGTACGAGGACCTGAGATGCCTGTTATCGCACTTTACAATTTCGAAGAACCGACGACGCACCTCATCCGTGACGAAGCCCCTTCGCATGGCGAGCAGAATGGTGGCCTGACCGGCGGGGCGACCGTCAGTGGCGGCAACCTCAATCTGGACGGCCAGACCGGCTATGTGAAATTCGATCCTCACATGGATTTCCAGCTGTCGAGCGGCACCGTCGGTATCAGCTTTACCCCGACCGCCAGCCCGATGAGCGAAAATCAGACCGTTGTGTCGCGCGACACCGCCGGCGATCACGAGGGCAGCTTCCGCATCGAAGTCACCCCGGATGGCGCAGTGATCGTGACCAGCGAAAGCGGTGCGGGTGATACCGTTTACACCACCGGCCCGGGGTTCTTCACCCCCGGCGACACCATCGACCTGACCTTCTCCTGGGATCAGGGCGGTGCCGGCGGCCAGCTTAATGTCACCAATACCACCACCGGCGGCGTCAGCTCGCAGCCGACTTCGCCTGATGTGACCCTGGTGATGGCCGATTACGGCCAGCCCTGGATCCTCGGCGGCGGCCAGGAAACCACTTCCGACCCGCTGAATCCCGAAGTCACCAGCCATTTCGAAGGCACGGTCGGCCATTTCTGGGTTTCCGACAGCGTTGACAACCATCCAGTCGGCGAGCCGCCGATTGCAAATCCCGACATCGCCGAGGTGGATGAGGATGGCGTGGTGGAGATCGACGTCCTCGCCAATGACAGCGATCCCGAGGGCGGCGCCCTGACCGTGACCAGCGCCAGTGCCGGCAATGGGACGGTTGAGATCGGCGAAAATGGCGTGCTGATCTATCGTCCGAACCCCGATTTCAACGGCGAAGACACCATCACCTATACGATCACCGATCCCGACGGCATGACCGCCTCAACCACGGTGACCGTGACGGTGCATCCGGTGAATGACGATCCGGTGGCGAATGACGACTTTGCCTCGACCACCGGCAGCACCCCGGTCGTGATCTATCCGTTGGCCAATGACACGGATGTCGATGGCGACACTCTGTCGCTGGTTGGAACACCGACCTCGCCCAATGGCACGGTCGAGCTGCTGCCCGATGGTGGCATCCGCTTTACGCCGAACCCGGGCTTCACCGGCACTGCCGAGATCGGCTATGAAATCACCGATGGCAATGGCGGCACCGACACCGCGACGATCTTCGTCACCGTCAATCCCGGAACCGGCCGCGACGGCATCATCACCGGGACCGATGGCGATGATCTGATCGGACCTGGCTATATCGATGCCGATGGTGATGAAGTTGACGCCGGTGACGCGATCATCCCGGGCGATGGCCCGGATGATGACCGTATCTATGCCGGCGCCGGTAATGACACCGTGCTCGCGGGTGCAGGCAATGACACCGTTTACGGCGGCACCGGCGATGATCAGATTTACGGCGGCTCCGGCGATGACGTGCTCTACGGCGATGAGGGCGACGACATCCTCTATGGCGGCTCCGGCGACGACGTGCTCTATGGTGGCGAGGGTGACGACATCCTGTTCGGCGGCACTGGCGATGACACGCTTTACGGCGGGGCAGGGAACGACACCCTGTTCGGCGGGGAAGGCGCGGATCAGCTGTTCGGCGGCGAGGGGAACAATGTCATCTTCGGTGGCGCCGGAAATGATACGATCACGCTCAGCGGCGGCGGAGACACGGTTTTCGGCGGCGCAGATCGCGACACGTTCATTGTTGAAAACCAGGGCGCCGGCATCGGCAGCTATATTGATGGCGGCGAAGAGGGAGACGATTACGACACGCTCGACCTTTCGGGCGCCGGTCCGCTGCGCATCGTCTATGACGAGGAAAACCCGGAAAATGGCCGCGTCCATTTCCTCGACCGTGACGGCAATGAGGTCGGCCATCTCGATTTCCGCAATATCGAGAATGTCATCCCCTGCTTTACCCCGGGCACGCTGATCGCGACGCCGCGTGGTGAGGTGCCGGTCGAGGAGCTGCGCGCCGGTGACCGGGTGATCACCCGCGACAACGGCATCCAGGAGATCCGCTGGATCGGTGAAAAGGCGCTGACCGGGCAGCAGCTGCGCGTCGACAGCCACCTGCAGCCGGTTCTGGTCAAGGCGCACAGCCTTGGCAATGGTCTGCCCGAGCGTGACATGCTGGTCTCGCCGAACCACCGTCTGCTGGTCGCCAATGACCGGACCCAGCTTTACTTCGACGAACATGAAGTGCTGGTCTCGGCCAAGCATCTTGTGGGCGCGAACGGCATCCATCAGGTCGCATCGATCGGTGTCAGCTATATTCACTTCATGTGTGACCGCCACGAGGTCGTGCTGTCGAACGGTGCCTGGACCGAAAGCTTCCAGCCCGGCGATTACACGCTGAAAGGCATGGGCAATGCGCAGCGTAATGAGATCTTTGAACTCTTCCCCGATCTGAAGACCGAAGAAGGCCTCGGCAATTACCATGCCGCCCGCCGCACGTTGAAAAAGCATGAGGCGAGACTGCTCGCCCGCTGAGCCCTCAGGGCCCGGCACCACGGTTTATGCAGCGACTCCGGCGGAGCAATCCGCTGGACGAGAGGAAAAGGGCTCCGCTTGCGGGGCCCTTTTTCTTTTACGCGGCAGCTGTCTGGCGGAATTGGCTGGGCGGCGGCTTCAGATATGGGCCCCAGATCCGGAAGCCGGAATGAAAAAGAGGGGCCGGAAATCCGGCCCCAGTCTCAGGGGTTCAATTAAGGGGAAGGCGATCTTGCAGCGCGTTTGCGCCCGCGATCACGCGCGCCAGAACGGCTTTGCCACTTCGCTGTCGCGCGTCACCGGGGCCATGCCGATATCGCGCAACAGGTGATCATCCAGCCGGGCCAGCGACAGGCGCGTGCGCTTTCGGATCTGCCACCGCGCCAGCCCCAGGCCAATCGCGACCAGCAGACGCGATACCGGCGGCAAACGGTCAAGCCGCGACAGAGAGGCAGGACGGGACGGAGTGGATTGCCAGGTCATTTCTGTTATGCCTTGTATTGGTACAATCTGGCTGATATGCTACAAAAAGAAATACAATAGCCAAATATCAATCACCAGAGCTACATTGTGCCGGATACAAGATGGTCTCCTGATCTCAGCGCCTGGGCTGGTCCGAAATATCTCGGGCTCAGCCGCGCGCTTCGCGATGCAATACGGAGCGGTGATCTGCCGCCGGGCACACAATTGCCCACGGTTCGCGATCTGGCCTGGCGGCTGTCTCTGACGCCGGGCACTGTGGCCCGTGCCTATCAGATCTCGACGCAAGAGGGGCTTTTAGAGGCAACTGTCGGCCGCGGCACCTTTGTCGCCTCCAGCCAGCCGCGGCTCGGGCCGACGCAGCCGCTTTATACCGAACGGTTGCCGATGCGGGTCGGTGCCATCGATATGCGGCCGCCGCAGGTGCCCGAGGTCGGTCAGGCCGAGGCCTTCCAGGAGGCGCTGACCGCCATGGCCGCCGGCACTGCGCGCGGCTGGACCGATTACACCAGCCAGTCGGGGGAATATGCGCTCCGGACCGAGGTCCTGCGCTGGATGGGCGACCGGATCCTTGGCCCGGCGACGGCGGATGACATCATGCTGACCCATGGCGGGCAGAATGCGGTCGGGCTGATCTTCGATTGCTGCCTGCGGGGCGACCGGCCGGTGGTGGTGCTGGAAGAACTCGCCTATCCGGGCTTCCGCTATGCCGCGCGCTCGGCCCGCGCCGATGTTGTAGCGGTCGAGATCGACGAATATGGCGTCATCCCCGGGGCGCTGGAGGCGGTCTGCCGCCGGCATGGGCCGCAGGTCCTGTGCCTGACCTCCGAGGCGCAGAATCCGACGACAGGCAGGATGCCGGTGGAACGTCGGATGCAGATTGCCCGGATCGCCCGCGATTATGATCTGCAGGTGCTTGAGGATGATTGCTATTCCGTCGCGGAAAGCGATCTGCCCACCTTGCGCGCTCTGGCGCCGGAACGGGTCTGGCTGGTTGGCAGCATCTCGAAAACTGTTTCGGCGGCGATGCGCTTTGGCTTTGTGATCTGCCCGGCAGGGATGGGCGAGGCGGGGCGGCTCTCGGCGCAATATGGGTTCTTCGCACTGGCGCGACCTGTTTCGGATCTGATGCTGCATCTGTTTCGCTCGGGCGCTGCCGAAGAGATCCGGGCGAAGGTCCAGGCCGAGTTTGCCCATCGCATCCAGGTCGCCGTCAACCGGCTGGGCGGCTATGATCTTTCCTGGCAGCCCGGCGTGCCCTTTGTCTGGCTGAACCTGCCGCAGGGCTGGCGCGCCTCGTCCTTTTCGCGGATGGCTGAATCCGAGGGGGTCATGGTGCGCTCGGCCGATGAATATGCGCTGGTGGGCGGGCGCGCGCCGCATGCGATCCGCCTTGCCATTCCGGGTGCCCTGCCGCTTTGCGATTTCGAGCTGGGCCTTGACCGGCTGGCGGCTTTGCTGGCCAATCCGCCCGCGGCACTCGCGGTCTGAGACGGCTGGTCTGAGAGGCATCGCCTGGCGCGCGTAAGTGTTGCTCTGCGGACTCGGATCGTGATTTCGGGGGGTTACAGGGTTTTCTGCATGTTGACGGCGCGGGCCTGACATTGTCCCATAGGGAAAAGAGCAGCAAAAATGAGATCTCGAATGGGACAGCAGGCCATTTTCCACGCCCCGCGCGGGTGTTCCGATTTCCTTGGCTGGCGCCGTCGCGGCGATGCGGTTGAGGTGGTTTACGATGACGGGGCAGCCCGTCACATGATCTGGCGCGTCGAGGCGGGCGAGGGCTTTGAAGAGCAGCTTTCCGATGCGCTTCAGGTCGCGGTGGAACAGCCGCGTATCCTGCGCGCGCTCTATGCCGAGCTGAATAAACGCGCCATAGCCGTAGAAATGATCAGAGGCTGATCAGAGCGCCGCCGCCCCCCCGGGCGGCGCAATTTTTTTTGGCAGCTTCCCTTGCCTTCGCATCTGCAGACTTGCATGAAAGCCAGAGCGGCGTCAGTATTTTGATCAAACTGACGTCGGCAAGAATCCGGCAAACCCGGGGGTAAAGGTGCAATCAAAATCCTCTGAAGCACGCACGGGCTGGCTGCTGATTGCGCCCCCGGCAGTGGTGACGTTTCTCTTGCTTGCGGCACCGCTGGCAACGGTTCTGGTCTATTCGGTGCTTACCGGCTCGCGCGGCGCGGTCAGCCTGCCGATCACCGGCGAGAACTATCTCCAGGTACTGACACGGCCACAATATCACATCGTGATGCTGCGCTCGCTGAATGTCTCGGTGCTGGTGACGCTGGCAACGGTGCTGCTGGCCTATCCGATCGCCTATTTCGTCAGCTTTCATGTGCAGCCGTCGAAAAAGTCGCTCTGGCTGTTTCTGATCACCATTCCGTTCTGGACCAGCTACATCATCCGTGTAGCACTCTGGCGCACCATTCTGGGCTATGACGGCATTGTCGACAGCTCGCTGATGGGGCTGGGGATCATGGATACGCAGCTCAATGTGCTGCAATATGGCGTGACCTCGATCATCATCACGCTGGCCCATGCCTATGCGCCTTTCGCGGTGCTGCCGATTTTCGTCAGCCTTGAAAAAGTCGACCGCTCGCTGCTCGAAGCCGGGCAGGATCTGGGCGAAAGCAAATGGCGCACCTTCCTGCGCGTGACCCTACCATTGTCGATGCCGGGTGTGATCGCGGCAGTGCTGATCGTCTTTATCCCGACCGCCGGCGATTATGTGACGCCGGAACTGATCGGCGCGGGCAAAGTGCCGATGGTGTCGAATTTCGTGGAAACACAGCTGCTTAAATCGCGCAACTTTGCGATGGGTTCGGCGCTCGCGGCGAGCGCAATGATTGCGGTGGCGATTATCAGCGTGGGCTTTCTGCTATTGAACAAGCGCTTTATCGGAGGCCGGAAATGACCAAAGCTCCCGGCCTCAGAACCTATGCGATCCTCTATCTCGCCTTTCTCTATGGCCCGATCCTGGTGCTGCCGCTCTTTGCCTTCAACAATGCCGCGGTGGTGTCTTTTCCGCTTTCCGGATTCACCACCAAGTGGTTTTCCGAGATGTGGGCCGATCCGAACCTGTGGAAAGCGCTGAAGAACAGCCTGATCATTGCGCTCTCAGTGGCCACGCTGTCGACCATTCTGGGCCTCTTCGCGGCGCGGTCTTCGGTGCGCTATCAATGGCCCTTCAAGGCGCCGGTCATGGGCTTTATCATGCTGCCGCTGGTTTTGCCCGAGATGATCGTCGCAATGTCCCTGCTGATCGTATTGATGGCGATCGGCATTCCGCTGTCGATCTTCACGGTGATCCTTGGCCATCTGCTGATCTGCACGCCATTCTCGGTCGCGCTGCTGACCTCGGCCTTCCAGTCGCTGGATCGCTCGCTGGAAGAGGCGGCGCTGGATCTGGGCGAGACCGCCGCCTCGACCTTCCGGCTGATCATCCTGCCTTTGGTGATGCCGGGGATACTGTCTTCGTTCCTGATCACCTTCACCATCTCGATCGATGAATTCATCGTCGCGAACTTCCTCGGGTCGGGCCAGCCGATCCTGTCGGTCTATATTTTCGGCCAGTTCCGTTTCCCCGCGAAAGTGCCCTCGATGCTGGCTCTGGGGACGATCCTGGTCGGCCTCTCCATCTGTCTTCTCGCAATCGCTGAATATTTCCGTCGCCGCGGTATCGCCAGGACCGGTGGCAAGGATTCCGGAGGCTTCCTGTAATGAGCGCTGATAAACGCCCGACCATGATCGAGTTTCGGGATATCCAGAAATACTACGGCGATTACCACGCGCTGCGGGGCATCAACGGGACGATCCGGGCGGGCGAGTTCTTCTCGCTCCTCGGGCCCTCGGGCTGTGGCAAGACCACGCTCCTGCGCACGATTGCCGGCTTTGAAGGCGTCGATTCCGGTGCCGTGCTGATCGATGGCAAGGATATGAGCTCGGTTCCCGCGAACCTGCGGCCGACCAATATGGTGTTCCAGAGCTACGCGATCTTCCCGCATATGTCGGTGGCGGAAAACGTGGCTTTCGGGCTGCGCCGCGATCCGCGCAGCAAGGCCGAAAAGGCTGCGGCCGTGGAAGAGGCGCTGGAGATGGTCGGCCTTAAAGGTTACGGCGGTCGCGCGGCCCATGCACTGTCTGGCGGCCAGCGCCAGCGGGTTGCGCTGGCGCGCGCGCTGATCCTGAAGCCGAAGGTTCTGCTGCTCGATGAGCCGCTTTCCGCGCTCGACAAGAAGATGCGCGAGCATATGCAGGTGGAACTGATCAAGCTGCAGCGCCAGGTCGGGATCACCTTCATCCTCGTGACCCATGACCAGGAAGAGGCGCTGGTGATGTCCGACCGCATCGCGGTGATGTTCGAGGGCCAGATCGCGCAGCTCGCCGATCCAGAGACCCTTTACCGCCGCCCGAACAGCCGTAAAGTCGCGGATTTTATCGGCACGATGAATTTCATCCCCTGCGAGATCCTTGCGGAAACCGGCGGCAGGTTTGAGGTCGAGGCCAAAGGCCTGGGCCGCGTGACGCTCGAAGCCGATCAGGCGCCGGCCCCGACCGGAGAAGGGAGCCCCGTCGTCGGGCTGCGCCCCGAGACCCTGACCATGCTTTACCCGGGGCAGAGCGCGGATGAGCGGTCGGTCAGGGGCAAGATCGACGAGGTGATCTATATCGGCGACATGACCTATTACGATGTGTTTATCGGCGATACGGATGTCGAGGTGCGCCTGTCGATGCGCAACACGCCCGGCCGTCCGGTGCTGGATGTCGGCACGGAGGTCGAGCTTGCCTGGTCGCCCTCGGCACTTGTGCTCTTCCGCTGATCGTTCCCCCGCTTGCGCGGGGGAAGGCCTCCGGCGGGGATATTTAAGAGACAGATGAATACAGAGCCGGGCTTTGCGATTTCATCTGTCTTTAAATATCCCGGGGTGAGAGGCAAAGCCTCGAGGGGCAGGGCCCCTTTCTGCGGCCAGCCCTACCTGTCAGGCGGCAGGATGCCGAGACCGCGCAGATAGATCCCGACCGAGGCCTCGAGCAGGTCTTCGGGCGTATAGGGCAGGCTGCCGCCATTGCCGCGCAGGAAGAGCTCTACGATGCCATGACTGGTCGCACGGATATGGGCGGCAACCATCGTGGCCGGCGGGCGCCGGGCGGCGGGGAGCGCGGCGAGCAGCGCTTCGGCAGCGTTTTCCATGATGCCGCGCGCGCGGGTGGCGATCAGCGCGAGGTCGGGATGGCTGGCCGGTTGTAATCCGCTTTCAAACATCGCCTGGTAATGGCCGGGATATTTGCGGGCAAAGGCCAGATAGGCGCGCCCGATCGACGCAAACCCTGCCAGCGCTGAAGGGCGGCCCTCATTCCAGGCATATTCCAGCAGTGCCGCAAAAATCCCGAAACCCTGATGCGCCACTTCGGCGATCAGGTCGTCGCGGCCGGCGAAATGGCGATAGACCGCTGCCGGGGTCACATCCGCAGCTTTGGCAGCCTCGGAAAGGGAAAAGCCCTGCGGGCCATTGGCCGCGATCAGCTCCAGCGCGGCATCGATCAGCGCCTGACGCAGATTGCCATGGTGATAGCCGCGTTTCGTGCTCATGCCCGGATCCGTAAAGGCGGCATCAGCCGCGCGGCATCCGTTCGGGGCCGCCGCTGATCAGCGGATCGATGGCGCCGATCACCGTCGCATCCTTGCCCTTGTAATCGACACGGCTCAGCACCTCGCGGATTGCCGCGAGCCTGGCGCGTCGCTTGTCATCCGCCAGGATCACCGTCCAGGGCGCATGAGAGGAATGGCTCAGGGTCAGCGTCTCGGCTATGGCAGCGGAATAGTCCTCCCATTTCGCGAGACCCTCGATATCAACCTGGGACAGCTTCCACTGTTTCAGAGGATCCTGCTCGCGCTCGATGAAGCGCCGGAGCTGTTCGGCGCGCCCGACCTCAAGCCAGAGCTTGATCAGGATCACGCCCTCATCGACCAGCATATGTTCAAACCCGGGAACCTGGCGGAAGAAGGTAGCGCGTTCCGCATCCGAGCAGAAGCCGAAGACCTTTTCGACCACGCCGCGATTATACCAGCTGCGGTCGAAAAGTACCATTTCGCCTTTGGCCGGCAGCCAGTCGATATAGCGCTGGAAATACCACTGGCCCTTTTCGCGATCAGACGGCGCGGGCAGCGCCACGACATTCGCGACGCGCGGGTTCAGGTTTTCGCGGAAACGCGCAATGGTGCCACCCTTGCCGGCGGCGTCGCGCCCCTCGAAGATCACCACGATGCGCTTGCCGGTGGCTTTCACATCCGCCTGGAGGCGGACGAGCTGGCGCTGCAACCCTTCCATCGCGGTATCATAGTCTTTGCGCCCCATCTCTTCGGAATAGGGAAAGCCGGGGGTCAGGATATCATCCTTGCCGGCTTTCTCGATGGCCTCGCGGATCGCCTTCGGGGCCTCTTTGCGGAAGTAGCGGCTGATCGCGCCGTCAAAGGGCAGATCGTGGTTTTCTTTTACCATGGCGCATCTCCTCGCTCAGCTGCCGATATCGCGCATGTCGAAGGGCGTGTGCTGATAGATCTCGTTGATCCAGTTACCGTAGAGCAGATGCGCATGGCTGCGCCAGCGGTTGCGTGGCTGCTTTGTCGGATCATTGCCGGGATAGTAATGCGAGGGGATATTGATCGCGGTGCCATTGGCGATGTCGCGATCATATTCCTGCTTCAGCGTGTCATTCTCATATTCGAAATGGTTGAAGATATAGAGGGCGTTCAGCCCGGAATCTTCCACGAGACAGGGGCCGGTCTGATCGCTGTCGAGCAGGATCTTCATCCCGTCGACGCCTTCGATATCGTCGCGTTTCATTTCCGTCCAGCGCGAGACCGGCACGAAACAATCATCCGAAAACCCGCGCAGATAGGGCGAGGCGGGGGCGACGTTTTCATGCAGGAAACAGCCGAAGGCCTTTCTTTCCAGCATATGCTTCGGCACGCCGTGGAAATGGTTGATCATCGCCATGCCGCCCCAGCAGACGCCGAAGGTGGAATGGACATGGGTCCGGGACCAGTCGAAGACCTCGCGCAGCTCGTCCCAATAGGTGACCTGATCGAAATCGAGATGTTCGATCGGGGCGCCGGTGATGATCAGCCCGTCGAATTTCTCGTCTCTGACCGCCTCGAAGGGGCGGTAGAAGGTTTCCATATGTTCGGCGGCGGTATTTTTCGTCTGATGCTCGGTCATCCGGATCAGCGAGAGATCGATCTGCAAAGGCGTGGCACCGATCAGCCGGGCGAACTGGTTCTCGGTCTGGATCTTTTTCGGCATCAGATTGAGGAGGCCGATTTTCAGCGGCCGGATATCCTGCCTGGCCGCCCGTTCGGGCGACATGACCATGACGCCTTCGTCTTGCAGGACGGAATAGGCGGGCAGGGTCTCGGGCAGGGTGATCGGCATGGTCTTTCCTTGGTATGATGCCAGCTGGGCGGTGGTGGTCAGGCTACGCTTGCCTTGCGGTCGATCGCGCGGGCGATCATCGCGTCAAATTCATCCGGGCCGGTGACTTCAGCGACCTCTTCGGCGGTGACCGTGACACCCCATTCGGCCATGGCGGCATAGCGCGGCTGGCGATGGGCGAGGGCCTTCGCATAGGTCCAGCGCACGAAATGGTCCGGGTCGCAGCTGTCTTCGCTGACTTTGTATTCGGCGCGGTATTCCTCCCACATGCGGGTGAGGAAGTCGGGCTGATAATACATCGGTTTCGGGGCGCGGTCAAAGCGGCGGACGAGTTCCTCGGTATGGGCATCAGAGCCCCTGATCCAGACCATCAGGAGCGTCTGGCTGAGCTGCGTCATCACCGGGTCTGTTTCATCCCAGGGGTTCACCACTTCGCAGATCGAGCCGGAGGTGTCGCAGATGAAATTCCGGTAACCATAGAGGTCATTTGCGCGGGCGATGAAGGGTCTTGTGTCCAGCGTTGCCGCAATTTCGGCGCCACGATGCTGGTCCTGGCGCAGCATATATTCAGCAAAGGGCAAGCCGCCTTTTGCTGCATCCCCCGGCTTGCCGAGATAGGTCGAAAGCGGCGCCAGATTGTTGAAGGTGATGTTCGAGGCGATGAAGACGGAATCCGACATCAGGAGTTCCCGCAGGAGCGGGACCTTCATGGCTTCGCGTTTGAAATTGTCTGCGATATATTCACCCATATAGCGGGTGCCGATGCGGTAATCGACCGAGTAATGGAACCAGCCGCCCTGATCGGCCGGGGCCGCGCGCAGCATGTTCGACAGATATGTCTTGCCCAGACCCGACATGCCGAACAGGAGAACCTGCTTGTTCGGGGCCTGAAGATAAGCCGCGCCGGATGGGTAAAGCATGTCGGACCTCTTTGCTCGGATCCGGTCTGAGATAATCCCGCGCGGCGGGGCACGCAATGGCAAAGGGCGGGGCGGCGTGAGGCGCTTGGGCGAGGGGCCGTTCGGAGGGACCCGCCATTGCGCTGGCCATCGAGGCCAGCGCAAAGGCTGCTGCCGCCTGCTTCCTGGGGCGGCGGAGGCAGATGGCAGGCCGCCACACATATGGCCAGGTATTCCCGCCGGTTCGATGGCAAAGCGACTTCAACATGCTTGAGTTCCGGCCTGCGTCAGGATCCGGGCCTCGGGGCATTTCCGGTCTTCGGGGGCCAGTTGAGAAATGCCTGCAGGTCCGGCACGATTTTCGGGCCCTGCTTCCGGCGCACCAGGGCAGGCACCCCGAGGCCGTTTCGGATATTGGTTGGGTTTTCCCCTTCTTTGGGCAGGATCTGGCGCTTTTCAGGCTCTGAGTTGCTCCTGTTGATCGGGTTGCGTAACTTCGCAGTGCAGTGAGCAGATCGTTGTGGGCGGGTGCCGGCTGTAAAAATTTCATCCGGTTGCGGACATGAGCGCGTGGCTGCGATCCGGCGTCCCATGCATGCAGGCAAGCGACGTCAACTGGCCCCTTGATTGCTGTTCGTGATGTCCGGCGGTCCGAACCGAGAGATGGCCTCGTTCAGAGCTGCGACGCAGAAGTCGGCATCCGGCGTATTTGAGAACAGGCTCGTCTGTTCCAACACGGGCTCCTCGCCTTGCAGCGCCTCTAGGGCTTCCTGCGCCCCGAATTCAGGGGGACGCGCTGCTTTCGTTTCGACATCGTCAATCTCCCATGTGAGGCACATCGGCAGACAGCAAAGACTGAGCTTACATCAGTGTCGCATTTGCAGCGCCCACTCACATACAGGGCAAAGCGGCGATCACTCCTCACTGCGGCGCTGCCCAAAGTGCAGCGCGCCGCGTTTCGGGATCGCCCGCATTCCCGCCACAGGCCATGCGGGCCGAGGTGAAAAGCGCCGGGGTGAAGATCTCCGGTGCCGGGGCATCATCGCCCAGAGCGGCTTTCATACCGATTGCCCGCCTCATTTGGATCTTGGCGTCTTCGACAGATAGCGTTGCGCCAGCGTCACCAGTTCGGCGACGGTACGCACCTGCAACTTCTCCAGAATGCGGGCACGGTGGTGATCGGCGGTGCGGGGGCTGATCCCCAGCCGCGCCCCGACCTCTTTGCTGGAGGTTTGTGACGGGTTCGCGGCCATGTGGCTGACGACTTCCATCTCGCGGACGGTCAGCCGTTTGAATTTTGCGTTCAGGCGCGCGGTGCCTGCTTTTGAGGCGATCCGTTCGGCAGCCATCGCCAGAGCGGTTTCGATCCTTTCAATCAGAACCGACTGGCTGAAGGGCTTTTCCAGAAAATCGAGTGCCCCGGCCTTGATGGCCTGCACAGATTCCGGCACGCCCCCATGGCCAGTGACGAAGATGATCGGGAGAGTATTGCCCGCCGAGTTAAGATGGGCCTGCAACTCCAGCCCGTTCATTCCGGGAAGCCTGTAATCGAGGACGAGGCAACCGGGCTCTACCCCATCATAGGCAAACAGAAAATCCATCGCTGAAGCATAGGATTCAACCCTGAAATCCCGCAATTGCAGCGCATTCGCCAGCGAGACACGGAACGCCTCATCATTGTCGACCAGAAACACCGTCAGCGATGTGCCGCGCCGGTCAGCGCCGCGCCGCTCGCCCTTACGGCGATCCGGTCCGCGGTAGGGCGTTGCACTTCCTATGCCAGAGCCGCGCCGGTCTGTGCGGCCTGGAGGAGCGGGATCAGATGGTTTCGTCATGACATCCTCGCTGCGGCTGCGAGCGTGAAATAGAATCTGGCCCCGCACATGTGCGGATGTTTATGCCCAAGAGTACCGCCGTCAACCCTGACAAAGGGATTCATTACTGAAAACAATGAGCTAAAGTTTGGTGTAAATCAATCCAGACAGGCCAGCTCGTCTTGACCAGGGCCCGCGCACGCTAAATCCGGATGGGCTCTGTGCTTTGATCCCGGCGCGTGGCCCATCAGAAGCGCCGGAGAAGGACCGCGATGGCGGCTGTGCAGACGGAGCGGGCGCTGTGAACCCAGGTGTTCAGTCCCGGCATCTGCTGTATCAGGCTCAGGTTGAATCTGTCTGGCGCTGATGCCCGGAATTTGAAGATCTGTTCGTAAGGCGTGCGACTGCCGAGCGTCCTGAGCCGTCGAGAGAAGCTGCAGGCGGCCATGAAGTCGGCAAGGTGAGGCTGCAACTGTACGCCGGGCCCGTCGCCGCCAGGATGCTCAGCCTAGTGTCAGGGAGGACGGCCAGCTGTCGGATAATATCGCGGCCAGCATCCGGGTTAATAACGAGGTCGGTGCCGCTGCCAGCGCGGCCCGGATGCGCGAGACCGGCGGGGCAGACAAGGCCGGTGCTGTTTCGGCAATGCGCGATGCGCGCCGCGCCGCCAGGGGAATTGCGCCGCCGCTGTTCACGTAAGTCGGATTGACCGTCAAAGCGCCTCACGCCCATCTGGTCGAGCTCGGCACCGCCCCGCATATCAATGCCGGGAAACTCATTGGCACACAACACCCCGGCACCGCGCAGCAGCCGTTCGTCCGGCCCGCCTGGGTCGCTGAGAAAAATGCCACTATTGAGCGGATCGCCAAGGCGCTCGGCAACGAGATCATGAGGGCCGCCCGCCGCGCTGCGAACAAGGCCGCGACCTTCGCATCACCTGGAGCGCAAGCCGCTTTCCACCACACCCCGCCAGCCTGCGGGGTTTTTTCACATCCAAAATAGGAGAACATCATGAGCAAGATCGCTCTGGTGATCGGGCATAACGTCCGGTCGCAGGGGGCTGTCCGCGTGACGGACAAGCGCACCGGATATGACATCAACGGCGACCTCGCGGTGGCGATCCGGGATCTGGACCCGGCGCGCTATGTGATCGTGCGGCGCACGGCTGGCACGGGTGAGATCGGCCGGGCCTATGCGGAGGTTGACCGGCTGGGCATCCTGGTCTCGGTCGCGCTGCATTTCAACAGGACGAAGGCCGTCAGCGCCACCGGGACCGAAACGCTGACCAGTGGCACCACCAACAGCGCCCGCCTCGCGCGCGGCGTCCAGGCCGGCATGGTCCGCGCCCTTGGCCTGCGGGATCGCGGCGTGAAGGTCATCGCGCGGAACGGAAGGGGAGGCGCCTCGCTCTGGACCGGCAAGCCGCCGGCCTTCTTTATCGAGCCGTATTTCGGCAGCAACGCGGGCGACTGTGCCGCAGCGGATCGCAACTTTTCGGCACTTGTCCGCGCTATCCATGAGGCCTGCCCGGCCTAATTCACAGGAGCCTGATCATGAGTTCCGTCAACATGCGCTTCGCGCATTACGTTCTCTCCACCTTCCTCGGGCTGACTGCTGCATGGCTGGCCGGCTGAGGTGAGGTCCGGGAGGCTGATGCCCCGGACCCTGACCATCCACTTGCCGACGCTGGTTGCGGCAGTCCTGGGAGCGGCTGGCGCCTCCTTGGGGGATCTTCGCACGGTGGGGCGTGAGGTGATCACCCTCCACAGCAAATCCTTATGCGTCCAGTGTGACGCCACCAGGCGCGCGCTGGATCAGGCCTGGCTCCGGTATCGCGTGATGGACCTGACCGAGGACGCTGAGGCCATGGGCTATGTCCAGAGCCTTGGATACCGGCAGGCCCCGGTGGTGGTCACCGAGACCGAACGGCACTGGTCAGGGTATCAGCCGGGGAAGATCACCACGTTGAGGTGAGATCGGACATTTTGGCCAATTTGAGAGCCGCCCCCGGGATGCCATGGGCCGCTCTATTTGTTTCGGCGACCGGCAGCTATGCGGGACATTGCTGCCGGTCGCTCCGGTTGATCCCTGTTGCCAATCATTTAGCACGTTACGTGGCGCTTGCGGCAAAGACATGAGATACGAAAGCCCCTGATTTTCTTGACTTTGCCGATCTGTCGCGGGTTTTAGCACTTCCGCGACAGACCGTCCCGCTTTTCGGCAGCCAGGGGAGGTCTCCTTTCCTTTGCTCAATGATCAACTGCGGGTCACCATCTGAGGTCTGGCGATGTGAGCAGCCGTGTTCGTTGTTCGCCGCTTTGATCTAAGGGCGCAGGTTCGTGGAGTTCTCGAACCTGACCACATCGACCGGCGTATCGATGCGGATTGTAATCTGTCGGTGTTTGGCCGGGCCGGAATGGCCGATTATCCGCCTGGTGAAAGGCCGACCAGTATAGCGGCCGCGTACCCGATCGCTCAGCGCCTGTTCGGGAGGTGCGTTGCACAGAGCTGATCGGGCGTGGAGCGTGTTCCAGTCCTTTGCGCTATGCTGTCCGGCTATCAGCTTCAACACCTGTGATGGCTGATCGCAGTTCCTTGCGCCTGAAGCGCCGCGCGCAAGGTTTTGGCCGCCGCCTTTGCATCATCAATGGTCATCTGCGTTTCTCCGCATTGACCTCCTGCGTATCAGCGGTGTGCAGGACGTTGCGCCCGATCATCACGGCGAGCATGAGAATGATCGCGTCCGCCATCGGAAAGGCCAGCCAGATACCCGGCACCCCGAAGCCGACAGAAAGCACCAGTATGAACAAGGGGGTCAGAAGCCAAGGCTTCACCAAAGTCAGTGCCGCGGTCCGTCCCGGTTGACCAAGAGCCTGGAAATACAGCGCCAGGACAAGGACCGGGCCGGATGCTGCGTAAAACAGCATCACAGGCCGCAATATCTCCGCAACGGCGACGATCACGGCGGGGTCATCGCTGAACCAATGACCGAGGGTGGCCCCCGCAAAGACACCGACCAACACCACCGACAGACACCAGAGGAAAGCGGCCGCCATCGCCAGCCGTAACGCGGCCCGTGCCCGGTCAATCCTTCCCGCACCAGCATTATTGCCGGCAATGCTTTGCATAGCCAGCGCGATTGCCATCTGTGGCATGAAGGCAAAGCCTAAAAGTCGCGTCACTACGCCATAAGCGGCGATCAAGGTGTCAAATTCCGTGCCGGCAGAAAACCGCAGGGACAGCATCACGATACTGGCGACCAGGGCGATGCCGATGAAACTGAGGCACAGTGGCATGCCCAGCCGAATGATCTGTGACCACGCACTTAGCCAGCTTTGCGAGCGCAGAACGGATAGCGGCGGCAGCCCCCTGTTACGTCCCCTCACGCCGACAACCAGCGCCAATCCAAGGGCCTGGGCCGCGACAGTGCCAAGGGCCGAACCCGAAATCCCAAGGCCAAGCACCACGATCCCCAACCAGTTCGCACCGATATTGAACAGGTTGACCAGTACGGACAGGGCGGCAATCAGACTGGCCCTCCCCTCGTTGCGCAGGGCATCTGCATGGATGCCAAGCAACAACTGTGCCGGCGCGCCGAGAATTATGATCCGCAGATAATCCTGCGCCAATCCGGCGACCCTGGGATTGCCTGCAGCCATAGAACCGACAAGCGCGGGGCCGATCACCAGCCATAGCGCGACAAGACCAACCGAAATCGCGAGCACCAGCCCATGCGCCCCGGCAAAGACGCGCCCGGCGGCTACGCGATCTCCGGCACCCAGATACCGGGCCATCAGGCTCGACATGCCGCCGCCCGCCAGGGTCGTCAGCGCCGAAAGCACCATAGCCACCGGAAAGGCCAAGCTCACCGCAGCCAGCGCGTCGGACCCGATGAAATGGCCGACGAAAATTCCATCGACAACATTAAGAACTCCGCCCATCGACATGACCACGGCCATCGGAAGGGCGTTTGACAGTAACAGCCGCCCGATTGGGGCGTCCAGAAAAGGGTTAATCTGCTGATCAGCGTGCCGTGCAGACATCGCTCACTCCTCTTGTGAGGCATTTCAAGGTGGAATGGGGGCCTGCATTGCCCACCGCGCGAAATGCTTCGAAGGTGAGATGTCTTGTCTGTCCGGGCTTCACCGTGGCTTGCGCCGCAGGCGGCAGGTGCCGGAACCTTGGGCGTTAGACATAGGGGATGGGAGTTGCCCAGTCAATCAAGCTGCTGTCGCAAAAATCTCTAAACCTGCGACAATCCGCAATTTCGCGCGGTCCATCAAAATCAACTCTGCCATTGCGTCCGGAGCGCCGAGGTCTAATGATCGAAATGGGCTTCACGCAACTTCCACCACCGGTGGCGGTTATTCCCCAAACCGTGAAAAACCTACTTCGCCCGGTCTTGAGGGTATGCCCAGATCGCGACTGACCCCAGGTCGGGGATCTCCGCTCTTACAGGTTGGCACGAGCGGCGTTCCAGCCACACTCTCCGATTTCGGGGTCAGGTCCAAGCAAGTAACCTGGCTTTGCTCCTCCGTTCTGGGGGGATCGCTGTCCATGGGGGACGGGGGGCGCTGAGATTTCAGGGTATCTCGGCGGTCCGGCAATCCCAGGTGCCTCCATTGTGGATTTGCCAGGTCGAACTCTGAAGGGTTGTGCTTGATTTATGATTCATCTGAGGAGGGGCAGAGGAGCCACTGTCATGGGGGAATTGATGGGCACAGCGCCTGTTCCCCCGGCGTTAAACGTGAAAGACCCGCCCGAAAGGAGGTCTTTTCCAAGTAGCTGTACCCACCAGCGATTTTTTTACTCCGGCGACAGGGGTGGAATGGATACTTATAAGTATTTGAAAAGAGTTATATATTTCTGTCATGTTTTCGAGTCAGGTGTCATACTTGATGGTATTATGTATGACACCTGGCTGGTTTTTCTGATGGGCGGCGGTCGATGTCTCTCGCGCGAAGGGTGTGATGGCCTTTCGATGGGCCGGAGGGATGTGGCACTACCCATTTTCCGGCAGAGTGGTTTCAACCCTTTTAGGTCCCGGGCCCTTCAGTTGCTATGCGCCCGAGTGTTTCGCGTCTTCGGAATCCAGTCGAGAAATGACCTGAGGCCCAGCCCCATAGCCTTGCCCCTTTTGCGGCGGAAGAGGACCGGCACTTCAAGACCATTGCGGACATTGGTGAATTTCAACGCCACCAGGCTGCGCGTCCGGAGATGATTTTTAAGGGCCGAGGCCGGAATATTGGCCCAGCCAAGCCCTTGCTCTGCCAAAGCTGACATCTGGTATAGCGTGCCGACCTTCCACAGCTGCGACGCGACCAGCGTGCTGCGGGTTTCGGGTGGGCCAAAAGGGCTTGCGCTGATGATCTGGCGGTGACTGTGCAGCGCCTCAAGCGTCAGTCCGCTTTGCCGGGTCAGCGGATGGTCCGGTGCGACCACCGCCACGATGGTTTCCATCCACAGACCAGTAACCTCTTCATCGACGCCAATCGTGCTGTCGCCATAAGTCAGACAGCCGTCGATCTCATCGCGCGACAGCGCGCGCAGAATATCGGACTGCGGCGCGGTGATCAGATTGACCGGCAACAGGGGATAGGTCTCGGACAGCCGTCGCAGCGCCGGAATGATATTCTCCATCGGCAGGTCTGAAGAAATCCCTAAGGTCAGTTCGGTTTCAAGCCCGCCCTCCATATCTTCCAGGCGCTGGTTGATGGCGGCGATATCGGCCACGACCATCCGCGCATCCGCCAGCACCGCGCGCAGCCTTTCGCTCGGCAGCGCCTCGCGGCCGCTGCGGTCAAACAGGGGAAAGCCCAGTTCGGCCTCGAGACTGGCGATCATCATGCTGATGGCGGCGGGCGTGCGATGCAGACGCCGCGCGGCCGCCGAGAAGGATCCCTCGTCGACAATGGTCAGCAAAAGGCCGAGCTGCTCTCCGGATATCATCGTACACCATTAAGTTAAACTTAAATTACCATATTTGCCATGTCAGATCACATTACAGTATCAGGCCGCAAAACTGAAGCTGTGAGGCAAGATCATGCAAGGCTGGAAACGCCGCGTCACCTATATCGGCCTGTTCGAGGTCACTGCGATCCTGATTTCATCGACCTTCCTGAGCTATGTCAGCGGCAAGAGCGGCGCGCATAGCCTGGCGCTTTCGATGATGATCACCACCACGGCCATCACCGTGAATTTCTTCTACAACCTGTCCTTCGAGGCCTGGGAGGTCCGCCAGGCCAGCCGCGAGCGCACTGTCTTGCGGCGCGTTTTTCATGCGATGGGTTTCCAGGTCTGCCTCGTTACGCTGCTTATTCCGCTGATCGCCTGGTGGTTCGTGGTTTCGCTGGTTGAGGCCTTTTTTATGGATTTGGCGCTGATCGTCTTCTTCCCGATCTATACCATGATCTTTACCTGGGTGTTTGACCTCGTATTCGGCACCCCGGCCCATTTGCTGCAAGAAGCGTGAGGTGCCGTAGGGGGGCGGTCACATCATGAAGATCCACGATTTATCAAAATTTTAAGTAATATTCTGATATTATAGCTGCACCCGCCCCCCCCTCAGTTTCTCATGGAGCTTCCCTGGCCCCATCGGGGCGGCGATCAGGCCGGCCTGGACCTCCTCCGAGGCAAGTGCCTGTTTGCTCAGCTCCTGATGGGTGTCCAACGCATCTATAATCGCATTGACCAGGGCGCACCTCAGGACCGGAGAATGGGTCAGCTGCTCTTTCGAGTTGTTCTGGTCCTGTTGGACAAGGACGGTACCCGGTTCAGCGCTTTGGCCCGGGTCGCGAAAGAGTTCCTGCTGAGGTCGGACAACGGGCTCGTTTTTACCAGTCGCAAGCTCACGGCACTGGTCCGCAGCTACAGCCTGAAGCAGGAGTTTATCACCCCGCCCTCGCCAGCGGGCTCGAACCGGTGGCGCTTTCGCTGGCTCGATCCGCATCCAAATGGCATGGTCGAGCGCGTGATCCGGCCGGCAGTGGCCCCTGTAAGGATTTGGCGTCCGTCCACGGCTCTTCCAGCCATTCCTCCCAGTCGTCCGGCTCCGTCAGGATCACTGGCATGGCCTTGGGATGGATTTCTGCCACTTCCGCATTCGGATCACAGGTCAGGAAGGCGAAGAGGTCATCCGTGATCTCGCCGTCCTTCAGTTTGCGGATGCTGGTCCAGTCCGGCACCCAGATTCCGGCAAAGAACGCCGGGCGATCCTCTTTCAGCGCGAACCATGCATTGCCTGCACATTTGCCCTGGCGGTGGCTCTGCGAACCACTCGACCGGCACAAGGCAGGGATGCGGTGGTCCCAGCCACCGTCGCCAGTATGGCGAGTTGGTGTTGCGCACATTGGTGACGCCCCGGTCGATGCCGCTCTTGCTGTGAACCTGAGGCGGGGAGGGCAGGCCCCACCGGGCGCTGCGCAGAACATGACCACCATCCCCGGCGGTGATGATCGGCGCCACGCAATCGTGCCAGATGTCGCCGGGTTCGATATTGCCGGCGGCGTTCGTCAGCCCGGCGAAGAGCTGGCGCATCGCTTCGGGGGAAGTGGTCTGACTGTAAAGATTGACATCGTCAGGCCTTCTCATTGCGCTATAGCCATTTCACAATCTGCCTGACCGGACGGCGGATGGTCAATCCGTTCAGGAAGTCGGGTGAAGGAAACCACCATGTAACATTGATCCACTCCGCACTTTTGCACCGCGCGCAAGGCCATGGCGCCATATGCAGCTGGTGATCATTGCCGACGACTTTCACAAGATCCAATGCCCGGAAATGAACGCTCCGTCTGCAGCCATTGCACCGCATGGTGATGATCATGCGCCGGTTCTGGAAGGGGTTGGCCGAGGGATGGGCAGATGGCATAGGGCCGGTACCGGGCTTCTCGAACCGCCAATTGTTCCCTTTATGTTTTCGCCATGAAGCGGATCTTTCACTTCAAATGTTCTTGCGGTCAGTCGCGCCGCCTGGCGGCAGACGATATGCCGCCCCAATGGCTCGAGGCGGGCGGCACGGTCATACGCGCCGAGGCCCTCGCCATCATGAAGTGACTGCATTGCGGGAGGCGGGGTGCGCCATCGTTCGTAGGGATGGTGTCGCCTGAGGTTGCATTGCCCGAGTCGGTCATGACGCCTGCTGGTTACACCGGCCCCTGATCCACACTCAAAGACGGACCATCTCCATGATCATTTTTTACACCCAGCCGGGCCGTGGCCCCTGCGTTGCGACCAAACGCGCGCTGGATCGGGCTGGGCCGGTCTATGAGGAGCGGGCAGGGGCTGACTGGCCGGAAGGGGTCGAGCGGCTGGCGCGAATCGCCGGTTCGCTGCAGGGGCCGCTGGTGGTGGCCGGGGATCGTATATGTTCCGGTTTTCAGCCCGGGGAGATTGCGGGCACCCTGCCGATCAGGTCCGCATAATTTACGCATTCAAAATATACTATTATCAATGACGTAGGTTTCCGAGCATCCGTACCATGGCTTTCCCGCGGCTTCGGGTTTCAGTGATTTAAGGGATACTCGTGCAGCATATGCTGCGCGTTATACGTATCGCGCCGCTCTCCAGGTGATGCTTGCTCCGCATTTCGCATGCATGCAGCGCCGGAATGGCTGATCGGCGAATCCTTCCGTCAGCTGCCACCGTTAAGCAGGCGGCGACAGAACGGACCGCAGCAGGTGCTTATGTTGCAGGATGTTGTTGAAATAACAGGTTGGCTCCGGAGACGCACGCTTGCTGCTTTGGTTTCAGTCGACGCCCCCGGCTCCTGCCGTGAAGGGCGGAAGGAAGCGGTCATCACCGCGATGCGGATCCGGACGCTGACGCTTAGACGGTCCGGGCGATTGATATGATCGCATTCCCCGAGAGGCTTGTTCAAGTCATCCGATCCACAGGAAAACAAGGCTGCGGACGGTGCACCCGTCGCTTTGGCGTCCCGTTGCGGGATGAGACATTACCCCTCCCCGGTGCGGGGAGCCTGTCGGGCGGAGGGAGGGGAGTCCTCATGCCATCGCCGGCGTTCGTACTGAGGGCGGGGGCTTAATGCCGTAGCGCTCAGGGGGATCGCAGGGCGTATCTCAGGAACAGTCGCCTGCACGGTCAGCGCATTAGGCGTGGGAAAGCCTTATCCTTGGAGGTCATCCGGTCCCGAAGTGGCGGCGGATCAGCTCACAGGTGCTCCGGCACTGCATGTCAGCGGGTTCCTAACCGGTGGCGAGACCTTTGGCAGCGGGGCGTATCCGCGATGGCGCCGGTGACACCAAAGACACGGACGTGCGCAGGGCAGTGTCGGGCTTCTCCGTCTGAGGCGTTTCCGCCGAACGCTGCCTATCCGCACGAGGGCTCGGGTCTCAGGCAGCAGAAGGCTCAAAAGCCACCGGTGGCGAGAATACTACTTGTCTGGCGCTGCCGGGCTGGGTTTTTCGCGGCTGGCTTCAAGGGGGGATGCCGCACCTGACGCGGAGCAAGCAGCATCTCTTATGGAAAACCCGATGGCGGAGGCCGCCAGGCAGATCAGCAGAAACAGATATCGCGCAGGATGCCTGTAGTATCGCCATCTTCGGGCGTAGCGGTTTGCCTTCAGGGCTTCCTAAAGCGGCCATATAGACTGGCGCACCAAATGCCGTGGGGCAGGAGACCGACCCCGTGCGGGTGGTGCTCTGCACGACAGAGATCCGCGAACTCACCATGTGAGACCTGCCGTTTCGCAGTCTTGATCTGCTCTTCCGCCGGATCTCAACAAAAACGGCAGGCCGGAACTTTCATGTTTGTCCGATTCTCAGCCGGGATCACTACCGCCCAGAGTACCCCGGCACATTGCACGGCTGTACACGGCTGTATATGCAATCCCGCGTCGCATTCCGATGCGCAAGACATCCAATTCGGCAGCAGGAAGCGCATCACGGGGGGCGGATCTCAGTAACTGCGGATCAGCCCGACCAGCCGCCCCTGAACCCGGACCAGGTGATCCGGGATAACCCGGGTTTCATAGGCCGGATTGGCAGCCTCCAGCGCGATCATATTGCCGCGGCGGCGATAGCGTTTCAGGGTTGCTTCCTGATCCTCGACCAGTGCCACCACGATATCGCCATTATCGGCGGTTCCCTGTTCGCGGATCACCACGATATCGCCATCGTTGATCCCGGCCTCGACCATGGAATCGCCTTTGACCTCAAGGGCATAGTGGTTGCCGCGCCCCGAAAGCATCGACCCTGGAACCGCGATGTGATGCGAGACCTCGGCAATTGCCTCGATCGGCACACCGGCAGCGATGCGGCCCATGACCGGCAGTTCCAGCGCATGAACCGCCGAGACCGGCAGCGCATTGGCGGGTTGCGTGACGCGGTCGCCGTCGATCACGCGCGGCGAGAAGCCGGGCGCAGTGGCGGCGAGATCCCCCGCAGGCGCGGGTGCCGCAGTGCGTTTCTCAAGCGCTTCGGGGAGGCGGATGATTTCCAGTGCGCGTGCGCGATGCGCGAGCCGGCGGATGAAGCCGCGCTCCTCAAGCGCCGTGATCAGCCGGTGGATCCCCGATTTCGACCGCAGATCCAGCGCCTCCTTCATCTCGTCAAAGGAGGGCGGCACGCCATCGCGGTCGAGCCGGTCCCGGATGAAATTCAGAAGCTCGAGCTGTTTCCGCGTCAGCATATGTTTCTCCGCCAGAGATCCGGGTTGCCCTGCCTGATTGCGGCGTATTTCACGACACATATCACGAGGCGTTGGTGTAATGTTCTGACGATGTTCTCTGTTTGTGTCAAGCCCCGTGCGGGTTTGCACTGAAGGCGCAACCATGGCGTGTGGCGACTTTAGTGCCGCCTCTCAGATCGGGATATAGCGGACGGCGTCGCCGACATGACGCGCTCCATCGCCGACCGGGCGCAGCAAAAGCGCGTTCGAGGCGCTCAGCACGGTCAGCAGCGCGCTGTCCTGACGGTCAAAGGCGGTGATCCTGCCGTCTTCGACGCGGGCGCGCATGTAATGGGCGCGCGGGCCATTGGCGGGAAGATCCTGAGCGAGTTCCGCCGTCAGGAAATGTGGCCCCGGCGCGGGGTCGCCCTGCATATGGCGCAAAAGCGGGCGCAGGAAGAGTTCGGCACAGATCAGCGCCGAGACCGGATTCCCGGGCAGCCCCAGCATCGCCGCACCGAACAGCCGCCCCGCCATCAGCGGTTTGCCGGGGCGCAGCGCGATCTTCCAGAACCCCGCCTCCATGCCGAGACTTCTGGCCACTGGTGCCACCAGGTCGTGATCGCCCACCGACGCACCGCCCGAAGTCACGATCACATCTGCATCTTGCGCGAGGGAGAAGACCGCGCTCAGATCGGCCTCGCTGTCGCGGGCAATGGGAAGGAAGCGGGCAATCGCGCCTTCCTCTTCCGCTATCGCTTTGATCGCAAAAGAGTTCGAGGCGATGATCTGATCAGGGCGGGGAGTGTCGCCGGGCATGACCAGCTCATCTCCGGTCGAGATGACAGCCACGACCGGGCGGCGGCGCAGCGTGACATTTGCGACATTCATCGACGCGATCAGCGCCAGATCGGCGGCGCGCAACCGGCGCGGGCCGATTTCGGATCCGATGCGGAAATCCTGGCCGCGCGGGCGGATATTGGGGCCGGAATCACGGTCGGTGATGGTGATGCGGTCGCCGTCGCGGCTTACATTCTCCTGGATCACCACACGCGAGGCGCCATCCGGAACCGGAGCACCGGTGAAGATCCGTACCGCCTGGCCTTCGCCGATCACGTCGGTGAAGGCGTGACCTGCGCCTGCCTCACCGATCACGCGAAAGCTCTCGCCCGGTGCGGGCGTGCCGGACAGCGCATAGCCATCCATCGCCGAAGCATCAAAAGGCGGCTGGTCGCGGCTGGCGATCACCGGCGCGGCGAGCCAGCGACCGGCGGCGTCGCAGAGCGGCACCTCTTCGGTCTCCAGCTCTGGCGCAAGAGCAAAGAGCCGCGCCATGGCCTCATCGACCGGCATCAGGGGGCCGGGGTTCTTCGGGCCGGGGCCCGTATCGGTGGGGCTGTTCATAGCCCGGCCTCGAAACTGCCGGATTTGCCGCCTTCTTTGCGCAAAAGCCGGATACCTTCGATCCGCATGCCCTTTTCCGCCGCCTTGAGCATGTCATAAACCGTCAGTGCCGCGACAGAAACAGCGGTCAGCGCTTCCATCTCGACCCCGGTCTGGCCAGTGGTGCGGACGGTTGCCGTGATATGGACGCCGCCTTGCGCCGGATCCGCGGTCAGTTCCAGCGCGACTTTGGTCACTGGCAGCGGGTGGCAAAGCGGGATCAGATCGGCGGTGCGTTTCGCCCCCATGATCCCGGCAAGCCGCGCCGTTCCCAGCACATCCCCCTTGGCCGCACGGCCCTCTGTCACAAGCGCCAGCGTCGCGGGCGCCATCATCACCCAGCCTTCGGCCAGAGCGAGGCGTGAGGTCACGGGCTTGTCAGAAACATCGACCATATGGGCATGGCCCTGCGCGTCGAAATGGCTGAGCGGCGAGGGCTTCCCGGCGGGCGTTGGCATGGACATGGCGTCTCTCAGAGCGGCATTCCGCCCTGGGCGGTCAGCGGGCGGGAAAGGATCTCACGGGTGGCGGCGGCAACATCTTCCTTGCGCATCAGGCTTTCGCCGATCAGGAAGCAGCGCGCGCCGTAACGGGCAAGATCGGCGAGATCATCGGGCGTGTGGAGCCCGGATTCTGCGACGATCAGCCGATCCTCCGGCACCCGGCGCGCGAGGCGGCGCGTGGTGTCAAGCGTGACCTCGAATGTGTGGAGATTGCGGTTGTTGATACCGATCAGCGGGGATTTCAGATGTTGGGCGCGTTCGAGTTCTTCCTCGTCATGCACCTCGATCAGCACATCCATCTTCCACTCAAACGCGGCGGCCTCCAGTTCCATCGCCTGGTCATTCGACAAAGACGCCATGATCAGAAGGATGCAGTCGGCCTTGAGTGCCCGGGATTCAGCGATCTGCCAGGGGTCATAGATGAAATCCTTGCGCAGGCAGGGCAGTTTCACCGCATCATGCGCCTGGGTGAGGAAGTCGTCATCGCCCTGGAAAGACGGCGTGTCGGTCAACACGGAAAGGCAGGTGGCGCCGCCCTCTTCATAGGCGCGGGCAAGGGCGGGCGGGTCGAAATCGGCGCGGATCAGGCCCTTGGACGGGCTGGCCTTCTTGATTTCGGCAATCAGCCCGTAGCCGCCACTGGCTGCCGCTTGCAGCGCCGCGGCAAAGCCACGCGGGGCCGGAGCCTGGCGGGCGCTGTCCTCGACCTCGCTCTGCGAGCGCAGCGCTTTGCGGGTCGCGATCTCTTCGAGCTTATAGGCCCTGATGCGATCGAGAACGGTCTTGGACATGGGGCAGTCTCCGTCTTGGCAGTGCGGTTTGCCCCGGCGGCAGCGCCGGGGTTTCACACCCACAGACCCCCGTGGAGTATTTCCATCAAGAGGAAGAGGCGCTCGTTTCCTGTTCTAACCGGCTGACCGGCTGAAGGAAAGGCTTCAGGCGGACCAGTCGATGATGGTGTCGCCGCGGGAGGCCAGCCAGGCATTGGTCTGGCTGAAGGGGCGCGAGCCGAAGAAGCCGCGATAGGCCGAGAGCGGCGAGGGATGCGCGGATTCGAGAAAGAGGTGATTTTCCCGGGGGAGGCGGGCGCAGAGTTTTTGCGCGGGGCCGCCCCAGAGGAGGAAGGCGCGGGGCCCGTCCTGGGCGGTGGCGCTGAGGATCTGGGCGATGAGACTGTTCCAGCCCCAGCTCTTATGGCCAAACGCCTGGCCCACCGGCACGGTGAGGGTGGTGTTGAGGAGGAGAACGCCCTGTTCGGCCCAGGCGCTGAGGTCTCCGTCGGATTTGGCCTGGCCGGTGTCGGAGGCGAGTTCGGTCAGGATGTTTTTCAGCGAGTCGCGCGGGGGCGCGCCGGGAGGAAAGGAGAAGGCGAGCCCCTGGGCGCGGCCTGGCGTGTGATAGGGGTCCTGGCCAAGGATGATGACGCGCACCTTCTCTCGCGGCGTCAGCGCGAGCGCGCGGAAGATGTTTTGCGCCTCAGGCTGCCAGCCGGGATTTGCGCTGAGCCGCGCCCAGAGCGGCGGCCAGTCCGTCCGGAAGAAAGGAAGCGAGGCCCAGGAAGCCGGGATTTCGGGGGAGACGGCGATTTCGGGCGGCATCATGGCGGGTTACCTCGGTGCCTGGGCGGGCGCCCGGCCGTGCGGTCGGCGCAGGCTGTTCCAGGACGTGTGTTGAATGTGGTGAAGCGGCGGGCGCCTCGAAAGCTGCCTTGACCGGTTTGTCTGACGGAAAACCGGATGCACCCAGTCCAGAAATCCCGTTCAGGCGTGATACATTTCGGGCGACCATGGCCGGGAGGTGAGTTTTTGCATCCGCCCCGGCACGCCGGAGGGCAGGGCGATCCTCACCAGTCCCGGCGGGAGAGGCCGTGGCGGAGAAGTGGCCTGCCCTGGAATTTGGGCTCCGCCCGGGAAAAACGCCGTGCAGCCCGTCGGGCTGGGGGCGGTCCAATCCGCGAAAAATCAGTCCGGGAACGGGGGGCAGGCCGCTTCCCGATCCGGTTTTCGTAAAACCGGCCGCATGGCTGTAATGCCGGGCCCGGTCATGATTTGCCTCGGGCCGCCGAAAAAAATTCTGGTTCGGCCAACCGCTTTCGCCGGGTGGGTATGTATGAGGGGGAAAGAGGCGCTCCGCCTCATTCTTGCGGTCTGTGGTCAGCTTCACGCAGGAGCTCCC
The DNA here is from genome assembly GCF_900105075.1 of Rhodobacter sp. 24-YEA-8. NCBI lineage: Bacteria > Pseudomonadati > Pseudomonadota > Alphaproteobacteria > Rhodobacterales > Rhodobacter > Rhodobacter sp. 24-YEA-8. The sequence continues at coordinate 1,100,925 of NZ_FNSK01000001.1, forward strand.
TCAGGCATTCGACACCTTCACCAGTGCCTCCAGCTTTGCCTTTGCCGCGCCGCTGTCGATGGCGGTACGGGCAAGCTCTGCGCCCTCTTTCAGGTTCGCGGCCTTATCGGCCACCACGAGGGCCGCCGCGGCGTTCAGGAGTACCGCGTCACGATATGCCCCCGCCTCGCCGTCGAGCAAGGCCCGCAAGGCTGCGGCGTTTTCCGCAGGATTGCCGCCCATGATCTTCTCAAACGGGTGATAGGGCAGGCCCGCATCTTCCGGATGCAGGGTGAATTCGCGGATCTCGCCACCCTCCAGCGCCGCCACTTTCGTAGGCGCGGCGATTGAGATCTCATCAGTGCCGTCGCCGCCATGCACCAGCCAGGCTTTGACGCTGCCAAGGGCGCGGAGCGTTTCGGCCATCGGGCGGATCAGCGCTTCGGAAAAGGCGCCGGTCAGCTGGCGGGTCACACCGGCCGGATTGGTCAGTGGCCCGAGGATGTTGAAGATCGTGCGGGTGCCAAGCTCGGTGCGCACCGGTCCGACATGGCGCATCGCCGGGTGATGCATCGGGGCCATCATGAAACCGATGCCGGTTTCCCTCAGGCAGGTCTCGACCTGTTCCGGCGCGAGCATCACATTGAGGCCAAGCTCCGTCAGCGCATCTGCCGCGCCCGATTTCGAGCTGAGATTGCGGTTGCCGTGCTTGGCGATGGCGACGCCGGCGCCTGCGACAACGAAAGCGGTCGCTGTCGAGATGTTCAGCGTGCCTTTGCCATCGCCACCGGTGCCGACGATATCCATCGCGCCTTCGGGGGCGCGGACGCGGTGGCTTTTCGCGCGCATCACGGCACTGGCGGCGGCATATTCATCGACCGTTTCGCCACGGGTGCGCAAAGCCATCAGAAAGCCGCCCATCTGGGCCGGTGTTGCGGCGCCCTCGAACAGCGCGTTGAAGGCGGCTTCGGCCTCGGCACGGGTCAGCGGGCGGCTGGCGGCAAGGCCGATCAGCGGTTTGAGAATATCGCTCATGCGGTGACCTTAACGCCTGCTTCTTCAAGGAAATTCGCGAGCAGCCGGTGGCCGTGTTCCGAGGCGATGGATTCCGGGTGGAATTGCACGCCCTCGATCAGTTTTTCGCGATGACGGAGCCCCATGATGGTGCCGTCTTCCAGCCATGCGGTGACCTCAAGGCACTCGGGCAGGCTTTCGCGCTCGACGATCAGGGAATGGTAGCGGGTGGCCTCGAACGGCGAAGGGAGATTACGGAACATGCCCTGGCCTGCGTGATGCATCGACCCCATCTTGCCATGAACGATCTCATGGCAGCGCACCACCTTGCCGCCAAAGGCCTCGCCAATGGTCTGATGCCCAAGGCAGACCCCCAAAAGCGGCACATCGGCCTCATAAGCGGCGCGGGTCAGGGGCAGGCAGATCCCGGCCTGGGCCGGATCGCAGGGGCCGGGCGAAAGCACGATGGCCTCGGGGCGCAGCGCCAGCGCTTCCTGCACCTCAAGCGCATCATTGCGCCTGACCACCACATCGGCTCCAAGCTCGCCGAAATAATGCACCAGATTCCAGGTGAAACTGTCGTAATTGTCGATCAAGAGCAGCATATGTCTTCACCCTCCGGGCCCTGGCGGTTCCGTCACGGTGGTCGGCGGGATGCTGCCGGGAGGCGCCCGTGGGCCCAGGCCTGGGCTGCGGTCTCCTGTCCGGACGGGTATCGGCCCCGGGGAACGTGAGACGCTTATCGCGTATCTGCCGGGGGGGAGCAACTGCCCCCGCACCCGGTTTGGTCTGTCAGATCAGTCTCTGGAATTGACGAAGCCGCCGCCAAGGCCGAAGTCGATATTGCCGGTGCCGATATTGTAGCCGAAATTCGCATCAACATAGCCGCCATCGCCGACATAGGAGATGCCGAGATTGGGGCGCAGAGACTCGGATCCGAAATGGTAGTCCAGCCCGAGCGAGCCGGCCGAGTGGTCTTTGTCGCGGTCGGTGAAGATCTTTGCACCAGCAGCGAGGCCGCTGTTGTAACCGCTGCCAAACACCCAGCTCAGGCCGATGCCAAGCCCGGCATCACCGGCCTGCGCGGGGGTGGAGGTGCCGGGAACGATGCCGGCGATAAGGGCGCTCAGCGCAAGGCCGAGCCCGAAGGCTTTGCTGATTTTGGTCATGGCGTTACTCCTGCCCGATCGCAGATCCTGTCTGAGGGAAGCATCTGTCCCCCTGGATCTGGCGTTGATTATGGGCGGAGCTTAGACCATTTTGTATGGGATGAAAACCCTCGCGGCGGGGGCAGGCGGTGGCTTCGGCCCCGATCAGCGGCGCGAAGCCGAGGGCGCAGGTTCAGAAGATAAGGAAGCCGGTGGCGGAGAACGCGAGGCCCGCGACCGGTATCGGGATGGTGGCGATCAGCACTGCAGCACCCGCGCCATTGCCCTCGACATCATTTCAGATCGTATGGTTCGAAATGCGATGCGTGAACCTCACACTGGCCCAGAACGGAGATCCGGAAAATGCACACCGACTTCCCCCGTTGAAGGTGTCAGCGCCGTTCGGATGACCAAAGAGGACATCATCGCTCGCGCCCCCGGAGACGGTGCCATTCAAGATGCCTCGGCGCGTTTTGATCAGATCGCTGGTGGTCGATGAGGCCTTGATTGATTACAGAGCGGATGCCGCCACCCGAGGTGATGCGCAGCGCGAACTGACCGGGATTGGCGCTTGCCGCCTCAGTGATGACTCTATCGGCGGTTTCCACCATGAAACAGTCGGCTTTGCGCTGATTGGCAGGTTAAGCGTGCCGGTTCTGTCGACCAGGAGTCAGTGGCCACTCGGGTCGGGAGTATTTGCGTTTGCAAAGCGGATCACAGTGTTCCAGGTCCTAGCCTCACCACAGACACGGCGCTCAGAGGGCTGCCCAGGTCACTGAAAATCGCGTTTCTGTTGGCCGAATGCGCGGCGACGTGCGGCGATGGCGGTTTTCCCGCAGGGCAGAAATCACCACGCCGCAGTCAGAGCTGCGGTATTCCGGTGCCATCTGGTGCTGCGAAAATCTGAAAATCATGCGTTTTATGCAGCGCGGGGCAATCAAGGCAGGGCCGGCGGCGCTCAGCCTGCCGCACTGTCGATCCAGATGGTGACTGGCCCGTCATTTGTCAGGCTCACCGCCATATCGGCGCCGAAAATTCCGGTCTCAGTCGGCACCCCTTCGCGGGTGAGACTGGTCGCGAAATGCTCATAGAGCCGCTTGCCCTCTTCGGGCGGCGAGGCGGTCGAAAAGCCGGGCCTGTTGCCGCGCAGATCAGCCGCCAGGGTGAACTGGCTGATCACCAGCGCCGAGCCGCCGATATCCCTGACCGAGAGGTTCATCTTGTCCTGGTCGTCTTTGAAGATCCGCATCTTTGCGATCTTCGCCGCCAGTTTTGCCGCCACCGCCTCGTCATCGCCCTGCATGGCGCAGATCAGGATCATCAGCCCGGGGCCGGAGCGCCCGACCACCTCGCCCGCCACCGCCACTTCGGCGTGGGTGATACGCTGCAAAACGGCCCTCACGCGCGCAACCCGATTTCATGCGCCCAGGGCGGATTGGCGCCTGCGCGCGAGACGGTGATGCCGGCGGCCCGGATCCCAAGGTCGAGGCAGGCGTCGATCTGCGGCCCTGTCAGCGCAGCAAGGCCCGCGCGGGTCCGCGCGCCTTCGTGGGCGAGACCGGCGAGGAAGCCCGCATTGAACGTATCGCCCGCGCCGACCGTGTCGACCACCGTGACCTGTCCTGCCGGGCGGTGACGGCTGCCATCTGCGGAAATGGCCCGCGCGCCATTGGCGCCTTCGGTGATCAGCACCAGCGACGGACCCTGGCGCAACAAGCGGGCAGCCAGCGCTTCCGTGTCGCCCGCACCTTCCAGCCAGTGGAGGTCTTCATCCGAGAGTTTCACGATATCGCTTTGCGCGATCATCCGGGAGATGCGGGTGCGGTAGGGGTCTTCCTGACCCGCGATGAAGCCAGGACGGATATTCGGATCGATCATGATCAGCCGCTGCCCGGCCTCGCGCGCCAGCAGCGCCTCATAGCTTGAGGCCGCCGGATCATTCACCAGCGAGATTCCCCCGAAAAACAGCGCCTGGATCCGGTCGGGCAGGGCCGGAAGATCCGTCGTCGCCAGCATCCGCCCGGCGGTGGCCTCGTCGTAAAAAGCATAGCTCGCCTGGCCATCGGTCAGTCTGACAAAAGCCACGGTGGTCGGCCGGTCTGAGCGCGCAAGCAGGCTTGTATCGACCTTTGATGCCGTCAGCGTATCCGCCAGGATCTCGCCCAGCATATCGGTCGAGACCCCGGAAAAGAACCCCACCGGCGTGCCAAGCCGCCCAAGCGCGATGGCGGTGTTGAACACCGCACCCCCGGCATAGGGCGCGAAACAGGCCTCTCCCGCGGTTGAGACCCGCGGCAACATGTCAATCAACGCCTCACCACAGCAGAGAATCATCACGCCCTCCCGGTTTCCCTGTGCATTGTTAGCGCAAACATTGCGGCGCTGTCAGGCGGTGAAATACGGTGCCAGATTGGAGCGTACCCGATCCAGTGGCGTTTCACCCGAGATATCGGGGCGGAAGGTCTCGCCGGTGATCCGCTCATAGGCGGTGATATAGACCTCAGCGGTCTTCGCGATCATCTCCGAGGGGATTTCCGGCACCGGATCCTTATAGGGATCACAGCGCGTCGCGACCCAGGACCGGATCACATCCTTGTCGAAAGACGGCGGGCGCGCGCCGGTGGTCAGCGCTTCCTGATAGCCATCGGCGATCCAGTAGCGGCTGGAATCGGGGGTGTGGATCTCATCTGCAAGCAGGATGCGACCCTGGTCATCCAGGCCGAATTCATATTTCGTATCCACAAGGATCAGCCCGCGCTCTGCCGCGACCTTCTGGCCAAAGGCAAAGAGGGCCAGCGCCTTGTCCGAAACCTCGTCCCATTGTGCCTGGGTGAGGAGCCCCTGGGCGACGATCTCTGCCGCCGTCAGCGGCTCGTCATGGCCGCCGTCAAAGGCTTTCGAGGTGGGGGTGATGATGGCCCCGGGCAGGGCCTCATTGTCGCGCAGACCATCGGGAAGGCGGTGGCCATACATCTCTCGCGCGCCGGCCTTGTACTGGGTCAGCACCGAGGTGGAGGTGGTGCCGGCCAGATAGCCGCGCACGACCACTTCGACGGGCAGAATGCTGACATGACGTCCGACAACGACATTCGGATCGGGATAGGCCACGACGTGATTGGGGCAGATATCGGCCGTGCGGTCGAACCACCAGCGTGCTGTCTGGGTCAGGACCTGGCCCTTCCACGGGATCGCGGCCAGAATGCGGTCAAAGGCCGAAATCCGGTCCGAGGAAATCAGGATACGCCGCCCGTTCGGGAAATCTGCATCCGCCGGCAGGTCGTAGCAATCGCGCACTTTGCCGAAATAGGGCGAGGGCAATTCAGGAATACGCGCCTCGCTCAGCACGCGGGAGAGATCAATCGACATATGCGCCTGCCTTCCTCTGGTGACGCGGCTGCTATGAGCGCCGGGCGCGCCCATGTCAACGCCCGGAAGGGGGCGCCGCAGGGGCCCGCCCGGAGTATTCGGGTCCGGAGGAAAGAGCGGGCTTCCTCTTGCCTTGAATACGCGCGCAGGAGGCGAAGGCCGGCAGGGTTTGCCTCAGTCCAGCCAGTCGAGCCCATGCCCGCCAATGCTGATATCGCCATCCTTCATCACATAGAGCAAGGCGGCCGCAACCAGCGCCGCGGCGACAGCGGCAAGCGCGATTTTCCAGACCGACCACGGGCGCTGGCCCTGGACTTTGCCGGTCTGGCCATTGACGAGGAACTGATAGCTTTTGCCGTTGTATTTATAGGCCGCCATCCAGATCGGCAGCATTATATGTTTGAAGGTCTCGCCGCTGTATTCAGTATCAATGCCGGAGATCCGCTGTTCATCGCCGCCGATGTCACGGCGCACATCCGTTTCGATCACACGGGCCATTTTCTGTTTCGATTGCAGGCTCGCGGGTTCCAGCGGCACAGTATAGCCCTCGGCCGAAAACCCGGCGAGATAATCCGGCGCGTAGGGGACCAGCCTCGTCAGATCCCAGGGGTCAAGCTCATTCGCATAGCGCGGTGGCACGCTCAGCGAGGCCAGCACTCCGACATCATCGAAATCGCGGGCGACATGGCCGGAGACCGAGGTCCAGCGGATCCTGCGCTCCTGCCGGGTCTCGCGTTTGCCGTTCACCGTAACCGTGCGCGAGACGTAATAGGCGTCGCCCCGGCTGCCGGAATAACGCGAGCGGGTTTCGGCATCAAAGGTCCACCAGGGCACATAGACGCCATTCATCGCCCGCCCGCGCCTTGTATATTCCAGCAACCGGTTCGGCGCGAACCAGAGCGAGCCAAGCCATTTCACCAGGGCTTCACGCGCCTCGCGTTCGGAAAGCACGAAGGGGATCAGCGCCTGGGGCTTGATCTGCCTTGTCTCGCCGGTCGAGGTCACCACAGGCGTCGCACAGAAGGGGCATTCGGTGGCGTGGCTGGCGCCGATCATCTCGATCAGCGCACCGCAGGAGGTGCAGCGCGTGGTCCGCACCACTTCCATCGCCGAAGAGGACAGGTCGTCGGCGATCCCCCTGGCGAGGTCATGTTCGACCAGCGCCCGGTCCTGATCGGCGAGGGCGATATCGGGCAGGCGCTGGTGATTGCCGCAATGTTCACAGACCAGATCGCGCTGGCCCGGGGCATAACGCAGCTGTGCGCCGCACTGGCTGCAGGGCCAGCGGTGTTCTCCGAAGGCGGGCATGGCTCAGCCTGCGGGCGGGGGTGGCGGCGGCAGATGTGAGAAGAGGCGGGCGAGCTCGGTCTCGGCGGCGGGTTTCCAGCCCTCCATCCCCTGCGCCCAGACCATAGTGCCGCGTGCAAGCTGGCCCGAGGCGGCAAGCCCGGAAAGCTGTGCTTCGGTAAACGGGCCCTTGGTGGCGCCGTTTTCGGCAAGATGCCATTCCTTGCCAACCGGCGGCGGGGGCGGCGGAGCATGCGAGGCGGCGGCGGGCTGTGCCCCCCAGGGGCCCATATTCTGGGCCATGCCCATCCCCATCGCCATGCCCGCCCCGGTCGCCATCGCCGAGCCGGCCCCCGAGGCCGGATTGCCCATCGCCTCGGCTGCGTTGAACTGCATATATTTGTTCAGATCGCCCACCACACCCATCGAGGTTCGCTTGTCGAGCGCCTTTTCAACTTCTTCCGGCAGGCTGATGTTCTCAATGTAGAATTCCGGAATGCTCAGCCCGTATTCCGCGACCTTGGGCGTGATCGCTCCGGCGATCAGCTTGCCGAGATCTTCGGTATTCGCGGCCATGTCCAGCACCGGGATCTGTGACGCCGCCAGCACCTGGCTCGCCGCCTGGACTATGATATTGCGGATTTGCACCGAGATCTCGTCGGCGGTGAATTCGCCATCGGTTCCGACGATCTCGGTCATGAATTTTCCGGGATCCGCGACCCGCATCGAATAGGTCCCGAAGGCCCGCAGCCGGACCGGGCCGAATTCCGGATCGCGCGCCATGATCGGGTTTTTCGTGCCCCATTTCTGGTCGTTGAACCGCGTGGTCGAGACGAAATAGATCTCGGATTTGAACGGTGACTGGAAGCCGTGATCCCAATGCTGCAGCGTGGTCAGAACCGGCATATTGTTGGTCTCAAGCTGGTAGAGACCGGGTCCGAAGACATCCGCCAGCTGACCCTCATGGATGAAGACCGCGGCCTGGCCCTCGCGGACCGTGAGTTTCGCGCCGTATTTGATGGCCTGGCCGCGACGCTCAAAGCGCCAGACCATGGTGTCGCGGGTGTCATCGAGCCAGGAGATGACATCGATAAACTCGCCCCTGAGGAAGTCGAAGACCATGGGTTCAGCCTTTCTGTCACGCGCGGGCCGGCGGCGCCGCATCTGCCTTTGTCAAAATAGCGCGCATGCGCCCGGATTGAAGGAGAAATTTCGTCTGGCGGGGCCTGATGCCGCTATGTTCATCGCTGCTCCCGTCCGCACCTTCCCGCGCGCCGGTCATGACGTGCCGCAATCCGTAGGCAGGAGCCAGTCTCCCTCTGCGTTTTTGCCCATGAAATCGGCATAGAGGGCGACGGTCTCACCAGTGGCCGATCGCAATCGCGCGACCGGATAACCGCCATCGCCCCAGCCAGAGGATGCGATGGGAATCAAAGTCTTGTCGGGCAGAGGCAGGATGTGACCCACCACCCAGACCTCGCCGATCATCGGGTCGAACCAGCCATTATAGAGATCTTTTTCCGGGCCGAGGATCCCGGCCGACCGGGTGACGGCTGCGGCCATGGATCTGTCAAAAAAGCCGGCAAGGCCGGTATCGACAAGGATCGTCGCAACATCATCGCCGCAGGTCGGGGCGGCATCGGAAAAAACCAGCAGCGCTTTGGAGACGCTCGCTTCATCCCGGTCAAGCGCCAGCAAAAACCGTGCCGCGCCGGCGGGCACCTCGATCCAGGGCAGATCCGCGGCTTCGGACCAGGTCAGCGGATCGACCGCAATCACCCCGCCAGGGGCAAGGGTGAGCTGCCCCACATCGCGAAACTCTAGCGCGAAATCAGATTGCGCCTGCATCCAGCCAAGGCTGCCTGTCTGCGCGACCACTGCCGCCGACATTGCAGCGCCTGGCGGTTGTTGCAGGGCGAGGGGCGGGTCTGGCGGTGCCTCCTGCGCTTCGCCCGCGCCGGCCAGCAGCGCGGTCGCGGTCAGAAGGCAGGAAACCCGGATCATGCGCCACTCCCGAGCAGTCTTTGCGCGATGCGTTTCACCACCGGGGCCGCTTCTGCCTCGGTCATGCCCGGCCACATTTCCGGATCATAAAGGATCTTCAGCATCAGCTCGTCCTGTTTGGTCAACAGAGCGAATTCCTCGTCATCATTAAAGATCGAGGGCCGCGCGCGCGGGCTGTCATTGGCGAGCCCCAGGCCTTGCGCGATTTCCTCATGATAGCAGGATTGCCGCAGCAGATCGGGGTGTTCGGCCCGGACCACGGCGACTGCGCGGCGATAATTGCCGCTGTCTCCGTCTGAGAGCGCATAGACGAGGCAATAGGTGGTCTGGGCCATGCCGGTCACATCGGCCACGTCCTGGGGGCTGAGGCCGGGAAGCTCGCGGCGCAGCGTGGGGCCAAGCTGTTCGCGCTCGTCTTCCGAGACGACATGCAGCGTGAAATTGCCGCCCTGATCGACAAGGGTGATCGGGTGGCCGGTCAGGCCGGCAAGGCGTTTGATATAAGAGGCGATCCGCGCGCGGTCGGTGGCGCGGCGCTCCGGGGAGACAGAGGCGCCGAACTGGATCTGAAACCGGATCGGCACATCCCAACGGCGCAGGATCGAGGCGGTTTCACCGCGCGAAAACGCCCCGCCGGTGCGACTGTATTCATCGTAAAGCGCAATGCGGATGAAATTTTCAGAGAGAATGCGGGCGTCGAAAGGCGTATCCACGCCGCCGCCATCGGTGCGCAGCAATCCCTGGGACAACAGCGAGTTCTGCACCTGGGCGTAATAGGCACGGGCCGCCGCGCTTTTCGGTGTCTCGGGCGTCACCGCGACCGGAGCAACGGGGCGGGGCGGTGGCGGGCCGATCCTTTGCGGCGCCTGGCCACCCGATGGCACACAGGCGGAAAGGCCCGCCACCAGCAAGGTGGCAGGCCAGAGGGGCAGTCGCTTGCGCCGGGTTGGCGTCATGATTGCGGCTGTGCGGCGGGCGCAGCCGTCCGCGCCCGGGCCGAAGCCAGCGTTTCGCGCAGATCGGTTTCCATCTTCTGCAGCTCGACCTCTGCAGCCGCGCGCCGCGCCTTGCCCTCATCCGCGATCTGCAGGCTTTCATTGATCGTGGCGATCAGGGTCTCATTCGCGTGTTTCACCGTTTCAATATCGAAGACACCACGCTCCATTTCCTCGCGCACGGTACGGTTGGCCTGCTGAAGGTTCTCGGCATTCGATTTCAGCAATTCGTTGGTCAGATCATTGGCGTCGCGGATGGACTCTGCCGCCTCTTTCGACCGCTGGATGGTGACGGCCTGGGCAAGCTGCGTCTCCCAGAGCGGTACGGTGTTGACCAGCGTCGAGTTGATTTTCGTCACCAGCGACTTGTCGTTTTCCTGCACCAGCCGGATCGAAGGCAGCGACTGCATGGTGACCTGGCGGGTCAGTTTCAGATCATGCACCCGGCGTTCCAGATCGTCCCGCGCCGCGCGCAGATCGCGCAGCTCCTGCGATCTGATCATCTTGTCGTTCTCGGGCGCCGCCGCGACCTCGGCCTCTTTCGCCGGGATTGCGACCGCGTCGGTCTCTTTCAGCTTTGCCTCTCCCGCCGCAATGTAAAGCCCCAGCTCATCATAGAAATTCAGGGTTTTCGCGTAAAGCAGATCCAGCGATTTGATGTCTTTCAGAAGCTTCGTCTCATGGCCGAGCAATTCGCCCGTGACCTTGTCGATCTGGCTTTGGACATCCTCATATTTCGCGACGAAATCCGCAAAGGGCGCGGCGCGGCCCAGCAGACGCTCCCACCACGAGCTTTCGCGGCGCAGGTCCAGCTCAGCGGTCGAAAACCCGCGAATGGTGGTGACGATTTTGCGCAGGCTGTCGCCGGCCGGGCCGACATCCTTGTTCTTCACATCCTGGAGCATTTCCTGGCTGATCACCTGCAATTCGGCCTGGGCCGAAGAGCCGAACGAGATGATCGACTGCGTATTGGTCAGATCCAGCTCGCCCATGCGCTTTTCAATCGCTGCGGCCTTGTCGGGCGAGGCGGCTTCCAGCGGCACGATTTCGCCCGTCGGTTCCGGCAGGATGACGGCGGTGACCTTCTCGACCTCGGCCAGGGTGGCCTCGGCGGCGGCGCGGGTGGTGTTCTCGGTCATGGCAAAATCTCACACTTAGGAAGGGTTGGAGCCGGAGGGCGTCTCGAATTTCAGCCGGTCACGCAGCACGGAAATCTCGATATCGAGATTGTCGCGGTCATTTCCAAGCAGGCGTTCCGAGCGGCTGGCAAAGGTGGTTTCCAGATCGGTCAGCAATTGTTCATAATCTGCGCGGGCCTGCGGGTCGGGGCGGATCGCCCATAAATCGGCGAATTTCACCGTCGCATCGCGGGCGCCTTCCAGGTAGACGGTCAGATAGCGGCGCGCGGCGGTCAGATCACCGGGATCTTCCTCGACCCTTTGCATGAGCCCTCTTGTCTGGGCGATGAAACGATCAACCCGGGCCTCTAGCTGGCGGTCGCGGGCGCGCAGGATTGCGTCTTTCATCTGCGCGAGCGTCTTCTCGGCTCCGGCCAGGGCGCGGGCCACACGGTCGGTCTGAAACCGGTCGACGCCCTCCATCCCCTTGTCGGTCCAGGGATCAAATCCGAAGGTGCCGATATGCAGCCCGGCACCGGCGAGACCAAACAGGATCGGATAAAGCGAGATCCCATGCCCGATCAGCCCGCCGATGAACAGCGCGGCCCCGGTGGCGATGGCGCCGAACAGGATCCTCGGCATCGCGGGGCGGCGCGCGACCCGGCGGGCGTTAAAGGCTGCGCGGGCGCGCATGCCCTCACGGGTGAGCCAGGCGCTCAGGATCAGGCCGCCGCCGGCAAGCAGGCTCAGCAGCATCGCGCCGGGCTCTTCTCCAAAAGCGGGGAAAAGGAAGATAAAGGCCGAGAGAAACAGGAATGTGGCGCGCCAGCCACCGACTGGCTTTTCCGTCCCCGGGGCCGCGCGCGGGATTGGCGGGTGTGGGCCGGATCCCGCACCGGCGGGCGGGGTGCCATCGGGGCTGTATTTCCCGCCAAAGCGTTGAGCGGCCATCACATTCCTCCCGAACCGGCGACATAGAAAACAAGGGCGATCAGAATCGCCAGCGAGAGGGTGCGCAGGCCGGATTCGGACATTCTGGGTTCCGGAAATAACGGTCGGTTGCCGCAATCCTAGCGAATGGATTTGCAGCTTGCCAGTCTGAGACAGGGCGCATGGGCGGGAATCTTCCGCCCGATTTCCCGGTTGTGTCTGGCCCGCGCCCTTCAGTGCGCAGTGCACCGGATCCGCTATTCCGCGATGCGGCATGAGGGGCAAGGCATTCTGGCACCATCGCCTCGGGTGGCAGCGCGCCCTGCCGATATACCTCATTGATATCGAGTGATTATTGGCCTTGTCTCGCCTCCCGGATGCCCCGCCGCAGGGCGGGAGCCTCCGGTATGTGCAGCCCCTCACGAGGAATGGGGGGCGCGAAACGCACAGGTCCGTTTACATCCTATCCCTTGCGTCCCGGGCCGCCGCGACCGGAAGGTGTGCCGGGCCGGGTGGGGCCGCCGGGTTTGGCGGGGCTGCGCGAGGGGCGCGCGCCGGTGGTCGCCGGCGCATTGCGGGTGCTGACAAGCTTCGGGGCGCGTGGTTTGCGCGGCGCGGACCGGTCAGAGACCGGGTCGGCCCCGGCTGATGCCGGGCGGCGATTTGTCATGCCAGGAGCCCGGACGGGACGCGCAGCGTCGCCCGTGCTGCGTGCGGGAGGTTTTGGCTGATAGGAACTGCCGCCAGAGCCCTCGCTGTCTTTGCGCCCGGCAGCTTCCGCCCGGTGGGTAAAATATTCGCGTGCGGTAAGGCCGGACTTCTTTTTGGCGGTGGCCGGTTTTCCGGCCGCGTCGGTGGATGCGGCGCCCGTTGTTGCACGCGAGGCCGTGCGCGCGCCCCTCTCCGTGGCCGGGAAGGCCGATCTGGTCGCATTGGCCGGTCTGTCAGCGCTGGCGGTCCTGACCGCACTGGCGGATCTGACGGGACGGGCCGCGGGGGAGGCGCGTTCGGCCCCGGCGCGCTCAGGCTTGCCTGCTGCTGGTCTTGCCGGTGCAGGCTTTCCGGCCCGCACCCGTGTCAGGGCAGGGCGCTTGCGGATGGCCTCTGCTGCCGCCTCGTCAGCCGCGATCTCGCCCAGCTGGTCGCGCAGCACGCGGGCCTTGACCTCTTCGACCTGGCCCGGTTCCAGGCTTCCCAGCCGGAAGGGGCCATAAGAGACCCGGATCAGCCGGTTCACATAAAGGTCGATGGCATTCATCGCGCGACGGATCTCGCGGTTTTTACCCTCGCGCAGGCCCACGGTCAGCCAGGCATTGGCGCCCTGCTGCCGGTCGATGGTGACCTGCATCGGTTTGAACCGCTCGCCCTCGATGGTGATTCCATCGCGCAGGATCTGCAATTTCAGGTCATCGGCCTGACCATTGACGCGAACCCGGTATTTCCGCAGCCAGCCGGTCGACGGCAGTTCCAGCCGCCGTTTCAGCCCGCCATCATTCGTGAGCAGCAAAAGCCCCTCGGAATTAAGATCGAGCCGCCCGACCGACATCACCCGCGGCATATCCTCGGGGAGGTGGTCGAAAACGGTGTCGCGGCCCTTTTCATCCGACGCGCTCGTCACAAGACCCTCGGGTTTGTAATAAAGCCAGAGCCGCGCTTCTTCCTCTTCGGGCAGAAGCCTGCCGGAAATGGTGATACGCTCGGTTCCGGTTACATTCAGCGCCGGGCTGGTGATGACCTTGCCATTGACGGTGACTTCGCCCGCCTCGATCAGCCGCTCGGCCTCACGCCGCGAGGCGACGCCCCGGCGCGACAGCAGCTTGGCAATGCGTTCGCCATCGGGCGTGCCATTCGGGTCCCGGGCGGGAGGACTTGTGTTTTCCGGCATGGGAGGCGACCTTTTGAGGAAGAGCAGAAGCCAGGGGAAGTCTGCGCCCCGGATTTTTTGACTCGTTGCCCCAAGGATATTTCAGGACAGATGAAAGGACAATGCGGCGTGGTCTTTCGATCCCATATGGACCTTGCGCTGGAAGAGGCGCGGGCTGCGGCTTTGCGCGGCGAGGTGCCGGTGGGGGCGGTACTGGTCTCGGGCGCGGGCGAGATTCTGGCCCGGGCCGGGAACCGGACGCGCGAGCTGAAAGACCCGACCGCACATGCCGAGATGCTGGTGATCCGCGAGGCGTGCCGGCGCCTCGGGCAGGAGCGGCTGCAGGACTGTCTTCTCTATGTGACGCTGGAGCCCTGTCCGATGTGTGCGGCTGCGATTTCGGCGGCCCGGATCGCGCGGCTGGTTTATGGCGCGGCGGATCCCAAATCCGGGGGCGTGACCGTGGGCGCGCGGGTCTTCAGCCATCCGCAATGCCATCACGTGCCCGAAGTGCTGGATGGAATCGGCGAGGTCGAGGCCGGACGGCTGCTGCGCGATTTCTTTGCCGCCCGACGCGAAAGCCAGGGCTGACGTCAGGACAGAGTAAGGGCCGGAACCCGTGCGTGAGCGGGGGGGGCATGGCACTGGCAGCCATGATGGTTACCGTCGCAACTGCCAAGCCTGGGACTTTAAGCAAGACGTCCCGCACGGACAGTGGCCCGGGCCGCGGCCTTCCACGATCCCAATCACCGCGCCGGTCTCATAACGCCCGGGAAAGATGCGGCCACCCCGATGAAGGTGGCCGCAGGGCTGGTTTTGGGCAAATCGCGACCCTTGATGGCGTCTCCGCAGGTCGGGTCAGAACGAAATCGGCTCCAGCACGACGGGTTCGATCACTTCGACGCCGGGCGGCAGGCCGGCGCGCAGGGGATCGGCATTCTGCGCCAGCAGCGGGAAGGTCTTGTAATGGCAGGGAATCACGAAGCGGAAGTTGAAATATTTCCGCGCAGCCCAGGCGGCACGCTCCATATCCATCGTGTAATGCCCGCCGCAGGCGAGAATGCCGATCTCCGGCTGATGCAGCTCTCCCATCCAGGCCATATCGGCCATGATATCGGTATCGCCCGAAACATAGATGGTGCGGCCTTCGCCCCTGATCATGAAACCGGCGGCGGATCCGGCGGGCAATAGCGCGCCGCCGCCGAAATCGACCGAGGCCGAATGGGTGGCGTTCACCATCGTCACTTTGGCGCCGCCGCAATCGATAGTGCCGCCCTTGCCAAAGCCGATTGTCGAGGCACCCCGGCCCTTCAGCCAGACCGAAACTTCATGAATACAGGCGACCGGGATCTGCAGTTCCTGAGACAGGCCGGCAGCATCGGCGGCATGATCGCCATGGGCATGGGTCAGCAGGATATGTGTGGCACCCGCCACGGCCTCGGCGCGCGAGTCGGCGGGGAAAAGCGGATTGCCGGTCAGCCAGGGATCCACCAGAAGAACCGCCTGTTCGATTTCGATGCGGAAACCGGAATGTCCGAGCCATGTGATTTTCACGGCAGTTTCTCCTGTTCTGTTTTGCAGGCGGTAACTTACCCGCCCATTATGACAGGTTTCCAGTGTTTTCGAACCGCTCGGTTCGAATTCTCTTTCCGGCCGCCTATCATCCCGACCAGAATTTGCCCGCCGCAGCCTGAGGCCGGACAGAGGCAGACTGTCCAGCCTTTGCCTTGCACAGCCGCAAAGCGCTCGCTAAACGGGGCCGGAGCTTAAAAGGGTCTGATCCATGTCCATCGACATTGATACCGCGCGGAAAGTGGCGAAGCTTGCCCGCATCCGGGTCGAGGAAGCAGCGCTTCCCGATCTTGCACGCGATCTCTCCGGCATTCTCACTTTCATGGAACAGCTGAACGAGGTCGATGTGACCGGCATCGAACCGATGGTTTCGGTCACGCCGATGCGGCTGCGCCGGCGCGAGGATGTCGTCACCGATGGCAATATCCAGGCCCAGGTTCTGAAAAATGCCCCCGAAGCCCGTGAAGGCTTCTTTGCCGTGCCGAAGGTGGTGGAATGAGCGTGACCTCCGAGTCGAACAGCTGGACGATCGAAAAGGCGCGTGATGCGCTCAGGAAAGGCGAGATTTCCGCCGTCGATCTGACCATGTCCTGCCTGACCGCGATCGACGCGGGCGATGCGCTTGGCGCCTTCGTGCATAAAACCCCCGAGATCGCGCTGGAACAGGCGCGGGCGGCGGATGCGCGGCTCAAAGCCGGGGACGCGCCGTCTTTGTGCGGCATCCCGCTGGGGATCAAGGATCTTTTCTGCACCAAAGGCGTGAATTCCCAGGCTGCATCTGGCATCCTCGAAGGGTTTAAGCCGGAATATGAGTCGACCGTCACCACGAAGCTGTTCGCGGATGGCGCGGTGATGCTCGGCAAACTGAACATGGACGAATTCGCCATGGGGTCGTCGAATGAGACCTCGGTTTACGGCCCCGCCGTGAACCCGTGGAAGATCGATGACCGCAAACTGACGCCGGGCGGCTCTTCGGGCGGTTCGGCCTCGGCAGTGGCGGCGGATCTCTGTCTGGCGGCGACCGGCACCGATACCGGCGGCTCGATCCGTCAGCCGGCGGCTTTCACCGGCATTGTGGGTATCAAACCGACCTATGGCCGTGTCTCCCGCTGGGGGGTGATCGCCTTTGCTTCTTCGCTGGACCAGGCCGGTCCGATGACCAAATCGGTCCGTGATGCGGCGATCTTCCTGCAATCCATGTCGGGCTATGACCCGAAAGATTCGACGAGCTCCGAGCAGGCCGTCCCCGATTTCGAGGCGGCCCTGACCGGCGATATTCGCGGCAAAGTCATCGGTATCCCGAAGGAATACCGTCTCGACGGCATCCCGGCCGAGATTGATGCGCTCTGGGAGCAGGGCATTGCCATGCTCAAAGACGCGGGCGCCGAAGTGCGCGGGATCAGCCTGCCGCATTCGAAATATGCACTGCCGGCCTATTACGTGATCGCGCCCGCCGAGGCCTCGTCGAACCTCGCCCGCTATGACGGGGTGCGCTACGGGCATCGCGCCAAGCTTGGCCCTGGCGATGGCATCACCGAGATGTATGAAAAGACCCGCGCCGAGGGCTTCGGGTCTGAGGTGCAGCGCCGGATCATGATCGGCACCTATGTGCTGTCTGCGGGCTTTTATGACGCCTATTACAACCGCGCCCGCCGCGTCCGCGCCCTGATCAAACAGGATTTCGAGAAGGTCTTCGAGGCCGGGGTCGATGCGATCCTGACACCCGCGACGCCCTCTTCGGCCTTCGGGCTGGGCGAGATGGCCTCGGCCGATCCGGTCGAGATGTATCTCAACGATGTCTTCACCGTGACGGTGAACCTTGCCGGCCTGCCGGGGATCTCGGTTCCGGTCGGGCTGGATGCCAAAGGTCTGCCGCTCGGGCTGCAACTGATCGGCCGTCCCTGGGATGAGGCCGGGCTTCTCAATCACGCCTATGTGCTGGAACGCGCAGCAGGATTTGTAGCCAAGCCGCAAAAATGGTGGTAATTGCCGCCGGATATGCACCCGCGCCGCCCGGTTTTCCGGTCGGATAACACGTCTGTGGTGCGCTGCTTTGCCGTTTTACATGAGGACGCGATGACCACCCGCCGGCAGATCATTTCGGGTTTTTCACGTAAAGGCGCTGCCGTTCTGGGCGTTCTGGGGCTTGCGGCCTGCACGCCTTCGGTCCCCGATTCCGGCAGCGGCGTCGGCTTTCAGGATTACAACTCTTATATCCGCAACTCCAACAGCGGCACGGGTCAGGCTGCGGCGCCTGCGGCGGCGACTCCGGCCAGAACCGGTTTTGATCCGACCGCGGCGGCAGCGGCGATTGACCGTGCCGATGGCAGCACCCCGACCGCCCCGATCAGTGCAATCACGCCGAATACGAATTATGTGCCTCCCGCCAGCACCGGTGGCGCGCGCCCGCGGGGCAATGCGCCGGCCGGGATCAAAGAGGAATCGGGGGAGCTGGTCCATTCCAATCCGACCATCTCGGATGAGAATGATTTCACCGCCGTGGCCGCCCGCGAATCCATCGCGTCGGATGCCGAGCGGATCGCCCGGAACCGCGCTGAATATGTCGTGGTCCAGCCCGGCGCGCTGCCGGTGCGCCCTGGCGAGAGCGGGCCGAATATCGTCGAATTCGCGCTTGCGACCACCCATGCGCCGGGTGTGCAGATGTATAGTCGCGGTCGCAGCTCGAAAGATCCGATGATTGCCTGTGCGAAATATCCGTCTCCGGATCTGGCGCAGCAGGATTTCCTGGCGCGCGGCGGCCCGGACAAGGATCGCTTGGGCCTTGATCCCGATGGCGACGGTTTCGCCTGTGGCTGGGATCCACGCCCGTTCCGCACCGCATTGCAGTGACCGCCTTCCCGTCGCCGAATTTCGGCGCGCGGCGGGGTGGGGTGCGGCCTTCGCTGATCATCCTGCATTACACCGCGATGGAGAGCGCTCAGGCTGCCCGGGCGCGGCTTTGTGACCCGGATTACGAGGTCTCGGCCCATTGGCTGATTGCCGAGGATGGCCGGAGCGAGGCTTTGGTCTCCGAAGCAGCGCGGGCCTGGCATGCCGGGCGCAGCTACTGGCGTGGCATTGACGATGTGAACAGTCATTCCATCGGTATCGAGCTCGCCAATCGCGGCACACATCCTTTTCCCGAGCCGCAGATGTCGGCGCTGGAGGATCTCCTCAGCGGGATCATGGCGCGCTGGAACATCTCCCCGGCGGGTGTTCTGGCCCATTCCGACATCGCGCCGGATCGCAAAATCGACCCCGGCCCCCATTTTGACTGGCTGCGTCTTGCGCGCCAGGGCCTTGCGCTGCGGCCTCAGGTAGGGACAGCGGCAGGGGCAGGGGGCGGCACTGAGTTCAGCAATCTGCTGACTGAAATCGGCTATAATCCGGCACAGGAGCCGGAGCTGCTTTTGCGCGCCTTCCGTCTGCGGTTCCGCCCCTGGGGCCGCGGGCCGGTCGGGACGCAGGATATCCGCCTTGCCCAAGGGGTTCTGGCCGCGATTTCCGCCGATGGCGCTTGACGACAGCCGGGCAGGGGCCTAAGCCCCGCCTCGCACGGATGGCCGGATGACCGCGGGGGGCGCGCAAGCGTCGTGCCGAGGAAAGTCCGGACTCCATGAAGCAAGGGCGCCGGGTAACTCCCGGCCGGGGTAACCCGAGGGAAAGCGCAACAGAGAAGAGACAGCCGCGCCGCCGGCCTCGGTCGGAGACCGGTGCGGTGATGGTGAAACGGTGGGGTAAGAGCCCACCGCGGTCCTGGCAACAGGAATGGCATGGCAAGCCCCGCCCGGAGCAATGCCGAATAGGGGCCTCGCGCGGGGCAGGTCGGGTCCGCCCGATACCGCCGCAGGGATGCTTCAGCCCGAGAGGCCCGGGTTGGCAGCTGGATCCCGTCCGTAAGGGCGGGGGCAGAGGAATGGTCATCCAGGGCAGGCAACTGCCTGGACAGAATCCGGCTTACAGGCCATCCGTGCAAACTAACCTCTTTAGACCCTATGATCGCGGGATGAGTTGTCTCGTTGTGTGATCCTACGGTTTGATGGTGTGACGCTTTCTTTGGAATGGAAGGATCTGCACGACCCGGAAGACATGCGTGTCTCGGATAGGGCTCTTTTCGAAATGAAAGTCGGGCCCGGCAGTTCCGAGGACGGCGGCCATGGGGGCGATGTATAGGCGACCCGCTATTCGAGGATTCAATAAGGTGGTTCGATCCCGAACGACGAGCGCCTCCTTCTTACCCCTCGTTCAGCCGGGGGCAAACCTTCGGCCTGACGGAGGCCACCCGGCCTCTGCTCGAACCGCTCAGCGCAAAACTCTGGAGTTGCCCCTATTATCATGTGGAGTTCGACATGAGCTGGATCGGCTGGATCTCGGCCTCCGCGCTCTGAATGCGCTCCGTCTACTACTTCTGCGTGGTGTCACCAATCTCGCCCGACAACTGACCATGCGCACGGATGTATCGCCAGAGCTTGGTGGTATCACACCCGCCAACGTCCTGTTTGCGCAGGTGCGTGCTCTTGCGAAGGAGCCGCTTGATGGTGGGGGCGCCGTTGGTGAAACGCTGCTCAGCCTATATCCTGGCCCTCTTCATCTAGCCAACCTAATGCTCGGACTCGAAGGGGACCTTCTGGCGACGGCGATCAGCCGCGTTCAGACTCCGGGAGATGTTGATGAACACGGTTGGTGGCAAACGCTTCGCCGAATGGCCCGAAAACGTCCCTATCTTTGGCGCAACCATCGTGAAGCAATCAATAAGGGATACCTTGAACAGGGCGTATCTTCGGCCATTAGCTTTCCGACCGGCGGTGGCAAATCGACGCTCGCGGAACTGAAAATTGCGACTGCATTGCTGCGTGGAGAGCGGGTCATCTTCCTTGCTCCGACCCATGCACTCGTCGGGCAGACTCAGAGGTCGCTTGCAGGCACGTTCCACGACTACAGCGTTCTTGCCGATGTCGACGATGAACACGGAGTTGGTGAAGACGTGGCGCTCGGAGAAGTCACAGTAATGACGCCCGAACGTTGCCTGATGTTACTCTCTGTGGATCGGGAGGCCTTCTCTGATCTGGGACTTATTGTCTTCGACGAATGTCATCTTTTGCATCCCAGGGATGATGATCGAAGTCGTCGCGGGCTTGATGCGATGCTCGCTATTCTCAACCTTACGAGCGTGGCACCCGCAGCGGACTTGCTCCTTCTCTCCGCCATGATGAAAAACACGGGGGAGATCGCTGGATGGCTTGCCTATCTGACCGGTCGCCCATGTCTCACGCTCGACCTGAGCTGGAAGCCAACGCGCCAGGTGCGTGGCTGCATTGTCTACCCTGCCGAACAGATTAGTGCGCTCAAGAAGGTCCTCGCTAAAGCTGGCGCCGAGTATCCGGATCGCAGCACTTTGCCTGCTTCGGTGAAGAATAAATTGCTCGCCCGACCCTTTGGTCTTTTCAGTCTACTCCAGACCTGGTCGACGACAGATCGCGACGACTATGCATTGCTTCAGCTCCTTGAGGGGCGCGGCTTACTGACCGCAGGGCGTTCAAAGCGCGGAACATGGTATCTCACGCCGAATGGCAATGAGACGAGTAGCTCGATTGCGGCAGCTGCGGCGACCTCGGGTATGAAGACGTTGGTTTTTGTCCAGACCACCGTTTTTTGTGAGAGCTGTGTAAAGCACTTCCCAGCTCGAATAGCGGCCAGCCAGATCACACTCACAGAGGAAGAACAGGCTTGGCGAACCCTCGCAGTGGAGGAGATGGGAGGATCTCAATACTGCTATATGCAGCTGGCCGCGGATGGAACTCTCAGGACGGGGACTGCTAGCCATCACGCACTTCTGTTGCGCGAAGAGCGCGAATTGCACGAAAGCCTCTTTCGACGGCCCGACGGTATCAAGGTGCTTTTCGCGACCTCGACCCTTGCGCAAGGGATGAACCTGCCGAGCGAGGCGGTCATCATTTCTGGCGACAGCCGGTTCGATTCAGAAGCCGACAAGATGCAAAAGCTCGAAGCACATGAGCTCTTGAACGCCGCCGGGCGAGCTGGCCGAGCCGGAGAGGGAGCACAGGGTTTTGTCCTGCTGGTTCCGAGCAAAGTCATCGACTTCGATGACAGGAATAATCAGATCAGTGGTCATTGGATGGAGTTGCAGTCAATCTTTGAGCAGGCTGACCAGTGTCTTGTCATTGATGACCCGCTGAAGGTGGTGCTCGACCGTATCCATGACGGGGTCACACAAACCGGCTCATCAGCTTATTTGCTAAGCAAGCTGCCACTATCGATCGCGGGGACAGATAGCGACCCAGCGGAGGCGTTACTCCGCAAGAGCTTCAGCGCATATCGCGCGATCATTGCCGCCGATGCCGATTGGACGAGCACGCGCATTGCGTCCGCCCTAGCTGCCCGGACAAAGCTAGATCTGCCGGAATCTGACCGTTGGCTCGAGCAGGTCGCAGGAGCAACAGGGCTCCCCGCATCAATACTGCAACAGATGATTGAACGAGTTGATGCCGATGACTTTTCTGGAACGACGAAAGAGGTGGTCGTGGGGTTGCTCGACTGGCTCGATACTCATCCGCGCCAGTTGCTCATCTTGGTGCGCCCTGAGAGCCTGGAGGAGATGTTCGGCACTGCCTACAAAAAACTCAGCGATGACGAGGCACGCGGAAAACTCGCGTTGAAATGGCTTCGTAAGCTTTGGCCGATCTGGATGTCGGGAGCCCCTTTGTGCGAGATTGAAAGGGCATTCCTCGGACCCACTGCTAATCTCAAAAAGTGTAAAAACGCCCGAGTGTTTGCCTCACGGCTTGTTCCCGATCTTGCGTTTCTCGCGGGACTTCCCGGGCGACTGGTCGCAGCGCGCTTGCGCGCCGCCGGAGATGAAACACCTATTTCAAGTGTGCTCGCCTCACTGAGCGCAGCCGTCAGAGAGGGCTGCGATAGTCCGGAAAGCCTAGCCGTGCGGCTCCATCTGACGCGCACCGCGTCGAGGGTTGCGGCGCGCAAACATTATGAAGGTATCCGACGCCACATTCGGCCAGGACAGCCCTATGAGAGCATCGAAGACACTCTTGATCGCATCCGAACTGCTGAAATTCTAAGTGATTTCGACAACATTGAAGACCTCGGCGACTCTGAATCGAAGAGCTAAGCTCAAATCAACCGTGGCTCATACCGAGGAATGGCCAGGCACGAGCATGGTCCGACCTGCTGATCCTAGAAACTGCCGAAAATCGGCAAATTGTGAATCCGATGCATAGTCGCAACTAACAGAAACCCGGTTCCGGTGCTTTCAATGTTAGATTTTACACAAACCCTGGCGTCGCACAGATCAGCTCTCCAGCTCGCTGTCCCAATAGAGGAAATCGAGCCAGCTGTGATGAACGTCCGATTGCGGATAGCGTGGCGCGGCCATGACCAGTTCGCGGCGGGTCGGGGTGTAAGGTGCGCGCAGGAGTTTCATCCCGGCCTCTTTCGGGGTCCGGTTGGCTTTGCGGTGGTTGCAGGGCGCGCAGGCGGCGACGATATTTTCCCAGGACGACCGCCCGCCGCGCGAGCGTGGCTGGACATGGTCGAAAGTCAGCTGATCCGACAAAAACCGCCGGCCACAATACTGGCACAGCCATTTGTCGCGGCAATAGATGTTGAAGCGGGTAAAGGCTGGCCAGCCATCCAGCCGCTGATATTGTTTCAGCGCGACCACGCTTGGCACGCGCATCGTGATGCTGGGTGAACGCACCACATGGTCATATTCGGCCACAAGGCTCACCCGGTTCAGGATGATGGCCGTCACCGCATCCTTCCAGTGCCAGGATGAGGGCGGATTGCAGGACAGGGGGCGGAAGTCTGAATTCAGGACAAGGGTCTGTATCGCCATCACATATTACTCTCTGCCATCCGCCGCGGGGCGTTTCCCGGGGCAGAGCAAACCCGGCTGCGGCCGGCTGGGGAAAAAGAAAAAGGCGCGTGACCAGCACGCGCCCGATATGGATTTCTCGATGATGTCGTCCGAAGGCTCGTCTGCGTGTTCATCTGGCTGACAGGACGGATCGTGTGCTGACCGGGATGCGGCCAGCTGCAACTTTGCCGGAAGAAGGGGCCGGTTGCGCGGCGATGCCCGGACCAAAGCCGGGTGACGCGAAGGCTGCGGGGAAAGGGGCAGCTGCGACGGGGGCGGGGGCTGTGAAGACGGGCATGGGGCAGAAAGCAGCCGCAGCGCGGCACAAGGCCTGCCGCAACCCCGGCCTCACTCGCCTTATATCCAGAGCTCCTGCCTTCCATATCCGTCGGCTCCTGCCTACAGCTGGTATGGCCGCACCGTATTTGGCCCGGTCGGTCCGGGCGGCGGAGAGGGCTTTGGCCCAAACTGTTCCACCGATCCGGACGAGCCGACTATATATGGGCGCGACCCCTGTGCAACCCCCTGGTGACGGACGGTCTCCGGGGCGTTACCTCTTCCTGGCGGTCGAGTGAAACAGGGGCATGACAGCGGGCACCGGCAAGGGTCTGCCGTTGCGCAATCAGGGGTCCGGCCTTGCCCTTGCCGGAAGACGGGCGAGCGCATAAACCCGCGCGACAAGGCTCGCGAAAGACCGGGACTGTCCTGGGCCGGAGAGAGCAAAGCCCCGCCCGTCAGATCTGAACCCCTTACCCGAAAGCCCTCAGGATGCATCTGGACCGCCGCTCTTTGCTTGCCCTTGCTCTTGTTGCGCCCCTTGCCCTCGTGGCCTGTTCCCGCCGGCAACCCGCCGGGCCGTCGTCATCACAGGGGCTTAATGCCGGGGAGACGCCCGAGATGCGGGCCCTGATCCGCAAATATGCGGCAGAGCATCAGATCCCGGAGAGCCTTTTGCACCGGATGATCAGGCGCGAGAGCGGCTATAATCCGGCGGCGCGCAACGGGCCCTATTACGGTCTGCTGCAGATCCATCCGCAGACCGCAAGGACCATGGGCTATAATGGGCCGCCGGAAGGGTTGCTGAATGCCGAGACCAATCTGCGCTATGCCGGAAAATATCTCCGCGGCGCCTGGATGGTCTCGGATGGCAGCCAGGACCGGGCCGAGAAGTGGTATGCTAATGGCTATTATTACGAGGCCAAGCGGCGCGGGATTTTGCGCGAGACCGGGTTGAAATCGTAAGGCCTGGCTGAAAGCGCCGAAAAAAAGGGGGGCCAGACGGCCCCCCGATCCTCAGATCACCCGGTATCCTCAGATCACCTTGTCAAGCGCACGGGTCAGCCGCGCGACAGTGCCATCGACATCCTTCAGCTTGTCGAGACCGAACAGCCCGAGCCGGAAGCTGCGGAAGGTCTCGCCCTCATTGATCTGCAATGGCACACCTGCGGCGATCTGGACCCCCTCGGTGCGGAATTTGGCGCCGTTCTGGATGGCGGGGTCGTCAGTATAGCTGACCACAACGCCGGGGGCTGCAAAACCTTCGGCCGCGACCGAGCGGATGCCGCGCGCGGCCAGCGCGGCGCGGACTTTGCGGCCCAGATCCCATTGCGCCTCTTTCGCGGCGTCCAGCCCCATCTCGCGGGTTTCCTGCATCGCGTCGCGGAAGGCGAGGATCGCATCGGTTGGCATGGTGGCATGATAGGCGTGGCCGCCATCTTCATAGGCCTTCATGATCGCGCGCCATTTCTTCAGATCCAGCGCGAAACTGTTCGAAGTGGTGTTTGCGAGACGTTCCTCGGCGCGCGGGCCCAGCACCACGATCCCGGCGGCGGGCGAAGACGACCAGCCCTTTTGCGGCGCGGAAATCAGCACATCGACCGAGAGTGCCGCCATATCGACCCAGATCGTGCCCGATGCGATGCAATCAAGCACAAACAGCGCACCGACCTCGCGGGCAGCCTCGCCGATCTGGCGGATGTAATCATCGGGAAGGATGATGCCGGAGGCGGTTTCGACATGCGGCGCGAAAACGGCGTCTGGCCTGGTTTCGCGGATCCTCGCGACCACTTCCCCGACGGGAGGCGGCGCGAAAGGCGAGGTCGGGTCATTGCCGGCGGCGCGCGCCATGGCGACCTCGACCTCGCTCGCAAAACCACCCATGTCGAAGATCTGGCTCCAGCGGAACGAGAAAAATCCGTTGCGCACCACCAGGACGCGACCACTCCCGAACTGGCGTGCGACGGATTCCATCGCATAGGTGCCGCCGCCGGGGACGAGTGCCACGGCGCTGCCATTATAGACCTCGCGCAGCCAGCCCGAGACATCGCGCATCACCTGCTGGAACCGCGCTGACATATGATTCAGCGAACGGTCGGTGAAGACGACCGAAAACTCCTCCAGCCCCTCGGGGTCGATATGGTCATGCGGCAGTTTCATAGTATTCCTCCTGTGGCAGCGTGACGCTAGCGCCGCGAGCAGGGCTGCGCCACCGGAATTTCACGCTGAAGGATCAGCCAAAAGGTCCGGGACGGCGCTCTTCGGTCAGCACGACATTGGCCTCGACATTTCCGACCCCGGGCAGCGTCATCACCCGCCGCCGCAGCACACGCTCGAAATCCGCAAGATCGCGGGCGACGACGCGCAGGCGGTAGTCGAACAGGCCCAGCACGTGCTGCACGACCTGGACTTCGGGGATGGCGGTGGCGGCGCGTTCGAAATCCTCAAGGCTGACGCGGCCTTTGGTCGCCAGTTTGATCCCCAGGAACACCGTCACGCCAAAGCCAAGGCTTGCGCGGTCAACCTCGACCCGGCGGCCTTTGATCACGCCGGTCTCTTCCAGCCGCCGGATGCGTCGCCAGGTGGCGGGTTGCGACAGACCATGGCGCCGGCCGATTTCGCCCGCGCCGAGATTTGCGTCCATCGCAAGGTCGCGCAAAATGGCGCGGTCGGTCTCATCCAGTCCGGCGGTGGTCATGCCATTCCCTTTTCCTTTAGTGGCGTCCTGCGTCAGTCTTGCCCGATGCCTGTAGTCATGCTTGCCGGCGCCCATCCACCACGATCACATCGAGGGTATAGCCGTGCCCATTGCCACCCGAGTAGTAAAGCAGATAGCCGGGTGAGGTGCATTTTCCTTTGGATCTGGCCTTTTTCACCAGTTTTATGATGATCGGCTAAGTCTGGATGAACGGCGATGGGTCACAAGGGCAGGGCGCTGTCATCCTTGATCGTTGAGATCAGCATCAGCGCGTCAACCTCGGCGATATGGGGAAGCGCAAGAATCTTTTCGCGGTAGACCTCTGTCCAGTGCTGCATGTCGCGGGCGATCACGTTCAGGCGCACATCGACGCGACCAAGGAAGGTTTCAATCGCCAGCACCTCGGGCACCTCGCGCGCGGCATCGATGAAATCGTCAAAGGCACGCGGGTCGGTTTTGTCGAGGGTGAAGCGCAGCGACACCTCGACCTCATAACCAAGTGCGCGCCAGTCGATCTGCAAGGTCTCGCCCCTGAGGACACCGGCCTCGCGCAGCCGCTCGATCCGGCGCCAGAGCGTGGCCTGGGTGACAGCGGCGCGCAGCGCCAGATCGCTGCGGGCGAGATCCGGTTCTGCCAGCCAGTGGCGCAGGATGCGGCGGTCTGTATCGTCGAGTGTAAGGCTCATTGCATGATTATTTCACAAAATACAAAAATGATGAATGATAATATTCATATTTCCGTCATGTGGGCGATTTTTGAACGGAGCGCGCGAGAAATATTCCTATTCTGCCCCCATCTTCAGCAAAGGAGTGCTGTTATGCGCGTCTACTACGATCGCGACTGCGATGTGAACCTGATCAAGAACCTGAAAGTGGCGATCCTCGGCTATGGCAGCCAGGGCCATGC
Organism: Rhodobacter sp. 24-YEA-8; assembly: GCF_900105075.1. NCBI lineage: Bacteria > Pseudomonadati > Pseudomonadota > Alphaproteobacteria > Rhodobacterales > Rhodobacter > Rhodobacter sp. 24-YEA-8. The sequence goes on from NZ_FNSK01000001.1 coordinate 1,127,977, forward strand.
CCATGCGCTGAACCTGCGCGATTCGGGTGCGAAAAATCTCGTCGTCGCACTGCGCGAAGGCTCGCCGTCGGCCAAGAAAGCCGAAGGCGAAGGCCTGAAAGTCATGGGCATTGCCGAAGCGGCTGCCTGGGCTGACGTGATCATGTTCACCATGCCCGACGAGCTGCAGGCTGAAACCTATAAGAAATACGTTCACGACAATATCCGTGAAGGCGCTGCAATCGCATTCGCCCATGGTCTGAACGTGCATTTCGGCCTGATCGAGCCGAAAGCCGGCGTCGACGTCATCATGATGGCACCGAAAGGCCCGGGCCATACCGTGCGCGGCGAATACACCAAAGGCGGCGGCGTGCCCTGCCTCGTGGCGGTTCACACCAATGCTTCGGGCAAAGCGCTCGACATCGGTCTGAGCTATTGCTCGGCCATCGGTGGCGGTCGTTCGGGCATCATCGAGACCAATTTCCGCGAAGAATGCGAAACCGACCTCTTCGGTGAGCAGGCCGTGCTCTGCGGCGGTCTGGTCGAGCTGATCCGTTGCGGCTTCGAGACCCTGGTTGAAGCCGGTTACGCGCCGGAGATGGCTTACTTCGAATGCCTGCACGAAGTGAAGCTGATCGTCGACCTGATCTATGAAGGCGGTATCGCCAATATGGATTACTCGATCTCGAACACCGCAGAATACGGCCAGTATGTCACCGGCCCGCGTATTCTGAAATATGACGAGACCAAAGCCCGCATGAAAGAAGTGCTGGCCGATATCCAGCAGGGCAAGTTCGTCCGCGACTTCATGCTGGAAAATGCCGTTGGCCAGCCGACGCTGAAAGCTTCGCGCCGCGCCAATGACGAGCATCAGATCGAGAAGGTCGGTGCGAAACTGCGCGAAATGATGCCCTGGATCTCCAAGGGCAAAATGGTCGACAAGGCCCGCAACTGATTGCAGAATGACAGGGCGCCGGAGAGATCCGGCGCCCTTTTTCTTTCAGGGGGCACTGTTGCCCCTGAAGATCAGGACCGCTCCGCCGGATGGGGGCGGGGAAGGTCTGGCGCTCAGCCGCCCGACACCGGAGGAACATCGCGCCCACCAGCCCCGGGCCGGGATTGACCCTGCCAGAGAGGCGATCTTCCGCTTTTGCCTCCTGCGGCAGCGTCCGCTTAACAGAGGGAATTGCGTTCAGAGCCGGATGATGACTCCCGCAAGCCATGCATTTTTCGCAATCCGGCCAGTCACCCGCGCTTTGTCGCTTTCACCCGGATTGACAAAGCTTTACCGCAACCAGTCAGCGCGGATTGCGAAAAGCGACCCGCCAGTGCAACAAAATTACCCGGATTGAGAAATGTCTGACACCACTCTGGCCGGCGGTACCGCCGCCGAAGGGCCGAAGAATTCGCCGCGGCGTGTGCTGCTGGCAAGTCTGATCGGCACCACCATCGAGTTCTTCGACTTCTATGCCTATGCCACGGCTGCCGTGCTGGTCTTCCCGGCGCTGTTCTTCCCGGGTTCTGACCCGATGACCGCGCTGCTGGCCTCGTTTGCGACCTTCTCGATCGCTTTTTTTGCGCGGCCTTTCGGTGCCATTGTCTTTGGCCATTTCGGAGACCGGATCGGCCGCAAGGCGACGCTTGTGGCGGCGCTGCTGACCATGGGGGTTTCGACCGTCATCATCGGCATGCTGCCGACCTATGCACAGATCGGTGTCGCGGCGCCCCTGCTGCTGGCGGTTTGCCGTTTTGGTCAGGGCTTTGGCCTTGGCGGTGAATGGGGCGGTGCGGTGCTGCTGGCCACTGAAAACGCCCCCGAGGGCAAGCGGTCCTGGTATGGCATGTTCCCGCAGCTCGGCGCGCCTGTCGGCCTGTTCCTGTCATCGGGCTTCTTCTGGATCCTGCTGCATTTCATCTCGGAAGAACAGTTCATGGCCTGGGGCTGGCGCCTGCCATTCCTCGCCTCGATCTTCCTGATCGTGCTGGGGCTCTGGGTGCGGATGTCGATCTCGGAAACCCCGGAATTCGCGAAAGCCATCGAGAAGAAAGAACGCGTGAGCGTGCCGGTCGCCGAGGTGTTCAGGAACCACAAGCGCAATCTGTTCCTTGGAACTTTTGTGGCGCTGGTGACTTTCGTGCTGTTCTACATCTGCTCGGCCTGGCTGCTGGGCTATAACATCAAGACGTTGGGCATCCCCTTCAAGGATGCGCTGCTGATCCAGATCTACGGCTCGGTGATCTTCGGTCTTGCGATCCCCTTTGCGGGCAAGGTCGCGGACCGGGTTGGCCGCTACAGCTTCCTGATCGTGGTGACGGTTCTGATCGGGATCTTCTCGTTCTTCCTCGGCCCGCTGATGCAGGGTACGGCCGATGATGAAAGCTCGATCTACCTCTTTGTCACCATCGGCATGTTCCTGATGGGGCTGACCTATGGGGTAATCGGCGCAGTGCTGGCGGCACCATTCCCGACCAGGGTGCGCTATACCGGCTCGTCGATCACCTTCAACTTTGCCGGCATCTTCGGCGCCTCGCTCGCACCCTATGCCGCAACCTGGCTGCAGGCGAATTACGGCATGGCCTATGTCGGCTATTACATGCTGCTGGCTGCCGTGATCACGCTGGTCTGCATCATCGCCTCGGGCCGCAAAGAGGTCTGATCCCAGGCTGACCAACCAAGAAGGGCCGGAGCGATGCTCCGGCCCTTTTGCTTTGTCTCAGTTCGCGCCGCCGGCCGATGAACCGGCATCCAGCTGCACCCATTCCGGCCAGCTTCCCGGATCGGCGGGCCAGGTCTTCGGCATCTCTTCATCCCCGGGCTTCCACATCGTGAATGCCTGCTGGCTGGCCTGGTCGATCCACAGGATCGCCCATTCCGTGTCGCAGATCAGCTTGTTGCAGGCACTGCCGCGATAGCCGCCTTCGACCAGATCCCCCGAGCCAAGCTGGGCGAGAATCTCGGTATAGGCATCCCAGTCTGCAGCGGACATGCCCGCCTTGACCTCGGCATAGACCGGCGCGAATCCAAGCGCATCGATAGGATGCGCGCTGTCGAGGCTGGCGAAATTCTCCCAGCCCTGGCCGGATTTCGGAGTGAAGCCCTCGGGAGAGGCCTCGGTCAGGCCCGAGACCGGGCTCCATGTCCAGATCTCGGCAGGGCTGCCGGGGAAGGCCTCGGACTGGAAGACAAGCGCGCCGTCCTGCGGGGTCATTTCAAACCAGGAACAGCTGTCAATCGGCCCGTCGATCACCGGCTTGCCGTCTTTCAGCGACAGCACGAAAGGGGTGCTGTTGCAGGCATTGCCGCCGGCGCCCGCGATGCCGGTGATTACCTGTTGGCCCGCAACTTCGGTGACGCCGTCCAGCAGGACCTGTCCGTCTTTCAGCACCTCGACGCCATCGACGCTGATCACCTGTTCGAAATCGGCATTCTCGCTGCGGGTGACCTCATGACCCTGCAGGTCCAGCCGGTCGGGCGGGGTGTCCTGCGCGAGGGCCGCGAAGGGCAGGGCGAATGCACTGCCGAGAAGGGCGGTGCGCAGCGGGGTGAATAGGGTCATGCTGACCTCCTGTCGGGTATCCTGCCCCACCCTGGCGCAAAGAGGGGCGGGATACCAGTCAGGCAAACCCTGGGCTCTGTCATGGCCCCGCAGCGGGATCGGCGGGGATCAGCCGGCGCTGGCGACGGTCGCGGCGATCTCATCAACCACTTCGGTCAGAAGGGCCGCGTCGATACATTCCGCCATCACCCGGATCAGCGGCTCGGTCCCGGATTTGCGGATCAGGATGCGGCCCTTGCCATTGATGCGCTTTTCGCTGGCCTGGATCACCGCCTTGACCCGCGCATCCTCAAGCGGCTGCGCACCGGCGGTGTAACGGACGTTTTTCAGAAGCTGCGGCACGGTTTCGAACTGATGCGTAAGCTCGGAGGCCTTTTGCCCAGATCGTGCCATCTCGGCGAGGAACTGCAGCGCTGCCGCCAGCCCGTCGCCGGTGGTGGCGTAATCGGTCATCACGATATGGCCCGACTGTTCGCCGCCAAGGTTGAAGCCGCCGGCGCGCATCCGTTCCACCACATAACGGTCGCCCACGGCGGTGCGCTCCAGCCTCAGGCCTTTGGCCTCAAGAAACCGCTCCAGCCCAAGGTTCGACATCACCGTCGCAACCAGCGCGCCGCCCTTCAGCCGCCCATCCGCCGCCCAGCGACTTGCCAGCAGCGCCATGAACTGATCGCCATCCGCGACAAGGCCATTCTCATCAAGGATCATCACCCGATCCGCATCGCCATCAAGCGCAATCCCCAGATCGGCGCCATGGGTGATCACCGCCTCGGCCGCCGTCTGCGGATGGGTCGAGCCGCAATTGTCGTTGATATTGGTGCCGTTGGGGGTGATGCCGACCGGAATTACCTCGGCGCCAAGCTCCCACAGCACTTCGGGTGCGGCGCGGTAGGCGGCACCATTGGCGCAATCGACCACCACTTTCAGCCCGTCAAGCCGCAGCCCAGCCGGGAATGAGGTCTTGACGAATTCCTGATAGCGCCCGCGCCCGTCTTCGATCCGTTTGGCGCGGCCGATCATGCGGGCCTCGGCCAGCTCGATTTCGCCCTCGACCATGGCCTCGATTTCCGCCTCGGCCTCATCCGAGAGTTTGAACCCGTCGGGCCCGAAAAATTTGATGCCGTTATCTTCATGCGGATTATGGCTGGCCGAGATCATCACGCCGAGATCGGCGCGCATCGAGCGGGTCAGGAACCCGACCCCGGGCGTCGGAACCGGGCCAAGAAGCAGCACATTCATCCCCGTCGAGGTAAGACCAGCGGTCAGGGCGTTTTCCAGCATATAGCCCGAAAGCCTTGTATCCTTGCCGATCACCACCCGATGCGCCGCCGATCCGTCGCGGCGGAAATAGCGCCCGGCAGCGGCGCCAAGCTTCAGAGCCATCTCGGCCGTCATCGGCCAGCTATTGGCCCGGCCGCGCACGCCATCAGTGCCGAAGAGCTTTTTAGACATGATCAATCCTCTTTGCCGGGCTCAGCCCTGACCAAATATTTACCGCGCACGGGCGTCAGACCTGACGCCTCATGCCTCACTGATGTTGCCCTGAATCGCCTGCCAGATTGACAGGGCCTGCCGGGTCTCTCTTGTGTCATGGACACGCAGAATATGCGCGCCCATCGCGGCGCCCTGCAAGGCCACCGCAACCGATCCGGTAACGCGTTCCGCAGGCGTTGCCGCCCCGGTCAGCGCGCCGATGAATTTCTTGCGTGAGGCCCCCAGCAACAGCGGCAGCCCGAAATCATGGAACCCCGCAAGCTCGCGCAAGAGCCGCAGGTCATGCGCGGTGGTCTTGCCAAAGCCGATACCGGGGTCAAGGATCAGGTTTTCCGGTCTGATCCCGGCGCTCAGGGCTGCCGCGACCCGCTCGTAGAGATGGTCGCGCACAGACCAGAGCACATCGTCATAGACCGCGTGTTTCTGCATCGTCTCGGGCGTGGCGACCGAATGCATCAGCACCACCGGCACGCCGCGCGCCGCCACCAGCGCCGCCATATCGGGGTCGAAACGCAGGGCGGTCACGTCATTGACGATATCGGCCCCGGCCTCCAGCGCGGCTTCGGCCACGCGCGCCTTGCGGGTGTCGATCGAGATCGGCGTGGTGATTCCTGCCTCGCGCAGGGCACGGATAACCGGGGCGGTGCGCCCGATTTCCTCGGCCACCGGCACCTCGGTGGCGCCGGGGCGGGTGCTTTCGCCGCCGATATCAAGGATCTCCGCATCGCGGATCATCTCACGCGCGCGGTCGACCGCCGCGTTAAGGCCGTTATGGCGCCCGCCATCGGAAAAGCTGTCCGGGGTAACGTTCAGGATGCCCATGATCCGTGGCCGATCCAGGGTCAGGCCGCACAGATCGGCCCGGCTCCGGCTGATCGCCGCTGTCTCTGCCGGGGCAAGCTGTGCCGGCGGTGCCGCCCGGGGCGCGCGCCTGCTCAGACGGTCAGCGCTGTCCCACCACAGATGCCGCGATCCCGCGAGCGCATGTCGGGTCGCAGATGCGGGTCCCGTCAGGGCACTGCGCGGCAGCGGTGACAGGATCTGGTCAGGATGGGGCAGGCGCTCAGGCATCAACGGCTCCGCAGAAGGGTGCGGGGGTTCTGCATGCGGAGCCGGTGTTTGACAAGCGGGGGGCTCAGCCCTTTACCGCCGGGATGCGGCTTCCCGCCGGGACTGAAACATCGCCGTGAAGAACGAGGCCAGAGGCCGCCATTTCCTCGGCCAGCCACAAAGCCAGTGCCACCGGGTCGCGGGTCTGCGGCCCGTCGACCGCATCGAGCACCAGTTTCGACGGCGCCCAGACGACGGATCTGCCGCGTTTGATGGCCCAGTCGATCTCGGTGCGCGAGGAGACGACCACGCAGCGCGGATCGCGCGCGGCCAGCACCCAGGCGTTTTGCTCGATGGCCAGCAGATCGACGCGGCGCTGCGTCGGGCGGTGGCCGGTCTGCGGGCGCGCCATATCGGGCAGGCCGACACAAAAGACTGCGGGCTGGCCCGAAGACAGCACCCCGTCGATCCGGGAAGTCAGGTCAGGCGCATGGATAGTCGCATTGTCAAAGTAAACGACCAGCGGATGCAGCGTGTCGTCGCCCGCCCGCACCGGCACTTCGGCGCGTGAGCGCACGATCTCGACCCCAAGCGCATAGGGGCCGACATCGAGCTTTTCGATCCGGATAAAGGCGCGCATCGCCTGGGGTTCTGCAAGGAGCCGCTCGGCCAGGTGTTCGGCGAGGGTTTCCAGAAGGTTCAGGCGCTCGGTCGCGAGTTCAGTCGCGATGGATTCGGTGATCCGGTCATAGGACAGGATCCGGTCGACATCATCTTCCAAGGGCTGCGGTGTCGGGCGCACCTCGATCACGATATTGAAACGAAGCCGTTGTTTATGGCCGCGTTCCTTCTGGAAAGCGCCGATATCGGCCTCGACAACATGGTCGCGCAGGCTGATCCGGTCACGCGGATCGGCACTGGCCGAGGCCTCGGCACGGGCTTCGGGATGGCCGAAGGCGAGGGCGCTGTCGCTGGTGGTCATGATGGGCGGCCTCTTTCGGCTGGTCTGGCGGCGGCGGGATGTGCCGGTATTGCAAATCCCTAGCAGCCCGTGCCGCCGATCCCAAGCCCTTTACCGACAGGAAAAGCTTTTGCCCCGACCGGACCGGAAATCGCCGGACCGGGTCGGGGCAGCTGTCTGTCTTTGCCTCAGCCCCGGACGCCGGGTTGCCGGTAGAAGAGATGCGAGCCGATGGCCGTGGTCCGGGCGAAGCGCTTCGACCAGGAGGGGCTCACGCCGCGGGTGTGGAAATGGGTCGCGCCCTCGGTCAGGCTGCGTGGCGCGCCCGACAGCATGACAGAGGCAATGCGGCCAGCGATTTCGCGCGAATAGCCATCGCGCATCTGGGTCGAACTGCCATTGCAGGTATAAGAGAACTGGCAGCTGCCGCCGCCGGCCTGGCGCACCACACCGCAGACCGAGGCGGGGTAGAGACCGCTGTCGCGCCGGTTCAGGATCACTTCGGCCACGGCGAACTGACCCTGGAGGCTTTCGCCGCGCGATTCGAAATAGATGGCTTCGGTCAGGCATTGCCATTCGCGCCCGCCCTGTTCCAGCGGCTGCGACCTGAGCCAGGCGGTGTCGTAGCGGATGTCGGGCCTGACAGGTCCGAGAGCCGGAGCAATGGCGGCCGTTTTCACTGCGCCACCCCGGATTGTTGTCCTTTTGATCACGCGCCGGATCTTGCGGCCCTCGGGCGTGTCGACCATGGTTTCCGAGACCACTTCCTCGATCACCCGCAGACTGCCCGTCTCGGTGGCTCTGACCACGGTATGTGGAGCATCGTCCTCTGCGGCGGCGTCGGGGCTGACCGAGGCGGTCCTGGTGTCTGCCTCGGTGCCCGCGTCATTATCCGCACCGGGACGGATCACTTTCGCGGTGGTTCTTTTCGTCACAACCTTGCTGCCGGTTTCTGCCGCGCTGGTTTTGGTTGTGGTCCTGGGCTGGCCAGCCGACTGGCCGGAAAACTCTTTCAGTCGTGACTTCTCGCTGCCGAGAAGCTGCCCCATCTCTTCAGCGATGGTCAGGCGTGGTTTGTTCATGTCACTGCGGGTGACATCTGCCTCGGCCGCCATCGGAGCGGCCAGTTGGGTGAGGGCGACGGTGGCGGTCACGGTGACCGCTGCCAGCACATTCCCTGAGCGTTTCATAGTCGGGTTCCTGCTCTGTTACCCCAGGGCCTGGTTTTCCAGACACCGTGGGCACCAAAAACGCAGCTTTGGCCAAAACTGTGACCAAAGCCGTCAACGAGCGGGGTGATTAAGCGAATCGCAGACCGTCGGTCCAGTATTGTTGCGAATTGGTCACAAGATATTCGTGAGCGTCGGCGGAATAATGCCGAAAATGCGTTTCGAATTTATTAACTTTGCACGGCAACCACATGATATTGTGGTTCCATTTCACTTATCCACATGGTCCCGAAGCGCCAGATGGGCAGCCGCAAGACGTGCCATGGGCACCCGGTAAGGGCTGCAAGACACGTAATCGAATCCCGCCAGACGGCAAAAAGCGATGGAAAGCGGGTCGCCGCCATGTTCGCCGCAGATCGAAAGTTTCAGCTCCTGGCGGGTTTCCCGCCCGCGTGCGGCGCCAATCAGCAAAAGCTCGCCGACCCCGTCCTGATCAAGAATGTGGAACGGGTCTTCCGGGAAGACACCCTGCTGCACATAGGTGTTCATGAATCGCCCGGCATCATCGCGCGAGAGACCATAGGTCATCTGTGTGAGGTCATTTGTGCCGAACGAAAGGAAGCTCACATGCTGCGCGATCTCGCCGGCGCGCAGACAGGCGCGGGGGGTTTCGACCATGACGCCGAGCCGGTAATCGAAATCGGCTTTTGCACGGCTGCGCACGGCGGCGGCGACCGCGTCGATCCGGGTGCGAATCAGCTCGACCTCGCGCGCGGCCGAGACCAGCGGGATCATCACTTCGGGCACCACCACCGCACCGCGCTTCGCGCTCTCTATTGTGGCCTCGAAAATCGCCTGCGCCTGCATGTCGTAGATTTCCGGCAGCACGACGCCGAGGCGGACCCCGCGCATGCCCAGCATCGGGTTCACCTCGCGCAGGGCCTCGGCGCGGCGGGTGACCTCGGAAAGCGGACGGTCCAGCGCTTCGGCCAGCTCGCGCAACCCCTCGCGCGTGGCGGGCAGGAATTCGTGCAAGGGCGGGTCGAAGAGGCGGATACAGACCGGCAGACCCTGCATGAGGTCAAAAAGTTGAAGGAAATCCTCGCGCTGCATCGGCAAAAGCCGCGACAGCGCCGAGGCCCGGTCGGCAGAGGTATCGGCGAAGATCATTTCACGCATGACGGTGAAGCGGTCTTCTTCGAAGAACATATGTTCGGTGCGGCAGAGCCCGATGCCTTCGGCGCTGAACTTGCGCGCGGTGGCGGCGTCAGAGGGCGTGTCGGCATTGGCACGCACGCCGATGTCGCGGAACTCATCCGCCCAGGTCAGCAGCCGGTGAAAGCTGTCATCCAGTGCAGGCGGCAGCATTTCGGCAGCGCCCGCCAGGGCTTCGCCGCGCGATCCGTCGATGGTGATGACATCGCCCTCGCGGAAGATGCGGCCATCGCGGGAGGTCAGCTTCTTGTCCTTGCCATCAAGGCGCAGATCAGAGGCACCGACCACGGCAGGCAGGCCAAGGCCGCGCGCGATCACGGCGGCGTGGCTGGTCATGCCACCGCGCTCCGTCAGTACGGCGACCGCCGAATGCATGCCGCGAATGTCTTCGGGGGCCGTCTCACGCCGCACAAGAATACACTCTTCGCCGCGCGCGGCTGAAGCCTGGGCTGCTTCGGAGGTGAAAACCAGTTTGCCCGTGGCGGCGCCCGGCGAGGCGGCGATGCCGTTCGAAATCACATCGCGCAGCCCGCGCGGATCGACCTGGTGGTGCAAAAGCTCGGACAGGGCACGGGGTTCGACCCGCAACACCGCTTCGGATTGCGGGATCACCCCGTCCTCGGCCAGCGTCACCGCGATTTTCAGCCCGGCCCGGACGGAACGCGCCACGCGGATCGCGTCAAGCACCGCGAGCCTGCCGTCTTCGACGGTGAATTCGATCTGCATTTCCTCGCGCAGTTTCACCCGGCAGACCGCGCCCATCCGGATCAGGTCCTGCATGATTTCCGGGGCTTCCTCTTCCAGCGAGGGGCCGCGAGGGTCACGGGTAAGATAAAGCGCCTCGCGTGCGGCCAGCGCGTCACGGCCCTGGCTTTGCCCGAGATAGCGCCCGGTGATGCGGCTCAGCCCGGTGACAGAATCGACGAACTGGATCACGCCAGAGCCGGAAATGCCCTGACCGATTCCCTGTGCCATTTGCTGCACGACAAGGCCAAGCGCGGCATCTTCCGGCGCGCCTTTGGCCGAACGCAGAAGGCGGGCCGAGGTGCCTTCCCAGGCCCGCGCCATCGAGCGCAGCACTTCGGAAAGCTGGCGCGCCGGGTCTTCCGGGAAGGGCTCGTCGGTCTCATATTCATAAAGCCGGCGCAGCTCGCGCAGCGCGTCGGGGCCAGGGGCTACATCCTCGAACATATCGGGATCAAGGCGCGCGACATGGATCGCATAGCTCTGGATGAACCGACACCAAAGTGCGTCTGCGGCCTCGCGGCCATGGCTTTCCGCCAGCGCCGCATGGCGGGCCGCGTTCAGCCCGATATTGAGGATGGTGGCCGGGCCGCCCCAGTCGGGATTGGCGGGAGAGGCGCGGACCGAGACAAGGGGGCCCGCGGTCTGGTCGGTGCCGAAATGCGCAAGGATGGCAGTGGCATCGACCGGCTGCCCCTGGGCGAGGGCGCGGATGGTGGCCGCAGGCAGGGCGACCGATTGCGGCACCGGCAGGTCAAGACGAACGAGGCGCTGCAGGCATTTCGCCTTCCAGCCATGGGCCTCGGTTGTGATGGGCGCCGATTGGGTGATTTCCGAAAAGGCGGTGATCTTCGCTTGTTTCTGCACTGCAGCACTCCTCGCACGGCTGGCAGAATAGGGCGGATTTTGTTTCGCGCAAGCGGTGTGAGAGGCGGGGTGCGGCGGCGGGGGCTTCCTGCCCCCGCACCCCGGTGCGTATTGGCGCCGGGCGGGTGGGATCAGCCTTCGACTTTGGTCAGATCGGCGGTGCCGGAGCAGATGGCGCGGATCCGGTGCAAGAGGTTCAGGCGGTTCCGGCGGATGATCGGATTTTCCGCATTGATCTGCACGGCGGTGAAGAAAGCATCAATCGGCGCGCGCAATTCGGCCATGGCCTGCATGGCGGTTGCGAAATCTTCCTTCGCCATGGCGGGGGTGATTTTGGCTTCGGCCGCGTCGAGGGCAGAAAAGAGCGCGCGTTCCTCATCCGTCTCGGCCAGTTTCGGCTCGGGGCCGAAGGAATACTCGACACCGTCCTTGGCCTCGGCCTGGGTGAGGATGTTGTTCGCGCGCTTGTAGCCCTGGAGGAGGTTTTTGCCGTCGTCAGATTTCAGCGTCTCGGCAAGCGCGGTGGCGCGTTTGACGAGCAGCGTGAGGTCGTCATTCCCCGGCATCGCCAGGCAGGCGTCGATCACGTCATGACGGATGCCCTGGTCTTTGAGGAAGACTTTCAGGCGGTCGTGGAAGAAGGCAAGGAGGTCACTTGCCACCTGAGGGGCGTAAGAGTTGGAATCGCCGAGAGCACTAAGGTTGTGGACCTCAAGTGCAGCCGGTGTCCCGACTGTGGCGATGCGGCCGCTCAGAATGGGCAGCAATTTCAGGCCGGCGCTGTTGCCCAGCACCAGCCGGATCACGCCAAGGGCGGCGCGGCGCAGCGCGAAGGGGTCTTTCGAGCCGGTGGGTTTTTCGTCGATGGCCCAGAAACCGGTCAGGGTGTCGAGTTTGTCGGCCAGAGCCACGGCGACCGAAACGGGTTCGGACGGTACTGCGTCGGAGGGGCCGAGCGGGGAATAGTGGTCGCGGGCGGCGTTCGCCACAGCGTCCTGCTCTCCGGACTCCAGCGCGTAATAGCGGCCCATGACGCCTTGCAACTCGGGAAATTCGCCGACCATCGCAGAGCGCAGGTCGAGTTTCGCCAGACGCGCCGCATGTTCGGCCTGGTCTGCATCTGCGCCGACGAGGGGCGCGATCTCGCGTGCCAGTGCCGCAATGCGGGCGATACGCTCAGACTGCGAGCCGAGTTTCGACTGGAAGGTGACATGGGTCAGGCTCTCGGCCCATTCGCTCATGCCCGCCTTCGCCACCCGCAGGTCGTTTTCCCAGAAGAAGCGCGCGTCTGACAGCCGCGCGGTCAGCACTTTCAGATTGCCGGCGAGGATGGTCGCACCGTCATCCGGGGTCTCGATATTCGCAACCGTGATGAAGCCCTCAATGCGGCCGGTCTTTGGGTTGCGGGCCGAGAAGAACTTCTGGTGCTCTTTCATCGAAGTTTGCAGCACTTCTGCCGGCAGGCCGAGGAAGGCCTCGGGGATGCGGCCCATCAGCGGCACCGGCCATTCGACAAGGCCCGCGATCTCGGTCAGGAGGCCCTTATCTTCGACCACTTCCAGCCCGGCGGCGAAGGCGAGGTTTTTCGCGCCATGCGCGATGGCCGCTTCGCGCTCTGCCTGGTCGAGCATGACTTTGGCGCGGCGCAGCTTAGCGGCGTAATCCTCGAAAGAGGTGACGGTGAAACTGTCGGGCGCCATGAAACGGTGGCCGCGCGTGGTCTCGCCCGAGGTGATGCCGTCGATATCCAGCGGCACCACGGTGGCGCCGCTTTCATCCGAGAGGATGCAGAGGATCGAATGCAGCGGACGCACCCATTTCAGCGCGCCCGAGCCCCACCGCATGGATTTCGGCCAGGGGAAGGTGCGGATCGCGCTTTCCAGCACTTCGGCGACGATTTCCGACGCCGGGCGCCCTGGCTTTTTCACCACGGCGAACCAGACTTCGGCCTTTTTATCGGCGCGCTTTTCCAGCTGGTCGATGCTCAGCCCGGTCGAGCGCAGGAAGCCGTCAAGCGCGGCCTGGGGGGCATCGGTCCTCGGCCCTTTGCGCTCTTCGCTGACAGTGCGGCTGGCGGGGGAGAGGTCTTCGATGGCGAGCGTCAGGCGGCGCGGTGTCGAAAATGCTCCGGCGCCACCATAGGTCAGGCCAGCCTCGACCAGCCCGTCAGTGACAAGCTTTCTCAGCGCCTCGCGGGCACCGGCCTGCATCCGCGCCGGGATTTCCTCGGAAAAGAGTTCGATCAGCAGGTCTGGCATGGCGGCACCGTATTTTGTCAGTGCCGCAGTCCCTAACCAGTCTTGCGGCGGATCACAACAGAGGCAGCGTGGTCACGCTGCAGTTTGGCGTCCCGCCCGGGGGGCGCCCGCGAGGCCCGAATGCAGCGCGGGTCCAGGGCGAGCAGGGGGTATTCCTGCTTTGGTCAGGGGCCGTCGTCGGTTTCCGGCTGCAGCTGATGCCAGGCATAGGCGCGGCCATCGGGGAAGACCGCGATCACGCGGTCGACGCCGGGATGAATGCCGGGCTCAGAGAGAAAGGCCAGTGCCTCGCCGGTTTCCAGCGCATGGCCGATCTCATCCGCCTTGTAGCAGGAGAACCAGCCCGGGCCGTTAAGCGGTTCCGGGTTCGGGTAGATCTGATAGGTCTCGGTCAGCATCGACTGCGACAGCGGTGTGGTGAAACAGGCGCGGAACCTCAGCGGCGAGCTGTCCGCGTCGATCCCCTCGACATGGTCTGCGACGATGGCCTCTGGCTGCGCCGAGCCAAGCGGCGTCAGACGGATTTCCGTCTCGCCTGGCCCGAAGGTGACCGGCTCATAAAAGGCATAGACCTGAAGCCAATACATCAGGACACCCGCAACAAGACCTGTCACCAGAAGCCCTCCGGCTGCGATTTTGCCAGCATTCACTCTGTATCTCCTGTGTCCGCGCGCGCAGCTCTGCCGCTGAGATCCGGTCAGGCCGGGACAGCCTCTGCCGCATCGCGACCCGCTTCGGTCTGACGGAAGGCATCGGCGCATTTCTTGGCCAGTGCCCGGACGCGGCCGATATAGGCCTGGCGTTCGGTGACCGAGATCACGCCGCGCGCATCGAGGAGGTTGAACAGATGCGAGGCTTTGATGGTCTGATCATAGGCCGGATGCGCCATGATGATGGTCTTGCCGGTTTTCGGGTCAGAGGGCGGGAAATCCAGCAGGCGCTGGCATTCGGCCTCGGCATCCTCGAAATGGCGAAACAGCATCTCGGTCGTGGCGCCGTCGAAATTGTGACGCGAATATTCTTCCTCGGTCTGGCGGAAGATATCGCCGTAGGTCAGCGGGATCGGCGCGTCCGGGTTGTTGAACGGCATATCCATGACGTGGCTGACATTCATCACATACATGGCCAGGCGTTCCAGGCCATAGGTCAGCTCGCCCGAGACCGGCTTGCAGTCATGGCCGCCGACCTGTTGGAAATAGGTGAACTGGCTGACTTCCATCCCGTCGCACCAGACTTCCCAGCCCAGCCCCCAGGCGCCCAGCGTCGGGCTTTCCCAGTCGTCTTCGACAAAGCGGATATCATGCAGGCCAAGGTCGATGCCGATGGCCTTCAGCGAGCCGAGATACAGCTCCTGCAGATTCGGCGGCGAGGGTTTGATGATGACCTGATACTGGTAGTAATGCTGCAGCCGGTTCGGATTCTCGCCATAGCGGCCATCGGTAGGGCGGCGCGAGGGCTGTACATAAGCCGCAGCCCAGGGCTTGCTGCCAAGGCTGCGCAGCGTCGTGGCCGGGTGGAAAGTGCCTGCACCGACTTCCATGTCATAGGGTTGCAACACGGCACAGCCCTTGTCGGCCCAGTAATTCTGCAGCCGCAGGATGATCTCCTGGAAGCTCTTCGGAACAGTGCTTCCCGGATTGGTGCTGTCTTGTGACATGCTGAAAGCCCTCTTCACGCCTGGCTGCCTTAACCTGGGCTTTTCCCTATCCATTGGGCGCGACGGGGTCAATTGCCGAAGCCGGACCTGGCGGCGACGCGCAAGGGCGCGCGCCCGGAGGCAGCGTGTGATCCGGCCAGAAATGGGCGACGGGATCCCGGTTAGCGCGACCAGTCGGGTGCCGCCCGGAACGCATTTTCGGGCCTGACTCACGGCCTGGTGGCCGACCTGCCGGAACACCCTGCGGCCGGGATTGGACCGCGAGCGGCCTCGTGATCTCCGGGGTGGCATCAGGGCGTCAGAAATCCATCGGGAAAGTTACAACTTTGAGAAAGACCAACCCCCGCCTTAGCCTTGCCAGGTCAGGAGGGAGGACAGCATGACAGCGATGAGCGAGACCGAAGCCCAGGCGGGGACAAGGCTGCCCGGAGAAGAGGGGAGCGGAGACAGGTTGCCGGGCGCGAGGCCGGAAATCCTGCGGCTTGATCCGGGCGATCTGCGCTATGCGCTGAAAATGGGCTGGCAGGATTTTCGTCGCGCGCCGGGCTGGGGCCTGTTCTTCGCCCTGATCTATGTGCTGGGCGGCTGGCTGGTGGTCTGGGCGCTGACCACCCAGGGGCAATTCTGGTGGACTTTGCCGGCGGCTGCGGGCTTTCCGATCCTTGGCCCCTTCATTGCCTGCGGGCTTTACGAGGTCAGCCGGCGCCTCAGTTCGGGCCGCGCCCTGGAGGGCAGGGCGATCCTTGGCGTGATCTTCGCGCAAAAGGACGGGCAGATCCCATCGATGGCGGCAATGATTGTCTTCTATTTCCTGTTCTGGAACTTTTTTGCCCATATGACCTTTGCGCTGTTCATGGGCAATGTGACGATGACCAATGTCTCGCAATCACTCGAGGTTTTCTCCACCCCGCCCGGGATCGCGCTGCTGGTTTTCGGTACCCTGACCGGGGCGGCGATTGCGGCGCTGCTTTTCGCGCTGACGGTGGTGAGCCTGCCGATGCTGCTTGACCGCGATATCGACTATGTCACCGCGATGCTGACCAGCTTTGCGCTGGTGCGGGAAAACCCGGTCCTCATGCTGGGCTGGGGCGGGTTCATCGCGCTTTTGCTGTTTCTTGCGATGTTGCCGGGGTTTCTCGGGCTTTTCATCGTGCTGCCGGTCCTTGGTCACGCGAGCTGGCATCTTTACCGCCGCGCGATCGACTGGCCCGGAGATGAGACGCCGGTCACAGAGCCGTGAAGCAGGCTGTAATCGCCGCCTGTATGGCGCCCGCGCATCGCGCCTGTGTTGCCGCCTGCACCCGGAGCGGCTAGAGACAGGGGAGATACCCGGCAAGAGGACAGCCCCATGCGCATGATCGACACTTTCGTCAAGCCGATGCACCGTGAGGGGATACCCTTCGTCGCGATCTTCGCGCTGGTCACTTTGGTCCTGTTCTTTATCTGGGAACCGCTGGGCTGGATCGGGGTCGGGCTGACGGTCTGGTGCTATTATTTCTTCCGCGATCCGAAACGTGCGGTGCCCGAGAATAAGGGTCTCCTCGTCAGCCCCGCCGATGGTGTGGTTTCGATGATCACCCCGGCAGTGCCGCCGGTTGAACTGGGGCTCGGCAATGAACCCCTGACCCGGGTTTCGGTCTTCATGTCGGTCTTCAATTGCCATGTGAACCGCGCGCCGATCTCGGGCAAGGTCACGGCGGTCGCTTATCGGCCGGGCAAATTCTTCAACGCCTCGCTCGACAAGGCCTCGGTGGACAATGAGCGCAATGCGCTGGCGATCCAGCTTGAGGATGGCCGCCATATCGCGGTGGTGCAGATCGCGGGCCTTGTGGCGCGGCGCATCGTCTGCTGGACGAAACCGGGTGACAGCCTGCGCACCGGCGAGCGCTTCGGCCTGATCCGTTTCGGCTCGCGCCTTGATGTCTATCTGCCCGAAGGGGTGGAGCCGCAGGTGGCGCTTGGGCAGACCGCGGTGGCCGGCGAGACGGTGATCGCGCTGATCGGAACCGAGGCGCCCGCGCGCCATGCCCGGATCGAATGAATGGGCGGGCCTGACGACGAGACCGGGTCCCCGGCTGCACCTGATGCCGGCAGCGATGCGGCAGCTGGCACCGCTGCGGAAGGTGGTCAGGAAAGTGGCCGGGATGTCAGAGGCGAGCGCAGCCTTCTTGTGCTGCGGCTGTTGCCGAACCTCGTCTCGATCCTCGGGCTTTGTGCCGGTCTGACCGCGATCCGCTTTGCGATCACCGGCAATGTCAATATCGCGGTCCTGCTTGTCGCGCTGGCGGCGTTTCTGGACGGGCTCGACGGGCGTCTGGCGCGGATGCTGCGATCCGAGAGCGCGATCGGCGCCGAACTCGACAGCCTGTGCGATTTCGTGAATTTCGGCGTGGTGCCGGCGATGGTGCTGTGGATCTGGGGCCTGAGGGCCGAGGCTTCGATGGGCTGGATCGCGGTGCTGATCTATGCGGTCTGCTGCATGCTGCGCCTTGCGCGCTTCAATGTCGGCAATCGCGAAGAGGTGCCGACAGAAAAGACCGGTTTCATCGGGGTGCCGTCGCCCGCAGGAGCCATGCTGGCCCTGACACCGATCTATGTCGCGCATGTGACCGGCTACCGGCTGCATGAGGCGGTGATCACCTTCTGGATGGTGGCGGTCGGCGCGCTGATGATCTCACGCCTGCCGACACCAAGCCTGAAACGGGTGCGCATCCCGGCCTCGGCTGCGCCCTATGCGCTGGTGGCTGCGGTGGCGGCGGTTGCCCTGGTGATCACCTACCCCTGGGTGACGCTTTTGCTGTTCTCGGTGGGCTATGCCACGTCACTGGCCTGGCATGCGCTGCGCCATCTGCGGCACCGCGAGGGCTGAGGCGCAGGGGAACATACCCTGCGCCGCCCCCGACAGCAGTTCGCTGTGATCAATCCTGCATCAGTCCTGCGAGATCACCCCCTGCGGGCGGCATCAATCGTCGCGACGTCGATCTTCTGCATGGTCATCATCGCCGCAAAGGCGCGCGCGGCTTCTGCGCCACCTGCGGCCATCGCCTCGGTCAATGTGCGCGGCGTGATCTGCCAGGACACGCCCCAGCGGTCCTTGCACCAGCCGCATTCGCTTTCCTGGCCGCCATTGCCGACAATCGCAGTCCAGTACCGGTCGGTTTCCTCCTGATCCTCGGTGGCGATCTGGAATGAGAATGCCTCGTCCTGGCGGAAAACCGGTCCGCCATTCAGCCCGATACAGGGGATCCCGGCCACGGTGAACTGAACGGTCAGCACGTCGCCCTTTTTCCCCGAGGGATAATCAGCAGGCGCGCGATGGACGGCTTCGACCCGGCTGTCGGGGAAGACCGAGGCGTAGAAATTTGCCGCCGCCTCTGCGTCTTTGTCAAACCACAGACAGATGGTGTTTTTTGCAATCGACATTGGATTTTCCTCCCTCAGCGCATAACGCCGTGCGCCGGGCAGGGTTCCCGGGGGGCAGGGGAAACCCGCTAGCCGCCTCTGACCGCCTCTGGCCGGAACACGGCCGGAGGCAGCGGGGACATCGATATGAAAGCCCCCGGAGCCTTTCGGTCCGGGGGCTTTTTCTTATTCCATCGCTTCCAGCTCGTCGATGAAGCCTGCGATCATCGAAAGGCCCTTGTCCCAGAATTTCGGGTCCGAGGCATCAAGGCCAAATGGCGCCAGCAGCTCTTTGTGATGTTTCGAGCCGCCCGCTTTCAGCATGTCGAAATACTTGTCCTGGAAGCCAGGCAGCCCGTCAGCATAGACCGCGTAAAGCGCGTTCACGAGGCCATCGCCAAAGGCATAGGCGTAGACATAGAAGGGCGAGTGGATGAAATGCGGGATATAGGCCCAGAAGGTCTGATAGCCATCCATGAAGTCAAAGACCGGGCCAAGGCTTTCGGCCTGGACCGACATCCAGAGCGCGTTGATATCGTCGGGCGTCAGCTCGCCCTCCTGGCGGGCGGCGTGAAGCTTGCATTCGAAATCGTAAAACGCGATCTGGCGCACGACCGTGTTGATCATGTCCTCGACCTTGCCCGCCAGAAGCACCTTGCGCTCGGCCGGGGTTTTTGCCTCGTCCAGAAGCTTGCGGAAGGTCAGCATCTCGCCGAAGACCGATGCGGTTTCCGCAAGCGTCAGAGGCGTCGAAGACAACAGCTCGCCCTGGCCTGCCGCCAGCACCTGATGGACGCCATGGCCCAGCTCATGCGCCAGCGTCATCACATCGCGCGGTTTGCCCAGATAATTGAGCATGACATAGGGATGGACAGTGGTGACGGTCGGATGGGCAAAAGCCCCGGGCGCCTTGCCGGGCTTCACGCCGGCATCAATCCAGCCTTTGGTGAAGAAGGGTTTCGCGAGTTCCGCCATGCGCGGATCAAACGCGCTGTAAGCCTCGGTCACCTGGCGCTCGGCGGTCGCCCAGTCGATGGTCTTCGGCGCCTCGACCGGCAGCGGCGCATTCCGGTCCCAGACCTGGAGCCGGTCCAGCCCCATCCATTTCGCCTTCAGCGCATAATAGCGGTGCGAAAGCTTCGGATAGGCGGCGACAACGGCATTCCTGAGCGCCTCGACCACTTCGGGTTCGACATGGTTCGAGAGGTGCCGGCCGGTCTGCGGCGTCGGCATCCTGCGCCAGCGATCCTCGATTTCCTTTTCCTTCGCGAGCGTATTGGTGATGCGGGCGAAAAGCTTGACGTTCTTATCAAACACCACCGCCAGCGCCCGTGATGCCGCCTCGCGTTTGGTACGGTCGGTATCGGTCAGAAGGTTCAGCGTCGCCTCAAGGTTCAGCTCCTCCTCTTCGCCCTCGACCGTGAACATCAGCCCGGCAGTGGTTTCGTCAAAGAGCTTGTTCCAGGCCGAGGCGCCGACCACCGACTGGTCATGGAGGAATTTCTCCATCTCATCGGAAAGCTGGTGCGGCCGCATCGCGCGCATGCGCTCAAAAACCGGGTTGTAGCGGGCGAGATCGGCATTTTCGGCAAGCAGGGCGCTGAGATGCGCATCTTCCAGCCGGTTGAATTCAAGGCTGAAGAATACGAGCGCAGTGGTCGCCACGGTCACCGCATCCTGGGCGTCTGACATGAACTTGGCGCGTTCCGAGTCCATGGTGTTCTGGTAATAGCGCAGCCCCGCGTAAGACATCAGCCGCCCGGCAGTGACGTCAATCGCCTCGTATTCCTGCACACATTGCAAAAGCGCCGCTGCCTCAAGCGAGGCGAGCTTACCCTCATAGCGCGCGGCAAAATCAGTGCAGGCTTTGCTCAGCCATTCCATATCGCGCTCAAATTCCGGCGCATCCGGCGCAGGGTAGAGATCGGTCAGATCCCATTCCGGCAGGTCACCAAAACCCTTGCCAGACGCCGTGGCACCGGAATTTGCATCGAATACAGGGCGGGGGAGGCTGCGGGTCGGAAGGCTGCGGATCATCGGAACTACCTGTGCTGTTTTGCCCCTGGCGGGGCCTTGCCTTCCATCTAGGCGCGAGGGGGGGCGGGCTGCAAGGGCAAGGGTCGATCTGGCGCCTGCCCGGGGGGGCTGAACCGGGGGAGGAACGACGAAAGTGGCCGGGCTCTTTGCCCGCGTGACCCCGATCCTGCTCGTCTGGGTCTGTGACCTGGTAGCAGGTATGCTTGCCTGGCTTCTGGTGACTTTTGATATCACCCGGTCACATGTCCGCCTCGATCAGGGCGAGGATTGACGGAACCGCCGGCGGGATGGGGCGTTTGCGTTGGCGATGCCCCTTTTTTGGGCGGTTGCATCTGTTGCAGTCAGTCATTCGTGCAGTTTTGACCCGTTCAGGCCTTTACGACGCGGAAACGGCGCGCTTGACTGAATGGGCCATTAAGCGAGTGGAGCCAGATATGGGCGTATTCTTCGACGAGATGAACGGATCCGGCGGGGGCACCCGCGCCCCCTATGCGAGGCTCGAAGAATGGCTGGCGACCATGCCAAAAGAACTCCGGAGCCTGAAACAGGCCGAGGCGGAGGCACTGTTTCGCCGCATCGGCATCACTTTCGCGGTCTATGGAGAGGGCGGCGACCCGGACCGGCTGATCCCCTTTGACATGTTCCCGCGCGTGTTTTCCGGCGCGGAATGGGCCAGGCTGGATCGCGGCGTGAAGCAACGCGCCAAAGCGCTGAACATGTTCCTCGTCGATGTTTACGGCCGGGGCGAGATCATCCGGGCGGGACGGGTGCCGGCCAATCTCGTCTATCAGAACGCCGCCTATGAGAAGGCCGCCGTGGGCTTTGTGCCGCCGAAAGGCGTCTATTCCCATATCGTCGGCATCGACCTCGTGCGTACCGGGCCGGAAGAGTTTTTTGTGCTGGAGGACAATTGCCGCACGCCGTCAGGCGTGTCTTACATGCTGGAAAACCGCGAGATCATGATGCGCATGTTCCCGGGTCTTTTTCGCGAGAACCGCATCGAGCCGATTGATTCCTATGCGGAAATCCTGCGCCGCACACTGGCCTCGGTGGCGCCCGCAAAGTGTCAGGGTGACCCGAAGGTCGTGATCCTGACGCCGGGGCATTTCAACTCGGCCTATTACGAACATTCCTTCCTTGCCGATCTGATGGGGGTTGAACTGGTCGAGGGCCAGGATCTCTTTGTCGATGGCGAATTCGTCTATGCCCGCACGACCGAAGGCCCGAAACGCGTCGATGTGATCTACCGCCGGATCGATGACGCCTTCCTCGATCCGCTGTGTTTCCGCCCGGATTCGATGCTGGGTGTGCCGGGTCTGATGGATGTCTATCGCTCGGGTGGGGTGTCTATCTGTTCGGCCCCTGGGGCAGGGGTCGCGGATGACAAGGCGATCTATACCTATGTGCCCGAGATGATCCGCTTTTATCTGGGCGAAGAGCCGATCCTGAGCAATGTCCCCACCTGGAAATGCGCCGGGCGCGACGATCTGAAATATGTGCTCGACAACCTTTCCGAGCTGGTCGTGAAAGAGGTGCATGGCTCGGGCGGCTATGGGATGCTGGTCGGCCCCACGGCGAGCAAGGCCGAGATTGAGGCGTTCCGCGCGCAGCTGGTGGCCAACCCATCAAATTACATCGCACAGCCCACGCTGGCGCTGTCGACCGTGCCGACCTTTGTCGATGAAGGCGTGGCGCCGCGCCATGTCGACCTGCGCCCCTATTGCCTTGTGGGCGAGCGGATCGAGCTCGTGAAGGGCGCGCTGACCCGGGTGGCTTTGCGCGAGGGCAGCCTCGTCGTGAATTCGTCGCAGGGCGGTGGCGTCAAGGACACCTGGGTATTGGCGGAGTAACCGGATATGCTTTCAAGAACCGCCAATAATCTTTACTGGATCGCACGTTACATGGAGCGCGCCGATACCGTCGCGCGTCTGCTGGATGTGGGAAGCCGCATCTCGCTGATCCCCTCGGAACATGGCTATCGCAGCGAATGGGACAGCCTGTTGCAGGCCAGTGGCATGGCTGAGGGCTTTACCGCCAAATATGGCGACCCGGTGCAGCGCAATCTGGAATCCTGGCTGTTTTTCGACCGCGACAACCCGTCCTCCGTTGCCAGTTGCCTGACGGCTGCGCGGGAAAATGCCCGGATCGTGCGCACGGCCATGACCGCCCAGGTCTGGGATGCGCTGAACATGGCCTTTCAGGACCTGCGCCAGCTTGAGCGGCAGGAACGCTCGACCCTCGACCAATCCACGCTCACGGATTGGGTCACGCGGCAATCAGCGCTGGTGCGCGGTGCGATCGATGCCAATCTACTGCGCGATGATGGCTATAACTTCCTGAATCTGGGATATTATCTGGAACGCGCCGACAATTCAGCCCGGCTTCTTGACGTGAAATATTACGTGCTGCTGCCGCGACTGGATTTCGTGGGATCGGGGCTCGACAATTACCAGTGGTCGACGCTGTTGCGGGCCATGGGCGCGCAGCGTGCCTTTCACTGGGCTTATGGCGGCGAGATCACCGCCGGCAAGATCGCCGATTTCCTGATCCTGAACCGTCAAAGCCCGCGCGCCCTGATCACCTGTATCGCGGGCGCCGAAAACCATCTGACGCGGCTGGCCAAGGCCTATGGCAGAGAGGGCCTGGCCCAGCTGCGCGCGCGCGCCATGCTGGGCGAGCTGGAAGAGGAAACCGTCGAACGTATTTTCGAGGAAGGCCTGCACGAATATCTCTCGCGGTTCATCGGGTCTGTGGCAGAGCTTGGGTCTGTCATCCATGAGGTCTATCTGGGCGGAGAACTCAGCTGATGCGCCTGAGCGTCAATCATATCACCCGCTACAGCTATGACCGCCCGGTCAGGGGGCTTGTGCAAAGCCACCGGCTGACGCCTTCGGTGTTTCAGGGCCAGAAGGTGATTTCATGGGAGATCTCTGTCGAAGCCGGCGATGCGGCGGCGGTCAGGGGCGCCGAATTCACCGATGGCGCCGGCGACCGGATCCAGGGCTGGAGCATCGCCGGGCCGCTGACCGAAGTGGCGGTGACAGTGCGTGGCACGGTCGAGACCACTGACACTGCCGGGATGCTGAAAGGCTGCCGCGAGGTGATCAACCCCTGCGCCTATAAGCGCGGGACCGCATTGACGGCGGGATCCGTGGCGCTTTCGGATCTGGCGGAAAGCGTATCGGATGCCGGGGGGGCTCTCGCGCTGGCGCATGGCCTGTCGGCGGCGGTGACCGGGGCCATCGCCTACCATCCTGGCGTGACCGATGCCCATAGCTCGGCATCAGAAGCGCTCGCCCTGGGCGAGGGGGTCTGTCAGGACCATGCCCATGCGCTGATCGCGCTGGCGCGGTTGCGGGATCTGCCGGCGCGCTATGTGTCGGGCTATCTTTTCGCCGATGCCTCGGGTGCCGCGCATGAGGCCGCCCATGCCTGGGCCGAGATCCATGTGCCGGGTCTGGGCTGGATCGGGTTTGACCCGGCGAATGCCTGTTGCCCGGATGAACGCTATATCCGCCTTGCCTCTGGCTTTGACGCCCGCGATGCCGCCCCCATCCGCGGCGTCGCCCGCGGCGGCCAGGCGGGCGAAGAAGCGATGGATGTCACGGTTGCGGTCCTTTCCTCCGGTCAGTAATGTCCTGCGGGTGAATAAATTTTCCGGTGAGAAATGACCTATTGCGTCGGCCTTCTGCTCAATCAGGGTATGGTATGCCTGTCCGATACCCGCACCAATGCGGGGCTCGACAATATTTCCACCTATCGCAAGATGTTCACCTTCGAGGCTCCGGGCGAGCGGGTGATTGTGATCATGACCGCGGGATCGCTTTCCGTCACGCAGACCACCATCGCGCGGCTGCATGAGGCGATGGATGAGCCTGATGCCACGCCGGAAACGTCTATCCTGCTGGCGCCGACCATGCTGAAAGTGGCGCAGCTGGTGGGGAATACGCTGGCCTCAGTGCGGCGCGAGATCGATGAGAAACTGTCGATGAGCCAGGGCGCCTCGGCCTCGATGATCGTCGCGGGGCAAAGGAAGGGCGGCGGTATGCGCATGTTCCTGATCTATCCCGAGGGGAATTTCATCGAAGCGACCGACGACACGCCCTTCCTCCAGATCGGCGAGCATAAATACGGCAAGCCGATTCTTGACCGCGTGGTCCGGCCCGAAACCGGCTTGCAGGATGCGCAAAAGGCGGTGCTGTTGTCGATGGATTCGACCCTGCGCTCGAACCTCTCGGTGGGGATGCCACTGGATCTGGCGGTGATCGAAAAAGACGCGCTGCGGGTGACGTCGCGGCGCCGGATCGAGGCCGGGGATGAAGGCTTTCGCGCGATGAGCGAGGCCTGGTCCAACGCGCTGCGCGATGGTTTTAGCCGGATCGAAGTCTGACCGGTTCGGATGACGTCGCGGAAGTCCTGGCGGAAATCTGTCATGCTTTTGCGTAAATCCTGTGTCCGGGGCTTCACACTGGCGTCGCAGATGCCTAGCTTTCTCGAAACAGCAGGAGAAACGACTCATGCCAAAGCTCGTCCGCCTTTATATTCAATCCGTTGCTATCGGGTTCGGATTGTCCGCAGGTTTCGTCGCAGCCCTGCTTTGGACCAATGTTGCAGCTGTCGGCGCGCTGGTTGACGGAGCGGGGGCGATCGGTTGGGTGGCTGTGGCAATGCTGGTCGTGTTTTTCGGCGTTCTCTTTTCGAGTGTGCAATTCGCGATCCGCGTCATGATGCTGGCCGAAGGGGATGACACGCCGCGCGGGGGCCTGCGTCAGCAGATGATCCCAATTCGGGTCGAAGCGCGGGCTGAGCAGCAAAAGCGCCAGCCCCGCCGCTGATCCTTCCAGCCCCGCCGCTGATCCTTAAGGTATCACATTAAAGAAACCCGCCGCGTCACCGCAGGCGGGTTTTTCTTTGGCCGAAGCGGGTCATCGACAAGGAAGAGCTGGGACAGAGAAGAGGTGGCGGGCCCGCAGCGGCCGTGGGTGGTCTCGATATCCCGAGAGCCAGAGGTCTCAGGTGGGAACCAGGTATCCGGACCAGGATCCGGGCAGAGCCAGCCCCCATTCATATGCTTATCGGCCACTGGGTTATGGACCCCTCACGCGAAGAGCAGCACCCGCCGCCTTCATATCTAGGGCCGCCGGGGCTGCAGTACAAGACCGCCGCTGACCCCTGTCGGGTATTGCTTGCAGCGGGCCGGAAGACTGGACAAATGTTTACTGTTTGTTCATGTTGGGGTGATGGATGAATCGCTGCATCGCCTGGCCCTGGCTGAAATCCCTGAAGACACCCGTGATCTCTTGCCGATGCAGGCGGGCCAGCGCATCGCGCGCGGGGTTGCGCGGCTTTTGTGCAGCCACGGATTTGCGCCGGTTACGGAAATGCCGCTGGCAGGCAAGCTGCGCGCGGATGTGATGGCGATCGGGCCAAAGGGCGAGGTCTGGATCGTCGAATGCAAATCCTGCCGCGCGGATTTTCGGGCGGATCGCAAATGGCAGGGCTATACCGCCTGGTGCGACCGTTTTTTCTGGGCGGTCGGACCTGATTTCCCGCAAGAGATCCTGCCTGAAAACGACGGGCTGATCCTCGCAGATGCGTTCGGAGGCGAGATCATCCGCCTCGCTGATGAGACGCCGCTGGCGCCCGCCCGGCGCAAAGTGGTCAGCCGCGATTTCGCCCGCTATGCCGCCCTGCGGCTGCTCGCTTTGCGCGATCCGGCCCCCTGAGGCGCAACGCAAATTTCTTAAAAGAAATTTATCCGGTTTCTGTCACAGAAACCGGTCTTCTGGCTCGTCGGATCAGAACAGGCCGAGCTGGTCGCCTCTGGCAAAAGGCACCCGGAAGAGATCACAGCGCAGCGCCGGCTGCGGCGCGTCCAGGCCCAGTTTCGCGGCCGCGCGGCGGAAACGGTCGGCGATCAGCCGCGACCAGAGACCTTCGCCCTTCATCCTTTTGCCGAATGTGGCGTCATAATCCCTGCCGCCATGCATCTCGCGCACCCGGTTCAGCACCTTGGTCGCGCGCCCGGGCTCGGCCCGTTCCAGCCAGTCGCGAAACAGCCCAGCCACCTCCTGCGTCAGCCGGAGAGAGATCCAGCTTGCGCTGGTCGCGCCGGCCTCCTGCGCGGCTTCCAGCAGCGGCTCGATCTCGTGATCGGTCAGGCCAGGGATCACCGGCGCCAGCATCAGCCGCACCGGGATGCCGGCCTCGCTCAGCCGCCTTATGATCTGAAGCCTGCGGGCAGGCGCCGGTGCGCGGGGTTCCATCTTGCGCGCAAGCGACTGATCCAGCGTGGTAATCGAGATGCCCACCCGCACAAGACCCTCCGCCGCCATCGGCGCGAGAAGGTCGATATCGCGTTCGATCAGCGTGCCGCGGGTGGTGATCGCCAGCGGGTGGCGAAAGGCTGAAAGCACCTCGACCACCTCACGCGTCACCCGGTATTGCGCCTCGCCCGGCTGCCAGGGATCGGTATTGGTGCCAAGCGCGATGGGCGCGACCTTGTAGCTTCTGGCGCGAAGTTCACGGTCCAGCACCGCGCCGATCCCCGGTTTCGCGATGAGCTTCGTCTCGAAATCCAGCCCCGGCGAGAGGTTGAGATAGGCATGGGTCGGCCGCGCGAAACAATAGATGCAGCCATGCTCACAGCCTCGCCAGGGATTGACCGAGCGGTCAAAGGGCAGATCGGGCGAGGCATTGCGGCTGATCGCGGATTTCGGCATTTCGCGGCTGATTTCCGTCTGCACCAGCGCGTCATCTTCGACCATATCCCAGCCGTCGGACAGCGTCTCGCGGTGATGCGGCTCATAGCGGCCGGCCTCATTCAGACCGGCACCGCGTGCCCTGACGCGCTGTCCCGGCAAAAGACCGGGCAGCGGTGTCGTCACAGGGCTTGAAGGACGGGGCGCTGGCACGGTGGGATTCCCTGAAAAAAGTTAAGAACAAAAATAGAACATGCGCCGGCAAAGAAAAGGGGGAAACGTGCGGAAGTCGGCTTTCTCTTCGCTAGTGTCGCAAACATCTGAGTGGAAGTGTCGTTTTCAGCCCATTGAAGGGGGAACGAACTCTCTCCGCTGGAGCGCCCCATGGCCGATGACGACGAAATCATCCTCTCGGAACTTCCCGATGACGAGCTTGTCCTGCAGATGCATGACGATCTCTATGACGGGCTGAAGGACGAGATCGAAGAGGGGACGCGCCTCCTGCTGGACCGCGGCTGGACGCCTTATGACGTGCTCACCCAGGCGCTGGTGGCCGGCATGAAGATCGTCGGCGATGATTTCCGTGACGGGATCCTGTTCGTGCCCGAAGTTCTGCTTTCGGCAAATGCGATGAAGTCGGGGATGACCATCCTCAAGCCGTTGCTGGCGGAAACCGGCGCGCCGCGCATGGGCAAGATGGTGATCGGCACCGTCAAAGGTGACATTCACGACATCGGCAAGAACCTTGTCGCGATGATGATGGAAGGCGCCGGCTTCGAAGTTGTGGATCTGGGCATTAACAACTCAGTGGAGAAATATCTTGAGGCGCTTGGCACGGAAACGCCTGATATCCTTGGGATGTCGGCGCTTCTGACCACCACCATGCCCTATATGAAAGTGGTGATTGATACGCTGAAGGAAAAAGGCATGCGCGAGGACTATATCGTGCTTGTGGGCGGGGCGCCGCTGAATGAGGAATTCGGCCGGGCGATCGGTGCGGATGCCTATTGCCGCGACGCGGCGGTGGCGGTCGAGACCGCGAAACAGCTGGTCGCGCGGCGGCACAATCAGCTGAGCGCCTGAGATACCCCCGAAATTAACAGGCTCCGGCGCAATCCGGAGCCTGATTTGTTTTCGGCCTTGTGCGGGCCCGGTTGTGACCCCAGATTTAACAGGTGGAGGGTTGCGAAAATGCCATTAACGTCGTTTCTCGGGCTGATTGCCCTGGTGATCCTTGCCGCTGGTCTGACGCTTTCGCTGGCGCTGAGCCTTGGTGTGCCATTATCCGTCATTGCGGTGGTGGCGATGCTCGGGAGCTTGGCCCTTGGCATGAAGCGGTGGCACTGAAATCTGGTGACGGTCGCGGCCTGAGGCTCAGGCCGACGATATCGTTTGCGGTGAATCCGAAAATCGGAGGCCTGTGATGGAAAGGCCGAACCTGGCTGCAGAAGAGGTTATCGTGCCAGGCGGGGCAGAGGACCAGGGCGAGGGGCGGATCCTGTTGATCGCCTGCGGCGCGCTGGCGCGTGAAATCCTTGATCTGAAACGCGCCAATGGCTGGACCCATCTCGATCTGCAATGTCTGCCCGCCAATCTGCATCTCTGGCCCGATAAGATCACCGCTGCGGTCGAAGCGGCGGTCCTTGCCTGGCAGGACAGCTATTCCCGGATTTTTGTGGTCTATGCTGATTGCGGCACGGGCGGCCTGCTTGCTGCGCGCTGTGCGGAGCTGGGGGTCGAGATGGTGGCAGGCCCGCATTGCTATTCGTTTTTCGAGGGCAATGAGAGTTTTGCGGCGCGGTCAGAGGAAGAGTTCACCGCCTTTTACCTCACCGATTTTCTCGTCCGGCAATTTGAGGCTTTCGTGTGGAAGCCTATGGGGCTCGACCGGCACCCGGAGCTGCGCGACATGATCTTCGGGAATTATGAAAAGCTGGTCTACCAGGCGCAGACCGATGATCCGGCGCTGGACGCGAAGGCGCAAGACTGTGCAGCGCGGCTGGGCCTGGTCTATGAGCGTCGATTTACCGGATATGGCGATCTGGCGGCAGCGCTTGCCCGGCTGGGGTGAGGGGGCGTCGAGGCGGCCGGTTCAGATCAGCGACAGGCGCGACTGGCTGCGCAAAGGACGGGGTGTGCAAGTAAGGCGCGTTCCGCGTGAGCCAAAGACCGCAAACTGGTGGCAGTATATTGTGTTTTGATCGACCTGCATATGCGCGCAGTGCCCGGCGGCAAGGCCGACCTGTACTTGGCAGCCCGGCGGGCGCAGGGAGCGTGACGCGCTGTAGGTCGTGGCCTCAATCCCGAGCACGCCAACAGTGACTGGTCGCCGCAGCCGCTCAGAGCAACGATGTTTTTGGATGCGATGCTGCTGGTGGCGCTGTCGGGGCCCCGGCTCCTGGTGCCAGTCTTGAACAGACCCGCGTTTTCTGGATGCTTTCGCGTCTCATCTTCTGTTGCCATTCGAACCCGGCGGGCGAGAGTTTTCAGTTCCTCGCATGCCTGCGCTTCGGGTTGCAGAACATCGCTACGTGAACGAACACGTCCTGCCTGGCGTTTCTCTGATCTGGTTTCGGTTCTTCGTGAACATCGTGGGGACCCTGATCCCGAGGCCCAGAGAACAGCAAAACAGCTGGCTGTAATCCGTCTGTTCTATGAGCTGCTGCCCGGACCGCGTCGGTAAAAGGAACTGCAGCAGGCCGGCCCGGATCAGTCGTACCGGCGCGATTGCGGGGCGACCCTCTTCTGCACCAAGCCGGTCGAGTTCGGCATCCAGTGAGCGCAGCGCATCGTTGACGACGGCCCGGATCTTGCGCTGTGGTTGCCGCGGCGGGATGCGGTGCTCGGGGTCGACCTCGCTGAACAGAGATCCCGTCGCTTCGTAGGGTCCACGCTTGGCCCCCTTCGTCCATGCAGGGGGCGATGAACCGTCTTTCACGAGGGGCCTCGGGACGACAAGGCAGGGGTTTTCAGCGACCTCTTAAGGCGTGGAGCCAGGCCACAGTCCGGCAGCCGAAAGACACCTCCTGTCGGGTCACGGCCCTGACCGGCTCTGCGAAGCGCGGACTGACCTTCGGGTATTCGCCCACCCAGCCATGCGGGTCCGCGCAGGAGATGCCGCAGGCCAACAGCTTCAGCACAACACCCTCCCTGGCGCAGGCCGGATCGGGAACGGTTTCAATCGGGAGCGCAGCCCGGCAGTCGCGGATAAGGGCCGTGCGTATGTCAGGCCCCGGGCTTCCGGAAATGCTGCAGACAATAGACGCGGATCGCTGAGGCGAGACCTTCCTCCGGGCGCCGTGTTTCGTCAATTTCAGATGCCAGGGCATTAACAGAACAGGGCCTGGCATGCGCAATTTCAAGGAAAGCCTGCCAGAATTCCGGCTCCAGCGTGACACTGGTGCGGTGGCCGCGCAGCGTGAGTGAGTGTTTTTCCGGACCAGCCATGGCTGAGGCTACCAAGCGCCGGGCAGGGGCGCCAGCCGGAGTTTTGCAAAACTCCGGCACGATTTCTGAACAGAAATCGTTTCAGACGACGCGGCGGAGCGGTTCGCAGTTGCAAAAGATCACGAATTGCCCCGCGTTTTCCACCACGGGGAAGCCACGCCTTTTCATCTCAGACAGAAACCAGGCCCGTCCGGCAAAGCGTTCGATATCGCGGACCTTGCGGCGGATCACGCCACCGCTTCGGGCGGCCTGGGATGAAAAGAGATGCAGGGTCCAGGCCTCACGGCTCAGACGATCTGAAAACCCGATCATGGCGTACCTCCTGTCGGAGGGTGCACTGATCCGGGTTAAACGGGGGTTAATCCTGATCAGGATCTGGTCCGGCTGACGGACCGGGCTCGGATCCTGTATCCCGCCGGTGCTGGTCGAGTTCGCGGGTGGATTTCTCCACCCGCGCCTCTTCAGCCGCGCGCTCTGACAGGCTGCGACCGAATTTTACGGCATTGGCGTCAGCCTGTGCCCGCTTTTCGCGGCGCGCCCGATCCTTGCGGAAGCGGTTCAGGTTGACGAGGTCTGCCATCAGTCTTTCGGACCGATCATATCTTCAGGACGCACGATGCGGTCGAAAGTCTCGCCATCGACAAAGCCGAGCGCGATTGCCTCCTCACGCAGGGTTGTGCCGTGTTTATGCGCGGTCTTGGCCACTTTCGTTGCATTGTCATAACCGATGGTGGGCGCCAGCGCCGTCACCAGCATCAGCGATTCCTTCATCAGCTTTTCGATCCGGGGAATATTCGCCTGGGTCCCGACCACCATATTATCGGTGAAGGAGCTTGCCGCATCGCCCAGCAACTGGATCGACTGCAGCACATTATAGCTCATCATCGGATTATAGACGTTCAGCTCGAAATGGCCCTGGCTGCCGGCAAAGGTCACCGCCGCGTCATTGCCCATGACATGGGCGCAGACCATGGTCAGCGCCTCGGCCTGGGTCGGGTTGACCTTGCCCGGCATGATCGAGGATCCGGGCTCATTTTCCGGCAGAATCAGCTCGCCCAGACCCGAACGCGGACCAGAGCCCAGGAGCCGCAGGTCGCTTGCGATCTTGTACAAGGACGCGGCCACGGTTTTCAGCGCGCCCGAGAAGAAGACCATCGCGTCATGCGCGGCCAGCGCCTCGAACTTGTTCGGGGCAGTCACGAAGGGCAGGGAGGTGATCTTTGCGATCTCGGCCGCCACGGCCACATCATACCCCTTGCGCGTGTTCAGGCCGGTGCCGACAGCGGTGCCGCCCTGGGCGAGCTCATAGATATGCGGCAGGGCGAGCTTCACGCGCTCGATCCCGCGGTCGACCTGGGTCGCATAGCCCGAAAACTCCTGGCCCAGGGTCAGCGGTGTCGCATCCTGAGTATGGGTCCGACCGATCTTGATGATGTCTTTGAATTCAGACGATTTCGCCCAGAGCGCTTTCGCGAGTTTCTCGAGCCCGGGCAGCAGCACATCGCGCGTATGCATCCCGATCGCGACATGCATTGCGGTCGGGAAAGTGTCGTTCGAAGACTGGCCCATATTTACATGGTCATTCGGGTGAACCGGTTTTTTCGAGCCCATCACGCCGCCGAGAATCTCGATCGCGCGGTTCGAGATCACCTCATTCGCGTTCATATTCGACTGGGTGCCCGAGCCGGTCTGCCAGACCACCAGCGGGAAATTGTCGTCGAACCTGCCGTCGATCACTTCCTGCGCGGCTTGCGCGATTGCGCCAACCAGGTCCTGGGACAGATCGCCCTGGGCGGCATTGACTGTCGCCGCCGCCTTTTTGATCACGCCGAGCGCGCGGATGATCGGGACCGGCTGCTTTTCCCAGCCAATCGGGAAATTGATGATCGAGCGCTGCGTCTGGGCGCCCCAGTATTTATCCGCGGGGACGTCCAGCGGGCCAAAGCTGTCGGTCTCGGT
The DNA here is from genome assembly GCF_900105075.1 of Rhodobacter sp. 24-YEA-8. Classification (NCBI taxonomy): domain Bacteria; kingdom Pseudomonadati; phylum Pseudomonadota; class Alphaproteobacteria; order Rhodobacterales; genus Rhodobacter; species Rhodobacter sp. 24-YEA-8. Next base: position 1,160,474 of record NZ_FNSK01000001.1, read on the forward strand.
ACGGGTCTCAGTTCGGGTCGCAGACATGCGTGCCTCCTGCAAGTTCTCGGGGATTGCTGTACCGCAGCATGGCAGCGGAAATCAATCGGTATGCCATTGTATGCTAAGATGGTCCGCAGCCCGGCTGCCAGAACCGAAAAGGCACCCGCGCGGGGTGCCTTGTTCAAAGCGCTGTGGAAACAGGGTTGTCTGAAAACCGGACTTGATCTCTGGTTTCAGAGGTTTTTCTCAGGCGCCCCAGCTGCGCACCGCGCCGCAATCCATATGGACAAAGTCCGAGCGCGAATAGCGGCCGACGCCGCCAGCTGCACAGGCCGCAGCCGCACGTGCCATCTGATTCACCGAGCGCGATTTCAGCCGCAGATCGGCAGCCTGGCCGACGAGATGCAGCGAGTTCTTGGCGACCCCGCCCGATTGCGAGCGCAGCATCGCATTGGTCTTGGCGCTGCGGAAGCCAGAAAGCAGCATGTAAGATTCGCTGACATCCATCAGCCGATGCGCCGCAGCCATGATATCGACATTGCGCGGATCCATCTGCTTGACATCGCCCGTGCGCCAGTCGCGCATGAAGTGATTGATTTCTTTCAATACTTCCGGAATGTATTTGCCTTCGATCCAGTAGATCGTGTCGATGCTTTCGCCTGTACGGCCCGAATACATCCGGATGCGGCGGATATCGCCCGCACCTTTCAGCACGCCAAAAGCATTGGAATAGGTTGGCGCGGCAACCACAGCCGTAGCCGCGAACACGCCCAACAGCCCGCGACGCGAGATAAGGTTCGATGTGTTTTCAGTCATAGCCTGTCCCGTAGTTTAGTCTTGTCGACTGCCTGAGCGGCAGCTTCTCCTGCACGTTCATCTTCGGCTGGCGCATTTGCCTGCGCCCTTCCGGATGCATGGTCTGTATGGCACATCATGATTCGAAGCCCAAGCAAAGATTGCCTTTGGTTCCCCACTCAACCGCCGATAAGCAAAAAATCGCTGAATTCCTGACTGGTGGTCAGCGTGGCCCTGCTGCAACTATGATCGAAAAACCGGCCCGGGTCTGTCGGGGGAGCGCAATATGGGGCCCGATGGACAGGATTGTGAATGGACATGGTGTCCAAATCGCTGAATCTAGCTGAAGCCGAAGCTTTTCGCATGTTTACGAGGTTGCAGATGCCGATTTCCCTCCCCGGTTATGGTCTGAAAACGGGGGTGCGTGGCCTTCTTTCTTCGGTAGCGCTTGGGTTTGTGCTGGCAGCCGGGCTGGTATCGGCAGGGCTGCCTGTCGCGGCAAAATCCACGGCATTTTCCCAATCTCTCGCGATCGCTGCGGCGGATGATGAAGAGGTCGCAGCCTGGTATCGCGATACTGCATATGACACGCTCTGGACCGGGCCTGAGGATGCGGCCCGCCGCCAGGCGCTGATCGCCGCGCTTGAGACCGCCGGGGATCACGGGTTGCCGGTCGCGCGCTATGATCTGGCCGGGATCCGCGCCGCGCTGGCCTCGGCCAGGACCGAGGGAGATCTGGGCCGGCTTGAAGTCAAGATGACACGCGCCTGGCTTGACTGGGCCCGGGATGTCAGTTCGGGCGCGCTGGATCCGGCAAAAATCGATTCCACCATCGTGCGCGAGATCACCCGGCCCGATTCCTATGCATTGCTGCGCGCGATTGCCACGCGCGACCCTGCCACGGTGGCGCGTCGGCTGCTGCCCGATTCCGACGCCTATGTGCAGCTGATGAAGACGCGTTTTGACCTTGAGGAGCTGAGCGCTTCGGGGGGCTGGGGGCCGCAGGTGCCCGCCGGCGCGCTGGAGCCGGGTGCGACCGGCGAGCGTGTGGTGATCCTGCGCGACCGGCTGATCGCCATGGGCTGGCTCTCGCCCACACCGACCGCGGTTTATGACCGCATGGTGCAAAACGCGGTGATGAATTTCCAGCGGGCGCATGGTCTGCCCGCTGATGGCGTGGCCGGGGGCGATACCCTGGCCGAGATCAACAAAGAGCCCGAAGACCGGATGAAATCCGTCCTTGTCGCGATGGAACGCGAGCGCTGGATGGATATAGACCGCGCGGGGCGGATGATCTGGGTCAATCTGACGGATTTCTCGGCCGAAATCATTGATGACGGGCGGGTGACATTTCGCACGCGCTCGGTGATCGGGCGCGAGGAGATGGACCGCCGCACGCCGGAATTCTCGGATATGATGGATCATATGGTGGTGAACCCGTCCTGGGGGGTGCCGCGCTCGATCATCGTGGGGGAATATCTGCCGCTTTTGCGCTCGAACCCGAATGCGGTCAGCCATATGCAGATCGTGGACAGGAATGGCCGCGTCGTGCCGCGTGGATCGGTGAATTTCGCGGGCTATACCGCGCGCAGCTTCCCCTTTGGCATGCGCCAGCCGCCGGGCGACAATAATGCGCTTGGCAAGGTCAAGTTCATGTTCCCTAACAAGCATAACATCTATCTGCATGATACGCCTGCTAAATCCCTGTTTGCCCATGACAAGCGGGCTTACAGCCATGGCTGTATCCGGCTCGCCGATCCCTTTGATTTCGCCCATGCCCTGTTCCGCAACCAGGCGCCGGAAATCGAAAGCGAGTTCAACCAAACTCTCAAGGGTGGGCGGGAAACGCCTGTAAAGCTTGAGAAAAAAGTGCCGATCCATCTGGTCTATTTCACGGCCTATCCGCAGGGGCATGGCGTGATGGGCTATCGGCGCGACGTTTACGGCCGCGACGCAAAGCTCTGGTCGGCGCTCAGCGCCGAAGGGGTGGTCGCGCGGACGGTTTCGCAGTAACTGTCTCTTCGGGTTCCGGAGGGATTTGCGATGGCTGAGCATAGTATTGGCGATATTGCAGCCGCACTTGATGCGGTGGCCGAAGGCGATCTGACGATCCGCGTCTCTGAGGCATCCGAGCCGCAGGCCGCCGGGCCGCAAAGTCTCGCTCTGGCAATGGACCCGCGCTACGCGGGCCGGATCTCTGAGGGCCGGGCGCGTGCGGCCGTGGTCTGGCCGGGGGCGGACTGGCGCGCGATGGGGCTGGAGGCCGCGATTTTCGCGCCGCGCGGGCGGCTCGCGATGGCGGGGCTCACACATCTGATGGATCCGGGGCCGGAGATCGCGCCGGGCATCCACCCGCTGGCCGTGGTGCACGCGACGGCGCAGATTGGCGAGGGTGCGGCGATTGGCCCCTTTGTGGTGATCGGGCGCGATGTGATCCTCGGTGCCAATGCCCGGATCGCAAGCCATGTCTCGATCGCCGAAGGCGCGCGTATCGGCGAAGATGCGATGATCCTGCAAGGCGCAAAGATCGGTGCACGCGTCACCATCGGCGCAAGGTTCATCTGCCAGCCCGGCGCGGTGATCGGCTCGGACGGGTTCTCCTTTGTCACGCCCGAGAAATCCGGCGTCGAAGAGATCCGCGAGACGCTCGGACAGCGCGACCAGATCCTGGAACAAAGCTGGACCCGCATTCATTCGCTGGGCGCAGTGACCATCGGCGATGATGTCGAGATCGGTGCCAATACCTGTATCGACCGCGGCACCATCCGCGACACCACCATCGGGCGCGGCACCAAGCTCGATAACCTCGTTCATGTCGGCCATAATGTGCAGATCGGCGAGGACAGTCTGATCTGCGGCCAGGTCGGCATTGCCGGCTCGTCAAAGATCGGCAGCCGCGTGGTGCTGGCCGGGCAGGTCGGCGTCAGCGACAATATCTTCGTGGGCGATGATGTGATCTGCGGTGGTGGCACCAAGATCTTCACCAATGCGCCGGCGGGGCGGGTGCTTCTCGGGTATCCTGCGGTGAAGATGGAAACCCATGTCGAGATCCAGAAATATCTGCGCCGTTTGCCGCGCCTTGCCGCACGGGTCGCCGCGCTGGAAAAACTGACCTCCGGCACTGATGCCGGGACGGAAGACTGAGGGTCACCCCGATGAGCCGCAGCGAGACAGGGAGCCAGGTGATCGCGATCCTCGCCGCCCAGGCGCTGATCGATCCTGCCGGCATAAATGAAAGCGACCGGCCCGAGGATCTGGGCATCGACAGCCTCGGCCTGGTGGAGGCGATTTTCGCCATTGAAGAAAGGTTCGACATCTCGGTCCCTTTCAACCCGAATGACCCGGGGCAGGCCGGACCGGAAGATCTGGACGTCTCGGATATCGGCGGCATAATTCGCGGCATCGAGGCACTGATCGCGGCGCAAAGACCGGTCGGGCACCTATGAGGCGGGTGGTCATCACCGGCGCGGGAACGGTGAATGCACTGGCCCATGATCTTCCCGGCACTTATGCGGCGCTGGCGGCGGGGCGCTCGGGCATCGGGCCGCTGGAATTTCGCGATGCCGACCGGCTGACGATCCGCATCGGCGCGCAGATCCGGGGCTGGGCCTGGGATCAGGGCCTGACCCCGCAGGAACAGTCGCTTTACGACCCCTTTACCCGCTACGCGCTTGCTGCGGCAGAAGAGGCGCTGGCCATGGCCGGGCCGGGCGCGGCCGAAGGGGCGGGGGTGCTGATCGGTTCGGCCTCCGGCGGCATCCATACCTGGGAAGAAAACTACCGTGCGGTGTTCGAGGGCGGCCGGAACCGCGTGCCGCCGCTGACGGTGCCGCGCCTGATGATGAACGCCGCCGCCTCGCATATCGGGATGCGGCACGGGCTGACCGGACCGACTTTCGCAGTGTCTTCAGCCTGTTCCAGCTCAAACCATGCGATTGGCCAGGCCTTCCGCCTGATCCGCGACGGGCATGCGCCCGCGATGCTGGCGGGGGGCGCCGAGGCGATGCTGTGTTTCAGCGGTATCAAGGCCTGGGAGGGGCTGCGGGTGCTGTCCCCCGACGGATGCCGCCCGTTTTCGGCCAGCCGCAATGGCATGGTGATGGGCGAGGGGGCGGCGGTCTTCGTGCTGGAAGACGAGGCCCGCGCCCGGGCGCGCGGCGCAAAGGTTCTGGCCGAGATTGCCGGTTTCGGCATGACGGCGGATGCGGGCGATATCGTGGTGCCCTCGGTCAGCGGCGCCGCGGGGGCGATGCGGGCCGCACTGGCCGAGGCCGGCCTTGCCCCCGAAGAGATCGGCTATATCAACGCCCATGGCACCGGCACAAGGGTCAATGACCGCAATGAGGTTGCGGCGATCCGTGAGGTGTTCGGGGCGGGCACTGGGCTAATGGTTTCATCGACCAAGGCGGCGCATGGTCACGCGATCGGCGCGACCGGCGCGCTGGAACTGATCGCCTGCCTGATGGCGCTGGATCAGGGCGTAATCGCGCCGACGCTCGGGCTGGACCGCGCAGATCCTGATTGTGACCTTGACCATGTCCCGAATGAAGCACGCCGCGCCCGGACGGGCGCGGCGTTGTCGAATTCCTTTGCCTTTGGCGGGCTGAACGCGGTGCTTGCACTGCGCGCGGCCCGGTAAGGTCCTTACTCGGCGGCGGCAGGAGCCGGCGCTGCGGCAGCGGCAGCCGCGGCGGCTGCATCGGCCTTCACATTAGCCGCGACCATTGCGTCATAGCCCGAGGTGAAGCCTTTCAGCGAGACATCGAGGCTGACTTTCTGATCCGGTGCCACGAAGGGCGAGATCGCGAATTTCGCGGTGGCGCCCTTTTTGAAGCCGGCAATTTCTTCGGCGGTGAAACCGATCCGCGCCACGCAACCGATCTGGGTGCAGACGGTGAACGGATAGGCGCGCGCTTTGGCGGTATCGACCGTCAGCTGCATTCCTTCGGTCAGAAGGGTCTCCAAGGGAGCGATGAAGTTCGCACCGGCAACCGCCGGGCCGGGGGCGCCTGCAGGCAGCGAGAAGATCGCGAGTTCGGCCACTGGCGAGCCATCGGCATCTTTCAGCAGCTGGTAAAGCTGGCAGGGATCGGCTTCGAGGCCGACGCGCTCGCAGCGCAGCTCCCATTTCTCATGGGTCGAGGCGGTGTAGATCGCGCTCTGGCCACCGATCTCGGAGCCCATCGACAGATCGCTGCCCCCGGCCGGTTGCCCGGCGGCTTCTGCCGGAGCGGTGGTGTCGGCGGTTGCTTCAGCGGGTGCTTCTGTCGTGTCCTGGGCGAGCGCGGCAAAGGGGCTGCCGAATGCAAGTGCAAGAGCGAGAAGCGAGATACGCGGGTTCAACATATAGTCATGTCCTTTGAACGGTGACTGTAGCCGGTGGAAATTTGCCTGGCTGCCGCAGGCTGAATATCACGCTGAAATGGCAGTGTCAGGTCTCATTTGCGCGACCAGCGGCGGGTTGTTGCCGGACAGCGTTCCGGTAAAAGCGGCTTCAACCCTGGATATAGTAGTGACCTCTGCACCTGGACTGGCACAGGGGCGATGGCCACCCGTCTGAAGGTCGGAATGCGAGGGGAAATGGGCGGGGCAGAAAAAACAAAGGGCCGGAATGACCGGCCCTTTGCATGCGCTGCGGGGCGGGCCCCTTACGCTTATATTTTTTGCTCCCTGTCGGACTGGCCGACTTCACGTAAAGGGACGCTAAGCAGCTTTCTGCACTGCGTCAACAGGAAATCTGTTACATCTGGCGGCCAGAGACAGAGAAAAAAATCTAACCATTTGGTCAGGATTTCTGTGATTTTACGCTAATACGGCTTCCCTTCTGCTTCCCTTCTGCGCAGGCGGAACCGGGGCGGAGGCCCGCCTTGCGAGAGCGCGCCGCGAGACAACCGGACGGCGTCCTGCCCGCAGCCGGCCCGGTAAGAACGAGGCTGGTTTCGACGGCGGAACAGGGTATGGTCCATGCCGCAATGTAAGGTCGGAAACGGCAGATCTGAAATGGTATGGCCGCCGTTGCCTGCCCGGATCTCAGGCCCCGAGACAGGAGTTTACCCGGTGACAGCACAGAATGATCCAGCCACACCCGCCGCAGCGCAGGACCGGATTTTCCTGGGCGGAGGCGGCGAGGGCTACGGTGTCGCGCAGGAGTTGCTGCTGAAATACGGCAACCGGCACGGGCTGATCGCCGGTGCAACCGGGACCGGCAAGACGGTGACGCTCCAGGTGCTGGCCGAGGGCTTTGCGGCGGCGGGCGTGCCGGTGTTCCTTTCAGATATCAAGGGCGATCTTTCGGGGATCTGCCAGCCGGGCGATCCGGCCGCAAAGACCCACGCAGCCTTTGCGGCCCGCGCCGAAACCATCGGCATTGATCTGGCCTATCGCGCTTATCCGGTGCTGTTCTGGGATCTCTTTGGCCAGCGCGGCCATCCGGTGCGCACCACCATCGCCGAGATGGGGCCTTTGCTTTTGTCGAGGCTGCTGGAGCTGACCGAGGTGCAGGAAGGCGTGATGAATGTCGCCTTCCGACTGGCCGATGATGAGAAACTCGCGCTTCTCGATATGAAGGATCTGCGCGCGCTTCTGACCTTTATTGCGGAGAATTCCGCCGAGATCTCCTCCACCTATGGGCTGGTCTCGTCGCAATCGGTGGGCGCGATCCAGCGCCGGCTCCTGATGCTGGAAAACGAGGGGGCGACCCAACTCTTTGGGGAGCCGGCGCTGGAACTTGCGGATCTCATGACTGTGGATCCCGACGGGACGGGGCGGATCTCGATCCTTGTCGCCGACAGGCTGATCAACAGCACGCGGCTTTATGCGACCTTCCTCCTGTGGCTCCTGTCCGAGCTGTTCGAGGCGCTGCCGGAAGTGGGCGATCCCGATAAGCCAAAGCTCGTCTTTTTCTTTGATGAGGCGCATCTTCTGTTCAATGACGCGCCTAAGGCGCTGATTTCGCGGATTGAACAGGTGGCGCGACTGATCCGGTCAAAAGGCGTCGGCGTCTATTTCATCACGCAAAATCCGGCCGATGTGCCCGATACCGTGCTGGGTCAGCTGGGGAACCGGGTGCAGCATGCGCTGCGCACTTTCACCGCGAAGGACCAGACCGATCTGGCGCGGGCGGCCCGCACCTATCGCGCCAATCCGCGCTTTCCGATTGAAGAGGCGATCCGCGAGGTCGGCACCGGCGAGGCGGTGACTTCGCTGCTGGAGGCCAAAGGCGTGCCGGGCATGGCCGAGCGCACCCTAGTCCGTCCGCCCTTCAGCCGGCTTGGGCCTGCGGAGGAAAGCGCAAGGGTGGCGGCTTTTGCCGCCTCGCCGCTGGCCGGGAAATACGATACCGAGATTGACCGTGAAAGCGCGTTCGAGATTTTGCGGGCGCGCGCCGGGAAGGCGGCGGCAGAAGCGTCACGTTCGCAAGAAGCGGTGGCCGAGGGGGCCGCGGGCGAAGAGTTCAGCCGTGGCAGGCGCTATGGCGGCGAAAACTCTTCGCGGCGCTATGAGGCGCCGACGAGGACGACAGAGCCGGCTCCGAAGAAAAAGAGCAGTTCTTCGCGCTCGGATTCGGTCGGTGAGGCATTCGCCAAGAGTTTCGCACGCCAGCTGGGCAGCAAAAGCGGCCAGGCCGTTGTGCGTGGCGTGCTCGGGACGATCTTCGGCAAACGCTGAGGTGGTGTTCTGTTCGGGCCACTGGCTGGCAGCGGAACGCCTTTGCTGCGGTATTTGTCAATGCGGCCGGTCTGCATGGCCGGGCTTTGGCTGGGTCAGTTTTTCTACACCTGTCCTAAGGGCAAGTGACCGGCCTCGGGTGGGCCGGGTCCTGACCCCAATGAGTTCGCCCCCAAAGATGATGCATCTTATTCCGGCGGTCACACGCTCTGCTCGCTGACGCCCGGACCATTGCACCCGGAAAATCCTTCCAGAGCATTTGCAGAGGTGCAGAGGTGGGGGATTCCACCTTTGCTTTGCCGCCTGGCCCGTCCTAAGGCTTGGCAGTTACCTGTTCAGGAGGTCGGCAATGCGGCAAGCTACAGTTCTGGCGATGATGGCGGCGGTCGGGATTTCGCTCCCGGCGCTTCCCGGTCTGGCCCGGCAGGCGGACAACGAGGTGACCGGCAACTGGGCCGGTGCAGCGGGCGATGGGTTCTGGTTCCGCGCGCAGCTGGAGACCGAGTCCGATCTGGCAGCGCTGAAGATCTGGAATGGAATGGGGGCGGTGCCGGATGGCAATGACGCGCCGGACCTGGACGTCGCCGATTTTGCCGTTGCGGCCTTTGCGACCTCGCAGCGGCTGGAAGTGGTCGAGACCCCGGATGGCAGCACGCTGCAGGTGATCACCGAATTCGCCGATGAGGAGGGCGAGGGGCGCGAGGTCGTGGAAATCCGTTTTATCGATTTTCAGTATACGATTGTCGGCTATGCGCTCCAGGCCTCTTTCCAGGGCTTCGATGGTCCGGCCGAAGAGACGCAATGTGTGGTCGACACGCTGGCAGGCCGCGTGGTCGAGAATGGCAGGATGCGCAACCTGCCGCCTCTGAACCCCGAGGCGCTGAATGCGAGTGGCTGGGGCGAGGCGGCGGCCTTTGAGCGCGGCTGGTGCAGCCGGTCCGGCGAGGGGGACTGAGATCGCCGCGCGGCTTTCGCGCGGGCCGTCGCGAGGCGCAAATAATTTGATCAAATTTCTTGATGCCGGTCGGGATTGTTCCTATCCTGCGAGGTGAGGGCGCCAGGCGCCTGCTGATTCTTCCTGACGGAAAGGGTGGTCACCATGAATATGATCAACAACAACACGCCCACGGCCGAGTTGCAAAAGCTCGACGCAGCGCATCACTTCCACCCTTTCACCGATAAGGCGGCGCTGGCGAAAAAAGGCGCGCGGGTGATCCTGCGCGGCGAGGGCTGCTGGCTGACGGATTCGGAAGGGCACCGCATTCTGGACGGGATGGCGGGCCTGTGGTGCGTCAACATCGGCTACGGCCGCAAGGAACTGGGTGAGGTTGCAGCGCGCCAGATGATGGAGCTGCCCTATTACAACACCTTCTTCCAGACGACGCATGTACCGGCGATTGCGCTGGCGGCAAAGCTTGCGGAACTGGCGCCGGGCGATCTGAACCATGTGTTCTTTGCCGGCTCGGGATCCGAGGCCAATGACACCAATATCCGCCTTGTCCGCCGCTATTGGCAGGTCAAGGGCCAGCCGGAAAAGCAGGTGATCATCGCGCGCTGGAATGGCTATCATGGCTCGACCATGGGCGGCGGCAGCCTTGGCGGCATGAAACCGATCCATGCCCATGGCGGCAAAATCGACGGTATCGAGCATATCAACCAGCCCTATTGGTGGGGCGAGGGTGGTGACCAGGACGAAGATGCTTTCGGCCTTGCCCGTGCGCAGGAGCTGGAAGCGAAGATCAATGAGATTGGCGCCGACAAGGTTGCGGCCTTCATCGGCGAGCCGGTACAGGGCGCGGGCGGCGTGATCATCCCGCCGAAAACCTATTGGCCGGAAATTCAGCGGATCTGTAAGAAATACAATATCTTGCTGATCGTTGATGAAGTGATCACCGGCTTTGGTCGCACCGGAAACTGGTTCGGCAGCCAGACCTTTGACATCAAGCCCGACATCATGACCATCGCCAAGGGCCTCTCCTCGGGCTATGCGCCGATCGGCGGTTCGATCGTGTCGGATGACGTGGCCGAGGTCGTCGGTTCGGGCGGCGATTTCAACCATGGCTATACCTATTCGGGCCATCCGGTTGCGGCAGCTGTCGCGCTGGAAAACCTGCGCATCATGCAAGACGAGAATGTGGTCGAACATGTGCAGAAGGTCGCCAATCCCTATCTGGCGGAACGCTGGGCGGCGCTGGCCGATCACCCGCTGGTCGGCGAGACGAAACTTGTCGGCCTGATGGGCTCGCTGGTGCTGACCCCGGACAAGGCAACCCGCGCGCGCTTTGCCTCGGAAGAGGGCACCGTTGGTCTGCGGGCGCGCGAGCGCTGCTTTGCCAATGATCTGGTGATGCGCCATGTTGGCGATCGCATGATCATCTCTCCGCCGCTGGTGATCACGACGGCCGAGATCGACACGCTGATCCAGCGCGCGACCAAATCGCTGGATGAATGCTATGCGGGGCTGCAAAAAGACGGGCTTCTGGTCGCGAAAGCGGGCTGATCGCCTGGCGATGGAAATTAAGGCGGGCCGGCTGGCCCGCCTTTTTTGATGTGCTGCCGGCAATCGGGGTCTGGCTGTCCGCAGCTGCGCCGCCCGGGGAAAAATGACGTACTTTCAGGACCGGCCTGGCCTGTGTTGAGCCGGCAGATCTGCGCTTTTTCAGGCGCATACCGGGCCGCAGGAAGCAGAAAATTTCTCTTAAGTTCGTGGCAATTTAAGGAGATCCTCGGCCCTAGAGGGGACACCGCGCGAGGCTGGTGCCCGGGATCGGCGAATTATGGAATATCAGGCCTGCTTCACGCTTTGGCCGACGCGCGGATGACTTGAGTTTGAGCGCCCGCGCTTTTACACCTGAAGCATGAAAGCGGGCATGGCGCCCGGAGAAAGACCCCAGGGGAAAGACCCATGCGAATTCACAGCGATCTGGCGGGCATCATTGGCAATACGCCGCTTCTGAAACTGAAGAAGGCGTCTGAGCTGACCGGCTGCACCATCCTTGGGAAATGCGAATTCATGAACCCGGGCCAGTCTGTCAAGGACCGGGCGGCGCTGTATATCATCCGTGATGCGGTGGCGAAGGGGCTTTTGCAGCCCGGCGGCACCATTGTCGAAGGCACGGCCGGGAACACCGGGATCGGCCTTGCGCTGGTCGGGAATTCGCTGGGCTTTCGCACAGTGATCGTGATCCCCGAGACCCAGAGCCAGGAGAAAAAGGACATGATCCGCCTCGCCGGGGCTGAACTCGTCCAGGTGCCGGCGGCGCCTTATAAAAACCTGAACAACTATATCCGCTATTCCGGGCGCCTGGCGGAAGAACTGGCCAGGACCGAGGCCAATGGCGTGATCTGGGCCAACCAGTTCGACAATACCGCGAACCGCCAGGCCCATATCGAGACGACCGGGCCCGAGATCTGGGAGCAGACCGGCGGCAAGGTCGACGGCTTCGTCGCGGCAGTCGGCTCGGGTGGCACGCTGGCGGGGGTTGCGATGGCGCTCCAGCCCAAAGGCGTGAAGATCGGCCTTGCCGATCCGGAAGGCGCGGCGCTTTACAGCTATTACACCAGTGGCGTGTTCGAGAGCCCCGGCAATTCGATCACCGAAGGCATTGGCCAGGGCCGTATCACCGCCAATCTTGAAGGCTTCCGCCCCGATATGGCCTGGCGGATCCCGGATGCCGAGGCGCTGCCGCTGGCCTTTGACCTCCTGACCGAAGAAGGGCTTTGCGTCGGTGGATCGTCGGCGATCAATATCGCCGGTGCGATCCGCATGGCGCAGGAAATGGGGCCGGGCCATACCATTGTCACAGTGCTTTGCGATTACGGCAACCGGTATCAGTCTAAGATGTTTAACCCGGCTTTCCTGAAGGATAAGGGCCTGCCGGTGCCGGAATGGCTGGCGCGCGGCAACCGCCCGCTGCCGGCGGTCTATCAGGATCTCTGAAGGGGGGCGCGGTGGCGGTCTGGTCTTTTGCGAGGCGGCCCGCATGAGGCTGCCACTTTGCATCCTGCACTGCCTGCTGGCGCTCTGGCTTGGTGTCGCTGCGCTTGCGCCAGCGCCGGTCCGGGCCGAAGGCGATGATCAGACCCAGCCGCTGGATTATGCGGCCTGGGGCGAGATTGCGACCACCGCCGAGGCCGAACTGGGCTCCGACACGGTCACAGATGCGCGGCTTGATGAGTTGCGCGGCCTTATCGTCGACTGGCGCGCCAAACTGACCCTGGCGCAGACCACCAATGCGTCCCGCATTGCCACGGTGCGCGAACAGATCAGCGCGCTAGGCCCGGCGCCAACCGGTGATGCCACCGAAGCACCTGAAATCGCGCAGAAACGCAAAGATCTAGGCCAGCAGCTTTCCTTGTTACAGGCGCCGGGCATTGCGGCAGAAGAGGCTTACCGCCGCGCCGATGGTCTGATCCGCGAAATCGACGGCAAGGCCCGCAGCCGTCACACTGACCAGCTTTTGCAGCTCTGGCCCTCGCCGCTGAACCCGGCCAACTGGCCCGAAGCAGCAGGTGGCCTGACCGACACCGCCCTGCGGCTCTGGGGCGAGCTGAGCACCAAACTCCATGACAGCCGCGCCAGAGCACAGTTCTGGAATGCGCTGCCGCTGATCCTTTTGCTTCTGGCGGTGACTGTCGCCACCACGATTTTCGCCCGGCCCTGGATCGAGGCTTTTGCCGACCGGCTCCGCATCGGCAAGACCGAGGCGCGGCGGCGGATCTTTGGCCTGCTGGCCTCGCTCGGGCAGATCATCGTGCCATCGATCGGTATGGTGGCCCTGTCAGCGGCGCTGATCCGCACCGGCTTTATGGGCCGCACCACCGGCGAGGTGGCGCTCGCGCTGCCGGTGCTGGGGGGCGTGGTCTTTGTTGCTTTCTGGCTGGCGGCGCGGGTATTTCCCCGGGTCGATGTCGACCAGGCGATCCTGCCCTTGCAGCGCAATCAGCGCCAGGAAGGCCGTATCCTTGCCGCGTTGATGGGCGTCGTGCTGTCCTTTGAGGCGCTGCGCCGGCTGACCATGGACGGGCAGAATTACCCCGATGCCGTCACGGCGGTTGCAAGCTTCCCGATGCTGGCGGGTGGTGGCATCCTTTTGTGGCGCATGGGGCGGATCCTGCGGCTCAGCCAGGAACAGGGCGAACAGAACGGCTATGGCGAAAAGCTGATCGGGCTTCTGGGACGGGCACTGAAACTGATCGCGGTTGCGGGCCCGGGGCTTGCGGCCCTCGGCTATGTCACGGCCGGTGCGGCGCTGGTCTATCCGGCGATCATGTCGCTTGGGCTGATGGCGGTTCTGATCATTCTGCAACGGCTGCTCGCTGATATCTGGGCGGTGGTCTATCCCGCCGCCGATGCCGAGGCCGAGAATGAACGCCTTGTGCCGGTGCTTGCAGGCTTTGCGCTCGCGCTGATGTCGATCCCGCTTTTCGCGCTGATCTGGGGCAGTCGGATCGCGGATCTAAGCGAGATCTGGACCCGGTTCCGCGAAGGCTTTCAGCTGGGCGACACCAGGGTCTCGCCCTCGGATTTCCTGCTTTTCGCAGTGATTTTCGTCATCGGCTACCTGATCACGCGGCTGTTTCAGGGCGCGTTGCGCAATTCTATCCTGCCGCGTACCCGGATGGACCGCGGCGGCCAGAACGCGCTGGTCTCGGGAACCGGTTATGTCGGCATTTTCTTTGCGGCGCTGGTGGCGATCAATGCGACCGGGATAGACCTCTCTGGCCTCGCCATCGTCGCCTCGGCGCTTTCGGTCGGTATCGGTTTCGGCCTGCAAAACATCGTGCAGAACTTCGTTTCCGGCATCATCCTGATGATCGAGCGCCCGGTTTCCGAGGGTGACTGGATCGAGGTCGGTACCACCCAGGGCATCGTGAAAACGATATCGGTGCGCTCGACCCGCATTCAGACCTTTGACCGCAATGTCGTCGTCGTGCCAAATGCCGATCTGGTCAGCCAGCGTGTCACAAACTGGACCCGGTTTGGTCTGGCCGGGCGGCTGATTGTGCCGGTGACCGTGGCCTGGACCGAGGATACGAGGCGGGTCGAGAAGCTTTTGCGCGAGATTGCAGAAGCACAGCCCATGGTGATCCTGAACCCGGCGCCGACCATCGTTTTGCAGGGGTTCAACGGCGGGCTGAATTTCGAGATCAGGGTCATTCTGCGGGATGTGAATTTCCAGGGCTCGGTGCGCAGTGATATCAACCATATGATCGTGCAGCGTTTTATTGCCGAGGGGATAAAGTTACCCTCGACCAGCGCCGAGATCACGCTTGGGAATGCAGGCGAAATCGGGGCAGCGCTGCGCGGCACCGGGCAGGGGTAAGATGCAGCATCATTACAGGACCGAGCCCTATCTTCAGCAGTGTGAAACGCTTGTCACCGGCCATTCCCCCGAAGGCGGCATCGTGCTTGAGCGGTCCATTTTTTTCCCGACCGGCGGTGGCCAGCCCGGCGATTCCGGCCAGTTGATCTGGGAGGGCGGCAGCATCCCGGTCGGCACGACCACCCGCACCGGCGATGGGAATGTCGTGCTGGTGCCAGGCCTGCCGCAGGCGCTGCCGGCGGTGGGTACGAGGGTGGTGCAACGCCTCGACTGGGGCCGGCGATATCGCCATATGCGGATGCATACGGCGCTGCATCTGCTCGCGGCAGTGGTGGCGCGTCCGGTCACGGGCGGCCAGATCGGCGCAGCGAAGAGCCGGCTGGATTTTGATATTCCCGACCCGTTGCCGGATGTGCAGCGGCTGACCGCGCAGCTGAACCTGCTGATTGATACCGATCTGAAAGTGACGACCGGCTGGATCACCGAAGAGGAGCTTGAGGCAAGGCCGGAGCTGATCCGCACGCTTTCAGTCCGGCCGCCCCAGGGTCATGGCCGGTTGCGGCTGGTCGGGATCGGGGAAGGGCCGGCACAAATCGACCTGCAGCCCTGCAGTGGCACCCATGTCGCGCGTATCGGCGAGGTCGGGCGTCTCACGGTCGGTGAAATCGTCAACAAAGGCCGCAATAACCGGCGGATCACCATCCGGCTGGATGACTGAAACAGGTGCAGCGGCCTGAAGGGCGGTTTCCCGCCGGGGGGGTGCTGCAGCGCTTGAAGAAGGGACCGGAGCAGGGGATCTCAGGCGGAGTGACCCGCCCGGACGGTTTTCTGTGCGGGGTCTGTCTGGTCTGAACGCCTTCGCAGATGAGAAGGAACCGCCGGCGACGCTTCCTTGCTGTCGATCTGAACTGACAGGGCTAACGGGAACGGCTGAGCCACTATGCTACATATGGGTTTCCGACAGAGACCTCCTGGCAATCAGGGGTGTTCATGCCTGCAGTCAGCGCGCCAGGGGCATTGGCTGGCGTTTGCGGCAATGGCTCAACAGTTGACCGGCGATGCGGTTCAGCGGCAGGCTCTCCATCGCGGCGCCGATTTCGACCGCTGCGCGGGGCATACCATAGACCGTGGAACTTGCCTCATCCTGGGCGAAGGTCACGGCCCCGGCGCGGCGCAGATCAAGGAGCCCCGCCGCCCCGTCACGCCCCATGCCGGTCAGGAGCGCCGCGGTGACCGAAGGCGCAAAGCTGAGCGCGGATTGAAACAGGATATCCACCGAGGGCGTATGGCCCGAGACCGGTGGCCCTGAAGCCAGGTCGCAGATATGGGGCGTGCCGTGTTTCACGATCAGATGGCCAGGACAGCCCGCGCCAATCACCACCGTGCCGGGAAGCAGCGCCTTTCCAGGCGCGGCGGGCACAACCTTCGCCGCGCAGCAACGGGAAAAGAGGCGCACAAGACTGTCTGAGAAACCCGCGCCGGTATGCTGGACGATGGCACAGGGCGGACAATTCGCAGGAAAGGCCGACAGAATTGTCAAAAGCGCATCGATCCCGCCGGTTGAGGCGCCGATCAGAATGATGCGGTCGGCCAAAAATGTACCGCCGGCCTCGTTTTGTGCAGCAATTGCATTTGGGCGGGAGGACACAGGGGAAGTAACAGGGCATTGTCTTTTGGCGCTTTCCAGCCACTGGACCAGGCCTGGCAAGGCCGTGGGATCGCTGCCGTTCTGGCGGATTTCGCCGGTAAGGCTGTCCGGAATTTCCAGCCAGGCGGTTTGTGCGACGCGAAACAGCGACAAAAGACCTTCGAATTCCGGCAAGCGCGTGAGGTCGCTTCCGATCAGCGCAAGCGCTGGCTCACTGCTCTCGCTGAGCATATAGGCGGAGGAAAGGTCTTGTACCTGCCCGCAGATCTCATAGCCGGGCAGTTCCCCGATACGCCGGCTCAGCCTTGCACCGCTGATGGCGCGGGCCGTGGCAATCATGACTTTCTGCCTTTTCATGCGCGGCCTCCCTCTGCGAACAGGACAGGGGCAGGGCTGACCCGGCTGTAAATGCGGTGGCCTGTGCTGGAGAAGTGCAATCCTGGCAGGCGGGTCATGGCGTATTTTATCCGACTGGTTGTGAGAGTTCAGAACAGAACCGGATCATCCGGTGCCGGCTCAGGGCGGGTCATTTCCGTGGCAAGGCCCGGAATTATCCTGCGGATTTCGGCGAGTCTGATGCGGCTGGCCAGTTTGGGCGCCGGGAGCGGTGGGGGAATATTGTCACTGGCAGCAGCGAGATCCTCAAGCAGCCGTCGCAGATCGTCGAGCCGTTGCCCGATACGGTCGATATCTTGCATGCCGGCGGGCGCGTTCCCATTGGTGGTGAGAATTGCCTTTTCGACTCGCAATAGCATATCGCGGCTGTCGCATAGCCCACGGGATATCGCTGTCAGCAGTGCAGCGAGACCATTGCGATCATATTGCGCCTGCACCTTCGGACAGGCAGATCCAGATTGCGTCATAGCGGCCCCACCACCCTTTCGATTGCCGTTTTTACCGTGGCAGCGGTGAACGGTTTTCGGATCAGATTGTTCAGGCCCAGCTCCTGGCCGCGTTTAAGAACCTCGGGCGAGGGGGTGCCAGTGATCAGAATGAAGCCGATCTTCTGCGTCGCGGTGTTCCCGCGCAGGGCCGCGAGCAGATCGAGACCGGAAAGCCCCGGCATATTCATGTCGGATATGACCAGATGCACAGGGCTGGTTGCGAGCTTGCCCAGGACCGCACCGCTGTCGGATTCAGTGGCGAAATGTCTGATGCCGATTTCTTCGAGGGATTGCGAGATCAAAGCGCGGCTGACGGACATGTCGTCAACAACCATCACGCGAAGGTTTTCTTTCAAACTCATTGGTTTATCCTTTTATGTCCTTGCTGCGGCGATAGGTGGTGATCCCTGCGCTGACGAGATGGTTCATGGCCGGGCCTGAGACGCGTTCGGAATGGCCGATGAAGAGCAGCCCGCCCGGGCGCAGCAAGGCTGCAAATCTGCTCCAGAGGCGGGCCTGGGTTGGCTTGTCGAAATAGATTGCCACATTGCGGCAAAAGATCGCGTCAAATGGCCCGCGCATCGGCCAGTCTCCAACAAGGTTAAGCTCTGCAAAGCGGATCAGGCCGGTGACACATGGATCCGGAGAGAAACATCCTGCGGCGCGGGTGGTGATGAACCTCTTGCGAAAGGCGGGCGGGATGCCACGCGCTTCCTCTTCGGGATAGACCGCAGCTCGTGCCTTTGCGATAATGGCCGGGTCAATATCGGTAGCAAGAATGCGGATATTGAGCTTTGCTGCATCGGGCAGCAGATCAAGGATCCGCATCGCGACCGAATATGGTTCCTGGCCGGCAGAGCATCCGGCTGACCAGACCCGGAGCCTCTGGCCTGATCTGAGGCCGGACAGGCTGGGCTTCAGCAGGTTTTCTGCGAAGATGTCGAAGTGATGCGCTTCACGGAAGAAGCTGGTCACATTGGTGGTCAGCGCAGTGACGAAGGCCTCACGTTCGGCCTGGAAATCGCCCGATTCCAGTCTCGAGCAGAAGGAGGCGATATCTGTGCACTGAAACTCCTGCAACAGCCGGGTGATCCGGGACTGGACGACCTGTTTTTTGTTTTCCTGTAAGACGAGGCCGAATTCGCGTTGTGCATAATCAGCGACCCGGCGGAATTCGGCGCTGCTGAAATCGCTGATGCCGGGTTCGGGGGGGATGATTGGACGGGGGGCGGTCCGGGTCATGCTGCCTGTTTCGATTTGCATTGAATGACCGCCTCGAGATCGATCACCCGGGTCATGCCTTCCTCCATCTGGATGATGCCGGTGATGGAGGCGCGCGTGCTTTCAGAGCGGATATCGGGTGTCTCCTGGATCTGGTTTCTGGCGACCGAGAGGATTTCTGAGACCGCCTCGACGAGGAGACCGACGGTCTGATTGCCGATGGTGGCGACCACGACCACATTGCGCGGATTGTCCTGGGTGGGGCCAAGGCCGAACCGGGCGGAGAGATCATAGATCGGGATGACCGAGCCGCGCAGGTTCATCACGCCAAGAACTTCTTTCGGCGCATGGGGCAGGGGCGTGACCGTGCTCCAGCGACGGATCTCGCGGACATGGGAGATATCGAGCGAGAAGCTCTGCGCGCCGGCGAAGAAGGTGACGAATTCGACGTCAAGGCGGCTCGCGAGATCAATGGATTGCATGGGGGCCTCCGGTTTGGGGCTGGGGCAGGGCCTGGGCCCGCGCGGCCAGCGGATGGAAGGACTGAGAGGCCGGGTCCGCAGTGGCGCCGGCCGCAGGCGGCAGATAGTTTGCGCCGTTGCGCCCATTGATCAGCCCGGACATGTTCGAGGTCAGGGCTTCGGTATCGAGGATCAGGGCGATCTGGCCGTCGCCCAGCACGGTTGCCGCCGAGACGCCGGGAATGGCGCCGTAATTTGAATCGAGGCCCTTGATCACCACCTGCCGTTGATCCAGCACCGCATCCACCATCAGTGCGCAATGGGCCTGGGCATCGGTTTCCACCAGAAGGGCAAGTGAGGCCTGAGCCGGATCGCGTCGACCGAAACCAAGGCATTCGGCGACATCGATCATCGGCAGGAAACGGCCACGGATGGAGAGCAACCGGTCGGAGGTTCCAAGGAGATGCAGATCGGCGGCAGTCGGGCGGATGGTTTCGATCACCGATGCGATCGGAATGACCATGGTTTGGCCGGCTACGGAAATGACCATGCCATCCATCACGGCAAGGGTCAGGGGCAGCGAAATGGTAAACTCGGTGCCGCTGCCAAGGGTCGAGCTGATCGCAATCCGACCGCCAAGGGCTGCAACAGCGTTTTTCACCACGTCAAGGCCAACCCCCCGCCCGGAGAGATTCGAGATTTTCTCGGCCGTAGAAAAACCAGGCAGGAATAAGAGGTTATCAATCTCTGCATCGGTCAGTTCGGCGCCCTCTGCAACCAGGCCGCGTGAGATTGCTTTTGCGAGGATGCGACTGCGGTCCAGCCCGCCGCCATCGTCGCTGATGGTGATGATCACGCTGCAGGAACGGTGTGCGGCAGAGAGGCGAATAGTGCCTTCAGGATCCTTGCCAGCCGCCGCACGAGCTGCGGCACTTTCGAGCCCGTGATCAACAGCATTGCGGATCATATGGGTCAGCGGATCCGCCAGCCTCTCAACCACTGTCTTGTCGACTTCGGTCGCATCGCCAATGGTGACCAGATGCGCGGCTTTACCGGTTGCTTCGGCCGCCTCGCGCACGATGCGGGACATGCGCTGGAAGAGCGGTTTCACCGGCTGGGCACGGATTGCCATCACCGCCTCTTGCAGGTCACGCGCAAGCAGGCGGTAATCCTCGGTATGGGAGATGATTTCTGTGTCTGCGGGCAGGGACAGGTCGGTCACGCTCTGTTCGATCATCGCCTGGTTGATGATCAGCTCGCCTACTGCGTTGATCAGCCGGTCCACCCGCTCCAGATCGACACGCAATGTGGGTTTTGGACCACGCCCTTCGGCATCGTCCTCGCTTTTCGGAAGACGGCGCCGGAGAAGGGTGCTGGCGCCTTCGCCAATTGTTTCTCTCGCCGTGTCTTTATCTGGCGGAGGTGCGGAGGTCCCGATCTCCGCATCCGGCGCAGGGCCGGCTGAGGGGGAGAGGGCGACCTGCTCTGGTTCGGGGGCGCGCGTCTGAAATGTCAGTGGCTCTCTCAGAGGCTCTGTCAGAGGCGCAGGCCAGGGGAGCGTTGTAGCCGGGTCTTCGATCCCGCTCGCAGGCTTGATTTCCGCCGCGACGGAAAGCTCACACAGGCCGCGCACGAATTCGAAATGGGCCTCGACTGCCGCTTCGGGCAGCTGGCTTGCAACCAGAATATCCCATGCAAGGCAAGGCTTTGCCGGGTCGAAATCAGCCAGTTCCGGCAAGGAGGAGAGATCCGGTCTGATCTCGAGCTCGCCGGGGGCTGCGAGGCTTGTGATCAATACCAGCGGATCATGGCCATTGCTGTAAAGCTGCGGCCAGGGAATGAAGCGGATCCGGTGGCGGGGAGCGCTGATGGTCTTGTCGGGGGGGAGACCGGCGGGCGCAGGCGCCGCCCTCACCCCGGAGCCAGACATCAGAGGATCGGGGAGGGACAGATCCGGGATTGGGAATTCCTGGTCCGGAAGGTCAAGGGCGGGCAGGCCGGGACTTGCGCCGAAATCCAGCGTGATGGCACTGAAGCCGAAATCTTCATCGGCGGCTGGCTGCGCGAAACCGGCATCACCGAGGCAGGTGCCAAGATTGACAAGAAACGCGGCTGTGACCTCTGCATCGATGCTGCGTTCTTCGCGCGCGGCCTCGACCTGATCGGCGAGATGATCTGCCGAACGCAACAATATATGCATTACCTCATCGCTCAGATCGAGCCGGTCAGAGCGGATTTCATCAAGGACTGTCTCGAACCGATGGGCAAAGGCGACCAGATCCGAGAGCGCGAAGGCACCGGCCCCGCCTTTGATCGAGTGAACGGCGCGGAAGACGGCATTGAGACATTCACTGTCGGCCTCGCCGGTCTCCATCCTGGCGAGACCTTCGGCCAGCGCCTCAAGCAGATCCTCGCATTCTTCGAAAAACGTGTCACGAATGGATTGCATTGACATGGTCAGGCCTGTTCCCGTTCGGAATGGCCGGGGCCGGCATAACCGGTGACACGGCGCAAGATGGCGATCAGTTGCAGATCCTCGAAAGGCTTCACCAGCCAGCCGGTGGCACCTGCGGCCCGGGCGCGCGCTTTCAGCGCCTCGCCGCTTTCGGTGGAAAGCACCAGAATCGGCACGCGGGTATTATGTGTGCCGGTGCGAATGGCCTCGATCACGCCGAAACCGTCGAGCCGGGGCATATTGATGTCGGTGATCACAACGTCAGGATCGACCTCGCTGAACATATCGACACCGTCTTTGCCATCATTCGCAGTGGCACAGGCGAAGCCGGCATTCTCGACCGCCTGCCGGAGCAATGTGCGGATGGTCAGGGAATCATCAATTGCCAGGATACGCAGGGTCATACCGGCAGCACCTCCGCCCCGGGATCAAGGCCGAGAGGGGCCGCGAGGCCCAGCCAGCGCAGTTGTTCGACATGACCGGGCGCGAGGCCGGTTATGGAAAACGCGATTCCCCTGGTGCGCCAGGTTCTGGCCGCAACAAGAAGTGTTTCGATCAGTGGCCCATTGGGTTGGCGGAGCCGGCTGGCATCGACCTCGACCGGCTGGTCCTGATGGCGGCGCAGGAAAGCCAGAATTGCAGGATCGCCCAGCGGATCGGCCCGCTCCGCCAGCTCCAGCTTTGCAGATTGCGCGCGGGTCTCTGAACCCGCCTGGTCTGACGCCGGAAAATCCGGATCTGGCGGGTCCGAATCCGGCAAACCCGAATCTGGCGCAGCCGGATCTGATCCTGCCACCTCTGGCAGCCCCGAAACTGGCAGCTCTGAACCTGGCATGACCATGGCCCCCTGTTTGCAACACCTCTGATCCGGATATGGATAGACCGCTGAAACTTAAGGAAAGGTTGTTCCGGCCAGGTCAGTTGCCTGAAAATTCGTCGATCTTTCGCAGATTTTATGCATCCGCCGGCAATCGGGCTTCTGGTCTTAGGGCCATTTTGCGTCTGGCCCTAATGACGCAGCGCGATTTCCGCGATACTCGCGGCGAAGGCGATCTCGCAGGGAAAGGCAGAGCCATGGAAGGCATTCAGGGCATGAACGATATGGGGCGCGTGGTCGAAGCCGACCGCGCCCATGTCTGGCACCATCTGGCGCAGCATAAGGCGTTTGAAACCGCTGACCCGCGCGTGATCGTCGAGGGCAAGGGCATCCGGGTCTGGGATGCCAAAGGCAAGGAATATATCGACGCGGTTTCGGGCGGTGTCTGGACGGTGAATGTCGGCTATGGCCGCGAGTCCATCGCCAATGCAGTGCGCGACCAGCTGATCAAAATGAACTATTTCGCCGGTGCGGCGGGCACGGTCCCGGGCGCGCTTTTTGCGGAAAAGCTGATCACCAAAATGCCGGGCCTGACCCGGGTATATTATTCGAACTCGGGCTCCGAGGCGAATGAGAAGGTCTATAAGATGGTGCGCCAGATCTCGGCGCGTCATCACGGCGGCAAGAAATGGAAGATCCTCTACCGTGACCGCGACTATCACGGCACCACCATCGCCGCCTTGGCGAGTGGCGGCCAGGACGAGCGGTCCAGCCAATACGGGCCGTTCCCCGACGGATTCGTGAGGGTGCCGCATTGTCTGGAATACCGCAAGCAGTGGGATGTCGAGAATTACGGCGAGCGCGCCGCTGATGCCATTGAGGAAGTGATCCTGCGCGAAGGCCCGGATACGGTCGGCGCCATCGTTCTGGAACCGGTGACCGCAGGCGGCGGCGTTATCGTGCCCCCGAAAGGTTATTGGGAACGCGTGCAGGAGATCTGCACGAAATACAATATCCTGCTGCATATCGACGAGGTCGTCTGCGGTATGGGCCGCGCCGGTGCCTGGTTCGGCTATCAGCATTACGGCATCAAGCCCGATTTCGTGACCATGGCGAAAGGCCTTGCCTCGGGCTATGCGGCGATCTCCTGCACCGTGACCACCGAGCGCGTGTTCGAGATGTTCAAGGATGATGCCTCGGATCCGCTGAGCTATTTCCGCGACATTTCGACCTTTGGCGGCTGCACCTCCGGCCCGGCAGCGGCGCTGGAAAACATGCGGATCATCGAAGACGAGGATCTGATCGGCAATACGGTCGCCATGGGCGATCGCTGCCTCGCTAATCTCCAGGCGCTGATGGAAAAGCACAAGGTGATCGGCGATGTGCGCGGCAAAGGCCTGTTCCTTGGCGCCGAGCTGGTGGCGGATCGCGGCACCAAAGAGCCGGTGGCCGAGAAGCTTGCGGCCCAGGTTGTGGCGGAATGCGGCGCGCAGGGTGTGATCATCGGGGTGACGAACCGCTCACTGCCGGGCTTCAACAACACGCTCTGCCTTGCGCCGGCGCTGATCGCGACGCCGGACAATATCGACGAGATCACCGGGGCCATCGACGTCGCCCTGACCCGCGTTTTCGGCTGATCCTGTTTCAGGTGACATCGGGGGCCGCGGGGGAAACCTCGCGGCCCTTTTGCGTTTCATCCGGTAAAGACGGCGTGGAGATCCAGCTCTCCCACCGGTGCGGCGCCGGTCAGCCCGCGCGAGAGCACATAATCTGACGGGATCCCGGCGCAGCCGAGGCCCGCGCGCGCCGCAAAGCCAAAGCGCTGATAATAGTGCGGATCACCGACCAGCGCCGCGCCGGGAAACCGCGCCGCCTCCAGCCGTTGCAGCGCTGCCTGCATCAGGGCGGAACCGATGCCCTGACCCTGGCGGGAAGGCAAAACAGAGACGGGTGCAATCAGCGCATACCCGCTTTGCCCCCCTATCCTGCAGGGTGAGGCCGCGATATGGCCGATCAGCTGGCCGTCCTCATCCGCGACCAGCGACAGCAACAGGGCCTGCGCCGCGCGCAGACCGCTGACCAGACAGGCCTCATTGCCATCCCTGTGTGGCGCCTCCAGGAAGGCTGTGGTGATCAGGGTCGCGATGAGATCCTCGTCCTCACGTCTCTCATCGCGGATCTTCATCTGCATCCTCCCGGGCGGGGTTCTGGCCGAGCGGGGTTCTGGACGCCGCCGACCCGGCGACATATCTTCGCCGCAGGTTCAGGGAGAATATGGATGCTCAAGGGAATTGACCACCGGCTGAATGCCGATGTGCTGGGCACACTGCGCGCGATGGGACATGGCGATATGCTGATCCTCGTCGACACCAATTTCCCCGCCCATTCGGTGGCGAAAGAAACCGTGCTGGGTCGGCCCCTGCTGATGGAGAACCTGACGGCGGCCGAGGCGGCGAATGCGATCCTCTCGGTACTGCCGCTGGATGATTTCGTGCCGGATTTCGCGGGCCGGATGGAGGTTGTCGGCGACGCCGATGCTCGCCCTGAGGTTCAGGCAGAGGTCCAGGCCGAGATCGACCTTGCCGAAGGCCGCGCCCGCCCGCTGCCGGGGATCGACCGTTTCGCCTTTTACGATCTCGCGAAACAGGCCTATGCGGTGGTGGTGACCGGGGAGCGCCGGTTCTACGGCTGTTTCATGTTGCGCAAGGGCGTCATCGCGCCCGAGGCCTGACCTTCAAGACCGGAGCTGATGATGAGTGCAGTCAAACCTGTGGTGGTGCTTGGCATTTTCAATGCCGATGCGGTCTACCGCGCCAGCCGTCAGCCCAAGATCGGCGAGACGATCATGGGCGAGGATTTCAAGCTGGAGCCGGGCGGCAAAGGGTCGAACCAGGCTGTGGCGGCGGCAAAAGCCGCAGGGCCGGGCGGCGGTGCCCATATCATCACCCGACTCGGCCGGGATGATTTCGCGAAAATGGCGCGCACGGTCTGGTCCGACGCCGGTGTGATTCCTGAAGTCACCGAAGATGCAACAAGCCATACCGGCTCGGCCTTCATCTTCATCGAGGCGGCGACCGGCAATAATGCGATCATCGTGGCCGCCGGGGCAGGAGGGCGGATCACGCCCGGGGATCTCGAGGCCCGGGCAGATCTGATCCGGGGCGCGGGCGTTTTCATCACGCAGCTCGAACAACCGATCGAGGCGGCGCGGACCGGGCTGCGCCTCGCGCGCGAAGCGGGCGTGACCACCATCCTCAACCCGGCCCCGGCGGCAGAGCTTGATGACGCGCTGCTGGCGCTTTGCGATTTTCTGACGCCAAACGAATCCGAGGCCGAGCTGCTGACTGGCATTCCGGTCACTGATATCGCCTCCGCCGTTTTTGCGGCGGATGCGCTCCTCGCGCGCGGGGTTGGCGCGGTGGTGGTGACGCTCGGCGCGAATGGTGTTCTCTATCGTGACCGTGAGACACAGCTGCATATCCCGGTCGTCAGCGCTGGCCCGGTGGTTGAGACAACAGGCGCGGGTGATGCCTTTAACGGAGGCTTCGCGGTCGCGCTTTCCGAAGGGATGGAGATCGAAACTGCGCTGCGATTTGGCAATGCAACAGCGGGTCTCAGCGTCACCCGTGCGGGGGCCGCCTCTGCCATGGCCGGGCGCGATGAGATTGACGCGCTGCTGGCAAAAGACTGACATCCGCCCTCTGGCTGCTTTCGGAAGCCTCCGGCGGGGATATTTAAAGACAGATGAAAAAGATGCCCCTTTTCATCTGTCTCTTAAATATCCCGGGGGGAGCGCGAATGCGCGTGGGGGGCAGCGCCCCCCTTTCTGAGTTTCGCATTGGGAAACGGCGCTGTGGCTCTGGTGGAGATATCCTCCGTCCGGTCAAGTTTTTGCGAAACTGTCACACTGGGGTTACAAAACCGAAGCATCACGGCCGCAGAAGGGAACTGCCCGTATGAGGGCTTCCTGTAACCCGAACGGACGTGGTCATGACGGTCCTGCCTCTATTGATGATCCTCGCGGTGCTCGCTGCCGCCGGTTTCATCCTCGGTCGCCAGCGCGCGCTGGCACTGGCCGGGGGTGAGACGAAAAAACTCCATTCTCTGCCCGCCTATTATGGCTGGCATGCCGCGATCATGGCCTTTGTGCCCGCGTTTATCGCGTTGATCGCCTGGTTGCTGATACAACCATTTTTCATTGAGAGCGCTGCGCTGACGCATCTGCCTGCAGCCATGGCGCAGGATACGACCGCTGCCACGCTGGCCATGTCGGATGTGCGCAAGATCGCAGGTGGTCTGGATGGCGCGGTTTCGGCTGGGGCGCTTGATGAGGCCGGGATCCGGGCCCTCAATGCGTCCGAAGATCTGCGCGCCTTTTTCGGCACGGTCGGTGTGGCGCTGGCCGCCCCGGTTTCGCCGGAGGTTCTGGCGGCCGCGATCCAGTATCGCGAGTCGGTCGCCTCGGCTTCGGTGGTGCGTGCGGTTGTGATCCTTCTGATCGCCGTGGCCGCACTGGCCTGGGCGCTGAAGCTGACCGCGCCGGATTTCTGGGCGCGGAACCGCGTTGAAAAGGTCGTGCTCTGGCTTTTGATGCTGGCCTCGCTGATCGCGATTCTGACCACGGTCGGTATCATCTGGTCGCTTCTGTCCGAGAGCTTCAACTTCTTCAGCCAGTATCCGATCGGGGATTTCTTCTTCGGTCTGACCTGGAACCCGAAATTCGGCGGTGGTTCGGATCTTGGCTTCATCCCGCTCTTCTGGGGCACGATCTATATCACCATCATCGCGCTTCTCGTCGCGGTGCCGCTGGGTCTTTTCGCCGCGATCTATCTGGCGGAATATGCCTCCAGGCGCACCCGGGCCTGGGTCAAGCCGATGATTGAGGTGATCGCCGGCATCCCGACGGTGGTCTATGGTCTTTTCGCCCTGATCACGGTCGGGCCCTTCCTGCGCGACTTCTTCTCGGCACCGATGGGGCTGGGGAATTCGGCGGCCTCGGTGATGACCGCCGGTATCGTGATCGGTCTGCTGAATATCCCGTTCATCTCGTCTCTGTCGGATGACATCATCAATGCGGTGCCGCAGAGCCTGCGCGACGGGGCCTTCGGCCTTGGTTCGACCAAATCCGAGACCATCCGCCAGGTCGTGCTGCCCGCCGCCCTTCCGGGGATTGCCGGTGCGATCCTGATGGGCGCCTCCCGCGCCATCGGTGAGACGATGATCGTGGTGATGGGGGCAGGGGCTGCGGCCAAGCTCAGCCTGAACCCCTTTGAGGCCATGACCACAATGACGGTGAAAATCGTCGGTCAGCTGACCGGGGATACCGATTTCAACAGCCCTGAAACCCTTGTGGCTTTCGCACTGGGCATGACGCTCTTTGTCATCACGCTTTTGCTGAATGTGATGGCCGTCTGGATTGTGCGGAAATACCGGGAGCAATATGAATGAGCGACATTTCCGCAAATGGCCCTCTCGGCGGCCCGGCTTCGGCGCCGGGCAAGCCGAAGGTCTCGATCATCGGCCAGTCGGCGCGGATGAAGGCAAGGAACCGCACCGAGAGCATCTTTAAGATACTCGGCCTCTCGGCGATCCTGTTCAGCCTCGCCGTCCTTGCCCTGATGCTCTTCACCATCTTCCGCGACGGTACCTCGGCCTTCTTCCAGACCAAGGCGACCTTCCCGATCACGCTTTCGGCCGAAGTCATCGACCCTGCCGGCAATCGCAACCGCGATGACCTGACGAAACAGACCACGATGACCTATAACAAGGTCGTCAATGAGGCCTTCCTGGCTGCGCTGGCGGCCAATGGGATCAAGACCGATGATGTTCCGCAAAAGGAAATCACCGACATGATCTCGAAAGGGGCGGCGGGGGAGCTGCGGGCCGATGTGCTCGCCAATCCCGCGCTGGTGGGCCAGACCATTGATGCGAGCATCGTGCTCGGCGGCCGGATCGACGGCTATATGAAGGGCCGCGTCACCCGGGAAAGCTCAGAGCGCGATTCGAATGTCACCCTCGGGCAGCTCGATATCGCAGACCGGATGAAAGAGGCCGGGATGCTGGCCACGGTCTGGAACTGGGATTTCATCACCAATACCGACAGCTCGGACACCCGTCCCGAGACCGCCGGTCTGGGTGTCGCGATCCTCGGCTCGGCTTACATGATGTTTCTCGTGCTGATCATGTGTGTGCCGGTCGGTGTGGCGGCCTCGATCTATCTTGAGGAATTCGCGCCGAAGAACCGCTGGACCGATCTGATCGAGGTGAATATCGCGAACCTCGCAGCCGTGCCCTCGATCGTTTATGGGATCCTGGGTCTTGCGATCTTCATCAACGTCATGGGCGGCCAGATGGGCGTCGAGGCGCTGAAGATGTCGGCCTCGCTTGTGGGGGCCCTGGTGCTCAGCCTGCAGACCCTGCCGACGATCATCATTGCGACCCGTTCGGCGATCCGCGCGGTGCCGCCCTCGATCCGTGATGCGGCACTTGGGATCGGCGCCTCAAAGATGCAGACCGTGTTCCACCATGTGCTGCCGCTCGCGATGCCCGGCATCCTGACCGGAACCATTCTGGGCCTTGCCTCGGCACTTGGCGAAACCGCACCCCTGCTGCTGATCGGCATGGTGGCCTTCGTCGCCAACTACCCGTCGGCGCCCTGGGATGGTGGCTTTTCGGATCCCGCGACTGCGCTGCCGGTGCAGGTCTATTCCTGGGCTTCGCGCTCGGACCCGGCCTTTATCGAACGGTCGAACGGTGCCATCATCGTCCTGCTGGTCTTCCTTCTCATCATGAACCTGACGGCCATCTTCCTGCGCCGCAAGTTCGAGCGCCGCTGGTAAGCAGCGAACAGGCGAAAGCGAGTAATGAACATGAATGATATGCGTATTGCTGATCGCACCGTTGAGACCAACGGCATCCGGATCAAGGCCAGCACTGTCCAGGTCTTTTATGGCGAGAGCCAGGCCATCAAAGATGTCTCGGTCGATATCCCCGATAAGGCGGTCACCGCGTTTATCGGGCCGTCGGGCTGCGGAAAATCGACCTTCCTGCGCACGCTGAACCGGATGAATGACACGATCCCGATCTGTAAGGTCCAGGGCGAGATCCTGCTTGATGGCGAGAATATCTACGACAAGCGGGTCGATCCGGTGCAGCTGCGCGCCAAGGTCGGCATGGTGTTCCAGAAACCAAACCCCTTCCCGAAGTCGATCTATGACAATGTGGCCTATGGCCCGCGCATCCATGGTCTGACCCGTTCCAAGGCGGAACTTGACGGGGTCGTGGAATCGAGCCTCCGGAAGGCTGCTTTGTGGAATGAGGTCAAGGACCGCCTCCATGCGCCCGGTACCGGCCTTTCGGGTGGTCAGCAGCAGCGTCTGTGCATCGCGCGCGCCGTGGCGACCTCGCCGGAGGTTCTGTTGATGGATGAACCCTGTTCGGCGCTTGATCCGATTGCGACCGCGCAGGTCGAGGAACTGATCGACGAGCTGCGTTCGAATTTCTCGGTGGTGATCGTGACCCATTCGATGCAGCAGGCCGCCCGTGTCAGCCAGAAAACCGCTTTCTTCCACCTCGGCAACCTGGTGGAATATGGCGAAACCTCGCAGATCTTCACCAATCCGAAAGATCCGCGCACTGAATCCTATATCACCGGCCGCATCGGCTGAGGGGAGAAGAGACCATGCAAGACAGTCACATTGTTTCTTCCTTTGACCGCGATCTGGAAGGTGTCCAGGCCCAGGTGATGAAGATGGGCGGCCTGGTTGAGAAGGCGCTTCTCGATGCGGCCGAAGCTCTGGAACTGCGCGACGAGGCGCTGGCGGAAAAGGTGCGCCAGGGCGACCGCGCAATCGACGGGCTGGAAGAGCTGATCCAGACCGAATGTGCCCGGATCATCGCACAGCGCTCACCGGCGGCCTCGGATCTGCGCACCGTCCTGACGGTGATGCGGCTTTCGACCGCGCTGGAACGCTCGGGCGATTACGCGAAGAACCTCGCGAAACGCAGCCTCGTTCTGATGGGTATGGCGCCTGTGGGCACCGCCACCGGTACCGTGCGGCGGATGGCGAAGCTTGTGGTCCAGCAGATGTCGGATGCGCTGGACGCCTATATCGCGCGCGATGCGGTGCGGGCCCGCGAGATCCGCGCCCGGGATCAGGAAATCGACCAGATGTATTCCGGTCTCTTCCGCCAGCTCCTGACCTATATGCTGGAAGATCCGCGCACCATCACCGCCTGTATGCATCTGCATTTCATTGCGAAAAACATCGAGCGCGTTGGCGATCACGCCACGGGCATCGCTGAGCAGGTGATTTATCTGGTCGAGGGCGAGCTGCCCTCTGATGACCGTCCGAAACATGATGCCGTTTCCGAGACGGTCTGACCTGGACGGAATGTGAAGGAGTAGCATATGGCACAGGACGGCAGACCGACCGTGCTTCTGGTCGAGGACGAGCCCGCGCAGCGGGAGGTCCTCGCCTATAACCTCGACGCCGAAGGCTTCCGGGTGGTTCCGGCGGATAATGGCGAGGATGCCCTGATCCTTGTCGAGGAAGAGGCGCCCGATATCATCATCCTTGACTGGATGATGCCCAAGCTTTCCGGCATCGAAGTGTGCCGGCGGCTTAAGATGCGGCCCGAGACCCGGTCGACCCCGATCATCATGCTCTCGGCCCGCGCCGAGGAGGTGGACCGGATCCGCGGGCTTGAGACCGGGGCGGATGACTATGTCATCAAGCCCTATTCGGTGCTGGAGCTGATGGCCCGTACCCGCGCGCAGCTGCGCCGGGTCAGGCCCTCGACCGCCGGTGTGGTGCTGGAATATGGCGATATCCGGCTCGATCCCGAGACGCATCGGGTCTACCGCTCGGACAAGGTGCTGAAGCTCGGACCGACCGAGTTCCGTCTGCTGACCACGCTGATGGAGAAACCGGGTCGGGTCTGGTCGCGCGAGCAGCTTCTGGACCGGGTCTGGGGCCGTGACATCTATGTCGATACGCGGACGGTGGATGTTCATGTCGGGCGTCTGCGCAAATCACTGATGCAGTTCGGCGGCGATGATCCGGTCAGAACGGTGCGCGGCGCGGGCTATGCGCTTGGGTAAAGGGGGTGCCCCTTCGGGGCGCTTTGCCTCCGGCGGGCGTGTTACTGTCGCGGGGAAATGATAAAGGGCCCGCCGGGGGATCGGCGGGCCCTTTGTTTTCGCTCTGGTCCCTGATCCGGGATTTTAGATCTCCGGCTTTCAGTGGTTGCCTCCGGCGGGAGGTGTCGGGTCAGGGGGAACGGGGCGTGTATGGCCTGGGATCAGGCGCGCGGGTTCAGCAGTTTCCCGAGGAGCGCATTGGCGCGGATCGTGCCGAGGCGCGCGCCATTCTCAATGACGGCGAGGGTTTCGGTGCCGGAGGTGATCGCCTCCATCACCTCGCGGACCGGCATTTCGGGATGGATTTCGCGACCGGCGGGGAGGGCGGTGCCCGCCTCCATCACATCGCGCGCGGTGAGAACGCCGAGCGGGTTCATATGAGCCACGAAGTCGGCGACGTAATCCGAGACCGGGTTCGCGATGATCTCGCGTGCGGTGCCGCATTGCACGATGCGTCCGCCCTCCATCAAAGCGATGCGGTTGCCGAGTTTGAAGGCCTCATCAAGGTCATGGCTGACGAAGATGATGGTGCGTTTCAGCCTTGCCTGAAGGTCGAGGAGCTCGTCCTGAAGATGGGCGCGGATCAGCGGGTCGAGGGCCGAGAAGGGCTCGTCCATCAGAAGGATCGGCGCTTCGGTGACAAAGGCGCGCGCAAGGCCGACACGCTGCTGCATACCGCCCGAAAGCTCTCCGACCTTGCGGTCGGCCCATTGGCTGAGGTTCACAAGCTTCAGCTGGGTGTCGACGCGGTCGCGGCGTTCCGGCGGGCTGATCCCGGCAAGTTCGAGGCCGAGGCCCACATTGTCGCGCACGGTGCGCCAGGGCAGCAGACCGAATTGCTGGAAGACCATGGCGATGCGGTTGGCACGCAATCCGCGCAGTTCTTCGGCGCTGGCTCTGGTGACCGAGACCATCTGACTGCCATCATGGACCCTGACCTCGCCGCGCACCACCGGATTGAGCGCATTGACGCCCCGGAGCAACGTGGATTTGCCTGACCCCGAGAGGCCCATCAGCACGAGGATCTCGCCCTCGGCGACGCTCAGGCTGCAGTCATGCACGCCCAGCACCTGGCCGGTGCGGGCCTGGATCTCGGCCCGCGACAGCCCTTCGTCCATCAGCGGCAGGGCGCGGTCCGGCCGGTCGCCGAACACGATAGAGACGCGGTCGAATTCTACAGCTTTTCTGGTCATTTGCGTCTCACCCGCAGCATACGGTCCAGCATGACGGCGACCACCACAATGATCAGCCCCGATTCAAAGCCGAGCGCGGTATTGCCCTGTTGCAAGGCGCGCACCACCGGAATGCCAAGCCCATTTGCGCCGACCATGGCCGCGATCACCACCATCGACAAAGACAGCA
Source organism: Rhodobacter sp. 24-YEA-8 (assembly GCF_900105075.1). Taxonomy (NCBI): domain Bacteria; kingdom Pseudomonadati; phylum Pseudomonadota; class Alphaproteobacteria; order Rhodobacterales; genus Rhodobacter; species Rhodobacter sp. 24-YEA-8. The sequence goes on from NZ_FNSK01000001.1 coordinate 1,193,235, forward strand.
TGATGGTCTGGTTGAGCCCCACCATGATCTGCGGCAAAGCCCAGGGCAGTTCGACCTTGAGCAGCTTCTGTCGCGGTGTCGCGCCGAAGGCGGTGGCCGCTTCGGTCAGGGCGAGGGGGGTCGAGGACACGCCAAGATAGGTCAGCCTGATCGGGGCCGGCAGCACGAAGACGACCGTGGCGAGAAGCCCGGGCACCATGCCAAGGCCGAAGAACACGACCGCAGGGATCAGATAGACGAAGGTCGGCAATGTCTGCATCAGGTCAAGCACCGGCGAAAGCGCGGCATAGAGCTTTGGGCGATGGGCGCAGGCAATGCCGATGGGAACGCCGACAGCCATGCAGGTGATGCAGGAATAAAACAGCAAAACAAGGGTTTGCGTGGTTTCCTTCCAATATCCCTGGTTCAGGATGAACAAAAAGCCAAAGAGGACCAGCAGGCAAAGCTGCCATGACCTTTGCCGCCACCAGGTCAGCGCCATGAAGATCGCCACGACCACCAGGGCATGCGGATATTGCAGCACATCAAGCGTGCTGTTGATCAGCCAGCTCAGCGCGTCACTGATGGCATCGAACAGCCAGCTGAGATTCAGCTTGAGCCAGTCCACCACTGTCTTCGCCATGGCGCCGATGGGGATTTTTGCGATCTTGTCATAGCCGAAAAAGGCGAGAACCGAGGCGAAGAATGAGTCCATTGCTGCCTGTCCAGGAAGGAAACCGGGCAAACGGAGCGGGCGGCGGCGGCGCGCTGCGCCTGAGGCGACCCTCTCCGGCTGCGGTGTCAGGGGGCGGCCCCGGCCGGGTTTACCGGTGCAAAACGGGGCCGGTCAGACGGGGTCCGGGCGCGTGGCCCGGCCCCTGCCTGCATCAGTTCAGGCCGGCTTCGACCGCCGCCACTGCGTCGCCGCCGTCTTTGGTGGTCACACCGGCAAGCCAGGGCTCCCAGGCGTCGGGATTGGCTTTAAGCCAGGCTTTCGCCGCCTCATTCGGATCGGCGCTGTCATTGAGGATCGCCCCCATGATCTCATTTTCCATCGCCAGCGAGAATTCCAGGTTTTCGAGGAACTTGCCGGTATTGGGGCATTCAGCGACAAAGCCCTTGCGGGTATTGGTGTTCACGATGGCACCGCCGAAATCCGGGCCAAAGACATCATCACCGCCTGAAAGATAGGTCAGTTTGAAGTTCGAGTTCATCGGATGCGGTTCCCAGGCGAGGAAGACGATCGGTTTACTGGCCGCGCTGTTGCGCTCCACCTGGGCCAGCATGCCCTGTTCCGAGCTTTCGACGATATCGAATTTGCCAAGGCCGAACTGATCGGCGCCGATCATGTCGAGGATCAGGCGGTTGCCGTCATTGCCGGCCTCGATGCCGTAGATCTTGCTTTCCAGCGCATCGGCCTGGTCTTTGATATTCGAGAAATCCGAGATCCCCGCAGCCGCTCCGGCCTCATTGGTCGCAAGGGTGTATTTCGCACCGGTCAGGTTGGTGCGCACGGTGTCTACCGTGCCCGCCTCGCGGTAAGAGGCGATATCGCCCTCCATCGTTGGCATCCAGTTGCCGAGGAAGATATCGATATCGCCCTGGGCGAGACCGGCATAGGTGACCGGGACCGAGAGGATCTTAACTTCGGTCTCATAACCGAGCGCTTTGAGCACTTCGGTCGTGGCGGCGGTGGTGGCGGTGATATCGGTCCAGCCGACATCCGAGAAAACGATCTTGTCGCAGCCTGCCGCCTGGGCGGCGCCGGAAAGGGTGAGGGTTGCGGCACTGGCGAGGAAGATGGAACGCAGGGTCATTTCGGCTCCCGGTCTGTTGGACATTGTGCCGGCCAGTCTCTCGGCCGGTCTGTCTGGTGATGTCATTTAAAAGTTATTGTTGATTGACGAGTCAATAAACTTCATGCTTTTCCCATATGGCAAGAGTTTTGTTGGATATGGGCGATGCCGAAGCTTGGAATGGAGCCTATCCGAAAGGATGCGCTGATCAAAGCCACCATTGTCGAGATCGGGCGCACCGGCTCCCTGGATGTGACGGTCAGTCAGATCGCAAAGCGGGCTGGCATGTCTTCGGCGCTGGCGCATCATTACTTTGGTTCCAAAGAAGAAATCTTTCTGGCCGCGATGCGCCATATCCTTTCGCTTTACGGCGCCGAGGTGCGCGGTGCGCTGGCGGTGGCCGAGGGCGACGAGGCGCGGGTCAGGGCGATTTTGCGCGCCTCTTTCAGCCCCGGGAACTTCCGGCGCGAGGTGGTCGGGGCCTGGCTGAATTTCTGGGTGCTGGCCCAGACATCTGAAGGCGCACGGCGTTTGCTGGCGATTTATCAGGGACGGCTCAGGTCGAATCTGCTGGCGCCCCTGCGCGGGCTGGCAGGCAGCCGGGCCGGGGAACTGGCCGAGGCGCTTGGTGCGATGATTGACGGGCTTTATCTGCGCGAGGTCCTGAAAAAGGGCACGCCGGACGGGGCAGGCGCGGCGCGGATGGCGCTGGCCTATCTGGATGCGGAACTTGGAAGGAAAGACAAGGCATGAAGGCGCAACCGAAGGCGAGCCATTTTATCGGCGGCGTTTATGTCGAGGACAGTGCGGGGGCGGAGATCACCGTTCTCTTTCCCGGCACCGGCGAGGTGATCGCGCGGCTCCATGAGGCAACGCCGGCACTGGTGGATCAGGCGGTGGCATCTGCGGCGCAGGCGCAGAAGGAATGGCGCCGCATGCGCCCGGTCGAACGCGCCCGGGTGCTGTCGCGCGCGGCCGCGATCATCCGCGAACGCGGCGAGGAACTCGCGCAGCTTGAAACCCTCGATACTGGCAAACCGATCCAGGAGACACGGGTCGCAGACTGGCCATCAGGCGCCGATGCGCTGGAATATTTCGCGGGCCTCGCGCCCACCGTGACCGGCGAGACGATCCCGCTGGGTCAGGATATGGTCTATACAATCCGCGAACCTCTGGGCGTTTGCGTCGGCATCGGCGCCTGGAACTACCCCAGCCAGATCGCCTGCTGGAAATCGGCCCCGGCGCTGGCGATGGGCAATGCGATGGTGTTCAAACCTTCGGAAGTCACGCCGCTTGGCGCGCTGAAACTGGCGGAAATCTTCATTGAGGCAGGTCTTCCGGCGGGGCTTTTCAACGTTCTGCAGGGCAGGGGCGCGGTCGGCGCCAGCCTGATCTCTGACAGCCGCGTGGCCAAGGTCTCGCTGACCGGCTCGGTTCCGACCGGGCAAAAGGTCTATGCCAAAGCCGCCGAAGGGCTGCGTCACGTCACGATGGAGCTTGGCGGCAAATCGCCCCTGATCATTTTTGACGACGCGAGCCTTGAGGATGCGGTCGGCGCGGCGATGCTCGCGAATTTCTATTCGGCGGGTCAGGTCTGTTCCAATGGCACCCGGGTCTTCGTGCAAAAGGGGCTGAAAGACCGCTTCCTCGCGCGTCTGGCCGAGCGTTCCCGGCAGATCCGGATGGGAGATCCGCTGGATGAGGCGGTGCAGATGGGGCCGCTGGTCTCGCAGGCGCAGCTGGAAAAGGTCACGGGCTTTATCTCGCGGGCAAAATCCGAGGGTGCGCGGCTGGTCACCGGCGGTGGGCGCGGCGCCTCGAATGACGGCTGGTTTGTCGAGCCCACGGTTTTTGCCGATGTCACTGATCAGATGGAGATCGCGCGCGAAGAGGTCTTCGGCCCGGTGATGGCGGTTCTCGATTTCGAGACCGAAGACGAGGTGATCGCCCGCGCCAATGCTACCGAATTCGGTCTTGCGGCAGGGGTCTTTACCCGGGATATCGCCCGCGCGCATCGCGTGATCGCAGAGCTTGAGGCCGGCACCTGCTGGATCAACGCCTATAACCTGACGCCGGTAGAGGCGCCCTTTGGCGGGTCGAAACTGTCGGGTGTCGGGCGTGAAAACGGCCATGCGGCTGTCGAACATTACTCTCAGGTAAAGTCGGTCTATCTGGGTCTGGGCCCGGTCGACGCGCCTTACTGAGCGGAACAAGTGCCGGGTCGCAGATCCCGGAAACGATGAAACAGAGGGCGCCTGGCCCGGCTGTCGGACCCCGTTCCGGCAGGCGGAGACGGCTTGTCTGGCCGGAGGGAAGAAGATGGTTGCTGATTATGTCATCGTCGGTGCGGGTTCGGCGGGATGCGCCATGGCGTATCGGCTGACCGAGGCCGGCAAGCGTGTGACGGTGATCGAACATGGCGGATCGGATTTCGGGCCGTTCATCCAGATGCCGGGTGCGCTCTCTTACCCGATGAATATGGGCATATACGACTGGGGCCTGAAATCCGAACCCGAGCCGCATCTTGGCGGCCGTGTGCTTGCCACGCCGCGCGGCAAGGTGATCGGCGGATCTTCCTCGATCAATGGCATGGTCTATGTGCGCGGCCATGCGAAGGATTACGACACCTGGGCCGGGATGGGGGCGGATGGCTGGTCCTATGCCGATGTTCTCCCCTATTTCAAACGGATGGAACATTCCCATGGCGGCGAGGGGCCGGAATGGCGCGGCACCGATGGCCCGCTGCACATCACCCGGGGTCCGCGTGACAATCCGTTGTTTGACGCCTTTATCGAGGCGGGGGCGGCCGCCGGCTATCCGGTGACACAGGATTACAACGGCCGCCAGCAGGAGGGCTTTGGCCCGATGGAGGCGACGATCTGGAAAGGCCGGCGCTGGTCGGCGGCGAATGCCTATCTCAAACCGGCGCTGAAGACCGGAAATCTGCAGATTATCCGCGGCCTTGCCCGTAAGGTGGTGATCGAGAATGGCCGCGCGGTCGGGGTCGATGTCGATACAAAGGCCGGGCGTCAGGTGATCCGCGCGGGTTCGGAAGTGATCCTCGCCGCCTCATCGCTCAATTCGCCAAAGCTCCTGATGCTGTCCGGGATCGGCCCGGCGGCACATCTGAAAGAACACGGGATCGAAGTTCTGGCTGACCGCCCGGGCGTTGGCGCCAATCTCCAGGACCATATGGAGATCTATATGCAATTCCAGGCGACGCAGCCGATCACGCTTTATAAATACTGGAATTTGTTCGGGAAGGCCTGGGTTGGTGCGAACTGGCTGTTCCTCGGGCGCGGCCCGGGAACATCGAACCAGTTCGAGGCCTGCGGCTTTATCCGATCGCGCGAAGGCGTCGAATATCCTGATATCCAGTACCATTTCCTGCCGATTGCCGTGCGCTATGATGGCAAGGCCGCGGCGGGCGGCCATGGCTTCCAGGTGCATGTCGGGCCGATGCGGTCGAAATCGCGCGGCTCGGTGACGCTGCGTTCGTCCCGTCCCGAAGATGCGCCGGTGATCCGTTTTAACTATATGTCGGACCCCGATGACTGGGTCGATTTCCGCGCCTGTGTGCGGCTCACGCGTGAGATTTTTGCGCAGGATCCCATGGCGCAATATGTGAAATCCGAGATCCAGCCGGGCCCGGCTGTCGGCACTGATGCCGAGATCGATGCCTTTATCCGCGAACATGCCGAAAGCGCCTATCACCCCTGCGGCACTGCGCGGATGGGGCGGCGCGATGACCCGATGGCGGTGGTAGACCCGGAATGCCGGGTGATCGGGGTCGAAGGGCTGCGCCTTGCCGACAGCTCGATCTTCCCGCAGGTGACCAATGGCAATCTCAACGGCCCCTCGATCATGACCGGCGAAAAGGCCGCCGATCATATCCTGGGTCGCCAGCCCTTGCCGGCGCTGAACAACGAGCCCTGGATAAATCCCGCCTGGGCGACCAGCCAACGCTGAATTTCACTTATTTGATCGGCGTCAAAGTGGTGGGATGGCATATGTTTTAACCTCTTCTCAACAAGGAAGAAGGAGACTGCCGATGTCGAACACGCCGCACACGCTGCAAGAGGAATTTCCGGGCAAAGAGGCCCGCATCACCGAGCTGAAGGTCTCGAATGCCCGTTTCGCGAAGCTGCTCGAGGAATATGACACAGTGAATGATCAGGTTCACCGCGCCGAGACGCGGATCGACACCGTGTCGGAAGAACATGAGGACGCGCTGCGCCGGTCGCGCTCGCGCATCAAAGATCAGATCTATGCGATGATCCAGGACCAGTAAGGATCCGGGCGCCGTAAGTGGTTCTGAACGGAAAACGGGCGGGGCCATTATGCCCCCGCCCGTTGTCATTCTTATGCCCACCAGCCCCTGCGGCGCGCAGGGAATATTGTCACCAGCCCAGCCGGTCGCGAAGCGAGAACCAGGTCATGGCGCTGACCAGCAGGGGCCAGCGCAGCGCCTGGCCACCCGGAAAACGGCGATGCGGCAGGTCTGCCAGAAGATCAAAGCCGCCCCTTGTCTTTCCCCCAGTCTGCCCGGAGGCCTCGGCGGAAACCGCTTCGGCAATCATCTTGCCCGCAAGCGTCGCCAGCGCGACACCATGGCCGGAATAGCCCGAGGCCGAGAGCACATTTTTCGCCGGTCGCGCGAAGCACGGCATCCGGTTGACGGTGATCGCCAGCGTGCCACCCCAGGCGTAATCGATCCGGGTTTCAGCAAGCTGTGGATAGATCTCCAGCAAGGGCTTTCTGACCACCTTCGCCACATCGGGAAAACGGTAGCCATAGCTTTCCGCACCGCCAAAGATCAGCCGGTCATCTTCCGACAGACGCCAGTAATTCACCACGAATTTGGTGTCATGCACGGCGATGGGCGTGGCAAGGATCTCTTTCGCGCGTGCGCCCAGCGGTTCGGTCGCCACCACGAAATTGTTGATCGGCATCACCCGCGCCGCGATGGTCTTTTCCAGGCTGCCGACATAGCCATTCACCGCCAGCACCATATGGTCGCACGTGACCCGGGCCCCGGCCGTTTCGGCCACCGGCTTATCGCCATAGATCAGCCTGGTGACTTCGCTTTCCTCGAAAATCTGCACTCCGGCGGCCATTGCCAGCTTTGCCAGCCCGATCACGAAATTCAGCGCATGGATATGGCCGGCGCCGCGGTCGATATCACCGCCTTTGAACGCCTCAGACCCCACCAGCGCGCGCAGCCCCTCGCGGTCGAGCGGCTCGACCTCGTGGTAATCATAATCCCGGGCAAGCTTTTCGGCATAGTGCTTCGCGTGATCGACCTCGGACTGGTGCCAGCAGGCATGGGCGATGCCCGGGCGGTAATGGACCGCTTCCATCCCGGCGGCGAGATCGCGCACCAGCGCTTTGGCATCCTGCGCCATATCCCAGAGCCGCCGTGCATTTTCGCGCCCGGCGACCTTCTCCAGCCAGTCCTGGTCCTGGCGCTGGCCGGAGCCGACCTGGCCGCCATTCCTGCCCGAGGCGCCAAAACCGACGCGATGCGCCTCGAGCACCACAACCTTCAGCCCTTTTTGCGCCAGATGCAGCGCGCTTGAGAGGCCGGTATAGCCGGCCCCCACAACGCAGACATCGGCACGGATTTCGCCCGTGGCGCGCGGAAAGGGCGCAAGGGCTACACGGGTCGCCGCATACCAGCTGTCGGGATATTGCCCTTGCTGGTCATTGGCGTGCAGAAGATTGACCGCCATCACACGTTCAGGAGCAGATGCTCACGCTCCCATGGGCTGATGACCTGGAGGAACTCTTTGTATTCGTTGCGTTTCACCGAATCGTAGCATTTGATGAAATCGACGCCCATCACGTTTTTCAGGGCCAGGTCCTCATCCAGAAGATCCAGCGCATCGCCAAGGTTCACCGGGATCTCATCCGAATCGATATAGGCGGAGCCGGTGAATTCCGGGCGCGCGGCTTTCTTTTCCATCAGCCCGAGATAGCCGCAGGCCAAGGTCGCCGCGATGCCGAGATAGGGGTTGCAATCCATCCCCGGCAGGCGGTTTTCGATGCGCCGCGCCGCCGGACCAGAGATCGGTACCCGCAGGCCGGTCGTGCGGTTGTCGCGGCCCCATTCCAGATTGATCGGCGCCGCGAAATCCGGAACGTAACGGCGGTAAGAATTCACATAGGGCGCCATCAGCGCGATTGCCGCCCCCATATGGTTCTGCATCCCGGCGATGAAATGCTGGAACTCTTCGGTCTCGACGCCCTTGGCACCGGAGAAGATGTTCTTTCCGGTTTTCAGATCCACGACCGAGGTGTGGATATGCATGGCAGATCCAGGCTCGCCTGCGATGGGCTTGGCCATGAAGGTCGCGAAACAATCATGGCGCAGTGCCGCCTCGCGGATCAGGCGTTTGAAGTAGAACACATGATCCGCCAGTTCAATCGGGTCGCCATGCGCGAGGTTCAGTTCGATCTGTCCGGCGCCGCCTTCCTGCAGGATACCGTCGATTTCCAGCCCCTGGGCTTCGGCGAAATCATAGATATCGTCGATCACCTTGCCATATTCGTCGATTGCGGAAAGGCTGTAGGCCTGTTTCCCGGCGGCACGGCGCCCGGTGCGCCCCATCGGCGGGATTACCGGCATATTTGGGTCGATATTGCGCGCGGTCAGGAAGAATTCCATCTCGGGCGCAACGACCGGTTTCCAGCCCTGTTCCTCGTAAAGTCCCACGATCCGGCGCAGCACATTCCGGGGCGAAAACGGCACCAGATTGCCCTGCTGATCTTTCGCATCATGGATCACCTGGAGCGTGATATCGGCGGTCCAGGGCGCGGCGGTCGCGGTGGACCAGTCGGGCTCGAGGATCATGTCCGGCTCGGTAAAGGCGTCGAAGGGGCTGTCGGCCCATTCACCGGTGATGGTCTGCAGAAAGATGGAGTTTGGCAGGAAGTAATTGGTTTGTTTTGCGAATTTCGCGGCAGGCATGGCCTTGCCGCGTGCCACACCGGCAATATCGCCGATCACGCATTCCACCTCATCGACGCGACGTTTACCGATATAGTCCCGTGCCGCTTTGGGCAGTTTTTCCGTCCAGTTGGACATGTTTCACACTCTGGTTTGGGGCCCTGGCCTGCGCTTCACGCGCGGCGCTGTGCGGCCCTTGTCTGGTGAGAGAGAAAGAAATCCGCGATTCTTTCCGCCATGGTCGTGGTCCCAAGCGGCGTGTCGATCTTCTCTGTTGCGGCATCCAGTGTCGCTTGTGGCACGAGGCCCGGGCCGCGATATTTGATCAGACCTTCGATGAAATCTTTCTTAAATTCCGGATGCGGCTGCACGGTGAACATGCGGTCATCGTAAAGCAGCCCGGCATTGGAGCAGAAATCGGTCGAGGCGATGACCTCGGCCATTTCGGGCTTTTCGACCACCTGATCCTGGTGCCAGGCGTTCAGCGTGATCGTTTCAGCATCAGGGCCGGAGCCGAAATGGTAATCGGTCGGGCCGACCGACCAGCCGCCTTTATATTTCTCGACGCGGCCGCCCATCGCCTGGGCGATGATCTGATGGCCAAAGCAGATGCCCACGACCGGCACATGTTCGGCATAGGCCTCGCGGATAAAGGCTTCGAGTGGCTTGATGAACGGGTGATCCTCATAGGCGCCGAATCGCGAACCGGTGATCAGCCAGCCGTCACAGTCATGGACGGAAGACGGGAAATCCATCTCCATCACGGTGAAGCGGCGGAATTCCAAGCCGCGATCCGCGAGCAGGCGCTCGAAGAAATCGGGATAATCGCCCATGGTGGGTTTGAGGGCGTCGGGGGAGGCCCCGGTTTGCAGGATGCCGATGATCATTGGGGCGCTCTGGGTCACGAAGTTGCGGTCATAAGGATGGTGGGTGCGGCCCCGCCTCTGGTCAAGGGGGGCCGGACTGTATCGCGGTTCAGATCATACGGTATCGAGATAAAGTTCGACCAGTTCTTCGGGCGAAAGCTCGGCGGTGTAATGCAGTTCCTGACGCTTGGTCATCACCATATTGGCGATCAGCTCGGGCGGCAGGAACCGCGCGACATGCGGCGAGAATTCAAAGGCGTCGATGGCATCCTGCCAGGTCGTCGGGATCTGCGGCAGATCAAGCGCATAGGAATTGCCGCTGATCGGTGCGACGGGTTCCTTCCCGTCTTCGATTCCCGAAAGTGCCGCGCCAAGGATGGCTGCGAGCATCAGATAGGGGTTCACATCCCCCCCCGCCACGCGATGCTCGATCCGCCGCGCCGCCGGGTTGCCCGAGGGAATGCGGATCGCGGCGGTGCGGTTCTCATAGCCCCAGCAGATCGCGGTGGGCGCATGGGCATCGGGCACCAGCCGGTCAAAGCTGTTGGCATGGGGCGCGAAGAGAAGCGTCGAATCGTGCATTGCCTCCAGGCAGCCGGCCACGGCATGGCGCAGCAGGGCGGTGCCTTTGGGGCCACCGGAATCGAAGATATTGTCGCCCTTCTGGTCCAGCACCGAGAAATGCGTATGCAGGCCCGAGCCCGAATAATCGGCATAGGGCTTCGCCATGAAAGACGCCGCAAAGCCGTGACGGCGCGCCAGCCCCTTCACCAGCATCTTGAAGAACCAGGCATCATCGGCGGCGCGCAGCGCGTCGTCGCAATGCATCAGGTTGACTTCGAACTGGCCAAGCCCGGTTTCCGAGGTTGTGGTATCGGCCGGAATATCCATCGCCTCGCAGGCGTCATAGAGATCGGTGAAGAAGACGTCGAAAGCGTCCAGTGCCCGGATCGAAAGCGCCTCGGCCGCCTTGCGGCGCTTGCCCGAACGGGGCGAAAGCGGCACCTGCATCGTCTTGCCGGAATCGTCGATCAGGAAGAACTCCAGCTCCATCGCGCAGACGGGCGTCAGGCCACGTGCCTTGTAGCGGTCGACGACCGCGCGCAAAGCATGGCGGGGATCGCCCTCATAGGGTTTGCCGTTTTCGCGGTACATCCAGATCGGCAGCAAGGCCGAAGGGCTTTCCAGCCAGGGCATCGGCATGAAGCCGCGCTCGGTCGGGCGCAGGGTGCCGTCCTGGTCACCCTCCTCAAAAACCAGCGGGCTGTCGTCGATATCTTCACCCCAGATGTCGAGGTTCAAGACAGAATAGGGGAAACGTACGCCGCTTTTCACCACATTATCGGCAAAGCGCGCCGGAACGCGCTTGCCGCGCGCCTGCCCGTTGAGATCAGCCGCGGCCACACGAATTGTGCGGACCTGCGGATGTTTTCTGAGCCAGTCCTTCATCATTGATTTAAACCAGCAAGCATGGACGCGCCCTCGCGCCATCGCTCGTGGTGGCCTGACGACCATCGTGGAAGACGGCCGGCCCACAAGATGCGCAAGGTGCCGGACCATGCCCTGGTCCTTCCCTTGGTTTGATCGCCTCTCCCGCCGGGCATTGGCCCCGATTGAAACGCTGTGGTCGAGCGGGTCCGGGCGGGTGCCCGGATAATTTGATCAAATATAAGATACTAGCGGATCAGCTGAGGACGCAAGCGAATTCTTTTCTTCTGATACGAGGGCAGGTGACGGTTCAGCCGCTGGTTCACCAGACCGAAGATCCCGATCAGAACCAGCGTCAGGATGATGAAATAGAAGGCGACGATCGGATAGGGGACAAAGGGGTTGAAGGTCTTGTCGGCGAGGTAATTCGCGTAATAGAGCGCGTCGCCGCGTTGCTGAAACGCCGGGAAGCCGGAAAAGAACACCAGCGTCGTGGCGTGGAAGAGAAAGATCGCCTCATTGGTATAGGCGGGCCAGCCGAGCCGCAGCATGGTCGGCCATTCGATGCGGAAAAACCGGTCACGCCCGGTGATGCCATAGGCGTCGGCCGCCTCGAGATCGCCTTTCGGCACGGTCATCAGCGCCCCGTAGAAGATCTCGGCACTATAGGCGGATGTGTTGAGGAAGAGGGTGAGGGCCGCCCCCGCCCAGGCATTGGCCAGCCAGGCGGTTGGAATGGTGAATAGGCCGAACACATCGACCGAACCGCGCAGCACGGTGGTGATGAAGAAATATACGAGGAAGAACTGGATGAAGAGCGGCGAGCCGCGGAAGATAAAGATATACCACTCGGCGGGCTTGCGGATCCATTTGTTGCGTGAGGCTTTGGCCATTGCGAGGCCGACGGCAAAGACAAAGCCCAAAGAAAGCGCCAGCAGGCCGAAATAGAGGTTCCAGAGCATCCCCGATCCGATCAGCACGAACTGATCGCAGAGCGAGATATTGGTGAGGGGCAGTGCATTTTCGCCAAAACCCAGCGAGCGCAGCCAATAGGCCTGAACAGTATCCCAGCAGGTCATGCCGCATCCTTCCTGAGGGTTTCGCCGGCGCGGGTGGCCTGGCCATGCGAAAGGCGGCGGGTGAGGCGACCGAGGCCGATTTCGGAGACACGGGTCAGCGCGAGATAGAAGACCAGCAGGGCGAGGAAGTAATAAAGCCGCCAGTCGCCATGCGGATAATCGAACCGCGCGGATTTAGAGCCGCCCAGCTCGCGCGCCCAATAGACGATGTCCTGGATCCCCAGAAGAAACAGCAAGGGCGTTGCCTTGATCAGGATCAGCCAGAGGTTTGAAAGGCCGGGCAGGGCATAGGTCCACATCTGCGGCACCAGGATGCGGCGGAAGGTCTGGCGCGGCGAAAGGCCATAGGCCTCGGCGGTCTCGATCTGTGCGCGTGGCACGGCATCCATCGCACCTTTCAGAACATTGGCAGCGAAGGCTCCGAAAACAATGGCAAATGTCAGCACGGCCAGCAGGAAGGCATAGGCCTGATGTACAAAGAGCGACGCGTTATTGGGCGGCACTTTCGCCGCCGGGCAGACGCGGAATTCAAGCCCCTGGCGGATCGGTTCAGACCAGTCCGGGCACCGGACCTGATGCATCACCCATTCGATCCCCTGATCCAGCGCGATCACGAAGAACAGGAAAAAGACGATATCGGGCACGCCGCGCACCATGGCGGTGTAGATCTTGCCGAGCCACCGGATGGGCGCGATATGCGACCGCGCCGCCATGGCACCGCCAAAGCCGAAGGCCAGTGCTGCCGGAGCGGTCACCAGCAAGAGCGCCATCACCGTGAGGAAGGAGAAATAGAACTCCATATGTTTGGGCGTGGTGAGATAGCAGGAAAGCCAGCTCAGCCCTTCAATGGTCTTCGGATCGGCGCAGAATTCGAACATGGGCTTGCCCTGGCGCGGCGGCTCCGGTCAGGGCATTCACAATGCGGCTGACCAGTGGCAGACGGGTGAGGAGGGGCACCTTGCCCCGGTCTGGGTGACCGGGTGCAAGGCGCGAAAGGGATGCCCGCGCGGGCCCCGGGAAGGCCGCAGCCTCCCTGAGATCACGCGGGCGAGACCCGGATCAGAACGGCGTGTAATTGCCGTCGAACCACTCATCCGTCAGTTTGTTGAGCGTGCCGTCTGCCTTCATCGACTGGATGGCCGCGTCGAATTTTGCCTTCAGCTCGGTGTCGGATTTGCGCAGCCCGATGCCGATCCCGTCGCCAAGCAGCACATCATCGCCGATGATTTCCAGCCCATCGCCGATCTGCGACAGGAGGTAATCTTCATCGGCCATGACCGCAGCCGCCTGACCATTGCGCACTGCGGCAATGGTCTCGTCAGGCGTTGCGAATTCAAGGAGCTTGGCGCCCGAAGCCGCCACATGCGCCGCCTGGATGGTGCCGGTCTGCGCCGCGATCACACCGCTGTCGAGCGGCGTATCAGCCGACATCGCGGCATAGGACGAGGGCGCGGGCTGGGTGTAGTTTTCCGAGAAGGCGATCTTCTCGCGGCGCTCATCGGTGATCGACATGCCGGCCATGATGGCATCGTAATTGCCCGATTGCAGGTTCGGGATGATCGAATCCCAGTCATTCTTGACAAAGATGCATTCCAGCTCAGCGCGCTTGCACAGCTCATTGCCAAGCACGATCTCGAACCCGTCCAGCTCGCCCTTGTCATTGATGAGGTTATAGGGCTCATAGGCGCCCTCGGTGGCGATCCGCACCGGATCGGCAGCAGCTACACCGGCGCCAAGGGCGGTGAGGGCGGTCGCAAGCAGCAGTTTCTTCATTGTCATCTCCCGAAGGTTGCGTTTCTGGGTTTTGTGCCGGTTCCGGGGTCAGAACCAGGTGTCGTGAAGAGAGTCCAGCGTGCCATCGGCTTCCATAGCGGCGATGGCGCTGTCGATTTCAGCCTTGAGCGCATTCCCCTTGCACACGGCGATGCCGGTGCCCTCATCGGGGATCTCCTGGCTGTAGACATATTCCAGACCCTGGCCGGCGATCAGCGTCTCAAGATCTCTGCGGTCTGAAAAGGGCCCGAGCGCCAGGTCGGCCGCGCCCTGGGCCACGGCGTTCAGCACTGCTGGCTCTGAGGTATAGGACCGATAATCCAGCTTTTCCTTGCGCAACCAGGTTTCATGCATGGTGCCCGCTTCTACTGCGATCCGGGCCGCTTCGGGCGGCGGCGCAGCAGCAAAGCCGACAAACCATTCCAGAGAATTGCCAAAGGTATAGGGGATCGACATATCCACCACCGCGCGGCGCTCCGGCGTGATCGCCATGCCACCCAGCACCACATCGAACCGCCCCTCGGCGACGCCCGGGATCAGCTCGCCGAATTGCGCGACCTCCCATTGGCAGTCGCGATGCGTACGGCTGCAGATCTCGGTCATCACATCGTAATCAAAGCCCGAAAGCCCTCCCGCCTCATCGCGCAGGATATAGGGCGGAAAGGTGTCTTCGGTGCCAATCACCAGTGTCTCGTCCCCGCCGGTCGAGGCAAGCCAGACACTGGCGGTGATGGCTGAGATTGTGGCGATGCAGGACATGCCGGCCTCAGACCATCGTGGCCGAAAGGAAGCCGCGCAGGCGTTCCGATTTTGGCTGGCCGAAAAGCTGCGCCGGCGCACCTTCCTCTTCGATCCGTCCCTGGTGAAGGAAAATCACATGATCCGAACAATCCGAGGCCAGTTTCATGTCATGGGTCACAAGGATCATGGTGCGGCCTTCATCAGCCAGCGCCCGGATCACCTTGATGACCTCCTGCTCCAGTTCGGGGTCAAGCGCCGAGGTCGGCTCGTCGAACAAAAGCGCGCGCGGCTCCATACACAGGGCGCGGGCGATGGCGGCACGCTGCTGCTGACCGCCCGAAAGCTGCGCCGGCCAGGCATCGGCCTTATCGGCAATGCCCACCTTTGCGAGATATTCACGCGCTTTCGCCTCGACCTCGGCCGGGTCACGTTTCATCACCGTGACCGGCGCCTCCATGACATTCTGAAGAATTGTCATATGGGCCCAGAGGTTGAACTGTTGGAAGACCATCGAAAGATTGGTGCGGATGCGGGTGACCTGGGCGCGGTCGGATGGATGGCGGCGCAGGCCTTCGCCCTTCCAGCGCACGGCTTCGCCTTCAAATTTCACATCACCCTGCTGGCTGTCTTCCAGCAGATTGCAACATCGCAACAGCGTGGATTTCCCCGAACCCGAAGAGCCGATCAGCGAGATCACATGACCGCGTGGCGCGACAAGATCGACACCTTTGAGCACTTCGAGCGGGCCATAGGACTTATGCAGCCCCCGGATCTCGATTACGGGCACCTCTGCCATAAACCTGATATCTTCCCCTGTTGTACTTTTCGCCCGCGCCCGTCTTTTTGTCGGATCGCCCTATGACAGGTCGCAGGGATAATTCTGTCAGTAGGACGCAGATCTGCGCGGTTTGCAACGTGGTTTTGCAGCATCCTGCGGCCGCATTCCGGCAATCCGTCGTCTGAACTGCGGCAATCTGTCTGATCGGAGGATCGGATCAGGCTGCAGGGACGGGCGGGCCGGGATCGGGCACCGCGAGGTAATCCGCCTCAGGGACGGTGACAAGCCCGTAGAGATGCAAAACCGCACGGTCCTCATCCGTGAGACCCCGGATCGCAGCGTCAAGCGCCGCAAAAACCGCCTCCGCGTCGAGATCCTTCCCTGCGATGAAAGGTAAGGCAGGGGTGGCCCCGGTGCGGCCGACCTCTTTCAGCCCGGCGGCGTCGCCGCTGTCATCCTCGGACATGATCGCCCAGGTCACCGCATCAAGCGCGGCGAGATCGGCCTTTCCGGCGCGCACTGCCCGGGCCGAGGCGCGATGGCCGCCACTGCGCCAGGCCGGCACAAGCCTGATGCCGGACCGGGCCGCATGATGCGCCGGCGCCGCCCAGCCTGATTGTGAGAGATCATCATTCCAGGCAAAAGCCGCGCCGTCAAAATCGGTGAAATCCGCGCGCGGATCATCGTCGCGGGCGACCAGAATCGAATGATACTGCCCGGCAGGGGTCCCGGCCAGGCGATGATCTCCTGCCCCGATCAGCGTCACCTGGCCTCTGAGCCGCGCGCGAAACGGGTAGCCGCAGCATTGCGCCAGCACGAGATCGGGGGAAAGCCAGCCCGCCATGTAAGCACCGTCGCCGCGCGTCAGTGCCTCTGGCGCGGCAATCCCGCGCGCGCGCAACCCCTCGCGGACCTGCGCCCAGAGCCGGTCATTCGCGCCTTCGGTCCGATCTGTATCATACATGCCAAGCGCGGCAATCACAGGCTGCGCGCCGCCCGCTGCCGCGCTTCGGCGCTTTCGACATCGGAAAGGCCGAACAGGCTTGAGACCATGCGCAAAAGCCGGTCCTCATCCGCATCACGGCTGCCATCGGCCAGGGCCACCGACCAGAGCGCCTGCATCAGCTCGCCCCGTTCTTCGGGCGAGGTGGCGGCCTTCAGCGCGCGTGTAAACCGGACAGTGTCCGGCGCCTCGGCCTCCACCGCCTCGGCCTCGGTCCTGAGCGCGGCTGCAGCGAAAGCGTCCAGCTCGTAGCGTGTCATCAGGATCCGGTCGATGCGCTCCACCTCTTCAATGGCATAAAGCCCGTCACTGCGGGCCAGCCGCACCAGAAGCGCCGCCAGCGCCAGCCTCGCATCGGTATCTTTCAGGGGCTCGGGGGCGGGGGCCAGCAAATGGCGCAGAAGGTTCTGAATCATGCCCACAAGAGTAGCGCGAAGATAAGGCCCGCGCCAGCGCCGCAACCTCGCGATTCTGACAACTGCGGGAGCCTCCGGCGGGGATATTTAAGGGACAGATGAAAAGCTCCTTCATCTGTCTCTAAATATCCCGGGGGTGAGCGGCTTTGCCGCGAGGGGGCTGGCCCCCTCTGCGCCTTCAGCCCGGATCGGCGAAGATACGGGTCAGGCATGCGGTCTCGGTTTCGATGCCAAAAGGCGGGTTTACGATGAACATGCCGGTGCCGATCATCCGATGGCCTTCGCGGGCGGGGGGGAAACGCAGCTCGTGGCGCAGAGCCTCGGGGAACTGTGCCGCCAGTGTCCTGAGCATCGGCACATGCGGCGCATCTCGCAGGATCGGATACCAGAGCATCAATACCCCCACATTCCATTTCCGCGAGACCTGCGCGAAGAACTTCGGGATATGGTCGTAATCGGATTTCACCTCATAGGGAGGATCGACCAGCATCAGCCCGCGCCGCGGTGTCGGCGGCGTCAGGGACAGCGCGAAATCAAAGCCGTCTTCCTTGCGGATATGTGCGCCCCAGGAGCCAAGTACCTCTTTCAGCGCCGCATTTTCCTGGGGATGCAGCTCTGCCAGATGCAGCTTGTCAGTCTCGCGCAGCCCAAGCGCCGCGATCAGGGGCGAGCCCGGATAGGCATCGGCGCCGAACATCGCGCGGGTTTCCTCCAGCCGCTCGGGATAGGGGTGGCGTTCCGGGAAGGCATCCGCAAGTCGCCCGATCCCCTGAGCCGCCTCACCGGTCTTCAGCGCCTCGGGGCCGGAAAGCCGGTAGAGGCCGCGCCCGGCATGGGTCTCAATATAGGAAACCGGCTTGTCCTTTTGCACCATGTAATCCAGCACCCAGGCCAGGAGCGCGTGTTTTTGCACATCGGCCAGGTTTCCGGCGTGAAAAGCGTGTTGATATGACAGCATGACAGGCCCCCAGGTTCAGCGCCCGCCTTACACCGCCCGGTCGATGCGGGTCGAGAGGTGGATCAGGCTTTCCGAGCTTTTCACCCCGGTCATCGCGCCGATCTGATCCAGCACCTGATCGAGGATCTGCGTATTGGGGCAGGAGATCTGCAGCAAAAGATCGAACCGCCCTGAGGTCGTATAGACCTTCTCGACCTCATGGATCGATTTCAGCCGGGTCAGAATCGCGGCCTGACCGCGCGGTTCGATCGTTACCAGCACCGAAGCCCGCAGCCGGCCTTCACGTGCCGCTTCCCCCAGTTTCAGCGTGTAACCCGCTATGATTCCAGTGTTTTCCAGCCGCTCAAGCCTTGCCTGGATCGTGGATCTTGCGACCTTGAGGCGCCGCGCCAGCGTCGCCACCGAGATCCGCGCATCGGCGCTGAGAAGGCCGATCAGACTTCTGTCGAGATCATCCATGCAGTTTGTCTCCCCGTATCGTCATAATAACGATGATTTCAGTCATTTCTATAGTTTTGTTCGGTGAGATTGTCACACATATGCAGCATCCTTCTGGCAGGAAAAGGGCGGCTCATACGCACCTGGCCTGGTTTCTTTAAACCACGCAGGTGCCCGACCCGGAATGCAGGGGAAGGGCGAAGCGTCTTGTTGGCTGAAAGGGAAACGCCGATGGGACTTTCACGGACGATCTTCAACAATCCGACCGAATTCATCAGGCTGCATCAGCCTGAAAATCCGGTCCTTTTTTTCGCGCCCAGCGTGGCCCAGGCCGCGGCGCGGCGCTTTCTCCGGGGCTTCCCCGGGCTGGTCACCTATGCGGTGAAATCGAACCCGGGCGAAGAGATGGTCGAGAACCTGGCGGCCGCCGGGATCCGCGGATTTGACTGTGCTTCGCCCTTCGAGATCGACCTGATCCGCGATCTCGTGCCGGATGCGGCGATCCATTACCACAACCCGGTTCGCTCGCGCGCCGAGATCGCGCATGCCGTTGCGAAAAACGTCAAAAGCTACAGCGTTGATTCGCGCTCTGAACTGGTCAAGCTGATCGCGCTGGTGCCGGCGAAGGGCTGCGAGATCTCGGTCCGTTTCAAGCTGCCGGTTGGCGGCGCGGCCTATAATTTCGGTGCGAAATTCGGCGCGACGGCCGAGCTGGCGGTAGATCTGCTGAAAACCGTGGCCGGGGCCGGTTATATCCCCTCGCTGACCTTCCACCCGGGCACCCAATGCACCGATCCGGAAGCCTGGGCGACCTATATCCGCAAGGCGGCTGAGATCGCCTCCGAGGCCGGTGTGAAGATCGCGCGCCTCAATGTCGGCGGTGGCTTCCCGAATCATCGCCTTTCGGCGGTGATGCCGGACTATGACGCGATTTTCGCCGCCATCGGCCGCACCGCCGATGAGGCGTTCGGCGAGGGCCGTCCGGCGCTTGTCTGTGAGCCGGGGCGCGCGCTTTGCGGTGATGCTTTCACCCTGGTCGCCCGCATCAAGGCGATCCGCGACGATGCCCATGTCTTCCTCAATGACGGGGTTTATGGATCGCTGAATGAGATGCCGCAGATCGGTATGATCGACCGGCTTCAGGTGATTTCGCCGGAGGGTGTGCTGCGGACAGGCGATCCGAGCCCGCGCATCACCTTTGGCCCGACCTGTGATTCGGTTGACCGTCTGCCGGGTGAGATGGCTTTCCCGGTTGATGCCGAGGAAGGCGATTTCGTCGTGCTGCATGGCATGGGGTCCTATTCGGTCGTCACGAACAGCCGTTTCAACGGTTTTGGCGAATTGCAGATGGCGACCGTCCTGTCCCTTGCGATCTGAGCCTGCGCGGACAATCTGACGTGATTTCCATATCTTCTGCACGCCCCGCCGCTGGACAAAACCTGTGGCGGGGCTAGTCTTTCCATGGACAGAGGCCCGGCAGGGCCACCCGCAAGGGATTGCCCGGAAAGGACAGTATCATAGGACTGCGCGCTCTCTTCACGCGCTTTTTCCGGCCGCGCCCGCGCGCCGAGGTGGAGCCTGCGAGCCCCGCAGTCCCGGGCTTTGCGCGCCGCCGGGTGGATCATGTGGTGATCCTTGACGGCACCATGGCCTCCCTGCGCCAGGGCGAACGCACCAATGCCGGCAGGGTCTTTCTGCTCCTCTCGACCGGCAAGGCGCAGGCGGGGCGGTCGCTTTACTATGACGAGGGCATTCCCTGGCGTGGCTGGAAGCGCATCATGGATCTCATCGAAGGGCGGGGGATCGAGGAACAGATTCTGCGCGCCTATGGTCATCTCGCCAGCCATTACCGCGAGGGAGACCGCATCTTCCTCTTCGGCTATTCGCGCGGCGCATTTGCAGTGCGCAGCCTGGCCGGGGTGATCGCGAAAGTGGGGCTTTTGCGTCATGAGGCGGCGACCGAGCGCAATCTGCACCTCGCCTGGCGCTGGTATCAGCGGCGCGGCAATGACGATGGTCTGAAGGCCTTCCGCCACGCCTCCTGCCATGCACGGGCGCCGATCCGGTTGATCGGGGTCTGGGAGACGGTTAAGGCGCTCGGCCTGCGCTTTCCGCTTCTGTGGATGCTGACCGAGGGGCGCTATGCCTTCCACGATCCGCATCCGGTGGCGGACCTGGATTTCGCGCTCCAGGCCCTGGCGCTGGACGAGACCCGCGTGGTTTTTGATCCGGTGCTCTGGCAGGGCCATCCGGGCGGTGGCACCCATATCGAACAGGTCTGGTTTCGCGGCGCACATGGCGATATCGGGGGCCATCTGGGGAATTTTGCCGCAGCGCGGCCTTTGTCAAATATCCCGCTGGTCTGGATGCTGGACCGCGCGGCCCAGGCGGGGCTGGAACTGCCAGAGGGCTGGCGCAGGCGGTTTCCCTGTGACCCCGCCGCGCCGATGGTCGGCACCTGGCGCGGTCTTGGCGCAGCCTTTCTCTATCGCAGGCGACGTGTGATCGGGCGCGATCCCAGCGAGCGGCTGCATGAAAGCGTGCCGGAGACGGAACGGCTGCGCTGGCATCTGGCGCGGCAAGGGGCGGGGGATCAGCTGACGACTGAGATCAGCCAGACCAGTGAAGCCAGCGCTCCGATCAGCAAAGGCTGATGGATCAGATAGATCGCGAGCGAATGGCGGCCAGGCCAGGCCAGCCGGTTCAGGATGCGCGAGGGCGGCAGGGACAGTCGCTGCCACAGATTCAGATCCCCGAACATCCGCGCCATAGCCATACCGGCGAGGAAGGGTGCGAACCAGGGAAAGAACGGCTCGAAATCGGCCGTGACGGGCACCTGACCTGAGAGCCCGGTCCAGACCAGCACCCCGCCGGATGCCGGATGCGACCAATACCAGGGCAGGGCAAAGACCAGGGCCGCGATTGCAAGCAGGACAACCGCAGGCAGGCGCAGGAAAAAGAGCCCGAGGATTGAGGAGACCGCAATGGAATGCAGGATGCCGTAAAAGATCCAGGCCTCCGGCATCGCGACATAACTCGCGACCGAGACCAGAGCCGCCGCTGCGACGATCTTTACGAGACGGCGGAAAAAAGCGGGCCAACGGATCGCGGATGCATGCGAAATGTAAAATCCGATACCGGCAAGGAAGATAAAACTGCCGGCGGTGAGACGCGCGAAATACCAGAAAAAGCCGGTAAAGGCGGTGCCGGGCGGGATCAGGCCAAACATGCCCAGATCCCAGGTGAAATGAAATATAACCATGCACAAAAGCGCAAGGCTGCGGGCGAGATCAATCAGGATCAGTCTTTGCGACACGGATTTGGCCTTCTTGCAGCACCCCTCTTACCTGACGCCAAATCCCCTGACCGGCAAGGGCCTGTCCCGCCTTTGGCGGGATGCCTCCGGCGGGGATATTTAAGGACAGATGAAAAGCCAAAGACCAGGGCCATGTCATCTGTCCTTAAATATCCCGGGGGGAGAGGCTCGGCAGAGCCGAGGGGGGCTGGCCCCCCTTCTGTCTACATCGGCCAATGCAAAAGGCGGCCCGCGCAGGAGCCGCCTTTCCCAACATATTGATCCGTTCAGCGCGAGCGCAGGTCGGTATAGTCGCGTTTCTGCGGGCCGACATAGAGCTGGCGCGGGCGACCGATCTTGCCGGTCGGGTCAGAAATCATCTCTTTCCATTGCGAGATCCAGCCGACCGTGCGCGAGATCGCGAAGATCGGGGTGAACATCGAGGTCGGGAAACCCATCGCTTCGAGGATGATGCCGGAATAGAAATCGACATTCGGATAGAGTTTCTTCGAGACGAAATACTCGTCTTCCAGCGCGATGCGCTCCAGCTCTTTCGCGACCTGCAAGAGCGGGTTGTTATGGACCCCCAGAAGCTCCAGCACCTCGTCCGCCGATTCCTTCATCACTTTGGCGCGCGGGTCGAAATTCTTATAGACCCGGTGGCCAAAGCCCATCAGGCGGAAGCCGGAATTCTTGTCTTTCGCCTTGGCGATGAATTCCGGGATCCGGTCAACGGTGCCGATTTCCTTGAGCATTTCGAGGCAGGCCTGGTTTGCGCCGCCATGGGCCGGCCCCCAAAGGCAGGCGATGCCGGCCGCGATACAGGCAAAGGGGTTGGCGCCCGAAGAGCCCGCCAGACGCACGGTCGAGGTCGAGGCGTTCTGCTCGTGATCGGCATGGAGCATCATGATGCGGTCCATGGCCTTTTCGAGGACCGGATTGACGACATAATCCTCGGCCGGAACCGAGAAGCACATATGCAGGAAATTGCCGGCATAGCTGAGCGAATTCTTCGGATAGACGAAGGGCTGGCCGACCGAATATTTATAGGCCATGGCCGCAATGGTCGGCAGTTTCGCGATCATCCGGATCGAGGCGACCTCGCGGTGCCATTCATCGGTGATGTCGAGGCTGTCATGATAGAAGGCCGACATCGCGCCGACCACGCCCACCATGGTCGCCATCGGATGAGCATCGCGGCGGAAGCCACGGAAAAAATTCATCATCTGCTCGTGCACCATCGTATGACGGGTCACGCGGGTGTTGAAGTCGGCCAGCTGCGCTGCGGTCGGCAGCTCACCATACATCAGCAGGAAACAGGTCTCGAGATGGCTGGATTTCTCGGCCAGCTGTTCGATCGGATAGCCGCGATACAGAAGCTCGCCCAGATCGCCGTCGATATAGGTGATCGCGCTTTCGCAGGATGCGGTCGAGGTGAAGCCGGGGTCATAGGTAAAGACATCAGCCTGCCCATAGAGCTTGCGGATATCCAGCACGTCGGGGCCAAGTACCGGTTTCATAACCGGCAGGTCGAACTCCTTGCCGTCGAGCGTCAGTGTCGCTTTTCTGTCAGACATTTTCCCAGGTTCCCCGTGTGGCAAACCGCCCGCGTAAGCGCGGCGGTTTCGTGGCTTCTTCGCTGCTCCTCGCGGAGCGTACACCTGGCCCCGGGGGCCGTCGCAGATCAGACTGCGGCGTCCGAGAGCCTGGCGATAGTTTCGTCGCGACCGATGACCAGCATCATGTCAAAGACCGAAGGCGTCGCGGCCCGCCCCGCCAGTGCAGCCCGCAGCGGTGCAGCAAGTTTGCCGAATCCGATGCCGTTTTCGGCCGACACCGCATTGAGCATGGTCTCAAGCGCTTCCTTCGTCCAGCTAGCATTTTGCAGCTGCGGCGTCAATGAATTCAGTATACCACGGGATACCGCATCAAGGCTGGCCGCGGCTTTCTCATCGGGAGTGATCGGGCGCGATATCATCACAAAATGCGCCTTTTCAATAAGTTCCGGGAAAGTCTTCGCGCGGTCCTTCACGCAGTACATCGCTTTGTGCAGCAGCTCAGACTGGGTCTGCGTCAATGCAGGCTTCCCGGCAGCCGCCAGATATGCCTCAATTTCATGCAGCAGTGCGGCATCCTCCTCCATCGCGATATGATGGCCGCAGGTGTTTTCCAGTTTCTTAAAATCCAGCCGTGCCGGGGCTTTTCCGATACCTTTCAGATCGAAAACCTCCATCGCCTCCTGGCTGGTGAAAATCTCCATATCGCCATTCGCCCAGCCCAGCCGGGTCAGGTAATTGCGCATACCAGAGGCCGGGTAGCCCATGGCCTGATATTCCTCGAGCCCGGTCGCGCCATGGCGTTTCGAGAGCTTTTTGCCATCCGGCCCGTGGATCAGGGGGATATGCGACCAGACCGGCACATCCCAGCCCATCGCATCGTAAACCATCTGCTGACGTGCGGCATTGACGAGGTGGTCATCCCCCCGGATCACATGGGTCACGCCCATATCATGATCATCCACCACCACCGCCAGCATATAGGTCGGCGTAGCGTCCGAGCGTAACACGATCATGTCGTCGAGCGTGTCATTTCTGATCACCACATCGCCCTGGACCTGATCGCGGATCACGGTCTCGCCTTCGCGCGGTGCCTTCATGCGGATGGCATAGGGCGCATCGGGGAAACTGGCCGGATCGGCATCGCGCCAGGGCGAGACGAACACCGGATAGCTCACGCCACGCGCCTTTTCGGCCTCTTTGAAGGCGGCGATTTCTTCAGGTGTCGAAAAGCACTTATAGGCGGTGCCGCGCGCCAGCATCTCGCGTGCGACCTCGGCATGGCGGTCCTTCTGTTCGAACTGGCTGACCACATCGCCATCCCAGTCAAGGCCGAGCCAGGTCAGCCCCTGCAGGATCGCCGCCGTTGCCTCGGGGGTCGAGCGCTCGCGGTCAGTATCTTCGATCCTGAGGAGAAATTTGCCGCGCCGCCCGCGCGCATAAAGCCAGTTGAACAGCGCCGTGCGCGCGCCACCGATATGGAGATAGCCGGTTGGCGAAGGCGCGAAACGGGTGACGACGGGGGCGGCGGAGGTGGACATGGCGGGTGTTAACCTTTCGGAAACCATGGCGGAGGAAGATCGCCGCGATGGCTGGCTGTTATCTGGCGGACATTTCTGGCGGGTCGGGGAGCGGTTGACTGCTTGCCCGGAGGAAGATCGGTGACTGCGGCAAAGGCAGGCGCAGTTGCGCTGCATTTATGCGCGGTCGAGGGGGAAGGGCAAGGTGGCTGACAGCATTACCGCCACAGGCGCAAATGAGGCGGTGTCCGGGGGGGCGGATCATCCGGCTGCGTTGTCACGGCAGGTCTGGCGTCACCTCGTCAGATTCTGCCGCAGGCTGATCCGGGCGCTGATCCGGGCGCTGAACGGGGCACTGATCGCGCCGCTGATCGCGCTCGAAGACGCGCGCGGGCATCTTCTGCCGCTGGCGGTGATCCTTTTTGGCAGCGGCATCGGGCTGTGGTTCGCGCTGGAAACCGAGCCGGGCGCGCTGGTCTATGGCACGCTTGTCGCCCTCGCCGTTCTGGCGGCAGTCGCGGCCCGGATTGCGCCTTTTCCCTTTCGCAGCATCGGAGGCGCCGTAGTCGCGCTGTCGCTGGGCCTGCTGGCAGCGGGGCTGCGCGCGCATATGATCGCGGCCCCGATGCTTGATTTCCGCTATTATGGCCCGATCGGGGGGCGTGTGGTCGAGATCGACACTTCCGCCTCGGATGCGGTCAGGATCACACTGGACCAGGTTGTGCTGGAGCGCACCGATCCCGCGCGCGTGCCGCATCGCGTGCGGGTTGCGCTGCACGGAAACGCCTATGGCCATAGTCCCGCCGCCGGCGAAACGGTGATCCTGACCGGGCATCTCTCGGCCCCTCAGGATGCGGCAGAGCCCGGGGGCTTTGACTTCCGCCGCATGGCGTTTTTC
Source organism: Rhodobacter sp. 24-YEA-8 (assembly GCF_900105075.1). NCBI lineage: Bacteria > Pseudomonadati > Pseudomonadota > Alphaproteobacteria > Rhodobacterales > Rhodobacter > Rhodobacter sp. 24-YEA-8. The sequence continues at coordinate 1,218,708 of NZ_FNSK01000001.1, forward strand.
CAGGGCCTCGGCGCGGTCGGTTACAGCCAGACCCCGGTCCTGCTGCTGGAGCCGCCGCGCGACGGAGAGGAATGGATCGGCCGGCTCAGGGCCTGGTTTTCCAGTGGTATCCGTGCCCATATTCCGGGCGAGGCAGGGGCCTTTGCCGCAGGCGCGATGACCGGCGACCGCTCGGGCATCAGCCAGAAGACGGTCGAGGATCTGCGCGATTCCTCGCTGGCGCATATCCTTGCGATTTCGGGGATGAACCTCGTTTGCCTGACGGCTTTTGTTTTTGCGCTGATGCGGGGGGGGATCGCGTGTTTTCCCTGGCTCGCGCTGCGGGTGAACGCGAAGAAGCTCGCGGCCCTGGTCTCGATCTTTGTCGCCTGGTTCTATCTGCAGCTCTCCGGCGCCAATGTCGCGACCGAGCGTGCCTTTGTCATGACGCTGGTGATGCTTCTGGCGATTTTGATGAATCGCCGGGCGATGACGATCCGCAGTGCCGCGATTGCCGGCGCGGTCATTCTGGCGCTGAGACCCGAAAGTCTGCTCGCGCCCGGTTTCCAGATGTCGATGGCGGCGACCGTCTCGCTGATCGCCGGGTTTCAGGCGATGGATCGCTGGCTGCAACGGGGCCGCCTGGCGCACTGGCAGATTGTACTGATCACAGTGATCATGAGCTCGGTGATCGGTGGTTTCGCCACCGCGCCCTATGCGGCGGCGCATTTCAACCGGTTTGCCGATTACGGGCTCATGGCCAATATCCTGACCGCGCCGGTCATGGGGGTCGCCATCATGCCGATGGGGGTTCTGGCCTTCCTGCTGGCGCCGGTCGGGCTTGAGGCTCTGCCGCTCTGGGTCATGGGCAAGGCCTCGGAATGGATCCTCTGGGTTGCCGCCTGGGTTGCCGGGCTGGAAGGCTCGGTGACGGCGATCCCGGCGCCGCATTGGCTGGCGCTGCCGGTGATCAGCTGGGGCGGGCTCTGGCTGATCGCCTGGCCGGGAAGGGCACGGCTTGCCGGTATCGGGCTGATCGTGGCGGGGATCGCGCTCTGGCCCCTTGCAGATCGGCCGGGGCTGCTGATCTCCGCTGACGGGCGGCTGGTGGGCGTGATGGTGCCAGAGGGCAGGGCGCTGTCTGCGGCCACAGGCGGGGGCTTTTCGGCAGGCAACTGGTTGGAAGGCGACGGGGATCTCGCATCGCAAAAGACCGCCGCGCTGCGCCCGGGCTTCACCGGTCCGGTCACGGCAAAAGCCTTCGGCTTCGCAGGCCGGAAGGGTGTAGCCCTGAGCGGGAAGGCCGGGCTTTCACAGCTTGCGGCGGCCTGTGCCAGCTATGACCTCGTGATCCTCAACGCGCGGGCGGAACACCCACCACCCGATTGCCCGCTGATCGACCAGCTTCTGCTGTCCCGGACCGGTGCAATCGCGCTCTGGAGTCGGGGGGCGAAGATCGACGCGAGATTTTCTGCCCGCGACAGGATCTGGTCCTCTGGGGCGGGAAAAACCGGCGCTCGGGGGGACGAAGTGGCGGATCGCCTTGACCGCCTGTTCCGGTAAGGCGCATCGCCCGCCGGGCGGCACTGTCGGGCTGCGCTTTCTGGCGGTCTGGCGCATGGGGGCGCAGCGGCAGGGGGCAGATTTCCCCGCTTTGCCCGACGCACGGCTGCTCCGCTCCTTCGACCATCATGTTGCCCTGCGCGGCACCAATGGCTTGCACCAAATGTAAAGCGCGCGCCTGTTTTCAGGCGCGCGCTTAGCAGAAACAACTGAGGTCAGGCCAGTTCGGACAACCGCTTCAGCGCGGTCTCGACCTTGGCACGCTCATCCTCGCGTGCTTCCAGATTGGCGCGGGCCTCATCCACCACATCTTCCGGCGCGGAGGCTGCGAATTTCGGGTTGTCGAGCCGGCCCTTCAACCCGCCGATCTCTTTCCCGAGCTTCTCCAGAGTCTTCGTCAGCCGCGCTTTTTCCTCGGCAATGTCGATCAGCCCTTCCAGCGGGATCGCGAAACCGGCACCGCCCGCAGCCACCAGGATCGAGCCTTTCGGCGCAGATCCCTCGCTGAAGCCCTCGATCCGTGCCATGCGGCGGATCAGCGCCTCATTGCGGCTCCAGGCTTCACGCGCCGCACCGGCAAGTTCGGTCGCGACGATGTCGATTTTCAGCCCGGCCGGCACATGGCATTGCGCGCGGGCCGAACGGATCTCATCGATCAGCCCGGTGACAAACGACATCTCGGTATCCGCTGCCTGGTCGATCAGGGCGGGGCCATATTCCGGCCAGTCGGTGTGGACGAGCAGCTTTTCACGCGTGCCGGTGGTCGCCCAGAGCTCTTCGGTGATGAAGGGCGTGAACGGATGCAAGAGGATCATGCACTGGTCAAGCACCCAGGCCATGGTGGCCCGCGTCTCGTCTGCGGCCTCTCCGTCAAACAGCGGCTTGGCGAATTCGACATACCAGTCGCAGACCTTGCCCCAGACGAATTTGTAAAGCGCATCTGCGGCCTGGTCGAAACGGAATTCGGCCAGCGCCAGATCGACTTCGGCGAGGGCTTTCGCGGTCTCGCCGATGATCCATTTATTCGCGGTGGCGGTTGCCACCGGCGGCTCTGCCTTGGTCGCATGACCTTCCCAGACACCGTTCATCTCGGCGAAGCGGCAGGCATTCCAGAGCTTGGTACCGAAATTGCGATAGCCCGCGATGCGGTCTTTCGACAGTTTCAGATCGCGCCCCATCGCAGCCATGGCTGCCAGCGTGAACCGCACGGCATCTGCGCCGTAATCTGCGATAAGATCCAGCGGGTCGAGGACATTGCCCAGCGATTTCGACATCTTCTTGCCCTTCTCGTCGCGGACAAGGGCATGAACATAAACGGTTTTGAATGGCACCTGGTCGACCACGGCCAGTTGCATCATCATCATCCGGGCGACCCAGAAGAAGATGATGTCAAAGCCGGTCACCAGAACGCTGGTCGGGAAATAGCGCGCGAGTTCCGGGGTCTGTTCCGGCCAGCCCAGCGTGCCGATCGGCCAGAGCCCCGAGGAGAACCAGGTGTCCAGCACATCGGCATCGCGCCAGACCGGATAGACCAGCTTTGTCGGGTCCTGGGTCAGGTTATATTCTGCCAGCGCCGCCGACAAAGCGGCCTCGGCGGCCTCGCGGTTTTCGACCTCGATGATGCGGGCATGGTTCAGTGGCATCGGCAGCGGCGCCAGTGCGTCCAGGAACTGGCCCGTCACCTCTTCAATCGAAGGGGCGCAGAAATAGACCGGATCCTGGGCATTGAACCCGCCGTCAAAGAGGAAGCGGAACAGTTCCACCTCATCCAGCGCATTATCGCCCTGATCGTCTTTGAACCCCGCCGGGCGCAGGTCGAGACCATACCAGACCGGGATCTGATGCCCCCACCAGAGCTGACGCGAAATGCACCAGGGTTCGATATTTTCCAGCCAGTGGAAATACACTTTCGCATCGCGCTCGGGCAGGATCGTGGTCTCGCCATTGCGAACCGCATCCAGCGCCGGGCCGACGATTTTCGAGGTCTCGACGAACCACTGATCTGTCAGCATCGGCTCGATCACCACTTTCGAGCGGTCACCGAAGGGCTGCATGATCTTTTTGTTCTCGACCACCGGCACCCGTTCCAGATGCTCGGCATTGGTCTCTTTGTCGATCGACTTCACCAGCTTGGTGACGGCGAGGCCTTCATCATTGATCTCGGCCACCACCAGTTTGCGGGCCTCGTAGCGGTCGAGACCGCGCAGATGGTCGGGCACCAGGTTGATGCGGTCGACATCGGCCTCGGTATAATTCGCGCCATCAAGGATCGCTTTGGCATTCGCGCAGCTTTCCTCATAAGGCAACCCGTCCTCGCGCATCCGTGCGCGGGTATCCATCAGCCGGTATAGCGGGATGCCATTGCGCTGTGCGACGCCGTAATCGTTGAAATCATGCGCGCCGGTGATCTTTACCGCGCCCGATCCGAATGTGGGGTCGGGATACATATCGGTGATGATCGGGATCAGACGGCGAAGCGCGCGCGGGCCGACCGGTATCTCGCAAAGCTTGCCGACGATGGGTGCATAGCGGCTGTCCGAGGGATGCACCGCCACCGCGCCATCGCCGAGCATCGTCTCGGGCCGGGTGGTCGCAATCGAGATATAGTCGCGGGTTTCCGAGAAGGTGACGTTCCCGTCTTCGTCCTTCTCCTCGTAAAGATAGGTCTCGCCGCCGGCGAGCGGGTACTTGAAATGCCACATATGGCCGTCGACCTCGGTCTGCTCGACTTCGAGATCAGAGATCGCGGTTTCGAAATGGGGATCCCAGTTCACAAGGCGTTTGCCACGATAGATCAGGCCCTTGTTGTAAAGATCGACAAAGACCTTGATCACGGCATCATGAAAATTGCCATCCTCGCCCTCGGGTGCACCGGGCGCGCCGGACATGGTAAAGGCCTCGCGGTCCCAGTCGCAGGTGGCGCCAAGGCGCATCAGCTGGCCAATGATGTTGCCGCGCGACTTCTTCTTCTGTTCCCAGACGAGGCCGAGGAATTCCGGGCGCGAAAAATCTGAACGGCGGCGGTTTGTCTTTGCCAGTTCCCGCTCCACCACCATCTGGGTCGCGATCCCGGCATGGTCGGTGCCGGGCTGCCAGAGCGTGTCAAAGCCGCGCATCCGGTGCCAGCGCACCAGCACGTCCTGCAAGGTATTGTTGAAGGCATGGCCCATATGCAGGCTGCCGGTGACATTCGGCGGCGGGATGACGACGGAAAAGGCGGGCTTTCCGGGTTTGGCATTGGCCCCGGCGCGGCCGACCTTCTGGTCGATCCACAGATCCATGATCCGGGCCTCGGCTTCCTGAGCGTTGAAGGTCTTTTCCATTGCCATCGCGCGTCCCCTTTTGCTGAAAGGGGATTTAGCCAATGCAAAGCGCAAGGGAAAGGGGCAGGGCAGCGCTTAACAGCTGATCGGGCCATCTCTGGCTGACTGCGGATGCCTTTGGGGTATGTCCGGTACAAGACGGGGCAGTGCCGCCTTTTGTGCGATCAGGCACGGGAGATGAGGCCGGAGAGATTGGAAAGGGATCCGCCTCTCAGATATGCAAAACCCCGCCAGGGCGGGGCTTTTACATGTCAGGATATCAGGCGCCGGTTATCTCGGCCCGATCATCATCACCATCTGGCGACCTTCAAGCTTTGGCATGCTCTCTACCTTGCCGGCATCGCCGACATCGGCCGAGACGCGGTTCAGAAGCTCCAGCCCAAGCTGCTGGTGGGCCATTTCGCGGCCCCGGAAACGCAGGGTGACCTTTACCTTGTCGCCTTCGTCAAGGAATTTCAGGACCGAGCGCATCTTGACCTGGTAATCATGCTCATCCGTACCGGGACGGAACTTGATTTCCTTGATCTCGATGATCTTCTGTTTCTTGCGGGCTTCGGCTTCGCGCTTTTGCGTCTCGTATTTGAATTTGCCGAAATCCATGATCTTACAGACCGGCGGCACGGCATTCGGCGAGATCTCGACCAGGTCGAGCCCGGCCTCTTCCGCCAGCGCCATGGCACGCGCCGGAGTGACAACACCGACATTTTCGCCATCTGCGCCGATCAGACGGATTTCGGGCGCGCGGATACGATCGTTTACGCGCGGGCCGGTCTCACGTTGCGGCGGGGCGTTATGGGGTCTGCGTCCTATGGTAGTATTTCCTTCTGAGGTAAAAACCGGTCGCGAACTTACTCCCGAAGGCGATGGCTTTCAAGCGCCCGGGAGCAGGGAATTCCGGGGCAGAGGGCCATCCCGGGAAAGACGCGCCGCGTTTGCGGTTTTGCGGGCCCGGACAAGCCGCGGCATTTCGGGGCAGCGGCCGGGATCAGGCCGTCAGGCGTAAATTCGCCGGTCGCAGGGCTGAGCGGGATTCTTCCCTTTCTGACCGCCTTTCGGGGCCGAGACTTTTCAATTCGGGCAGATCCTGCCATATGCGGGCAATCCGGGCTGTTTTCCGGCAATGGGAGATTCATCATGAACAAAAGCGTAATCATCGGCGCCATCGTCGTCCTGCTGGCGGCGGGTGGCTACTACCAGTTCAGCTATAAGCCAGCCCAGGAAGCTGCCGCAGCGGCAGAGAAGGTGAAAGCCGAAGCTGCGGCCAAGGCCGCAGAAGATGCAAAACTCGCTGAGGAAGCTGCGAAGAAAGCAGAAGAAGAGGCGGCTGCTGCCGCGGCTGCCACTGCCGCAGCAACCGAAGAAGCCGCTACCGATCTCGGCAATGCTGCAACCGAAGCGGCGGGCGAGGCCGGTGCGGCTGTCGCCGGCGCGGCGGAATCGGCCGCAACTGCTGCGGGCGAGGCCGTTGATGGTGCCGCCACCGCTGTTGGCAATGCCGCAGAAGCCGCTGGCAATGCCGCTGCCTCGGCCGGCGAAGCTGTGTCGGAAGCGGTCGAATCCGCCACCACCACAACCGAAACCGCTGTCGAAGGCGCCGCCGCTCCGGCATCGGATGCGAATGCCGCACTCGATCCGGCCAATTTCGATGCGGATAAGGTGAATGCGCTGATCGATGCGTCCTCGCTGGACGCGGCAAGCAAGGGCATTCTGAAAACCGCAGTCGAAAGCGCGAAAGCGAACCCGGCTCTGGTGGCAAGCGTGCTGGCTCAGGTGCGGACCGCACTCGGCCTGTGATCGCAGGGCCCTGCCGGCTCGGGCCGGAGGCGTAAAGCAAGGAAAACGGCTGCGGGTATGATCCCGCAGCCGTTTTTTTTATTGGCCAGCCCGGGCTCTGAGCGGAGACAAAAATCAGATGCAGAAGGCCGCAGGGGTGATCCCTGCGGCCTTTGCGTGTCTTAACCTGTCCGAGGTATCAGATGCCGTCGCCCACGAAAGCCTTCTCGACCACGAATTGTTTCGGATCGGAATTGGCGCCTTCCTCAAGCCCGAAGCTTTCCAGCGTCGCCTTCACATCGACGTTGAATGCGAGCGAGCCACAGACCATGGCGCGGTCTTCTTCCGGGTTGATCTTCGGCAGGCCGAGATCCTCAAAGACCTTGCCGGAGGCGAGGTTATCGGTGATGCGGCCCATATATTGCGACTCTTCGCGGGTGGTGGTCGGATAATAAAGGAGCTTGTCGCCGATCAGCTCGCCGATCAGCGGGTCTTCTTTCAGCCCTTCGACCAGTGCGCGGCCATAATCCAGCTCCGCATTCTCGCGGCAGGTATGCATCATGATGACCTGGTCATATTTCTCCCAGGTCTCCGGCTCGCGCAGCAGCGAGGCGAAGGGCGCGAAGCCGGTGCCGGTGGCAAGGAACCAGAGCCGCTTGCCCGGAAGCAGCGCGTCATGGACCAGGGTGCCGACGGGTTTCGGGCGCAGGATGATCTGATCGCCCGGTTTCACATGCTGCAGTTTCGAGGTCAGCGGGCCATCGGGCACTTTGATCGAATAGAATTCCAGCTCCTCATCCCAGGCGGGCGAGGCGATGGAATAGGCGCGCAAAAGCGGTTTGCCATTCTCGCCCATCAGCCCGATCATGACAAACTCGCCGGAGCGGAACCGCAGCGATTGCGGCCGCGCAACGCGGAAGGAAAACAGCCGGTCGGTCCAGTGTCTGACCGAGGTGACGGTCTGGGCATCGGGCAGATGCGGTTTTGCCGGGCGCTCAGTGGTTGCGGCGGTCTCGGTCATCTCGGGCTCCGTCTCGGGCGCCATCCCGGCGCGGTCTCATTTAAGGCACAAGCGGGGCCGGGGTAAACCGGGCCTCGCCTGTGGCATATTTTCGCGTGGCCAATGGATCAGGCGCGCAGGCGGCCCTGGTAATCATGCGCCGTCCAGTTGGCGCGGAATTTCCATTGCTCTTCCGGCTGGCGTTGAGCAAGCTCATCCGGGATCTCGACCCCGTCAAAGCCGACCCGGCGACACATGGCATATTGATCGGAGATAACGGGCCCGAGTGCAAGCAACTGCCCTTTATAACCAAGCATCCGGAGCCTGCGCGCGATCGTGAAGGCGCGACCATCCGAAAAGGCCGGGAAGGCGACCCGGATCAGGGTCAGGCGGTCAAGATGCGGGATCAGCGCATCGGGAGTGTCGGTATTCGACAGATCGACTTCGAGACCGGTTTCGGTCAGCTCAGCCAAAGCCGGGATCTCGCGGGCGGGGGCCGGGGTGAAACCGGCATCGGTGACAATAATGCTCATGTCTCAGTCCTCTTTCTGCTTACGGTCGGGCAGGGAGCCCGGTTCCTGTACAGGAACCGGACCGATTTCTGTGCAGAAATCGCCGCCGCTCATGCGGCGCTCTCGCTGGTGTTGCGCACGGGCTTGCCGCCCGTAAAATGGATGCCGCATTCTGTTTTCTGCTGGCCCCGCCAGCGCCCGGAGCGCGGGTCTTCGCCGGGTTTTACCGGGCTCGTGCAGGGCGCACAGCCGATGGACGGATAGCCTTTCGCGACCAGCGGATGGCGCGGCAGGTTGTTATTGGTGATATAGTCTTCCAGATCCTCGCGGCCCCAATGGGCCAGTGGATTGACCTTGATGCGGAAATCACCCTCATTCTCGAAGAAATCCAGCGTGCCGCGATCCGAGTTCTGAAAGCGTTTGCGCCCGGTGATCCAGCCGTCAAAGGGTTTCAGCGCGCGTTCCAGCGGCTCGACCTTGCGCACATTGCAGCACGAATCCGTGCTGTAGAGATGCAGTGTATTATCCGGGTCTTCGAATTGCAGCCGGCGCGGATTGGCGCGGATGGTGCGGATATCGCAAAGATCGAGACGTTCGGCCAGTTCGCGCTGATAATCCAGCGTTTCCTTGAAGAGCATCCGCGTGTCAACGAACAGCACCGGGGTTTCCGGTGCCAGCAGCGACACCAGATGCAAGAGCACGACCGATTCTGCCCCGAAAGATGAGACCAGGGCCACCCGGCCCAGGTCATCATCCTGCAAAGCATGTTCCAGCACATCATGGGCCGAATGGTGTTTGTAGCGCGCGTTCAGCGCGGCCACCCGGTCGGCAACCGGATAGGCGCTCAGGTCACGCGGCATCCTTCGCGTCTCCGCTCTCATAAAGGGCGGCCTTGAACGGCTCCATCCCGAGGCGACGGAAGGCGTCGAGGAAGCTTTCCTGCGGACCTTCACGCTCGCTCAGATAGGCGCGGACGATCCGCTCCACCGCCGGCACCACCTGATCATAGGCAAAGCCCGGGCCGGTCTTGTCGCCAATCGCGGCATCTTCGGCGCCCGAGCCACCGAGGGTGATCTGGTAATTCTCGACCCCCGCCCGGTCGAGACCGAGAATGCCGATATGGCCGACATGGTGATGGCCGCAGGCATTGATGCAGCCCGAGATCTTGATCTTCAGCGGTCCGATCTCATGTTCGAGGTCGAGTTCCTTGAACCGCATGGCAATTTCCTGCGCCACCGGGATCGAGCGCGCAGTGGCCAGGGCGCAGTAATCCATGCCGGGGCAGGCGATGATATCCGAGATCAGCCCGACATTGGCGGTGGCAATGCCGCCCTGAACCAGCGCTGCATGCAGCGCGGGCAGATCGCCCTTATGCACATGCGGCAGGATCACATTCTGCTCATGGCTGATGCGGATATCGTCATGGCCGAATTTCTCGGCCAGATCCGCGATCAGTTCCATCTGCTCCGAGGTCTGGTCGCCCGGCGTCTTGCCCTGTTCCTTCACCGAGATCGTCACGATCGCATATTGATCGTTCTTATGGGCGGCAAGGTTGGTGTCGGCCCAGGCGCGGAACAGCGGATCGGCCTTGTAGAAGTCATCATAGGCGGTCACGGGCGCGTTGCGGAACGCGGGCGGCGCGAAGGCCGCCTGGATATCTTCCAGCAGCGCCTGATCGGCCCCGCCAAAGAGCGGGCGCAGCTCTTCAAACCGCTCTTCCACCAGCCGGGTGATCTCTTCCTTGCCTGTTTCATGCAGCGTGATCTTGATGCGCGCTTTGTATTTATTGTCGCGCCGGCCCAGCACGTTATAGACGCTGAGAACCGCTTCGACATAAGGCAGCAGATCGGCCTCGGGCAGGAATTCGCGCACCACCATGCCGATCAGCGGCGTGCGGCCAAGGCCGCCGCCCACAAGCACGCGGAAACCGATCTCGCCCTGATCGTTCTTCACCAGTTGCAGACCGATGTCATGCGCGCGGATCACCGCGCGGTCATGCGTCGCGCCGGTGATGGCGATCTTGAATTTGCGCGGCAGGAACTGGAATTCCGGGTGATCGGTCGACCACTGGCGCAACAGTTCGGCATAGGCGCGGGGATCGGCGATCTCGTCAGCCGCCGCACCCGCGAAATGGTCGGCGGTCACGTTGCGGACGGTATTGCCCGAGGTCTGGATCGCATGCATGCCGACATCGGCCAGCGCGGTCAGGATCGCAGGAATATCCGGGAGTTTCGGCCAGTTGAACTGGATGTTCTGCCGCGTGGTCCAATGGCCGTAACCCTTATCCCAGGTCGCGCCGATCTTCGCCAGCTGGCGCATCTTGCGCGCGTTCAGCGTGCCATAGGGAATGGCGACCCGCAGCATATAGGCATGGAGTTGCAGATAGAGCCCGTTCATCAGCCGCAAGGGCCGGAACTCTTCCTCGGTCAGGCTGCCATCGAGACGGCGTTCGACCTGTTGCGAAAACTGCGCCACGCGCTCGCGGACGAAACGCTCATCGAAGTCGGTATAATCATACATGGTCGAGGTCTGCCTGTTTCCCGTGGTGATAGTTCGAGGGGCCGCGCGTGCGGAAGGCCTCACGGAAATGGGTGGGTTCGGGGCCGTTCGGGCCCGGTTTCGCATCTGCCAGATAGGCACCCACGATCAGCCGCCCCTGCGCATTGGCATGGATCAGCCGCAGCTGGGCATGGGCCTCGTCTTCGATCAGCTCGGCCTCTGCATGGACCAGGGTCCAGCGGTCATCGGCGGTGAGATAGACGACATCCCCTTCGCGCAGGCGATTGGCGGTGACGACTTTCGGGGTAAAGCGGCGGCTCATGCGCGGGCCTCCTCGTGACTGGTCATGGCGGGAATGGCCGCGCGGGGCGCGAGGCCGAAAAGGATAATGGCGGGGCCGGAGCAACAAAGCGCCAGCGCGGGCAGCGTTGCGAGCGTCCCGGCATGGACCCGCTGATCGGCGCGCGAGGCGTTCTCGACCAGTGTGACCGGCGTTTCCGGCCCTGCGCCATGCATCAGCAGCCGGCCCTGGATGAAACGGGCCGATTTCTTGCCCATATAAATCGCCGCAACCTCAGTGGCACGGGCGAGACCGCGCCAGTCCTGTTCGGCAAAACCGTCCATGTCATGGCCGGTCAGAATACGCAGGCTCGCATTGCGGCCGCGCTTTGTCAGCGCCTGGCCGATTGCCGCCGCCGCAACCGGAGCGGTCGAAAGGCCGGGCAGGATACGAAAGCTGAGGCCAGCGGCCTCAAGCGCCTCGATCTCTTCGTCGAGACGGGCGAAAATTCCCGGATCGCCGCCTTTGAGACGGACGACGCGCGCGCCCGTCTGTGCCGTTTCAACCAGAACCCGGTTGATCGCGGATTGCGGCACCGAAGGGCCAAATCCCTCTTTGCCGACATCAATGCGGCGCACATGGGCCGGGATCAGCGCCATCACCTCTTCGCCGACGAGACGGTCATGGATCACCACCTCTGCCGCCTCAAGCGCACGCAGCACGCCGAGCGTCAGGTGCTCAGCCGCGCCCGGGCCGGCCCCCGCGAAGGTCACGGGCGGCAGATCCTTGAGGGGAGCGCTGGCTGTCAACATGGCTTGGATCCTGGCTTTCGGGCAGGTATGGCGGCGGCGCCGGTTTGCACTGGCAGCAATATAGGACTTTTTCCTCTGAATCGGCCAGATCCCCTTGCAGATAAGGAAGAATGTTCCGATACTCTGGCCTCTGGGAACGCAGTTCTGCGTCAGAGGGGAAATCAGGAATGGCAGCCGCGCTGGACGATCTGGACCGGAAAATCCTGTCCGAACTGCAACAGGATGCAGAGCAGTCGCTGGACGAGATCGCCCGCAAGGTGGGCTCGTCGAAAACCCCGGTCTGGAACCGGATCCGGCGGATGAAAGAACAGGGCGTGATCTCGCGCCAGACAGTGATCCTCGATGCCGAGGCCCTCGGGCTTGAGGCCTGTTTCTTCGTGCTGATCCGCACCTCGGAACATGAGGCGGACTGGCAGCGCAAATTCCTCCATGCGCTGCGCGAACGCCCCGAAGTGCTCGAGGCGCACCGGCTGGCGGGCGATATCGATTACATCCTCAAGGTGCGTGTGAAAAACGCCCGCGCCTATGACGAATTCTACCAGGCGCTGATTTCCGAGGTGAAAATTTACAATGTCACCGCGCTTTTAAGCATGGAAGAAATCAAGTCGACCACAGTCCTGCCGGTTTAACGGAAGCGCCGCAGGGGGATGACCCCCTGCGCCACCAGCACCCCAAGCGCGACAAGCCCCGCCGCCCCGGCCTGGAGCCAGTTCCAGGGCGCGGAAAGCCAGAGGAACATGATCAGCATGACGTAAAACGGCGAGGCATTGGTATGCAGCGATGACATGCCGATGCCGATCCTGTTGATCGAGATGATCCATAACAACTGGCACAAGGCGAGCCCGCCTATGGCGAAAAGGCCGAGCGAGATCACCTCGCGCATTCCCCAAAGGTTATGATCGGCCAGTGGCGCACCCATCGCGATATTGGCCCCGGCAATGACCAGCATGGAAAGGGCCGCCCCCGCCATAGTCAGCGCCGTGCGCCCGATCAGCGATAGTGTTGGAAAGCTGGTCACCGTCAGACGTGAGCCAAGCGTATAGAGCAGCACCGAGCCGCAGCAAAACATCGCGCCAAGCGCAACATTGCTGCCGCCGGCGCTGAAATCGAGGGCAAGCACCCCGCCGGCCATGGAAAGCGTAATTCCGGCAATGAGTTGCAGGCTCAGCCGGCGCCCGTCGAACAGTACCTCCAGCGCAATGGCCACAACCGGCATCGCTGCGGTGATCACCGCAGCCGTCACCGGCCCGCCTGCGGCCTGGCCCATGATCAGACACCAGGCCGCGAGCCCGATCAGCGCCCCGACCGCGATCCCGCGCAGCCAGTCCGCCCGCAAAATCGCGCGCGGCCCATCCGCGAGCAGCCAGACCGGCAACAGCACCATTGCCGCCAGAGTGATCCTTACCGCGCCCAGCTGGTCCGAAGGCATGATCGGAATTAGAAACTCTGCCGCCGGCAAACCAGCGGCCCAGACCACCATCGAGATCATGCAGATCAGATGACCGGACAGAAGCCGGTTCCCCGGCAGATGCTGGCCGGGGATCGGATCGGAAGGCGGGGCAGGGCGCGCAAAACTTGTCATATGGCGAAATCTGTCACGCCACAGTCCTGGTCACTGTTCTCCGGGCGACCGGTTCTGGCGCGTTCCGGCCAGCCGGGCTGAAGATATGTGTTTAAGCCAGAAGGAAGAGGATCTGACTTCCTCCTGACAGAAATACTGCCGCCCGGGGCGTCCGCAGGCGGTCACATGCGCTGAGTTCAGGCAGCCGAGAGCGCGGCAACGATCGCGCCAAAATCTGACGCTTTCAGGCTCGCGCCACCGACCAGGGCACCATGAACATGCGGCACCGCAAAGATTTCGGCGGCGTTCGAGGGTTTGACCGATCCACCATAGAGAAGCCGGATCGCGCCAGCCGCAGTGCCAAAGCGCGCATTCAGCGATCTGGAAATGAAATCATGCACTTCCGCGATCTGCTCAAGCGTAGGCACGCGGCCGGTACCGATGGCCCAGACCGGCTCATAGGCGATCACCGTATTGGCGCCGGTTGCGCCATCCGGCACCGAGCCCGCCAGTTGCGCTGCGATCACATCGAGGGTCCGCCCGGCATCACGCTCGCCTTCGGTCTCGCCAAGGCAAATCACCGCAACGAGGCCCGCCTCGCGTGCGGCAACTGCTTTTTGCGCCACCAGCTGATCGGTTTCTCCGTGATCGGCCCGGCGCTCGGAATGACCGAGGATCACATAGCCGGCACCTGCATCTTTCAGCATCGCGGCCGAGATATCGCCGGTATGCGCCCCCGAGATGTTCTGGTGGCAATCCTGACCGCCGACAGAAAGCGCCGTGCCCGCGGCCAGCGTCGCCAGGGGGGCGAGCAGGGTTGCAGGCGGGCAGATCATCATCTCACAGGCCGGATCGGAATGGAGTGCAAGCAAGGCGCGAATCTCGTCAAGCGAGGCCGAAACACCGTTCATTTTCCAGTTGCCTGCCGCCAGTCTGCGCATTCGATCTCTCCCTGTTACCGCTCCCATCTGGTCGCAAATTCAGGAGCGTCATGCAATGGGGGCATTGCGGAATGAGGCGTCAGACCGCCGGTCAACACTTCTGGCGCGCGGGCGTGTCAGATCCCGGACGGCGCCGTGGCCGGTTCGTTGAAGCGGATCGATTCGCCGCAGCCGCAGGCCTCGGACACGTTCGGATTGCGGAACACGAATTTCGATTCCAGCAGGCTGGTCTCGTAATCAATGATGGTACCGATCAGGAACATCTGCGCCATGGGGGCGATCAGCACCCGCGCGCCATCCTGTTCCACGATCTCGTCCAGCGGGTTCACCTCTGCGACGTAATCCATCGTATATTCCATACCGGCACAGCCACCCTTTTTCACGCCGATCCGCAAGCCCTGGCTGCCATCACGCGCCATCAGGCGGGCGATCTGTTTCGCAGCGGGCGGGGTGATGGAAACGGCGGCTTTGCCGGGGATGCCGAACATGATGGAAATCCTTTGTCTGGGGTAAAGGTAATCCCGCAGGCGCTCTGCTTCAAGAGGGCTGCGCGCGGCCTGACGCCAGGCCAGCCAGATATCACGTCATGGGTACAGAAAAGGCGTATAAAGCCTGTGTCCGGCTGGTGCCGGGGAGCATATTCCTCGAAGGGCGCGGCGTGATACGATCGCGCGCCAAGCCGAAAATGAGGTCTGTCTGGCGATGAAAGACCGCGCGGTCAGCCCGGCGGGTGCGTTTCAGGGGATAAGCGTCAGGGCCGTGGGCGTTTACATGAAGCCCAGTTCAAGACGCGCCTCATCCGACATCATTTCCATCCCCCAGGGCGGATCAAAGGTCATCTCGACCTGCACCTCGCGTATGCCGGGCGTGGCCTCAACGGCCTCCTGCACCCAGCCGGGCATCTCGCCTGCGACAGGGCAGCCCGGTGCGGTCAGCGTCATCACGATCCGCACCGCATTCTCGTCATCGATGGCGATGGTATAGACAAGGCCGAGATCGAAAATATTCACCGGGATCTCGGGGTCAAAGACCGTCCGACAGGCATCGGCGACAGCATCATAGAGCGGGTGATCGACAGAAGAGGGCGCAATCAGCGGCGCGCCTTCGGCGGCGGTCTGATCGGCGGTCGAGGTGGTCATGTCCATCTGCGTGGTCCCGGTCCGGAAAACTTCTGCCATCAATATAGGGATTGCGGGCCTGAGGTCCAGATCCGGCGGGCCGTTTTCGGTCCGGGTGGCAGCGCAGCCTGGCCCCGGTGAGGCAGCCTCTGAAGAGATAGGTGCAGCAAAGCGCGGCGCCATTGCGGGCCGGGCGAAAACAATTGCGGCCGCCTCCGCATAGAAGCAGCCGCAGCTTTCAGCACCAGTTCAGGGCGGGGCGCTCCGGAGCCGGGAGAATGCAATCTGGCTCCGGAAGTCCTTTTGCGCGGTTTCGCGTCTTCGGGGCGTAACCGCGCGGCTCAGAACGGGATTTCGTCATCCATATCGGAATTGCCGCCCGAGGGGCCGCCATAACCGCCCCGACCACCGCCGGAACCACCGCCCTGACTGCCGCCACCCTGGCTGCCGCCGCCATATCCACCGCCACCGCCGCCATAGCCGCCGCCCTGGCCACCATAGTCATCACCATAGCCGCCCTGATTGCCGCCGCCGCCCGCGCCACCGCCTCCGTCACCACGGCCGCCCAGTAGAGTCAGGTTGCCCGAGAAGGGCCGCAGCACGATCTCGGTCGAATAGCGGTCCTGGCCGGACTGGTCCTGCCATTTGCGGGTTTCCAGCGCGCCCTCGATATAGACGGTCGAGCCTTTGCGCAGATATTGTTCGGCGATCTTTGCAAGCGGCTCCGAAAAAATCGCGACCGAATGCCATTCGGTGCGTTCCTTGCGTTCGCCCGTATTGCGGTCGCGCCAGGTTTCGGAAGTTGCGATCCGCAGGTTGCAGACCTTGCCGCCATTGGGGAAGCTGCGCACCTCGGGGTCGCGGCCGAGATTGCCGATGATGATGACCTTATTGACCGATCCGGCCATATGCGCCTCCGCTTTGCTGGCTGAGTGACCCCTGAACCTGATGCGGGATCAGGGTTACTATTGTGTTGACGCCCGTATCTAAAGACAGCCGCGCGGCCTCGCAACCGCGCATTGGCGCCAGCGCCTCCGGAAGGCCGGTCAGGCGGCCGCTGCCGCAGCAGGGTTTTCCGCCCTGATCCTGATTTTTGGCCTGGATCCGGGGCGAATCGCAGCCTTTCTGCCCGGGATCGGCGGGGATTTGCCGGTTTTACCGCCGGGGGCGGGGATTCCCCGCTGGCCGGATTGGCCCTGCGCCGCTATAGTCCCGCCCGATTTGGTGACTGTGGACGGCTTTCCTATGACCCCTCGGCTGAGTTTCCGGTTCCGGGCTGCGCTGGTGCTGAGTGTTTCTTTTGTGACTGCTACGGGTGGGCTTACCGGCAGTGTCGCCGCCGAGCCGCTGAAACTCCATGGCTCCAGCAAGTCGCGCATTGCGGTGTTCGAATCGCAGACCGCCTTGCTTGATGGCAAGCTTGCCAGACAATATTCGGGCTCGGTCAAGCTCACGCCGAACCATAAGGCGGGTAAGGATGGTGAGACCGCCTCGGCCGAGGCCGTGCCGCGCTATAGTGGCCGCTACAAGGGCGAGCATCTCGAACATGCGAAGACTGTGGCCCGCAAACATGGCGTGCCGGAGGATCTGTTCCTGCGGCTCGTGCAGCAGGAAAGCGGCTGGAATGCCCGCGCGGTCAGCCATAAGGGCGCAACCGGCCTTGCGCAGCTGATGCCGGGAACGGCAAAGCTGCTTGGTGTCGATATTGACGACCCGAAGCAAAATCTCGAAGGCGGCGCGCGGTATCTCAAGATGATGCACGCGAAATTCGGGTCATGGAAGCTGGCGCTTGCGGCCTATAATGCCGGCCCGGCGGCGGTTGAAAAGCATGGCGGGGTGCCGCCTTTTGCCGAAACCAAAGCCTATGTGAAGGCGATTCTCGGCTGATCCCGGCGATGCTCAGGACGAAGGCGCGACCGACACAGCGCGCAGGCGGTTGCCCCGGCACAGGGACCGCCATTACATCATCCTTGTCACGACGGAAAATTTCGCCTGCGGCGTTTACGCAACAGGCTTTTAAACACTGGCAAATTTGCGCTTTCCAGGGCAAAAGACTGCAGAGCCGGCGTTGCTTTCGGGTGGCGTTGCAGGCATTCAGATACAGACCTAAACCGCAGGGTTCAGAATGAGCGACTTCGCATCCCTCCGCATGACGATGGTGGACACCCAGATCCGGCCTTCCGACGTCACCAGGTTCCCCATTATTGATGCGATGCTGCATGTTCCGCGTGAGAATTATGTGCCGCCGTCAAAACGGGATGCCGCCTATATCGGCGCCAATCTCGACCTCGGCAGCGGTCGCGCTCTGCTGGATCCGCGCACCTTCGCCAAAATGATCGAGACGCTGGATATCCTGCCTTCGGATCTCGTGCTCGATATCGGGGCGGGATATGGCTATTCGACCGCGCTGCTGGCACGTCTGGCGCAGACGGTGGTGGCGCTTGAGGAAGACGAGGCCATGGCCGAGGAGGCCGGGCGGATCCTCGCTGCCGATGGCGTCGATAATGCCGTTGTGGTCAAGGGCAGCCTGACGGCGGGCGCGGCGAAATACGCGCCCTATGATGCGATCCTGGTCGGGGGCGGCATTGAAGAGCTGCCCGAGGCGATTGCCTCTCAGCTGAAAGAAGGCGGCCGTATCGTTGCCGTGGTGATGACCGGCGCGCTTGGCACCGTGAAATACGGGCTTAAGACCGATGGCCGCATCGACTGGCGCTATGCTTTCAACGCCTCTGCACCGGTCCTGCCGGGATTTGCCAAAGAAAAGACTTTCACGCTTTGACGGGCCCCCACCGACAGTAGGGCGCCCTCTGACAGGTTGAACGGAATAGTGCCCTGGGCCCCTGGCCCGGGACTTGCGAGCAGACAGGACAGAACAAGATGCGCAACTGGCTCAAGGTGATGACGATCAGCATGGCGGCGGCGGTGGTTGCGCTGCCGGCAAGGGCCGAGACCCTGGCCGATGCGCTGATCGCGGCCTATCGCAATTCGAACCTTATGCAGCAAAACCAGGCCGTGCTGCGCGCCGCCGATGAGGATGCCGCGATTGCCATGTCTGCGCTGCGTCCGGTTGTGGCCTATGCGGTGCGCGCCGGGTCAAGCTATTCCCATACGGAAGGCTTTGGCGCCAGCGGCTTTCTGGGCACAGGACCGGTTGTTCCCACGTCAAGCTGGTCGAAGAATTTCAACGCGACCTTTGAACTCAGCGTCTCGCTGACGCTGATGGATTTCGGCCGCCGCGCCATCGCGCTGGAAATCGCGCGTGAAAACGTGATGGCGACGCGCCAGGCACTGGTTTCGGTGGAACAGGATGTGCTGCTGGCGGCAGTGCGGGCCTATGTGCAGGTGCGTCTCCAGCTTGAGATCGTGGCGCTGCGTCAGTCGAATGTGCGGCTGATCACCCAGGAACTCCGTGCAGCCCAGGACCGGTTCGAAGTGGGCGAGATCACCCGTACCGATGTCTCGATTGCCGAAGCCGCATTGGCGGCCTCGCGCGCCAATCTGGCGGCAGCCGAGGGTGATCTGAAAGTCGCCCGCGAGACTTACAAGGCCGCGACCGGCGCCTATCCGGGCACGCTTGCGCCGCTGCCGAAAAGCCCCGCGATCGGTAAGTCGATGGAGGAAGCACGCCGCGTCGCCGTCAGCACCCATCCGACGATCCGCCAGTCGCAGCACACGGTCAAGGCGTCGGATCTGAACGTCTCGCTGGCAGAGGCCGCGATGAAACCGGTGCTTGGCCTTTCGGCCGGGATCACCGGCAGCCGCACCGAAGCCGATGGGCTGCTGCGCGATTCCGATACTCTCGGCGGCAGCGTTGGCCTCAATCTGAGCCAGACGATCTATGCCGGCGGCGAGTATTCGGCGCGCTATCGCAAGGCGGTCGCCCAGAAAGAAGGCGCGCGCGCCGGCCTGCACCAGACGGTGGTGGTCATCGAGCAGAATGTCGGCACGCTCTGGGCGATGTTTGAGGTCTACAATGCCTCGATCGAAGCCTCGCGCCAGCAGATCGTGGCGGCTCAGGCGGCGTTTGACGGGGTGCGGGAAGAGGCGGCTCTGGGCGCGCGGACCACGCTTGACGTGCTGGATGCCGAGCAGGATCTGCTGAACGCCCGCGCCTCGCGGCTCGAATCCGAGGCGAACCGGTATTACGCGGTCTATCAGATCCTTGCCGGTATGGGGCTTCTGACGGTCGAACATCTCAATCTCGGGATCCCGACCTATGACCCGGCGGCCTATTACAACGCGGTGAGAAATGCGCCGACCACCTCGGTTCAGGGCAAGAAACTTGACCGGATCCTGAAGCGTGGCAATAACTGAGCCACCGCAACTGGGCCACGGCGCCCGAAAGGGCTGCAGGGAACAGTCACGGGCGTTCAGCTGAAATAATACGGGCCGGAATGCACAAGGCGTTCCGGCCCTTTGCTTATCCGCCGCTCCGGGTTGCGATTTCGCGGCCTTCCTTGTCTGCGGGCCAAACTGGCGGTACACTCAAAGTCAAGAAAAGTCAGTGACGGGCTGGGCAACATGTCGGAACCACTTACATCGCATGAGATCGAGGATGTTCTGTCCTCGATTCGTCGTCTGGTATCCGCAGATCTGCGACCGGCAGTGAAGCCGACGGAAAATGCAGCCCCGGCCGATAAGCTCTTGCTGACCCCTTCGCTGCGGATCGTCGAGACCCCGGCGGCAGCTGTCAGTGCCAAAGCCCCGGCAGCCGCGCCGGTCGCAGACTGTATGCCCGTAACGGCGAGCCAGGAGGTTGCAGCCGCAGCGGTTTCCGACCCTGACGCCGATGAGATCGGGGCGCCGATGGCGGTGGTCGGCGATGAAGAGATACTTGTCTTCTTTGGCGAGGCGGCGCCGCTCGGGCGATCCTATGGCGGTGAGGACTATGATGATGCCGGCCTTTCTGAGGGCGGCACGGGTTTGCGGGTGGTGCTCGACAGCCGTCCGGCGCTGACGGATGAGCACGAACCGACCGCGGCAGATGGTGTGCTGAGGCTTGAGCAGCCGATCCCGGCCAGGGTCGCCACCATTCCCGAGGTGGATTGGGGCCAGGGCAGCGAGGCCTGGGATGGATCACTGGCGCCGGAGACCCTGTCGCCCGCGCCACAGCCGCGCCGCGAAAACCCGGACGAGCCGCTGGCCAGAGCCTGGGCAGACCGCGCCGAGGCCCGGATCAGAGAAGAGCTTACACAGCCCGAAGCAGCCCCGCGCTTTACCGCTGCGGCAGAAGCGCGGCCCCCTGTGGTTGCCGTTTCATCAGATGACCTGGCGCAGGATGACGGCAGCGACGCAGATGAAGCCTGGATTGACGAAGAGGTGTTGCGCGACCTTGTCACGGAAATCATCCGCAAGGAACTCGCGGGTACGCTCGGAGAGCGGATCACCCGCAATGTGCGCAAACTGGTGCGGCTGGAAGTCAACCGCGCGCTGTCATCCCGGGATTTCGAATAACACCCTCTGAACCCGCGCCGTGGCGCGGACGGATCCGCTGCAGCGGTCGCGGGTGGTTCAAAACAAAAAGCGCCCCGCAAGGGCGCTTTTTGTTTCAGGTCCGTCTGTACCGGACTGTCCAGGTGCAGAGACGCCTTGATCAGGCCGCTTCGGCCTGATCCGCTTCGAGGGCCGCACGGCGCTCGGATTCTTCGCGGCTCAGCGCGACCGAGGTACGGATCCCTTTGGCGACGAATTCCATCAGCCCTTTGACCACGCGTTCATTCGGGTCGATACCCGCACAGGACAGGACTTCACGTCCGTCACGCGACCGCGCCCAGCGGGCGATCTGTTCCGGGCCATTGCCATATTTCTTGTCATCGGCAATGGCATCATCCAGGGCCGCAAGAACAACAGCAGCAAAAAGCTTACGAGCGCGCTGACCCTGCTCGAAATTGAAAGCCGAACTATCGATTGAATCGAGCATCACGCACATCCTTGGTCGTTTTTTGATCTTGCCGGGCCGCCTGCCGCTTGTAACGCCTTGATTACGATTCGGGCAGCCCTGTTTGGAATGCCCGTCATGCGAAATACGCATAGCTAAGAACAATGGCCACATAATCTGGGTGTCAGGCAGGGGGGGCACCGCCGAAATATGGGCTTTGGGAGAATTTTTTCAAGTTCAGGCCGTGCCTGCCTGCGTGGTTTCGGCGGAATATCGGCTTGCTGTTGATCGAAAAAGATGTCTCCGCCCGGCCTCCGGGCAGAGGCCCGCGCGAAAAGCGGGCGATTCTGCAATCACAGGCCGAAACCGGCGGCGGGTCTGGCTGACCATCCGCGCGTAAAGTCATCTGAAGCGCCGGTTTTCAGCCTAAGGCCTTAGGGCTCAGCTTTCGGCACGCAGCTTTGCAGTCCCGGCGCTCAGCTCGCCTGCCATGCGGTCGAAGCGCATATAGGCCAGGGCCCTGCCTTCCGCCGAGGTGCCGATCTGCCCGGCCTCGCGCCCGTCAGGAAGGGTGATCGGCGTGCCGGGTGCAGCCTCGCCCTCGACCTGCAGCCGCACGAGGCCCTTGCGCAGCTCGGTCTTGTGTTTCATCCGCGCGGTGACCTCCTGGCCAACATAGCAGCCCTTGCGGAAATCGACGCCATGCAGCCGCTCAAAGGCCTGTTCCAGAATGAAGGTCTCATTCGGGCGCAGCTCATTGGGATATTCCGGGATGAGATGCGCAAGGCGGATCGCGTTCCAGTCTGTCAGGTCCGGGGCCGCAGGGGGCGCTTTGGTATCCGGAGCGGCCGACTCCTGGGGCAGGGCTGCATCGCTGTAAAGCCGCCAGCCAAGTGCCGCGTGGCGCGGATCTGCCAGCGCGGCTTCCGGCGCGCTGCCGGTTCCACGCGACAGGGTCAGGTCGCTCTCACTGATCGTCACCACAGCGCGCAGTTTGTAAAGCGTCAGCAGCCGCTGCACCTGTGGCGCCAGCTCAGCGTCGGTGTCGAGGAAGATCAGCCCTTCGGGGTCGTCCCTGCGGCGCACCAGAAAGAAGTCAGCGATGTATTTTCCCTGTGGCGTCAGCAGCGCGGCCCAGACGAGGCCCGGCGCTTTTTGCAGCGGCAAGACATCATTGGTCACCAGCCCCTGAAGGAAGGGAACCGCGTCCTTACCCTCGATCCGCAGGATTTTGCGGGGGCGCTGTGCAAGGGCGGTCTCGGTCATGATCTGTTCCGGTTTCTCTGGTCGGTCTGCGGTCAATATGGGGCCGGCGGGCGGGCGCGGAAAGGGCGCTTGCGCCGGTCAGTCGCGAAATTGCAGCGCATAGAGCCGCGCATACTGGCCACCGGCCGCGATCAGCGCGTCATGGGTTCCTTCCTCGATCACGCGGCCCTGGTCGAGCACCACGATATGATCGGCTTCGCGCACCGTGGCGAGGCGATGCGCGATCACCAGCGTCGTCCGCCCGGCCTGGGCCCGCGCGAGCGCCCCGGTCACCGCGCGCTCGGATGCGGTGTCCAGCGCCGAGGTCGCCTCATCCAGGAGGAGGATCGGTGCATCTGCGAGCAGCGCGCGCGCGATGGCGACCCGCTGGCGCTGGCCGCCCGAAAGCGCCGAGCCGCGCGGGCCGGCAAGGCTGTCGAGCCCATCGGGCAGCCGGGCGAGGAATTCGCTTACCCGCGCGTCTTCAAGCACATGTTCTAGCCGGGTCTCGGTGATGCCGTTGCGGCCAAGGATCAGGTTCTCGCGGAGCGTCTCGTCAAAAAGCGCGGCCTCCTGGCTGACGGCCGCAATGAGCCTGCGCTGATCGGTGAGGCTCATCCCGCTGGCATCGGCGCCGCCGATCAGGATGCGGCCCTGTTGCGGGTCGGCCAGCGCGGTCAGAAGGTGGAAGATGGTCGATTTTCCCGCGCCCGAAGCGCCGACCAGCGCGGTGACGCGCCCGGCTCGGGCGGTAAAGCTCAGCCCGTTCAGGACCGGTGTTTCCTCATAGCCGAAGCTGACATTCTCCAGCCGGATTTCGGGCGGCAGGGTCGCGGGCAGGGCGTGGCTGACCGCCGGGCGGCTGGTATTCGGCTCGGTGTCGAAAAGCCCATAGATCCGTTCCAGAGAGGCCAGCGCGATCTGGCGCTGCCCCGCGATTTCCGAAAGTTTGCGGATCGGCTGGAAGGTCAGGGCCATCGCGGTGAAAAAGGCCATGAATTCGCCGGTGGTGCGGGTGCCCTCGACCACTTGCGTCCCGCCAAAGATCAGCACTGCGAAAAAGCCGATCCCGGTGACGATATCGACCAGCGCCGGCATGGTGGACCGCCCCAGCGTCGATTTGATCTCGGCGCGGCGGATCCGGTTGACGATGCCCGAAAAACGGCTGGTCTGGTAATCTTCCATCCGGTTCAGCTTGACCTGCTGGATGCCGTGGAAGATCTCGTCCAGCCGCGTGGCACGCAAACCGGATTCCACCCGCATCTGCCGTGTCTTGCGCCGCACATAGCGCTGCAGCGCCATGGCGGGCAGCAGCAGAAGCGGCGTGCCGATCAAAGCGACCAGCGTCCATTGCACGTCGATCATCAGCGCCACAACAAAAAGCCCGATCAGCGAGACAAGGTCGCGCCCGATCCCGGCGATCACCAGCTGTGTCGTGGTCTGGGCCGCGATCGTGTCGCCCTGAACGCGTTCGATCAGCGAGCCGGGTGGGTTTTTCTGGTAGAAATTGCCGTCCAGCGTCAGCAAATGCCGCACCAGCGCGACCTGCATCTCGGTCGCATTGGTGAAGTTGACCAGAGCCAGCAGCCAGCGCCCGAGGATCGAGGTCAGCGCCCGGAAGAGGAAGAGCGCAAGGATGCCCAGCCCGACCCAGATCAGCGCAGTTTCGGAACGCGAGGCGAAAACATCATCGAACAGGGGTTCGAGCGTTGCCGACAGCAGGCCGAGCGTCGAGCCTTCCAGCGCCGAGACCAGCAGGGCCAGCAGCATCAGCCCGGCGCGGCGTTTCAGGAAATCGCGCCAGAAGCGGCGAAAGAGCTGGTCGCGCTGTTCCGGTGGCACCACCGCCGGCATCGGAACCTCAATCCTTTGGGCCGGGTCGGGGCCAAGTTGCCCGGGGGCGATCTGCTCGGGAACGGGGGTCATGGGGCGGTGCCTCTCAATTGCCGTTTGCGGCGTCTGGCAGCACGCATCCGTCCTGGCGGTTTACCCCAGAGGGCGGGGCCGCTCAAGCCTCGCTGGTCCGGGGGCTCGGTCAGAAGGCATTGTCGACCACAAAGATCAGCGAGCGCAGCAGCGCATAGCCAAGCCCTGCGACCCAGGCCAGCGCGCCAGCCGCGCCGACCAGGCCTATCCCGATCCAGAGCCCGTCACGCTGCAAAATGCCAAGGCCGATGACCGAAATGGCGGCAGCCGGTGCCAGGTTTGCAAAGGGCACCGGCAGTGCCAGTGCGATGGCAAGGATCAGGCAGATAAGACCAAGCACCCGCTGCGCGCGCGCGCCAGCCATTGCCTCAAACCGGGGATGCATGAGGGATTCGGCGCGTCTGATCCAGGGCAGGATCTTCGTCACCATCGCGGCAAAGACCTCGCGTGACATCGAGCGCTTTGCGATGAATTGCGGCAGCCAGGGTGCCTGGCCCAGCATCATCTGCGCCGCCAGAAAGATCAGCGGCAATCCCAGCACGCCCGCAAGGCCAGGGGGAGAAGGCAGGATATTGGGAAAGGCAAAGATCAGCAGCAGCGCGCCAAAGGCCCGGGTGCGCATCATATCGAGCATGTCGCCTATCGCCACCCGCTCGCGGCTGCGGTCATCGGCGAGCGCGATCAGCATGGCGCTCAGCCCCGGCGGCATCGCGCTTTGGGATGCGCTCTCCGGCGGAGAAGCAGTTGCGGGTCGTGCAGGGCTGTATTCGTGTTCCACGCCGGCGGCACTCTCGGGGCTGGGGCGCTGTGGCAGGAGAAGGCGCCTGGGATCGGGTCAGCCCAGGATCTTGTCTTTGCCGGGCCGCGCCGCAAGGGGAGAGGCCACAGGAGCGTGTTGGATCGGCATATCCCCGCGTGGCGGGAACGTGTTCAGGCCCCGATCCGCGACCGGATCGGGGGGCAGGCTGGCATTGGCCTGTGGAGAAGCCCGCCAGGGGTTCACCGCCAGCGTTTCGCGGCGAGGGGGTGCCCCGGATCAGGCCCGCCGCAGCCACGCCGGAGCAGGGATGCGGCCTTATTCGGCGGGCGCGTTCTTTTCCAGCCAGGCCTGCATCCAGGCAATCTCGCCTTCCTGAGCGGCGATGATCTCTTCGGCCAGTTTGCGCAGTTCTGGGTCGGAGCCATATTCCAGCACCACCCGCGCCATCTCGACCGCGCCTTCGTGATGCGGGATCATGCCGCGCACGAAATCCACATCCGCATTGCCGCTGTAGTCGATGGTCATATCGCCATGCATTTTCATCGCCGCCGCCTCATAGGCTGCGGTGGAGGCAGGAACCTCCGATGCGGCGGGCGCGGCACCATGGGCGGAATGATCCATCGCCGGGACTTCTTCAGCTCCGGCGGGGGCTGCGAGCGGGGCCGCAAGCGCCATCGACAGCGCGGCAAGGGCGGGAAGTTTGAACATCTGACTTTCTCCTGTGGACCATATTGCGGTGTGGTAGGGTAGCCATGCGGCCTTCCAGCAGGGGGAAGGCAAGTCACGCTCGGGTGATCTGCATAACGGGAAGGCGTGGGTTTTGGCCCCGATGCCGGATTTGCGGGCAGGGTTCTGGAATTCCGGCACTGTGCAGGGCAGGACGGTTCATTGTGCGGCTGAGAGAGGTTCAATCCGCCGCGCCGTGTCGCTATCTTGCCCCTATAGCGTTGTATTGGATTGAGTCATGTCCCGCCCGCAGCCCGTTCCCGACCGCGGTTCCCGCGCCATAAACCGCCGGCCCCTGATCGGTGTGATCGCCAATTCGCATCACATCGAAGGGCGCTATGAGGTCCATGGCAGTGGCGTGATCAATACCGAGGCCCTGGCCCAGGTGTCAGGCGTGTTGCCGCTGATCGTGCCGACCGATCCGCGTCTTGCGCGGGTGGAGGATCTGCTGGAACAATGCGATGGCTTTTTGCTGACCGGCGGCCGCCCGAATGTGCACCCGTCCGAATATGGCGAGGACGAGACCCCGGCGCATGGTGATTTCGACCGCGCGCGCGATGCGATCACCCTGCCTTTGATCCGGGCCTGTGTTGAACGTGGCCAGCCGGTATTCGGCATCTGCCGTGGTTTTCAGGAGGTCAATGTCGCGATGGGCGGCAGCCTTTTTCCCGAGATCCGCGACCTGCCGGGGCGGATGAACCACCGCATGCCGCCCGAAGGCACGATGGAGGAAAAATTCGCCCTGCGGCACCCGGTGCGCTTTACCGAAGGCGGCGTGTTCCATCATTTGCTCGGGGCGTCAGAGGTGATGACCAATTCGCTGCATGGCCAGGGCATCAACCGCGCGGGCAAGCGTATCGTGATCGACGGCCATGCGCCGGATGGCACCCCAGAGGCACTCTATGTCGAGGGCGCGCCGGGCTTCACGCTTTCGGTGCAATGGCATCCCGAATGGCAGGCCGGCGAAGACCCGGTGTCGCGGCCCCTCTTCGAGGCATTCGGCCTGGCCGCGCGGGCCTGGGCCTCGGAGCGCCGCCCGCTGGCGGCCGGGGCTGCCTGAGCCGGTTGCCGGATCTGATCGTGCTGAAGGGGCCGGCGGTTTGGCCCGCCCGTTGCAGAATGTCGCTTTTCCGTCAGGTCTTCCGCCGCTAGGTTAGCGCAAACGGAGCGGCCGGTGCCGGAGTTGCGCCGACCGCGTCGCATCAGGGCGAAAGCGGAGGAAAGATGAAGCGTTCGCGTATCAATGAGATCATGGCGGCAGCGGATGAGATGATCCGCCATTATGGCTTTGTCCTGCCGCCCTTCGCCCGCTGGAGCCCGGACGAGTTCCGCGCCCGCAAGGACAGCGCCTCGCGCCTCATAGCCGGGCGCTGCGGGTGGGATATCACCGATTACGGCGAGGGGCGGTTTGACGAGCTCGGGCTTTTCCTCTTCACGCTGCGGAATGGCGAGCTTGCGGATCTGCAGCGCGGCGGCGGCATGTGCTATGCGGAAAAGCTGCTGATCTCGCGCCAGGATCAGATCTCGCCGATGCATACCCATGTCATCAAGGCCGAAGATATCATCAACCGGGGCGGCGCGACACTGGTGGTCGAGCTGTTTGGCAGCGACGAGACCGGCGCCTATGCTGCGGATCGCGGCGGGATTGTGCGCTGTGACGGGGTAGAGCGGCCCTATAGTCCCGGCGATAAGCTGCGGCTTGCACCAGGGGAATCGGTCACGCTGATGCCGGGCGACTGGCATGCCTTCTGGGGCGAGGGCGGCGATGTGCTGATCGGCGAGGTCTCGACCGTGAATGACGATCTCACCGACAATATCTTCCGGGAGCCGATTGGCCGTTTTGCCGAGATCGAGGAAGATGTCGCACCGACGCATCTGCTGGTCAGCGATTACGAGACCTGGCTCAGGTAAAACCGGGCCCGGCTGACCTGGCGCCCCCGGATATGAAAAAGGCCGCCCCGAAAGGCGGCCTTTTGCGTTTGAAGAGGTCCGGCGCGCGGCCGGACCGTTTGACCAGGTCTCAGTTCGCCGGGCAGTCGGCGCCGGTGCAGGCCGGAGCCGCCGGTGCTGCAGGGGCAGGCGTCACAACCGCCGGGGTCGAAGTGGCTGGCGCAGCAGGGGTCTCAACCGCAGCCGGAGCGGCAGGTGCAGCGGGTTCGGTCACGGTGAAGGTATCCGCGGGCACCACCGGAGCGGTTGCGGCCGCAGGCGTTGCCGCATCAGGCGCCGCCGGGGCAGGTGCGCCGGGCAAAGCCGGGCCGATCATCGGCAGCACGGCAGGCGTTGCCGCCGGTTTTTTCGGCTCAGCCGGTTTTTTCGGGGCCACCGGTTTGGGGATGTTCAGGCCGGTCGGCATCGCGCCGGTCGAGGTCAGGGTGATCACCCGCTCGCCGCCTTTGACGCGCTCATAAAGGTCCATCACATCCTGGTTGATCATCCGGAAACAGCCCGAAGAGGCGTTGCGGCCGATCGATTTCCATTCCGGGGTGCCGTGGATGCGATAGCCGTAATCGCGGCCGCCCGAGGTCAGGTAGATCGCGCGCGAGCCCAGCGGGTTGGTCGGACCGCCCGGCTGGCCATTGCGCCATTTCTCAAGCGAGGGTTTGCGGGCGATCATCTCGGCCGGCGGCGTCCAGGTCGGCCATTGCCGCTTGTTCGCGACGATGGATTCGCCCGACCAGCCAAAGCCCTCGGCGCCCACGGCGATGCCATAGCGCAGCGCCTTGTTCTTGCCGAGCACGTAGTAAAGGAAGCGCGGCGTCGGGTCGATCACGATGGTGCCCGGCGCGAGATCGGTCGGGTAATCGACGACCTGGCGGCGATAGGCCTCGGGGATCTGTTCGACCGGCAGGCCGGGAACGGTGAAGGTCCCGTCAGAGCGCGCGGCATAGATCGTCGGATCCGTGCTGATCGCGGGCTGTTCAATAAGCTGGGCTGCGGGCTGGTCTTTGGCGTCGGTGCTGGTCATCGTATCGACACAGGCCGAAAGCAGCATGGCCACAAGCAGCACGGCTTTGGCGGGGCTGGCCGCGATACCGCGCAGCGGGGCGACGAAACCGGTCATTCGCATCTGGATCTCGCATTAAATTTTCACACGGGATTGTCATCCGGACCCGAATGAGGGGCCGACTGATTTCCTTCGCTTTTCAGTGGGGGAGCAAGGCCCGCAGGTCAAGTCCCGTGATATGCGGGACACTCTGATGTGAACACAGAAACGTGACAAAAGCCGGCTTCACTGCAAAATTTCCTGCATCTGGTATTCATTTACGCCCGGCAACGCCGGATCCACGCTCAAATGACCTCAGGTCACCTTGCTGCGAATACGGAATTCCGGACGGTCCCAGCGGCGCTCTGCCATGATGCGGGCAAGGATTTCAACCGCCCGCGCCACGTCATCCTGGTCAATGTAGAGCGGCGTAAAGCCGAATCGCAGGATGTCCGGGGCGCGGAAATCACCGATCACCCCTTCGGCGATCAGTGCCTGCATGATGGCGTAACCCTCGGGATGGCGGAAACTGACCTGGCTGCTGCGCATCGCGTGATCGCGGGGCGTGGCAAGGCTCAGCTCGGGGCAGGCGGCCTCGACACCTGCGATGAACTGGTCCTGCAATTCAAGCGAGACCCGGCGCAGGTCTTCGAGATCGACCCCTTCCCAGACATCCAGCGCCGCATCCAGTGCCGCAAGCTGGAGGATCGGCGGCGTGCCGACCCGCATCCGCTCGATCCCCTGGCCGGGGCGGTAGTCGAGGTCAAAGGCGAAAGGCGCTTCATGACCCATCCAGCCCGCAAGCCCCGGGCGCGCCCGCGCCTGATGGCGGGGGGCGACATAAATGAAGGCCGGGCCGCCAGGGCCGGAATTGAGGTATTTATAGGTGCAGCCGACCGCGAAATCGGCGCCATCCCGGGCGAGTTCCACCGGGAAAGCGCCGGCGGAATGTGCCAGATCCCAGACCAGCAGCGCGCCCTTTTCATGCGCGATCCGCGCAAGCTCGGCCATGTTATGGCGCCGCCCGGTGCGGTAATCGGTCTCGGTGATCATCACGACCGCAATCGTCTCATCGATGGCACCTGCGACCTGTTCGGGCGCAACCGTCTTCAGGCTGTATTCCGGCCCGAGCATCCCGGTCAGTCCCTGGGCAATATAGAGATCAGAGGGGAAATTGCCGGTATCCGACAGGATCACCCGCCGGTCAGGCACCATGCCGAGGCCGGCGGCCAGCGCCTGCCAGACCTTGATCGACAGCGTATCGCCCATCACAACCGAGCCCGGCTCGGCGCCAATCAGCCGCCCGACGCGGTCGCCGACGCGCGACGGCATCTCCATCCATTTCGCCTCATTCCAGGCGCGGATCAGCATCTGGCCCCATTCGGCAGTTACCGTTTCCGCCACCCGCGCCGCGACCGCTTTCGGCAGCGGCCCGAGCGAATTTCCATCCAGATAAACCACCCCTTCGGGAAGGTCGAACATGGCCCTGGTTGTTTTGAAATCGGTGGTCACCGGCGTTTCTCCCATCTGCCTGTTCCGGTCTCGCATGTCGGGGGCAAATATGCCAGTGATCCGCGGAGGACAGGGGCGGAAATCCGGGATCAGGCCGGAGGTGGCAGGACCCGACGCGGCCATTCAGGATCTGTTAGCGCTAGCGACGAAACCTGCCCGAACGGATGGGGCGTTTTTCCATCCCAAAGCGTCGTAAAGCGCTTGCACTTTCCGCCGGGTAAGGGAAAAGTCCGCCTCAGATTACGCTTTCGTGATCCTGCGTCACAATGTCGCGCAACAAAATTGCATGTCAAAAGTATGGATTGTAATTTTATTGCGGGATGCTATTGGGACTGCGCCTGCTCAGAAGAAGGGGGAGAACGCACTTTGAAAATTGGTGCCTTGAAAGAGATTTTCGCGGGAGAGAACCGGGTCGCGATGACCCCGGATTCCGCGTTGCAGCTGCAAAAGCTGGGTCACGACTGTCTGATCGAGACTGGCGCCGGGACCAATGCGGGGTTCACCGATGAGGCCTACAAGGCCGCAGGTGTCGCCGTGCTGCCTTCGGCGAAAGCGGTGGCGGATGCGTCGGATGTGGTCGTGAAAGTGCGCGGGCCGGAACCGGCCGAGCTTGACCTGCTGCATGAGGGCGAGACGGTGATCTCGTTCTTCTGGCCGGCCCAGAACCCCGAACTGCTGGAGCAGGCGAAAGCCAAAGGCGTGACCGCTGTTGCGATGGATATGGTCCCCCGGATCAGCCGCGCCCAGAAGATGGATGCGCTGTCTTCCATGGCCAATATCGCCGGCTACCGCGCGGTGATCGAGGCCGCGAATAACTTCCCGCGCTTTTTCACCGGCCAGGTGACGGCGGCGGGCAAGGTGCCTCCGGCGAAAGTGCTGGTGGTGGGGGCGGGCGTCGCGGGTCTGGCGGCGATCGGCGCGAGCGTTTCGCTCGGCGCGATCACCTATGCCT
The DNA here is from genome assembly GCF_900105075.1 of Rhodobacter sp. 24-YEA-8. Taxonomy (NCBI): domain Bacteria; kingdom Pseudomonadati; phylum Pseudomonadota; class Alphaproteobacteria; order Rhodobacterales; genus Rhodobacter; species Rhodobacter sp. 24-YEA-8. The sequence goes on from NZ_FNSK01000001.1 coordinate 1,250,054, forward strand.
TCGACGTGCGGCCCGAAGTGGCCGAGCAGATCAATTCGATGGGCGCTGAATTCGTCTATCTTGATTTCACCGAAGCGCAGACCGATGGCGCGGCGACCGGCGGTTATGCCGCGCCGTCCTCGCCCGAATTCCGCGACGCACAGCTGAAGAAATTCCGTGAACTGGCGCCGGAGATCGACATTGTCATCACCACCGCCCTGATCCCGGGCCGGCCCGCGCCCAAGCTCTGGACCGAAGACATGGTCGGGCTGATGAAGCGCGGCTCGGTCATCATCGACCTTGCGGCCGAGCGCGGCGGCAATTGCGATCTGACGGTTCCTGACCAGAAGATCGTGACCGCCAATGGTGTGACGATTGTGGGCTATACCGATTTCCCCTCGCGTATGGCGACCCAGGCGTCGAACCTTTATTCCAACAATATCCGCCACATGCTGGCCGATCTTACGCCGGGAAAGGATGGCGTCATCAACCATAATATGGAAGATGACGTGATCCGCGGCGCGACCGTGGCAAAGGCAGGCGAGATCACCTTCCCGCCGCCGCCGCCGAAGATTGCGGCTATCGCGGTTCAAAAGCCGAAAGAAGCCGCGAAAGAGCTGACAGCGGAAGAGAAGCGCGCCGCAGAAGTCGCTGCTTTCAAAGCACAAACCCGCAACCAGTTCACGCTGCTTGCCGTGGGGGGGGGCTCTTGCTGCTGGCGGGGCTTTATGCGCCAGCGAGCTTTATGTCGCATTTCATCGTCTTCGTGCTTTCGTGCTTCATCGGCTTCCAGGTGATCTGGAATGTTGCGCATTCGCTGCATACGCCGCTGATGGCGATCACCAATGCGATTTCCTCGATCATCATCCTTGGCGCACTGCTGCAGATCGGTTCGGGCAACTGGCTGGTGATCGTGCTGGGGGCGCTGTCTGTCCTGATGGCCGGGGTGAATATCTTCGGCGGTTTCCTCGTCACACGGCGCATGCTCGCCATGTTCCAGAAGTCGTAAGAGAGGGGGAAACAGATGCATCTAGGTTTCACCACCGCCGCCTATGTTGTCGCGGCTGTTCTTTTCATCCTCTCGCTTGGCGGGCTTTCGAACCAGGAAAGCGCGAAACGCGCGGTCTGGTATGGGATCGTTGGCATGGCGCTGGCGGTAGTCGCCACGCTGGTCGGCCCGGGCGCCGGTCTGTGGTGGCTTTCGGCGCTGCTGATCGCTGCCGGCGGTGCAGCGGGCTATGTGGTCGCACAGCGCGTCCAGATGACCGAAATGCCGCAGCTCGTGGCGGCGATGCACTCGCTTGTCGGTCTTGCGGCGGTGTTCATCGGCTTCAACACCCATATCGAAATGGCGAGCCTTGGCGCGCTCCTTGGGGCCGCCCAGGATCCCGAGGCTTTGCTGAACCTTGCCTTCGGCTCTGAGGCCGGCCTGCAATCCTTGCAGGATCTGGCGACAACCCCGCCTTCGGGTTTTGTGGCGACCCTGATCGGTAAATCTGCGGCCGAGATCTCTATCCTGCGGGTCGAGACTTTCCTTGGCGTCTTTATCGGCGCGGTGACCTTTACCGGATCGGTGATTGCCTTTGGCAAGCTCGCGGGCAAGGTCGATGGCAAGGCGAAGAAGCTGCCGGGCGGCCATGTTCTGAACGCATCTGCCGCGCTGATCTCGCTCGTGATGCTGGTGGTCTATCTGCAAACGGGCTCGTTCTGGGCGCTGGCAGTGATGACGGTTGCGGCTCTGTTCATCGGCTATCACCTGATCATGGGGATCGGCGGCGCGGATATGCCGGTCGTGGTGTCGATGCTGAACAGCTATTCCGGCTGGGCGGCGGCGGCGATCGGCTTCTCGCTGTCGAATGATCTGCTGATCGTGGTCGGCGCGCTGGTCGGCTCTTCGGGCGCGATCCTGAGCTATATCATGTGTAAGGCGATGAACCGCTCGTTCATCTCGGTGATCCTTGGCGGCTTCGGTGGCACCACCGGTCCAGCGATGGAGATCTCGGGCGAGCAGGTGGCGATTGATGCCGATGGCGTCGCCTCGGCGCTGAATGACGCGGATTCGGTGATCATCGTGCCGGGCTACGGCATGGCTGTGGCCCAGGCGCAGCAATCGGTGTCCGAGCTGACCCGCAAGCTGCGCGCCCGTGGCAAGAATGTGCGCTTTGCCATTCACCCGGTCGCGGGCCGTCTGCCCGGTCATATGAACGTGCTGCTGGCCGAGGCGAAGGTGCCTTATGACATCGTTCTGGAAATGGACGAGATCAATGAGGACTTCCCCGAGACCGATGTGGTCATCGTGATCGGCTCAAATGACATCGTGAACCCGGCGGCGCAGGAAGATCCGAACTCGCCCATCGCCGGCATGCCGGTGCTGGAAGTCTGGAAAGCGCGGCAGGTCTTTGTGTCGAAACGCGGCCAGGGCACCGGCTATTCCGGCATCGAGAACCCGCTCTTCTACAAAGAGAACACGCGGATGTTCTATGGCGATGCGAAAAAGTCGATCGACCAGCTGCTGCCGATGCTCGACTGAGCGGACCGGTGAATGGATTGAAGAGAAAGGGCCGCCCTTCGGGGCGGCCTTTTTTCTGTTTGCGCGCGGCAGGGACGGTATCGGGAAATTCGGTCGCGAATCCCTGCACGGAGAACCAGTGCCACGATACCGGGTTGACCGGTTGCAGCATGCAGCCATCAGAATCGCAGCTGATTGTTCCGATCAGAGGGGAATAGCGGGCATCTGGTACGCGCACATCATGTGGCTTTGCAGACCCGCGCGGCTGATCCGGGTGTCGATCAGTCGGGGGCACAGGCAAAGGTGAAAGCGGGTTCGAAATGGCGCATCAGCGCCGCGTCGAGGTCGTTCAGGCTGACCGGCAGGCCCAGATCTACAAGGCTCGTCACCCCGTGGTCCTGGATGCCGCAGGGCACGATGCCGGTGAAATGCGACAGATCCGGCTCGACATTGATCGAGATGCCGTGAAAGCTGACCCCCCTCCGGATCTTGATGCCGATGGCCGCGATCTTATCCTCTGCCGGGCTGCCATCAGGGGCAGGCGGGCGGTCGGGGCGCGTGACCCAGACGCCGACGCGGCCGGGGCGGATCTCACCCTTCACCCCGAATTCCGCGAGCGTGTCGATCACCCAACGCTCCAGCGCACGCACGAAACAGCGCACATCGCCGCCATTCGGGCCGCCGCGTTTCTTGAGATCGAGCATGGTATAGATCACCCGCTGGCCCGGCCCGTGATAGGTATATTGCCCGCCACGCCCGGCGGCAAAGACCGGGAAACGGTCGGGTTGCACCAGATCTGCCGGACGTGCCGAGGTGCCGGCAGTATAAAGCGGCGGATGCTCCAGCAGCCAGACGGCCTCATCCGCCGTGCCGGCGGCTATGGCACCGGCACGTGCTTCCATCCGGGCAAGTGTCTCGGCATAGGGCGCAAGGCCAGGGATATGGGTCCATTCGGTCACGGCAGGGGGCCTTCCGGCGGTTGAGAGACGGGACACGGGGCCGCGCATCGGGCGGGCAGGGCGCGGTTCAGGGCAGATCCTGTGATCCCCGCACCGCTCTTTTGCCATGAACCAGGCGGCGCAGGCAACCGGCGGTGGCAGATCAGACCGCAGTTCTGGAAAAGACAGGGACAGGGCGCCGGGCAGGGGCATGATCCTGGGGTAACCCTTCGGAAAGGCTGAACAAATGGCGGCGCAAAGAAAGTTCACCTCAGGCCTGAGAAAGTTGAAATTACCCCTTTCCTTCGCCCGAGAGTAAAGCTAAATACCCGACAGCTGATCTGAAAGTGCGGATGTGGCGGAATTGGTAGACGCGCAGCGTTGAGGTCGCTGTTCCTTAACCGGAGTGAAAGTTCGAGTCTTTTCATCCGCACCAGATCAGTTTGATGAACCCCCGGTTTCCCGCCGATTATGGGAAATCCGGGGGTTTTTTCGTTTCAGCGTTCGGTGATCGGTTGCCATTTTGCCGGGTTTTCCGGATGCTCTTACGCATTGAAACCGCACGTGCGTAAATGGCCAGCTTCAGAAAACTCCCATCAGGTAACTACCGAGCCGAGGTCGCCCGCCAGGGGCGCCGTCTGTCTAAGGTTTTTCCAACAAAGACAGCTGCCAAAGAGTGGGCGGCGCGCGAAGAGTATATGATTCTGCAGGAGGCGGAAGCCCCGGTAGATCATGGGGATTTCGGGGACCTCCTGAAGCGCTACGCAGAAGAGGTGTCAATCAAGAAGCGTGGCGAGAGATGGGAGACGATCCGCATCGCTGCGCTTTGCAAAGATGACCTGGCCAAGGTGCGCTTGGCTGTTCTCAAAGCCTCTGACTTTGCGGAGTGGCGCGAACGCCGGTTGAAACAGGTGGCGCCTGGATCTGTTATCCGTGAAATGCAATTGATGTCGTCGGCTCTAAATGTTGCGCGGAAGGAATGGGGCACAATCTCCAGCAACCCGCTTTCGGATGTAAGGAAGCCGCCAAAGCCTCAGCCGCGCGACAGGCTGGTGACCGCGAATGAGGAGGTCCGCCTTCTTCATGCAGCAGGGCAAGACCTGACGCTGGCTACGGCGAGGGCATACCACGCCTTCCGCTTCGCGCTCGAGACTGGCATGCGAGCTGGCGAGATTGTCGGCTTGACCTGGGACAGGGTTGATATCGATCGCAAGGTCGCAAGGCTAACGCACACGAAGAATGGCCGGGCTCGCGATGTGCCGCTTTCGTCCGAAGCTGTCCGGCTAATTGAAGCATTGCCAAAGATGGCTCCGGTGTTCGGTCTCGATGGCACACAGCTTGATGCGCTTTGGAGGAAGATTCGGGATCGCGCCAAGGCTGAAGGGCTTACTTTCCACGACAGCCGGCATACGGCGATTACGCGCCTTTCGAAGAAGCTCGATGTGTTGGCGCTGGCCAGAATGGTAGGCCACTCGGATCTGCGGATGTTGCAGGTCTACTATAACGAAACGGCGGAGGAGTTGGCAAAGCGGCTCGATTAGGCCGCTTTGACCATCAGGACCGTACCCTGCCTGCGGCTTTCGATTTTTCCCTCACGCACCCATTCCCGGATAGTTTTGGGTGTTCTGCCTAGCAGCTCGGCGCATTCGCTGATGGTGATCCACTCCGATTTCGGCGTCATGTTCACCCGTTCGACCGCGCGCCGCAGCGCTGCCATTTCATCCAGCAGTTTTAACATCACTGCCTGATCCACGGCGATCATCATGCTCGGCTGACTGTTCACGCCGCTTCCTCCCTCACCATCAGATGGGCGCAGTTCGCCCTGACCAGGGCCTCAGCCAGCGGCGGGCAGGCCTGCATCATGCGAACGCCCTCGGCATTTGATCCCATGTGCGGCCATCAAGCGTGCGGCCAGCTTTGGCTTTGCCGTGCTTGGCGAGTTGGTCTGCGGGTGTGTATGGCGCGAATGATATCTGCGGCATCTTTTTGGCGTCGATGCTTGCTGGCCCCCACTCGCCCCACTGCTTGAAAAAGAACGGTGTCCCGGCGCTGACGCATTGGTCGCGTAAGTCCCGCGCCCAGTCCGGGTGCATCGGGCGCGCGCCGGGGCCGCTCTCGCCGCCGACAATCACCCAATCCAACAGGAGTCCGTCCGGGTCAGGTCCGATATCGTTGTTGAAAATCTTTACCGGCCCCAGCAATGGCTCTGCCGAGACGAAGCGGACCGCTGCCGGCGCTGCCAGCAGTTTCGGGATCCGCTCGTCTGCGGTCTTCTGATCCTCGACGCTGGTACCGATCCATACATTCGGCAAGGGCCACCGTCGAACGGTGCCGTTTGCGGGGTTACTGTCGCTCGAGGCTTCCTGGGGGCGGGACCATCCGTTGATCCAGTTTGCGACGAAGCACTCAGCGTCCTCCCCAAGCCAAGCGCCGGCAGCAGCCTCAATATCGCGTTGCAGGTTGGGATTCGTAAGGTAGGCCTGTGCGCGCTCAGGGCGCTTCGTCAGCACCTGAAACGTGTGTCGCGGGCAGAGCGCCATCACCGCGAAAACCCGGTCAATCCAGTCATCCGGCACCGATTCATGAAAGAGGTCTGACGTGGAGTTGACGAAGATCCGACGAGGCTTTTTCCAGCGTAAGGGGAGGTCGAGCGCATCCTCGACGAATGCGACCTTGCCGGTCCAGCGGTGGTCAACGCTGCCGTCCTGGCACTGCACCATCTCGGCCCGCCCGTGGCCCCATTGGCCGGGCTTTGAAAATCGCGCCGCCATCACCTCGGCATAGCAATTGACGCAGCCCTGCGAGACGCGGGAGCATCCGCGCAGCACGTTCCAGGTGGCATCTGTCCATTCGATGGAGGTGCGGTCAGCCATTGGCGATCTCCATCAGCGTCACGGCGTGGCAGGGCGATCCCGGCTTGCACCAGCAGGCGAAGCTTTGGCCGCGCAGGGCGGGCAGGCGCTCAAGGACTGCAGTGCGCAGCTCTTCGAGGGCGTCGATGCAGCGCGTCACGTCGGTCCCGCTCAGGCCGGCAGGCAAAAACGGAATGCCGGTGCGCAGCCAGTCCGCGTGAAGCGAGACCACGCGTTCCGGCGTCAGGATCTCGCTCATGGGGATCGGCGGATACCAATCCATTTTCCCCTGCAGTGATCCGTTCGGGATGCGCAAGCCACTGGGCTCGCCCGGTACCCATGGATTGCCAAACAAGGTGGAACGGTCGCAGCGCACGGTATTGGCCGGCAGGCGCGAGCCTTTGGCGCGCGAGAGCTGAACGCGGGAGGAAGGGGTATGATCACGCATCATCGCCTCCGTCGTGGTTTTCAATCTGGGGCTGGTAATCGATCGGGCGCTGCGGGCGCGGGTCGCGCGCTGCATAGTGATCGCGGGCGATCTGCTCCGAGACCGGCCGGATCGCGTAAATCGCGGACGCCGAATAGAATTCGGTCGCGTAGCCGTCGCCTTCGGTCGGGATATCGATACGCAGCATCTGGCTTCCCGCAATCTCATCCTCACGGGCGCGCCCGACGCGCTGCCGGTGACCCATGAGTTCGAGAAGCACCCATCCAAAATCGCGGGGGAGAGTGTCGCTGTGGGCCATCACTCGATCCCCATCGTAATCCGGTGGCGCGGGCGGGCGCGCATCTCGGCGATGGTTTCGCGCATGGTGGGCGGGGTGGTATCGCCCTGGCACCATGTCCAGTCGGTCAGGCCGAGGTTCGGTGCCATTTGCGCCGCCTGCGAGAAGCTGTCGCAGGGCCAGTGGCGGCCGGTCTTATCGCAATGCAGGGTCATATCGGTTCCGGGAAAAAGCTCCCGGCCTTTGATCTGGCCGGGAGAGGTCCAACAGGGAGGTTGGGGCGGATCACCCGCCGCCCCGGTCGGGGTAAAAACCCCGGTGGTCACCTGGCAGGGCGCCACCGGGGCAAGTAGGCGCGGGGCTAGGCATGCCGCTCGCGCCTGCGAAACTCAGGCTGCGGGAGCTTCGCGACCGATGAAGACGGGCAGGCCGGTCTCTTCGGCAGCGGCGTAGGCGATGGTGGTGAAATGTGCCCGGCGGGCATATTCGACGCGGTGCCATTCCAGGGCGAACACGACTGCGCCGCCACCAGACGGGCGCCACCGGAACAACGCCTCGAGGTCAGACGGCTCTTCGCCGTTATAGAACGGGATGTTCAGCGTGATCTTCTTCGGCACGGTCACACCGTTGGACGCGCGGTTCTCGGTCTCGAAGAAGATCTTGCGGTCGCCATTGTCGAGGCGCGTCGAGGTCTTATAGGTCTGGCCGACGGTGGCTTCGAAGTCGCGGCTGATCTCGATCAGGGTTGCAGGATCGGGGTGCAGCACGTCCGAACTGTTTTCTTCCAGGAAGCGCGCGAAGGTCTCCTGATCCTGAAACTTCGCCTTCACAAAAGCATCCCAGCGGCTGAACTCCTCGGAGGGGCGCAGTTTCAGGGTGACGCTGTGTTCGTTCGGGCCGGCGGTGCCGGTGTTGTGCGACTGGTTGTCGTGGTGCCAGTCGAGCCGGGCCGAGATGGTCAGTGCGTCATAATCGGCGATGATGATCGAGCGCTCATCCGAGAAGCGGTTGGCATAGGCCGAAAGCGAGGCGCGGTCATCGACGATCACGCGCTGCTTTTGCCAGGGCGGCAGCTGGGCTCGATCGGAAAGCTCGACCAGCCTGAAGCCTTCGGGTAGGGCAAGATAGGCGCGATCATCCGGTCCGGTATGACGCGGATCTGCCATTCGCGCGGCCTTCATGACGGTTTCCAGTGTCTCCCCGGGGTTGCGCACATCGAAGCCGAGGGTGAGGGGCGATATCAGTTCGCCATCGGTCTCGGTCTCGGTCTGGTTCTCTTTGGCCATTGCAGGCTCCTTTGAGGGTGGAAAGGGAAAGGTGGATGCGGTCAGCCGGTCTCGCGGTCACGCTCGCGCTGCCGCTCGATCTCGTCCTCGATGTCCATCTGGCGCGGGTCACGCCGGGTGAGCCGGTTCTGATCGTTCGTGAAATAGATGCCCGGCGGGATCGCCTGGCTGGGCTTCGAGATCTTCGGCGTGGCAGTGACCTCAAGGTGGCCACCCTTCGCGATCTTGAAATCGAAAGTCAGGGCGAGCTTGCCGCTCTTTCCGGTTTCACCGATCGCGTCCATCAACTCGTTGAGTTTCTGGTTGCAGTCGTCGAGCAACTCGCCCCGGCGAAAGGTTTGCACGAATTGAAGGAAGTTCAGTTCAGGCGCTGACATGCCAGATCCTTTCAGCAGCATCCCGGCGGGGTGCCGGGGAAGGTGAGGGAGAGAAGGGTGGTCAGCATCATCCGGGCGCTGATCACGACCAGAATGGCGAGGAAGACCACGATTGCGATGGTGGTGAGGTGATCCATCGCCTGCCAGAAGCGGCGCCAGAACAGAAAGCGCCTGACCTCGCGGGCGTAAGAGATGCGCGGGATCATGCGGCCGCTCCCGGATTGGGCGGGTTCACCGCGGCGCCGTTGATGTCGGGCGAGAGAATGGCCTGCAATTCCTCGACGCTGCGATCAGCCAGGCCGGGGTGGATGCTGGACAGCGCGCGGATGCGCGGGCCGAGGCCTTTGCCGCTGGCGGGTTGCAGGCGCAAATGCCCGCCATGGATCACGGTCTCGGGGCGGGTCTCTGCCAGATGCGGCATCCAGCGGCCCTCGGGCGAGACCGTCTCGTAATACCAGCGGGCGCTCATGCGGCACCGCCGGGGTGCTGATCGAGGCGGCGGTTGCTCAGCCCGGCCTCGGCCACGCTGCTGGGCAGCTGGAGGATTATACAGTCAACCGGGACACCTGCCGATTTCAGGACGTGGCGGGCTTTGCGCTCCTGAAAGGCCTGCTCGGCGGGCGAGAGCGCAGGATCGGGGCGCGCCAGCATCCGTCGGGCGCGCTCGATCTGGGAAGGGCGATAGTCGGGCACGGGTGGCCTCCATCGGGTTGCGATGGGGGTGGACATTGATCTGAAAAAATCAGACTGTCAATCTTGCAATCTGATTTTTTCAGACAGAATTATGCCGCATGATGGTCGCATATCTCAGCGCCACTCGCGCTTTGCGTGAGCGGATGAATGGGAGGAGAGGATTTGAGGATCACGATTCGGCTGATCGTGCTGCTGCACAAACTTGGGATAAATCCGCAGCGAGTCCTGTGGCCGATTGTCAGTTGGCGCGCTGGAGAGCGGCTATCAATGCGAGCTGAACGTCGCCGGGGAGCGGAAGCATCTCACCGATGATGACGAAGTTTGGGCCCACTCGGGCGTTTCTGTAGAGATAATCAAGCACTTGGAATGATGGCGCGCCGGTTTTTTCTTGGTAGTGGTAGGTCTTTGGATTGATGTTCAGTAGCGCGGCGAAGTCTTTTTGTTGTTCGGCCACAAGTGACCTGGCTGCGCGGAGCCGCAGCGCTATCGCTTCGGGAGATGTGTCTCGGAAGCGCGCGATGCGCTCTTTTTCTTCGATATCCATGACCCGACTTCTAACGGTTTGATCTGAAAAAATCGAACAGCATCGCAATCTGATCTTGACGATCTGAAATAATCAGATTGTAAGATGCGGTATGTATCAAAATGCTCGCTCCTTTATCGATGCTCTTGGTGGCTACCGCGCGGTGGCCGCTCGGCTTCGCATGGGATCCTCGACGCTTCATGGATACGTGACAGCAGGCTCCCTGCCTCCGCGCTGGTATTCGGCGCTACTGGCTCTTGCGTCAGAGATTGGGGTCGAGCCACCGCCTCGCTCCCTGTTCTCCTTCGAAGTGCTCCCTCCTAAAGATGAAAAGGACGCTGCGTGATGAAGCACACAGCGCCCTCGTCCCTTTCCCATCCAAACCCGGTTGATCGCGTCTCCTGCGCTCAACATGGGGAAGGACCCACACAAATGTCATGGTCAAAAGTTTTTGAGCCTCGCTCTTTCCGGGCGCGGTTCGCCGGTTTCTGGTCTGATTTCCTTCACGAAAACTACCGTAACCCCGAAGAGGTCTCGGTGGCGTTCGGTGTCCGGTATCAGACCGCGCTGAACTGGTGGCAGGGGATCAACAGGCCCTCGGGTGATGTCGTGGCGCTGGCTGGTCGCCCGTTCCAGGACTTCCTGGAGGGCAGAGGATGATCTGGCTTCTGGGAGCAATCAGGGCAGGGGTCAGCGCCGCGATCATGGCGCTGACCGGCGTTTCGTTCGTACCCAGGGAGGCAGCCAGCAGGCTGATCCCGCTGCAAAAGTTTTTGACCAGAGAAATTGAGCGCCGGAGGGCGGGTCAGTGACCGCCGCTGCGCCCAAGGGTCAAAACGTCTCGACGGCCGTCATGCAGCGCAGGGTCGAGCCGCATGACAGCCTCGACGATTTCCCGACGCCGCCTTGGGCAACGCGCGCCCTGTGTGAGTGGCTTAAGATTTCGGCTGAGTGTGCTGAGGAACACCCTTTGATGCTCGCCGCTCGCGAGCCCTGCGCCAACAGAGGGCACATGGTGCGGGTGCTGTGTGAGTATTTTGCGACTGTCGATGCCGCTGATGTCCATGATTACGGCGCCGGGTTTCCGGTGCGCGATTACCTGTTCGGGCCGGATCCCGAACTGGTCGACTGGACCGTGATGAACCCGCCTTTCCGCCTGGCTGAGCAGTTCATCCAGCGCGGCCTGCGCACCAGCCGGCACGGCATCGCAGTGATCGTCCGCAGCGCGTTCCTTGAGGGCGTTGGTCGGTATCGCGACCTGTTTTCGGTAATGCCGCCGTCGGATGTTCTGCAATTCACGGAAAGGGTGCCGATGCATCGCGGCAAGCTGGCGGGGCCGGGCGGCACAACTGCCACGGCCTATTGCTGGATCATCTGGCGGTCGCGGTATCAGGGCTCTGTAACCCGCTTCCGCTGGATCGCGCCTTGCCGGGGCAATCTTGAACGGGACGGCGATTATCCGGCCGAGCCGGGCGAGTTCGCGCCGGTTGATGCTGGGGCGGTGCTGATATGACCCCGACCGCCCGCAAGCACCCGGAATGGATCGGCAAAACGCCAGACACGGCTGTGCCATCGTGGGTCAAATCCCGCATCCTCGATGCGCAGGATGGTCGCTGCGCGGAATGCCGCAATGATTTCTGCGCACAGCTGCGCCCGGAATTCGATCACATTACCGCCCTGATCAATCTGGGCGAGAACCGCGAGAGCAACCTGCAGGCGCTTTGCGGCCCATGCCACGGCAAGAAAACCGCCGCCGATGTGGCGCTCAAGGCGAAGGTCGCCCGCGTTCGTGGAAATCACCTCGGCCTCAAGCCGAAGTCCAGCCGACCGGTCGGCGGGCAGAACGCGAAAAACTTCATAATTCAGCCGGGTGGCAGGGTTCTTCACCGCGACACCCGGGAACCCGTCACCAGACGATAGGGGGCCGATATGTCAGATCATCCCGAGCAAAACACCGGCGCAGATCTCACTGTAGCCGCCGCCGGCGCAGGTTTGGGGGAGGGTGGTTCCTCCGCCATCCCCGGCCACCACCCTGGGGCGCTCGCCGCTGCGGCGTCCTCGGCCGGACTGGCTGAAAGGGCGCTACCCTCACCCCCCACGCCCGAGGGCGACCTGATCAGCATTCCGCGCGCTTTGATCTCGGTCTGGTATGACGCGGCGGGTGAACTGCTTCAGGAGTGCGACGACTGGCTCAAGCTGAAGCGTGGCAACCATCCGTCTGCCGAGGGTCTGAATTTTGGGGAGACTGAGCGCCGCCGTGAAATCGGTCGCCTGCTCTTTCTCGACCTCGCCTGGCTGTCTGGCGGCAGTGAACTGGATCAGGCTCCTGCTCGTCTCGCCTCTCTCCCCGCCTCTCAGGCACAGGGGGAGGCGGCTCTGCGTCGAGCAGAAGAAAAGGCCGCCGCCTTGCAAGGTGGAGATGCTGGCGACGGCCACAGCACTGTTTACAACAGCGCACATCAGAGTGCCGACAGGTCAAATGTGTCTTTGACACAGATCAAGTCTGTTTGTCTGGTTCCCGCCGCCCCCGCGCCGGTCAGCACCGGGGTGGATCTGGAAGCGCTGCTGGATGATGTGTGGAATGTCGCCGTCGAACAGGCTGCTGTGGTCGCGCGCAGCTGCGTCCATATGACCCCAGATCCTGACAATGCGATCAGGATCATGCTGAACGGACGCAAGAAGCTGCACCCCGCCAGTCAGGTTGCCATCACCACCCTCCGCTCCCGCCCTGTCGGGGAGGTGAAGCCGGGGCCGGTTCGCGCTCTTGAATGGGAAGGCAAAAACGGCTTCTGGCGCGCTGACGATCTGGTTGGTGGCTTCTTCGAGGTCACCCATGTCAATGGCGCCTTCCACATGTGCCGGATCGTCCATGGCCATGCCAACAAGATGATCCCGTATGTCAGCTATGACGCAGCTACCGCCGCCGCGCAGGTCGAGCATGATCGCCGCATCCGCGCCGCCCTGACAGAGGGGGAAGCGGGATGAAGGCTCAGGACTTTATCGCAGATCGCTTGCAGGCCTGCCTACCTGATGGGGTGCCGCCCGCATATCGCGAGATCGTTTCTGCATCCTTTGAGGGATCAGGCGCGAACCGTAAGGCGGTAGCGGATCTGATTATGATCGACGGCCATCCCGCCACGGTCGAAATCAGCACTTGGGGCCTTATGCCTCAGCGATACACAAGCCTGCCCGGCGGCCACCTTTCATTCGAGGATGGCCGATGGCAGCGTATCAACCCGGAAACGCTTGAGCCTTTTCCAGCGCAGGGTGACTTTCTCGCCACCCTCACCGCCCCCAGGGAAGGGGAGGAGCGGGAATGAGCATCATTCGCGAAGAGCGCATAGGCGACTGCAGGCTGATCCTGGGTGATGCCACAAAGATCGCGCCCATCCTGTTCGGCTTCGACAGCATCGTGTCCGATGTTCCCTATGGGATGGGGTACCAGAGCGGGCATGCCACCGATGACCTCTGGGGCGAAGAGCGCGAGATCAGGGGCGACCGCGACACGCGCGCCCGCGATCTGATCTGCCTTTTCTCCGATCAGGTACCAACGCTGGTTTTCGGCACATGGAAGATTGATCGCCCAAATGGCACCCGTCAGGTGCTGATCTGGGACAAGGGCGGTGCGCTCGGTATGGGCGCCCTGGATATTCCGTGGAAGCCTGATCACGAGGAAATCTATGTTCTCGGCAAGGGCTTCACCGGACGGCGTGATTGCGGCTCGGTCCTTTACTGCCCGCCGGTCCAGAGCATGGCGAAAAACGGGCGCCAGCACCCGAATGAAAAGCCGGTCGGCCTCATGTCTATGCTGATCGCCAAGGTGCCTGGCGTGATCCTTGACCCATTCATGGGATCTGGATCCACGCTGGTCGCGGCGGCGCGCGCAGGGCGGAAGGCAATCGGGATCGAGGTTCATGCCGGGCATTTCGAAACCGCTTGCCGCAGGCTGCGGGAGGCATATCGCCAGCCGGTCGATATGTTCACCCTCACCGCCCCCAGGGAAGGGGAGGAGCGCTAGATGGGTGATCTGGAACTTTGGCAAAAGGAAGTTGTCGCCTGGCTCATGTCGGGCGATCCGGTCCGGTTTGGGTGCAACGCGCTCAATGGCGAGGTGATGGACTTCATGGCCGGCCTGCAAACGAGCGGCCATGTCACTATGCAGGACATGGGGCTGGAGCAGGAAACGCGCATGGAGGCGCGATGGACTGGACTGCCCTTCTCCCTCCCCACCCACGACAAGGGGAGGGGGTGAGATGGTGCGCAACAAAAAAGCCGCCATCGCGACATGCGCAAGGGCGGCTCTCTCGTCACTGAAAAACAAGCTCAACAGGGAAATCGTAAACACCAACAATAACCGCAATTTAGAGGCGATTTGGTGCTCGGGAAAGATGGCATCGTTGCGTAGGCAAAACTGCCCATGGGAAAGAAACGGGGCGCCCCATTCCCTGAGCGCCCCGGTCGGTCAGGGAAGACGACAGGCCGAGGGAGATTGCGGCCGCCTGATGTTCAAACAGGTGGTGACTAAATTGGTTCCCATACGGGCGATCCAAAAAAAACCGGGACGCAGCTCGGCGCCCCGGCAGTCATACAGGCAGTTCAACAGACAGGTCACGGGACAGTGTGACGGTCTGATGAGACAACGTGTGGTGGGCGGGTTGGTTCCCACCTCAACCTGTTGTGAACAGGGGGATGAGGCATGAACCGCGCCTATTCCTCATGGGATGCCTTTGCGGCTGAGCTGCGCGAGGCGATGGGGTTCGATCTTCGCAGCGCTGCCGGCGAGGCGCGGCGGCATGAGGCCACCAAAATTCAACGCATGAGACGCCTTGAGCGGCCCGGTGATGTGCCGGGCGCGCTGGTTGAAGGGCGCTGCGAGGATGTAACGGAAGGGGGCAGGCTTTGAGCCACGCTGCCACAAACTGGCTTTCTACGCTCCGGGCGGATGAGGTTTCTCATGCCGAGTTCCGGGTGCTGTTCCATCTATGCGACTGTCACAACGCTGCCCAGGGGTGCTTCCCGACACAGAAGTTTCTGTCCGGAGCGTGCGGGATGGCTCGCTCGACGGTCAACGTCGCGCTGGCAAACCTCGAGGAAAGGGGCCTGATCCAGCGGCACCAGAGCATTGATGAGCGCACCCGGCGCCAGCGCCCGACCCGCTACATCCTGGGCTTTGAGATGAGCGAGGCACAAGAGCCGGGTCCGAAATCCGGACACGGAAAATCGGCCAGTCCGCGTCCGGCAGACCGGACACGGGCCGTGTCCGAAATTTCGCAAAAGCCGTGTCCGGAAATCAGCAAAAGCCGTGTCCGGGCTGTCGGACACAAACCAGTAAATAAACCCGTAAGGGAACCGGGCGCCGCGAAACCGGACACGGGTTTCGATGATCAGCGCGAGGTCGAGGTTCTGGCGTGGTGGGCTGAGAAGATCGAGGCAGGCGGGTTCATACCGCAGTCAGCGATTTCACCGGCTCAGGCTCAGAAGATGATCGGTCTTTCAATGGTCAACGCCGAGCAGCTGAGAGCTGTCGGGATTTCCTGCTGAGAAAAGAAAGGGGGCAGAGATGGAAAGCGATGCGCTGAAGGCAGGCAAGGAACGGGTCAGAAAGCTTCTGGTCGAGCCGCTGACCGCCCGTGGGCTGAAGCGGGCAGGCGGGGCGACCGTCGCGCAGCATGAAGCCACGATGGAAGGGCTGGCCGCGCGTCTGGCCTATATGTCTGCCGAGAACCTCGGTGCGCTGGCCGATGTGGTCGAGCAGCACGGGCAGGGCAAGCACAAGGATCGCTGGCCGTCTGAGGTGGTGATCTGCAACTGGGCGCGTCAGCTTCAGGAGCCGCCGCCCTCTGACAGCCGGTTCGTCACCACGTACCTGCGCAGCCGCGTAGGGCGGCAGGCGCTGGCCGAAGGGTGGGCGGTAGAGCTGTATCTCTCCATCAAGAAGTTCGGCCAGCCACCGAATGGGTTCGTGGTCAAAACCCTGAAAGATGAGGCTGATGCGTCGAAGCGCCGTCGCGGCAGGATCGAGGCAGAAAGCCGGTTCGGCACCGTGGCGCCTGCGGATCGCCAGTGGCTCGAATGGTATCACATGGTTGAGGCGCGTGTCGCGGCCATCATGGATGCGCAGGATACGGAAGGGGATGTGGCGTGATGATGTCGGGGAATTTCAGGATCGGTGATGTTGTGCCGGTTTCGACGGATAGGGCAGCGATCTTCACGCCGGGCAAGCCGGATTGGTACGCGCTTCGTGTCGCGCCGCAGCGTGAGGATGAGGCCGAGGCGTGGTTGGGGATCAGGGGTGTCTCCGCATTTCATCCGGTACTCGCCCGACAAGTGCGTCGCCATGGCATTTTGCGCGAATACCATCGCCGCTACCTGCCTGGCTATGTCTTCGCACGCTTCAAGGGTGAGCCGTTGCCGCATCGCGTCATGTCCTGCCCATGGATCATTGGTGCTTTGTGCCTATCAAATGGTGAGTGGGGCGTGCTGGAGCGCTCCGGCCTTCGCAAGATCCATGCGATGCGCAAGATTGATGCGGGCCAGCGCGATGCCAGGGCAGCCTTGCGGGCGCGCCGCCTTGCTGAGGCTCGGTTGCGATCTGGCGATGGCGTCATGTTCCGTTCCGGGCCGTTTGCTGGCTTCCGCGCTGAGGTAGTGGAGCTGAAGGCAGAGGGCGGTGCTATGGTGAAATTCGAGCTGTTCGGGCGCGAGACACTGATTGCCGCGACCGATGATGCACTGATCCCTTTGAAGCCCAGTTGACAGGGGTGAATCACGCCGTCTATCTTCCGTTCCCATAGCCTCACGCTGACCGGCCCTCTGCCATTGCAGACAGCGCCCCAGCTGCTGGGCGGCGGGGATGGGTTACACGCCTGTCTGACACGCCTGAATAGCGCCCGGAGCAAACGCTCTCGGGCGTTTTGCTTTATCCGGGGTGACCATGGGAAGGTTGAAGCAAGCGCCATCGCGCTTCGTCGCCGCGCCCGGTAGGCTCGGCTCGGCGCCTCAGTCAGAGGCGGAGCGATCCCGACAGCGCCGCATCCAGTCGCCCTGGCGCAACTGGTACAACACGGCTCGCTGGAAGGATCTCCGCTGGGATGTGCTGGAGAGTGCGCTCTTTACCTGCGGTCGCTGCGGTCACCTTGAAGGCGATACGTCAAAGCTGGTTGCCGACCACATCATTCCCCATCGCGGTGATGAGGGCCGGTTCTGGGATCGGTCGAACCTCCAATGCCTCTGCAAGGGCTGTCACGACCGGGTCAAGCAGGCCGAAGAGCGGCGCGGTCTGCACGGCTGACCGGACAGGGGGGGGTATCAAAAGTCTGGGGGCCTCGCGGCCGGAGACCCGCGCCCCCCTCAGCGAGGGATTTTTTTTCTGATGGCTGGTGAAAATCTGGGGGCTGAGGGCTTCCGCAACCTCTTTGGGGAGACGTGGCTGGCTGCTGACAAGCGGCGTGGTCGCCCGGCTTTTGAGTGGACGGAAGAAAATTCTAACAAAGTCAGTATGTTGCTTGCGGCTGGTTGGTCGAATGAGCGGATCGCGGGCGTGATCCTCGATCCTCGCACCGGGAAATCCATCTCGGTGCCGACGCTGAAGCGGCATTTTAGATCCGAGCTCCAGATTCGTGATGCAGCCCGTGATCGTCTCGATGCAGAGCGCCTGATGCGGGTGTGGAGCAATGCCCAGACCGGGAATGTCGGCGCAGAGCGCTTATTCGTTCAACTCCTCGAGCGCAATGACCGGATGGAATCGGAGCGTAAGCTGGCCGCGAAGCCGAAAGACAGCGCGCAGCCGAAGGTCGGTAAGAAGATCGTCGATGAGCAGAAGGCGCTGGATGCAGACGACGCCCTGGCTGCCCAGCTGAATCTTGAGGCCGGCAATGCCCGACGGCATTGAACCGCTGCCGCGCTTTGCCTGTCCGGACTGGTGGGAAAAGCTGCAGCGTGGCGAAACGCCGATGGCGGATGTGCCGCTCAATCAGGAGAAGGCGGCGAAGGTGCTGGCCTTCTTCAACCGGCTGCGGTTGCCCGATGTCGCTGGAAATCCGCCGCTGGCCACGGCCTGCGGTGACTGGTTCAAGGATCTGCTGGTGGCGTTTCTTGCCAGCGAGGATCCGGAAACGCACCGTGATCTGGTCTGGGAACTGCTTTGCGCGGTGCCCAAGAAGAATTCGAAATCGACCTATGCTGCGGCCCTCGGCCTGACCGCGCTTTACATGGAGGATGCGCCGAACCGGCAGATGCTGCTGGTGGGGCCCAGCCAGAACATTTCGGAACGCCTGTTCGGCCAGGCCACCGGGATGATCGATCTCGATCCCGTTCTGGTGGACATCTTCAAGGTGCAGACGCACCTGAAGACGATCACCCGGCGCAAAACCGGCACTGCGCTGGATGTGAAAACCTTCGATACTTCGATTGTGACCGGGGAGATCCCGGTGCTGACCATCCTCGACGAGCTTCACGAGCTGGGGAAAAAGGCCAAGGCTGCGAAGGTGATGCAGCAGATCCGGGGTGGGGGCATCACTAAGCAGCGCGGCAAAGTGCTGATGATAACCACCCAGTCGGACGAAACGCCGGCGGGGATCTGGAAGACCGAATTGGACAAGGCTCGCGCCATCAGGGACGGCAAGGGCGGCAAGTCGCCGATCATGTTGCCGGTTCTCTATGAGTTTCCAGAGGTGTTGCAGCGCGACAAGTCCTATTGGCGCGACAAGAAGAACTGGCCGCTGGTGCTGCCGAATTATGGCCTTTCGATTGATGAGCAGGCCCTCGAGGACGATTACGACAACAACGGCAAGGTCTCGAAAGAGGCGGAGCAGATCTGGGCCAGCCAGCATCTCAATATCGAAATCGGTGTTGGTCTTGGCGGCTCGGCATGGTCCGGCGCTATGCACTGGGAAGAGGCGGTCTGCGAGGGACTGACCCTCGATGATCTGCTCGACCAATGCGAGGTCTGCACCATCGGTGTCGACTGGGGCGGGGCCGATGACCTTGCCGCGCTCGCGGTTCTCGGTCGGCGCAAGGTCGATAAGGTCTGGCTTCTCTGGGTTCGCGCCTGGGCGCGGCCATCGGTTTTTGAACAGCGCCCGAAGATCGCGCCGCAGTTGAGGGATTTCGAGGCGGATGGCGATCTGAAGGTTGTCGCCACCGGTGAAGAACAGGCGGCCGAGGCGGCAGCGATCTGCGCGAAGATCTGGTCGGCGGGGAAGCTTCCGGAAGCCTCTGGCATCGGCCTCGATAGTGCCGGCATCGCCTTGCTGTTTGACGCTCTGACCGCGCTCGATATGACCGATCCTCTTGTGCAGGCGGTCAAACAGGGATGGGCGCTGCAAACCGCGCACCAGACGCTGCCGCTGAAACTGGAATCGAAACGCCTGTTGCATTGCAACCAACCGCTCCTGAACTGGTCAGTTGGGAACGCGAAGCAGGAACTGGTCCGGAACAACTACATGGTGACCAAGGAAGCCTCGGGCGCAGGTAAGATTGACCCGCTAATGGCTGCGCTGGATGCCGCAATGCTGATGTTTCTCAACCCCGTCGCCGCTGGTGGTCGCTCATTTTGGGAGGATGGTGAATGAACCTCTTTCGCCGGTTTCTCCGATCTGAAGGCAAAAGCGCAATCGGCGGCGATGGAACCACTTCGGCAGGCCTTCGGTCGCAAGACGAGGTGTTCAGCGTCACGCCGATGAGGGCGCTGGAAATTTCCACGGTTCTCGCCTGCGTCCGCACCATTGCGCAGGGCGTGGCTCAGGTTCCGTTCCGCCTCTACCGGTCTGACGGCAAGCACCGGTTACCGGTCTCGGCGAAGGATCACCCTCTGGCGCGGATGCTGTCGCGTAAGCCGAACGGCTGGATGACCAGCTTCGAGTTGCGTGAGACGCTGATGTATCACGTCTTGCTGACCGGTAACGCTTATGTCTGGATCAACCGCGCTGGAGGCAAGATTTACGAGCTGATCGCGCTCCAGCCGGACCAGACCGAGGCCGAGTTCGACAAAGCAAACATGGCCATGCGCTACCGGACCACGCTTCCGAACGGCGCACAAAAGCTGCTGGACCAGACTGAGGTCTGGCATCTGCGCGGCCCATCCTATGATGCGCAGCTCGGGCTGAACATCATCCGTCTGGCGCGGTCTGTGATGCAGTTGACCATGGCGGTCGAGAAGTCGCAGCTCGACACCCAGAAGAGCGGGGCGCAGCCCGGCGGCATCTATTCGATCGATGGCAACCTGACGAAAGAGCAGTTCGAAGGGCTGCGCGCCTGGCTGATGAAGTTCCAGCCGGGGCAGGAGCTTGCCGGGCAAACCATGATCCTCGACCGGGGTGGCAAGTTCCAGACCGCAAAGATGACCAGCGCCGACGCTCAGGTGATGGAAACTCGCAAGTTCCAGATCGAGGAGGTGTGCCGACAGTTCGGGGTCATGCCGATCATGGTGGGCCACGCGGACAAGACCGCGACCTATGCCAGCGCCGAACAGATGTTCCTCGCCCATGTCGTTCACACGCTTTCGCCCTGGTATCAGCGGATCGAGCAGAGTGCCGATGCCGCGCTGCTCACCGACGACGAGCAGGACCAGGGCTTGTACACCAAGTTCACCGCCAATGCGCTGATGCGCGGCGCGGCCAAAGATCGTGGCGATTTCTACGCAAAGGCGCTCGGCTCAGGCGGCACCAAAGGCTGGATGAGCCAGAACGAGGTGCGCGAGCTGGAAGAGCTTAACCCCAGCGACGACCCGGACGCGGACAAGCTTCCGCAGCCGACCAATGCCGCGCCCGGCGCGCAGCCCGTAACGGAGAGGCAAGATGGACAGGATTGAGGTCAAGTTCTCGACCGAAGACATGGATGCCAAAACCGGGGAATTCTCGGGCTATGGCGCGGTCTTCGGCAATGTGGACAGCTATGGCGATGTGATCGCGCCCGGCGCCTTCAAGGCCAATCTGCGGGAGTGGGCAAAGGCTAAGAAGCTGCCGCCGATGCTGATCCAGCATGGCGGATGGATGATGGGCGACATGGACGCGCTGCCCATCGGCATCTGGACCGAGATGGAAGAGGATGACACTGGCCTGAAGGTGAAAGGCCGGATCATCAATCTGGACACCGAGCGCGGCAAGACGATCTACGGCGCCATGAAAGAGGGCGCGCTGGACGGCATGTCGATCGGCTATCGGGCGAAGAAGTTCACCCTCGGCACCAAGCCGGAAGAGCCGCGCCGGAAGCTGGAACAGATCGAGCTGTTTGAAGTCTCGGTCGTGACCTTCCCGGCGAACGGCAAGGCGCGGGTCGCTGCGGTCAAATCGGCCGAACAGATCAAGACCATTCGTGATTTCGAGGACTTCCTGCGGGATGCAGGCGGGTTCTCCAATGCTGCGGCGAAGGCGATTGCCTCGCGCGGCTTCAAGGCTGCGGACCCTCGGGATGAGGACGGGGCTGATCTGGCGGCGATGCTGCGCCGCAATATCGCAACTCTGTCCTGATAAGGAGGCAATCATGCCGTTGGACAATATGGAAGAAATCAAGTCCCTGATCGAAAAGCAGGGCAAAGGCTTCGAGGCATTCAAGGAAACCGTTGAAGAGCTGAAGAAGTCGGACGGCCTGACCGGCGAAAAGCTGGCGAAGATCGAGAAGTCTCTCGATGATGCGGTCGAGGCCAAGGCCGGGATCGAGGCGAAGTTCGCGGCAGAGGCCAAAGCCCGCGAGGAACTGGAAGCCAAGCTCAACCGCATGGGCGTGCAGGTTGACAGCGAGGACGAGGCGAAGGCTGTCGTCAATCTCGCCGAGTTCAATAATGTGCTCGGCTCGGTTTCGCGCGAGCGGTCCAAATCCTTCGACCCGCTCGACCGCAAGGGCTATGGTGAATACAAGGCCGCGCTCGACAAGTTCTTCCGGCAGGGCAAAGACAACCTGTCGCATGACGAGCTGAAGACGCTCTCGGCGGGGTCCGATCCCGATGGCGGCTATTTCGTCACCCCGGACCTTTCGGGCCGCGTGGTGACCAAGGTCTTTGAAACCTCGGTGCTGCGTCAGCTCGCCTCGGTGCAGACGATTTCGGTCGATGCTCTGGAAGGGATCGAAGATCTGGACGAGGCCGGCGCAGCCTATGCCGATGAACGCAGCACCTCTGGCGACGACAAGACGCCGAAGGTTGGCAAGTGGAAGATCCCGGTTTTCTGGATCGATACTGAGCCCAAAGCGACCCAGCAATTGCTGGATGATGCCTCGGTGAATATCGAGGCATGGCTCGCGGGCAAGGTCTCGGACAAGTTCGCGCGCTTCGAGAATCGCGAATTCGTGGCCGGCAGCACGGGGAAAATCCGTGGGCTGACCAGCTATGAGACCGTCGCCGATGATGGCGAGGGTGTCGATTGGGGCAAGATCGGACATGTGCTGTCGGGCGCCAATGGCGGCTTCGGCAGCTCTGCCCCGGCTGACAAGATCTTTGATCTGATCGGCACCCTGAAATCAGCGTATCTGACCGGCGCCACCTTCCTGACCCGTCGGCAGGTGATCACGGCGATCCGCAAGCTGAAGGACAGCACCGGCCAGTATCTCTGGCAGCCGTCGCTGGTTGCCGGTCAGCCGGAGATGCTGGCGGGCTATCCCATCGCCCGTGCCGAGGATCTCCCGAAACTGGCGGCAGGCTCCCTCTCGCTCTACTTCGGGCAGTTCGCCACGGCCTATCAGATCGTGGACCGCCAGGGCCTGCGCACCATGCGCGATCCCTTTACTTCCAAGCCCTTCGTCAAGTTCTATACCACCCGCCGCACTGGCGGTGGTGTGGTGAACTTCGAAGCGATCAAGGCGATGAAGTTCGCAGCCTGATCCGGCGCGGCCCTTCGGGGCCGCACCTTCCCCCATCATTTTCATAGGAGGGTGCCATGCACGGCATCACTGACAACCTGGAAATCCGGGTCGTGGGCGCACCGGTTGCGAACGGCTCCGGCATCAACAACGCTTCCGCCATCATCGATATGGCCGGCTATGAGAGCGTGGCCTTTGTCGCGACGATCACCGACAGTGCGGCAACCGGGGTTGCAACCCTGGCGATCCAGTCGAGCGATACGGATGGCGCCGCTGGCATGGAGGCTGTTGAAGATACGACTGCGACCGTGACCTCGGCGGCGGACGATGACCTGAACAGCCGGGCCCTGCTGTCGGAAATCCGCAAGCCGGGCAAGCGGTTCGTCCGTGCGGTGCGGACCTCTGCCACGGCCAACATCGCTTATGGAAGCGTGATTGCGATCCTGACGCCTCATCGCCGCCCCGCCGAGAAGGGCGCGACCGTGGCTGGCGCGGCCTTCGTGTCCGGCTGACACAATGAACATTCCTGTCCGCACGAAAGCGCCCGCTAATCCGGTCGTATCTCTTGAAGACCTCAAACTGCACCTTCGGGTGGAGGGGGGTGATCAGGACGATCTGATCAAGGATCTGGAGGTATCCGCCGTCTCGATGCTCGACGGTTATCGCGGCGAGCTCGGGCGCTGCATCATGGAGCAGGAATGGTCCGTAAGCTTCGGCGAGGCGGGCACATTCCGCCTCCCGTTCCCTGACGTGTCTGCGGTCAGCGCGAAGGATGGCGCGGGCAATGAAGTCGCGGCCAGCGTGGCGCAGGATGCGCTTGGCTCGGTTGTAACCATTGCCGCACCTGCGACAGTCGCTATGACCATTGCACTACCGGACGATGCGATAGGGATGGCGCGGATCCTGGTGAAGATGCTTGTAGGCCATTGGTTTGAAAACCGTGAGGCAGTCATCACCGGCACCATCTCGACAAAGTTACCACTCTCCGCCGAATCGCTGATCGAGCGGCTGCGGGTTTCGCGCCTATGACCGCCGGCAAACTCGACCGCCGCGCCCTGTTTCAGTCGCCGGTCTCCGGAGATGATGGCTACGGCAATCAGGTGACCGGCGAGTGGAAAGACGAATTCACCCGCTGGGCAGGGGCGCTGTTTCTGAAAGGCGGTGAGGCTGTCCTTGCCTCCCGGCTGGAAGGCAAGCAGCCCGTCGTCGTCACCGTGCGCGCCGACAGCGACACAGCGCGGATCACGCCGGAATGGCGCTGCGCGATAGACGGACGGAATTACAATATCCGGGAGATCCCGAGGCGGTCGGACAATCGGCTATATCTGGAATTTCTTGCTGAGAGCGGGGTGGCCATCTGATGCCGGGTCTTGATCGCGTGAAGGCGAAGCTGCGCAGTCATGCGAAGGCCGCCATTGAGGCCGGTGTCGTAGAGGCGCGCAAGCAGGCTGAGATTATCGCCGGGCTGGCCCGGGCCTTCGCGCCGGCCGAGGAACTGGACCTGGTGAAATCGATCCGGGTCGAGGGCGCTTCGACCGTGGTCACGCGGCGCGGTGGCGAACAGGGCTTTGTCGGCGTGGTGGTGAAAGCTGGCAGCGAAGCCACGATCATCACCAACAAGCAGGGCCAGCGGTTCCAGAACGCCAAGCTGCAGGAGACGGGAACGCAGGACATGCCCGCGAACCCCTATTTCAACCCGGCTAAGCGGATGCGGCGCAAGCAGGCGAAATCCGCCATCGGGCGCGCGGTCAATAAAGCGTGGAAGGCAGGCAGCTGATGGCCTCACCTTCTCTGGAATTGCAGGGGGCAATCGTCGAGGCAGTGCGCGCGGATACACGTCTCAGCCTTCTGATCGGCGGGATCTATGACCGGGTGCAGCGCGGGGCTGACGGATCACCTCTGCCGACTGTCTGGGGTGATGCGCAGGGCTATATCAGCTTTGGCCCCGAGGATGTGGTGTCAGAGGAAGGCGGCTGCGTCGCGCTCGATGATGTCTCGATCCAGCTTGATATCTGGTCGCGCCAGCCGGGCCGGGTTCACTGCAAGCAGATCATGCACGAATTGCGGCGGGTGATGCGCGGTATCGCAACCACGGAAAACCCCATTGTCAGCCGGTCAGACCCGTTCTCGCAGATCGTTCGCGACCCGGACGGCCTGACCATGCACGGGATCTTGCGCTATGAATTCGGGATGGAATGGCATGGCTAAAGCGATCTTTCACCGAGAGTTTCACTATACCAGCCGGAAGGTGAATGCCGGCTGGTCGGTGAAGGCCAGCCCGAAGCCGCAGACATTTCCGCGCGAGTTGATCGACGGGGCGGTGGTGGCAGGGGTGGCTAAAGAGGTTCTGCCGAAAAGGTCAGTGGGCGATCAGTTGGAATAGGATTCTGCCAGCTTCGCGGCGGCAACGTCAGTAGCGTGCTTCATTTGATCAAGTGCTGAAATGCAAAAGCCGACATCATCATACGGCTCCCTGTCTATACCTTTTGCGGCCTTAAATACCTCATCGTACCTGATGAGAGCTTTGTCTCGGCTGTTGTACATATCTGTGTAGGTGGCGATGCCAAAGTCACGATGCATTGACCATAGTGTGCGCGCCTCGCCCTCCATTGCTTTCTCACAGTGGGCCTGAAAGGCTACGTATACGACTGCCTCATCATCAAGTGCGCGTATTGCGCTGGTCACAGCATCTAGACGCTCATCGGCCAAGGCCACAGCCGATGAGGCGCACAATGCCAGAAGTGCAACAGTACCAATCGCCTTCAAATCTTTCCCTCCATCCGCCGCCCGATCCGGGCGGCTTTCTTCAATCCAGCCATAGGAGATCAAAATGGCAGCACCTGTCCATGAGGAATATGAAGAGCTCGTTGTAGAGTTCTCCGAAGATGACGGCACCACCTGGGCGCGAAACTGCGTCCTCATGGGGGTCGAAGTTTCGCGCACCACGGCCAGCTCAGAGGTAGAAACTGTCGCTGATTGCGCCGACGAGAGTAAACCGAACAACATGAGCCGCCGGGTTCAGTCTGTTTCGGTCAGCGTCTCCGGCACCGGCAACTGGACGCAGGGCGGCTATGATAAATTCCTGAAGAAGTTTTATGCCGGTGACAGCTCTCCGATGCTCGCCCGGATCGGCAACCTTGCTGCTGCCGTGGGCGATATCGAATACGAGCAGGGGCCGATCATCATCGGCTCGCTTGGTCAGGCGCGGGTCAAAGGTTCGGTGGTCACCGCCTCGGTCGAGATCCAGTTCGCCACCACGCCGACCACCAAGATCAAGGCCTGACCATGGCAGAGCCGAAAATCATCAACTGGGCATGTGGGGAACATCCCTTCATGCTCAGGATCGGCGAGGCTGAGGCTCTGGATGACCTGACCGAAAACGGTGTGGCCGATTTCCGCTTCCGTTGCCGGGATGGTGTGGCGCGCGGCTCGCTTGGCTATTCGCCTGTGCGCACCCGCGAGGTGATCGATTGCCTGCGCCTCGGCCTCATTGGTGGCGGCATGGAGCCGGAGGCTGCCCGTAAGCTCTCCCTTCGTGGCATGGAAGAGGGCGAGTTCTCGGAGCTGGTGATGATCTGCTTTGAGGTCGTCAGCGATTTCCATCGCGGCAAGGCCTATGACCAGCCGGAAAAGCCGGCGGCGGTGGAGGCAACGGAGACGGGCGAGAGCGCATAAAGTTCTCGGCCATCTACGGCAATGGCGCCCTGATGGGCTTCACGCCGCAGCAGGTAAAGCAAATGTCCCTCTGGGAATACACCTGCGCTTTCACCGCCTGGGCCAAATTCCACGGGGCCACCGGCGGCAAATCCGACATGAGCATGAGCATTGAGCGCCTGCGCGAGCTGGGGGTTGAAGAATAATGGCAGCAGAAGATGGCCTCGAACTCCCGGTAGGGCTCACCGAAAAGCAGTTCCTGCAACAGGTGGCCCGGCTCGAAAACCGTCTGGCAAAGATGGAAGGGGAGACGATTACCCGGTTCAAAAAGGTAAATTCGGGGATCTCGAAGACCTTTGACGATCTGGAAAACCGGGTCAGCAAGAATTTCCGTGGCATCGCCGCCGCGCCGTTGGCGGCGATCACTGCCGCCCTGGGCGCGGGGCAGATCATCAAGCTGACCGGCCAGTGGACCGATCTGACCAGCCGCGTGAACCTTGCGGCTGGCAGCATGGAAAAGGGCGCTGACGTCATGCAGCGCGTCAGTGAGATGGCCCGGCGCACCTATTCGGATCTGACCCTGACGGCGGAGGGCTATATGGCATTCTCGACCGTGCTGACTGATCTCGGCGTGGCGACGAACAAGCAGCTCGACTTCGTGGAAAGCCTGAACAATGCGCTGGTCGTCTCCGGTGCAAAGGGCGAGACGGCGGCCCGCGTCATGGACGCGCTGTCTAAGGCCATGGCACTCGGCAAGCTGTCGGGTGACAACCTCAATACGGTGATCGCCTCAGGAGGCCGGGTGGCCCAGGCGCTGGCTCAATCCATGGGTGTCACCACGCTGGAACTGCGCAAGCTGGGCACGGATGGCAAGATCGGGCGCGCAGAGCTTCTGAACATCACAAGCCAGATGGAGAAGCTGCGCACCGAAGCGGCGGAAATGCCAGCGACCATTCAGGATGGCTTCATGCTCCTGAACAATGCGCTGCTGGAATATATCGGGCGCGGCGATGAGGCGGTCGGGATCTCGGCTATGATTGCCGATGCGCTGATCATCATCGCGGACAATTTCGAAGAGGTCGCGGATACGGCGCTGAAAGCTGCCGCCGTGATTGCGGCTGCGTTCATGGGCAGGTCGATTGCCGGTATGATTGTCGGCCTCGGCTCGGCAACCGGCGCAGTGACAAAGCTGCTCGCGGCTCTGCGGGGCGCGTCCACGGTTTCCGGGTTCGCCGGCGCACTGACCAGTCTTGGCGCGGCGGCCGGTCCGCTTGGCATGATCCTGGGCGGTGTTCTGGCCGGAGGGCTGATCTATTTCGGCGGGCGCGCGCGGGAGGCAGAGCGCACCTCCGAGGACTTCCGGAAGGAGCTTGAGCGCCTTGGCCTCTATGCACCGAAGGTGGTTGAAGCCAATGAGGCGGTTGCGAAGTCCATCGATGAAATGACCAGCCAGGAGAAGCTGCGTCAGATCCGTTTGCTTCAGGAGGGTCTCGACGCCCTGCGGGGCGGCGGTATCTTTGACAATAGCGAGCTGGACAAGATCCTTGCAGAGGCCCGCAAAGGGGTCGGCATTGAAGCCGGCTGGATCGGATGGAGCGCGTTTGAAAGCGGAGATAAGGAAGCGCTGAAGCGAATTCGCGAGATTGGCTTCGCTTACCAGGCCTCTGAGGTATCCGCGCAGGAATTCCACGCAGAGGCGGCCAAAATACTCGACATGGATATGAGCAGCCAGGCTCGTAAGCTTGCGGAGGAGCTGGTCGATGTCGCAGCACGGGCAGATGCAGGAGCGACGGCCTTGGGCGCGTTGGGTCGCACCCCAGGCTTGAGGGAGGCGGAAGATCAGCTTCAGGCACTTAAGGAAGAATTGATTCGTATTCGCGATGTAAGTGGTTTTGACGCAGAGATCACAGACGCCATGACGCGCATCATCGGTCAACTTGAGCGCGCAGAAATCACCGCCGAGCAGGCTGAGGCCGCCATGAGGGAGCTTGGTGCTGTTGAGGATATTTCCACGAGCATCGTCGCGGCGACGATTAAAATTATCGAAGAGTTTCAGGCGAGCGAGAGGTCAGCCGAGAGTGCTCGGTCTGCGATTGAGGCAATTGCTGATGCATACCCTGATGTCACTGGTCTCCTTGATACGGTCGCGCCAATTTTCGCGATGCTGGCCAGTCTGAGACTTGAGGCGCTTGCTACGGCGGAAGCTGTTGCAGCTGCGGTGCGCGCAAAGGTTGCCGAGGAAGGCTATGCCTCTATGGGGGGTGGCACGGATCGCGGGGCTGAAGAGCGCCGCAAAGCTTACCTTGCCCGGCAGGAGGAACAGGCAGCACTCAAGGCCTATACCGCAGAACAGGACCGCCAGAACAATCTGACGCGGGATCAAATCGCACTTGAGAAAGAGGCCGCTCAAGTCAGAAAAGAAATGATCGAAGCGGGTATTGCCCGCCCTGATCAGGACACCGTCAACCAGATCGCTGAAGGTCGCCTCGCTGCCGATGAGGCTCGTCGTGATGCTGGAAAAAAAGGCAAGGGCGGCGGCAAGGGCAAGAAAGACAAAGACGACAAGAAGCTCGAAGGCCTGATCGAGGATCTGAAGACCGAACGCGAGATCCTCGATGAATGGTATAAAGAAAATCTCAGGCTCCTCGAGGAGGCCAGCGAGAAAGAGCTTGAGATCCTCGGTGGCCGGGACGCTGCCAAAGAACGCCTCGAGGAAGAGCATCAGGAACGGATGAAGCGGATCAAGGATGCCGCGAACCAGTTCAACCTTCAGCAGGCCCTCGGTGCCGGTGCCGATGTGCTTGGCGCCATGGGGGCGTTTAACAAGAAAGCGCTCAAAATGTCCCAGTCATTCGCTGCGGCGGAGGCTTTGGTCAGCGCTTATCAGGGTGCCGCCGAAGAGCTCAAGAAGGGTGTGCTGGGTATCAAAACCGGTGCCCTGGTTCTCGCGAAAGGCTTTGCCTTCGCAGCTGCGATCCGTGGTGTCAGTGAGGGCGGCGGTGGTGGTGGCCGAGGCGGCGGGGCCAGTTCGGCCCCTGAGGCCCCCGCCCAGTCTGCCAGCAAGGTCGCGAATTACCAGATCAGCGGCGATGTACTGGGCAAGCAAAGCACCGACGCGCTCTTCCGACAGATCAATGAAGGCGTGAAGGATGGCTATACGATCCACAATGTGGAGTGGGTCTGATGATTTACATGACCGAGGAATATGCGGCTGACAGCGTGCTGTTTGGCTGGCCACTGACCCATGCCCGGATCCTGTGGGATAAACTGCCAGGCACCATAAGCGCCAGCAGTTCGGCAGACGGGCGACCTGCTGAGCGTGCAGGGCAAATCGACACGGCCAGCTGGTGGCAGCCTGTCACCGCGCCGGGCTGGTGGCAGATCACCTATCCGTCCCCGAAGCTGGTGGATTCTGTCGGGATCGCCGCACATGACCTCGAGGGCGTTACGGTAACTGTTTCGGGCCGCATTGCGGGTGTCTGGTCCGCTCTGATCACGATGACGCCTGAGGATCGCTCGGCGCTTTTGCTGATGTTCCGGGCGGTCGAGGTCGAAGCTGTCCGGATCACGATCAGCGCGCCCCAGCGTGTCGGGGTGATCTACACTGGCAAGGCACTCACCATGCCGGTGGATGGCTATGTCAACATGGGCGCCCTGGATCTCGGTCGCACCGCGACACTCACAAGCTATGTCAGCGAGGGTGGTCAGCTTCTGAAGCGCTACCTGCAACGCACCGGGCTGTCCGGCTCGGTCGCATGGGAGCAGATCCGGGAGCCATGGTATCGCGAGCATTTCGACCCGTTTGTTTTACGCGCCATGACAGAGCCCTTCTTCCTGGCCTTCCGCCCCCGGCGCGGCCTGAAGGATTGTGTCTATGCCTGGGTGGATGACGTGATTTCGCCCGCGCGCATGGGTGTCCAGAACTTCATGTCGGTGAGCTTCGACATTCAGGCCCATGCACCGATGCCGGGAGGTCAGCAGTGAACGAACCGGTTCAGATCGTAGAAATCTGGCAGCCACGTTGCAGCCTGCGGTGGGGTGTGGGCGCTTGCCCGGCGACGCTGGCAGACGGGCCGCGCTGCTATAACTGCCATGGCACCTGTCCGGTGAAAGCGGCCTATCGCGGTGATGGCTCGATCACATGGCGCTTTGTGAAAGAGGGACAATACCTGCCGCCGCTCTATGAGCGTGACGGCGAGCATATAAAGACCGACCCGTTGCCGCTGCTGGTTGGTGCAAACGCCAGATCATCGCGGGTAAACATCGGCTCGCTGCGGGATGGAGAGAAGCCGCTGGGGATCACCGGCCGGGCCTCGGTCCAGTTTCTGGATGCGCCGTTTGATGACTATGTCGGCGACTGGTATGTGGCCGAACGCGCCGCGCGCCGGGGGAATTTCTGGCCGAAGTTCGTGGCCCGCAATCCGTTCCAGGCGAATATGCGGCTGACGATTTACGAGGGTCTGGCCGGCCAGCCATTGGCCGATATGGAAAAGCGGCTTTATCTGGTCGAGGGTATCGACGGACCTTCCTCGGATGGCAGGGTGTCGGTATCGGCAGTCGACCCGCTGCGGCTGGCGGATGACAAGCGGGCCAAGTTTCCGCGCGAGACCGAGATCGAGGTCTTTCAGGATTTCGACGACAGCACCGCCACGGTGCGCGTGGTTGCGAGCCTCGCCGCCGATATGACTGACCCTTTCGGCAATACCGCGACCCGCTATCTGACCATCGGATCCGAAATTGTCGGCTATACTGGCCAGACCGATGAGGGAGACGGGCGGTACTTGCTGACCGGCGTCACGCGCGGCACCCTCGGCACCGCGGCGGCCGGCCACAGGGCAGGGGATAAGGCGCAGCGCGCCGGGCATTTCGAGCTGATGGACGCTTGGGATATCGCCTTTGATCTGGTGACAAATCACACGCCGATCCCGAATGAGTTTGTCGACAAGGCGCAATGGGATGCCGAGGCTGGGGTCTACCTTCAGGGCTACCAGTTCAGCCGCACGGTTCCCGCGCCCCTGCCGGTCAACAAGCTGCTGGGCGAACTGATGCGGGATGGCACCTTCTATGTCTGGTGGGATGAGCGCGCCCAGACGATCCCGCTCAAGGCCGTGCGCCCCGAGATTGCGACCCGGACCATATCGGATGCCGGGGATTTCGTCGCGGGATCGATCGATATCGAACGCAGGCCTGATGAGCGGATCAGCCGGGCCGTGGTCCACTTCGGGGTGATTGACCCGACCAAAGGCGACAGCGGAGAGAATTACCGTCACAAGCGGGGACGCATTGAGGCCGATGCCGAGAATGAGGATGGCGGCGCCGAGATCATGGAGAAGGTGATTTTCTCGCGCTGGATCATCTCTGACACCCATGCGCGGGAAATGCTCCAGCGCCTGCTGGCGCGCTTTGCCTATACCCCGGTCTATCTCCCGGTGACGATGGTCGATGACAGTCTCCTGATTGGCGATGTCGCGCAGGTCAGAACCCGGCTGATCACCGACACCGAGGGGGCGGAGGAAGTGCTTCGCTGGCAGGTGATCGAGGCGCAGCGCGTGAAGCCGGCGGAAACCACGCGCTACCTGCTCCAGCAGTTCATTTACCAGTCCAGCCGCTATGCGGTCTGGATGGCGGATGACGCCCCCGATTTCCCCGAGGCGGACGAGACGTTGCGCGATATGGGCGGCGCCTGGTGGGCCGACGAAAACGGGAAGATGCCTGACGGCTCTCCCGGCTATCTTTGGCAATGAGGAACTGATGGCTTTCTGGACCAATCTGCTCAACAGCATCTTCGAGACGGGCAAGCCGATCCGGGCGGTCGATGGTCGGGCGCTCCGGGATAACCCCATCGCTATCGCCGAAGGCGCTCCGGACGCCCCTGGCCTGCAACACCGCGCGCTGGCTATTGTCGCGGCGGGGGACATTGCCAAGTTGCAGCGGCTGCCAATTGTGGCCAGCGGCGAGGGCTTTGTTGATGTTGTGTCTGCGGTTCTCCTGAATTCAGGCACATTGCGCGCGCGGGGCACCTTCTGGGTCGGTTCCCAATATGAGGGCGCGCGTGCCCGGTTTTTCCGGAGACGGAACGGGGTTGAAACCATGGTTGCCGATCTTGCGGGCATCACCAATGCGGGCATCGTTCTGACGGCGGATATTCCATTTCAGCCGCTGGATCGCATCACAATGCGCGTGGGTCGCGTCGGTACCGGCGTGGCGGTTCAGGCGTCAAATTCGACATTCAGCACGTCAGGCGGGGATTTGTGGTTGCTGGAAAAGACCGACGCCGCAGATGTCGTCAACAGTTCGCGCGGATCGTGAGGGCGCCACTATGCAGTACAAATGGATGAACCCGGAACAAACGCTCGGCAACATCACCGAGGGCAATCATGTGACCGTGGTCGAGCCCGACCACCCCCGATGGGGTGAATTTGTCGCCTCTGATCCTGCGCCGCATGTGGCGTCAGACGCCTGGGCTGATCTTCGCGCTGAGCGTGACCGGCTGCTGCGGATGTCTGATCTCGATCCTCGCAATCTCGCGGATTTCCCCCAGACGCTGGCCGCGCGCGATGCATGGCTGGCTTACCGCCAGGCGCTCCGCGATCTGCCTGACGTGACGAGTGACCCACTGGCCGCTGTCTGGCCCGAGCCCCCGCAGGGCTGACCTCTCCGCAAAACTTGATCTGACACACCCCGCCGCGTGCGGGCTTTTTTACGTGGATATGCCATGGCTTTGACCACCATCATCACGGGCCGCGTGCCGATCACGACTGACCGCCCTTTCAAGGCGGCAGAGCTGGTATTCACGTTGTCGGACTGGGATAAGGCCGGCGCTGATATCTTCCCGCCGGCTGCTGTGCGATCCGTGTTGCTGACGGCTGACGGGACGATCCCGGTTGGTTTCGCTCTATGGCGAAACTCTGCAGGGGCACGCAGCACCACATATCTCGTCACGGCTCGCTGGACCGAAGATGACAGGCAACGCCAGGCGATACCGCGTGAAGTGCTGCTTGGTAAGATCTACCTGACCGGACCCGGTCCTGTCGCTCTGGCCGACCTTCTGGCAATCCCGGCCCCTGTACCGACCGTGCCGGATGCGCTGGCGCAGGCGCTTGGGGCTGCGGCCTCGGCTGGCGTGGATGCTGGCCGTGCGGAAGAGGCCCGGTCTGGCGTCGAGGTGATCCGGGATGAGGTTGTTGACCTCGCGCAGTTCCCGCTGGCCAAAGGCTACATGACGCGCGCTGCGGCTGTGTCGGCGGCCGATGATCTTGGCCTCTACGGCGCCATGCAGACCACGGGTTACGCAGTTGCGGGGGATGGGGGTGGCGCGTCCTACCTGCGGCACGGCTCCATCACTCCGGGCGGGATCACCACGGGCGGGGGCTTTTGGCGGCTGCTGACTGAGCAGGGCATTGTTCCGGCTCAGGTCGGGGCCAAAGGGGATGGGGTCGCGAATGACAGCGCGGCCTTTGCGACGCTTGAGGCCCTTGTCAGCGGTCAGGTGATCAATCTGATGGGGCGGACGCATGTGGTCACCGCGATCCCCGCCGGCAACAAATATATCAACGGCTTCTTCTCGGTCGGTGGTCTGACCCGCTCAACTCTGGTGCTGGGTGAGCTGGATGACGCCCCTGCGGCAGTCTGGCGCTTCGGCGGGCAGATCGCACAGCTGGCCCGCGCGCTTGGTGACCCCTTCCGCCAGTACCTGAAAATCAGCCAGCTGGGCGACAGCATCACCCATGGACAATCTCTGCCCGAGAACGCGCCTACTGAGCCGCGCGACGGGACAGGCTCGGACCCGAGGAACTATTACAACACGGCCTCCTGGGCCAATGAGCTTAAGCGCTGGATCGGGCAGCAGTATGCGAACGGGGCCGCGCCGGTTCTGTCGAATTGGCCCGCCAGCCCATCGGGCGAAAGCATCGCGACCTTCTCCCGCACGGATGGGGTATTCCCGGCCGGGCCGAAATTCACTGTCACCATCACCGGGGGCAGCTTTACGCAGCAGACCCTTTACAACGCCGCCTATCCCTATGGCGCACAGCATAGGTTTACTGACGGATCTGGCGGCACAAGCTCTGGCAAGTATGCCTTCAAAATGACGGGCAAAGAGTTCACGTTCTTCTTTGATGCACTGGCCTCCGGCTGTCTTGATTATACGGTCTGGGTCAATGGGGTGCAGCTTGGCGGCGTCTATTCGACCACGCTGGGCGAGGATGGTAATACCGCGCGCACCCGCCGCCACCACGCCTTGCCCGCCTATACCGTCGATGCCGAAATTGAAATACGCACGGTGAACAATGCCGGGGCCGGGGCGACACAGTCGCTTTACGTCTATGCCATCGAGTTCCGCCGCCAGATCGTGATTTCCAATCAGGGGATCAACGGCACGTCCTTCATGACCTATCGCAACAATATGCTGACCTCGGGCGGCCATGGCGATGGTCTGGCGGTTGATGCCGAGGACGGGTTTATCTTCATCCAGCTTGGCACCAATGACCGGGGCAAGCGCCCGGACCTGTCCTATACTCTGTCCGAGGCGCGCGGACATGCGCAGGCGCTGATCGACACGGTGAAAACCCTCTCGCCCACTGCCAAACTGATCATGATGTGCGCCAATCGCCCGACGCTGGACGGGCCGCCGGACTTCAAATGCACGATGGGGGATATCCGGCAGATGTTGCTGGAGACGGCGCAGGATAACACGCTGGATCTGATCGACAACTTCGCTCCCTTCGTGCGCGCGGATGCCGGCAAGTTTCTCGCGGATGGCCTGCATCCCAACCGCCCCGGCCATGGGCTGATGGCGCGCAATATCATCAACGCCATCCGGGGCATGTGATCCTTCCGACAATCCGACCTGACGCAAACCCGCCTCGCGCGGGCCTTTTTATGGAGTCCACCATGCCAGACCCCTTCGCCTTCCACGCGCGCGGCCTTGAAAGCCCTGCACGGTTTCACCGCACGATCACACCCAGCGATACTATTGATCTCGCGGTATCTGGCGAGCGCCCGCGCGTGATCGTCTGCATGACCGCCGGCAATGTCGCCGTGGTCGATGATGGCGGTACAGTGGTCACCTATGCGATGACCGCCGGGCAGCCCCTGCTGTTCTCACCGCGCAGGATCAATGCGACCGGCACCACGGCCACTGTCGTGGGGTGGTGGTGATGCTGGGCCTCGGGCTTTCGCTGTGGTCCGTTGCTCTTGGGGCGTCCTGGACCCCCGCCGCACTCTTCGGTGCCGGGCAAGCCGGGCATTGGGCTGAATACAATCCTGCGGTTGGGCGGCTGTTTCAGGACGCCGCCGGCACCATTCCGGCAACCCTTGCCGACCAGCCCGTGGGGCTTGCAAAGCGCCTCGCCGGATCGGTCGATGCCGCACAGGCCACCGCGCTGTCGCGCCCGACGCTGGCGCGCCATCCGAAAGGCGGGCGGCGGAACTTGCAGCTGCGCTCTGATGGCATTCAGGGGTGGAGTATGTCTGGGGCCTCCAATGTGGGTAACCGCAAGATTATGGTCTCAACCGCGAACGTGGCTCACTTTGGGTTTGGGTCTCCGGTTGCTTTTTCTGCCGGCGTTGCAACGCAGAGGCTGAAAGTAAAAAAGGACGGAATTTACTCATACGCATTTGTTGCGCTTTTGCAGGCCGGAGACGGTAGCAGCGCGATGGCCGGAGTGAGCATCAACCTTGATACGGGTGAGCTTAACTCGCCCGGAAGCCTGTTGACGAACTATTACGCGTCCCCAACCCCTGACGCGGATGGCTACTGGTCCGTAACCATCTCCCGATCAGTCGGAGACACGACATCTGCGGCCCGCGTTATCGTCAATAATACCCCGGGGTCTAGCTTTGTGTTCACCGGAGACGGCACTTCGGGCGTTCTTGTCAAGGATGTGCAAATCGAAGCTGGGGCCGTATCGACACCATACCAGAACGTCATAACTCCAAACGACATTACCGAAGCCGGTAAGCCCGATATCTGGCACCTCTGGAATGACGGCGGCGACAGCCTGAACGCGGCACCGCTTCCGGCCGGCACCTATGGCCTCGCTTATGTCGATGTGCTGGGCGGTGTGACCATCACCACCGCAGCTTCAGACGGAACCACGCCGATCAACCTGCTGCGCGCCGAGCGTCAGGCCCAGGTGATCCTGCGCCAGGGGGCGTTTACCGCCGCCGAAGAAGCACAGATCCGCAGCTATTGGGGAGGGCTCTATGTCTGAGATCCGCATCACCATCGCTTGCCCGGTCGCGCATCTCGCCGACGCCGCGCAGTTCAGCCGCGCCACCGGCTATGGGCCTGAGGATGAACATACCTTCACCATCGCACCCGAATACCAGGACATGGCCGGCAACCGCTACCGCGTGGCCTCTGGCCTCGTGGCCGGCGTCTATCTGACGAATGCGGTCTCGCCGCTGATCGCACCCGCCTGGGGCGCCGACGTGGCCGCAGCCGACCGCGCGCAGGCGCTGATCGCGGTCTGGCAGCCGCCGGAAGATCCGGAAGCCCTCCCGGAACCCTTTGCCGCACCTGACCGCATCGCGGCGGTGATTGGGGATGATCCGCAGGCCGCGCTGGCGGTGCTGGGATTGACCGCCGCAATCCTCTGACGCGCAGGAGACGCATAAATGGCCTTGAAATATGATGGCACGATCAATGCGGGGGCAATCCTCCAGGCGGTGGTTGTGTTTGCTGGCGCACTCTCTGCGGTGATCTGGACGCAGGCCGGGATCTGGCGGCTTGAAGCTGATCAACGGCGCATGGAAACGACGCTGGCGGCAGACCTCGCTTCGATCCGCTCGGATGCCAGCGCCCGGGAAGTGCGGATCCGTGCGGCAGAGCTGGCGCTGGCTGGTCAGCAATCCGACCTGCGCAGCATTCAGAGCGGGATCAGCCGGATCGAGGCGCAGCTCGAGAAGCTTCAGCTGCGCCCCTGACCGTACTGGCCCCGTGATCTATGGGATGCTCAGGGGGCCGAGGAAGGGGTAAGGGAGAGAGAATCTTACTCCCAAAACGACCATTTATCTTGCGGGGATCTGACATCGATGTGCTATGCAGGGCACTATCAACTGCGATGGACCATAATACAACTATCTGATTTTGATAGAATGTTTACTGGTGGCGTGCTTTGGACGTAGCTGCTAGGAGTAGGTAGCCGTGCCGTCAGAGCATAGATAAGGAAGTGGCGATGAGGATTGAGATTGAAAAAGTTGGCCGTATTGCCAAAGGACAGATTTCGACCAATGGCCTAACGCTTTTTATCGGTCAAAATGATAGTGGCAAAACTTACACTGCTGCCACCCTGTGGGCTTTCTTAAAGCATGTGGATGATGCTGCAAAGAAAGCGAGTGGTAGTTTGATTGAGAGGCTAAAGGAATTTATTCTGAGGCTTCAATCGGGAAAAGAGCCTAATTTTACATTTAATATATCTCCAGAGGAAAGCGCGCAGATAAAGGCGCAAGTTGATGGGGCTTTCAGTAATGACATTGGCGAAATACTCAAGGGCGCAATCGGGTACGATGGATTTTCCGAAAGCAAGGTGAATGTTTTTGTTGAGCATGAGGCAGTGGAGTTTCATTTCGACGTCAAGAAATATGAAGACGTTAGAGAGATCCCTGTAGATCCTGATGATGAAGATGATGATGGTGCCGTAGAGGCTTACGAAGTCGTTGAGTACTATGATATTAAGTGTACGATCCGGATCGGCGAGTTTGTGGATGATGCGTTCTCAGTTGAAAGCTGGGAAACATCCTACGGTTTTGATGCAATAGAGAATATAATTAGCAGGATTATTTATGGCGTCGCTACTTGTGGCCGGGATTGGCTCGATATGCGTAATGTCATCTACCTTCCTGCTGCTCGGACCGGTATAATGCTGGCGCTCGACTACTTTGTCAGCGGTGTCTTGGATAGATCAAGGCTAAGAGGTAAAGATTTAGATGAAACCGGGTCATTGCCTGCGCCTATTCAGGAGTTTGCTAGGGCTCTTTCTCGCCCCACTTTCGCAATCCGAGCTTCGACATCGGGCGGTGGAATTCTAAAAAACTTAATTCAGGGAAAGTTTAGTCGCAAAAGACGGCTGAACGGGGCTGATCTTTTGTATTCTGTCGATGGCACTGACACGGAAATACCATTGGCCTCCACCTCATCTCTGGTTACTGAGCTTTCGGCACTCTCATTTCTATCCCATAGGGTCTCTAAAAGAAGCTTGCTCATCTTTGAGGAGCCGGAAGCGCACTTGCATCTTGGGGCTCAGAGGGAGATGGCAAGAGCACTCACTAAGCTTGTTAACTCTGGCGTTCGAATACTGGTTACGACACACAGTGATACTTTCGTACAGCAGATTAACAACCTAGTATCGCTACATTTTCTCAAGGATGACGCCGAACTTCTCACTAGAATATCGGCAGATCCAGATTGCGCAATCGATCCGGAGAAGATTTCGGCTTTCGATTTCGAATGCGTAGATGGAAGAACCAAAATCAACCAAGTGAATGTTTCTAATCGTGGGATTGTCGCGCGTTCTTTAAATAAGGTGTTGATTGATCTGGCAACGGAAACGTTAGAGATTGGCGATGCGCTTGATAGCATGGAAGATAATATTTGAGATTGGCATAAATCATGTTTTTGAATTTAGATTTGGTAAATTCTGACTATGTGTACAGTGTGGACAGGAATAAAAAGTTCTATGTTGTCGAGAAGTCAGCTCAAGGCGCAGGAAAATGCTGCTTTGAGTCTGATTTGCCGGTTCTATTTATTAAAGCAATGGACAAGTCAACGGTACTTTGGTCGTTGAAAGACAAAAAATGCGCGGAAGCAGCTTTTTGCACAGTGGATGCTGGAGGGCATTCCTGCTTGCACATCGTTGAAATGAAAAGCGGGCTCACCTTGAGTAAATTCAATCACGTCATCGAGCAGTTCAAGGGCATGCTTTTGGCGGCATTGGCAACCCTTTCGGTTACGAGGAATGTCGAGCCAACTTCTGTAATTGTTTATCTTGCTTATACTGATGACAAGATATCATATCCGCCAGAGGAATACGGCATCCTGAGGAAAACTCTGGTCGGTGGTGAGGAAATTGCTGGAAAAAGGGAGTGGAGAAGGAAAGAGGTTATGTTGCACCACTCGATTAAGGCGAAGCTAATAACTGGTCAACGTGTTAACGGTGATGTGGATTTTGGTAAGATCGCATAACGCAAATATCTAGTTATCAGTGTCAGCAATGATCGTGAGTTTTTCTGTATTTTCGCCGATAGATGGGATGGGGCGATTCGCAGAAAAATTTCTCGAATATTCTCTAAATGTTATATTTGTGGATTTCATCTGACTTGCAATCTGTACACTCGACTATGTTGATGCCCATTTTGAGTAATGTTTGTTGGTTGATTAGATAAGACTAATCCATACGAGTGTTCGTTCACCCCGCCCCGCCATCCAGCGGGGCTTTTTCACATTCATCATGGAGAACATCATGAGCAAGATCGCTCTGGTGATCGGGCATAATGCCCGGTCGCAGGGGGCTGTCCGCGTGACGGACAAGCGCACCGAATATGACATCAACTCTGACCTCGCCGTGGCGATCCGGGATCTGGATCCGGCGCGATATGTGATCGTGCGCCGCACGCATGGCGCCGGCGAGATCGGTCGCGCCTATGCCGAGGTTGACCGGCTTGGCGTCGCGGCCTCGGTCGAGCTGCATTTCAACAGCGCAGAGGCCGCCAGCGCCACCGGGACCGAAACCCTGACCAGCGGCACCACCAACAGCGCCCGCCTCGCGCGCGGCGTGCAGGCGGGCATGGTCCGCGCCCTCGGGCTGCGGGATCGGGGTGTGAAGGTCATCGCCCGCGACGGCCGGGGCGGGGCCTCGCTCTGGACCGGCAAGCCGCCGGCCGTGTTGATCGAGCCGTACTTCGGCAGCAACCCGACCGACTGCGCCGCGGCTGATCGCAACTTCTCGGCGCTCGCCCGCGCCATTCATGAGGCCTGCACGGCCTATCTCAAAGGAGCCTGAACCATGCACAACATCATTGTCCGGATGGTGATCTATATCCTGTCCCCAATCCTCACCGCCGCTGTAGCGCTGATCTCTGGCTGGGGCGTCAGCTATGACGCAACGTCGCATGTCCTGTCATTAGATCTGCCGGCGCTGATCGGCGCGGTCATGGCGGCTGTGGGCCTTTCTGGCGCGGTGTTTGCTCGATGGGGCGTCAGGTAAGAACAGGCAGGAGTGTGCCGGAACCGTGGTTCGGAGCCGGCACGTTCTCGCGAGGACTCAGTTTCGCCATGGTTTCGCCGCGGCTCTGACTCAGGTCACCCCCAGATCAAAGGAATGATCAATCGACGTGTAAACCTGTTCCTTGCCGAAATAGCCTCAATGCAGAGAAGGGCCCGGAGAATGAGAATTCAAGGGATCATCCTGCTTCTGTCAGCTGTCGTTCTTGGCGGCGGCATTATTGCGAGCAGCTGGAACCTCTGACACTTTGCTCGGCTAAGCCGTACTTTTGCTGTCACTCTGGCTGGTCGAGGAAGGCCCATATAAAAGGCCCCACATGGTGACGATCTCACTCTTACGCTGACACTTTCAACCAGCTCCAACCCACCACAAGCAAAGCGGCCACCATGTACAGATCCATCACACACTCCGTGGTTGCATGGCGCCTTTATGCTGTTTGGCAAGTGACGCGTCCATTCGCATGATTGCCTAGGCAGAACTGCCCCTTGGGTGGCGTGCCCAAGCCCGCCTGAGCGGGCCTGCTCTGAGTTTACGCTTTCCGTCTGGCAGCTTCTCGCGCGCGATCCGCTTCCAGCCCGGCCATGAAGTCACGGTGCTTTTTGCGAGCCGTTGCTGCGCGCTGAATATCCGCTGGTGTCGCCGGGCGGCTAAGGTATTCGGCAAGATTGAAGGGGGTCTTCTGCGAGAAGTTCGTCAAGGAAGTCTCCTTGCGGCGCTGTGCCACCTCTGGGGCTTAGCACAACTGGTTCCGGAAGGCCCGAGGAAAGGGCAGGGCGCATGAAGAGGCCCACCGGTGGCGGGAATGCGCCCGCGCCAGAGAATATCGTTCTACATCCATTCAGGCGCGCTATCGTTGTGGTGTCGGCGTCGGAAGTGACAGCCTCCAGGTCGACAGGCCCGAGGGCAACCCAATAGACTCCAGTCCTGCTCTCGGGCCATCTATGAAGAAGCTCGCCGGATGACCGGGCCGTGGTCAGCGGGGCGCGGCTGATCGCGCGCATTTATGCCTGCGCGGGCGATGGTTGGCGCACGTAGCAATTTTCCCTTTGGCCAAGAGCGACAAAGCGAGTGCTCTTTGTGCTGCTCGTAAGTCGCCATCCTCCCTGAGCCTGTACCCCTAGGTAACAACTCGCAGGCTAGCGCGCCTCTCAGCAGGTGTTGCAATCTCATGCTTGGATATCTCAACGACAGCGAGACCCTGAAGCAGCCCGACAACCTCGGACATGGGCAAATGAATTTCACTTGCAACATGTCTCAAGGTTATTCCCCTTTCGCGAAGAGCTTTTAGGACCAGATCCAAGACATATGATTGCTCACATGGTATGGCATTTGGCTCTCGAACGTGGAAATCTCGGCGACGCATTTCGATCACTATCGACTTGTAGTGCCAGTCGGACAGGTATTTTAGCTTGTTTAGTCTGTATGCCAGTGCTGCTGCTGAAACTCCCCAGATCTTTTTTGAATTTATTATTGATTCCAGGGTGATAGACTTGGGTATATTCCTGTGAATACTCTGGATGGTTATCAAAAAGCTGGACGCGAACGAATTAGCGTCCTTCTCTGCTTCTTGGCCTGTGGGAGCTCCGTGCCTATGCATCACTAGGTGGCCTAATTCGTGTGCAATATTGAACCTCATTCTTTCAGAGGATCTGCTCGTGTCGATTAGAATGTACGGCTTGTCATCCATCCAAAACGAGCAAGCGTCAATTTCACGGCAGTTCTCTGGGAGGGCGAAAAGTCTAACACCTTTTGCTTCCAATAGGTTAATCAGATGCTTTATTGGTTGGTGGCCAAGTCCCCATTCTCGCCTCAAAAGATCTGCCGCAAGGTCAGGAGCTTCGTCGGAGAGATCCGGCAGGCTGACCTTGTCACGCCCAAATCTTGGATCCAGCCACGCAGCAAGTTCGATGGACAAATCGCACATGGCAAGCGCAGCATCACGCTGTGCTGCGGTCTTTCTGCTGAGGGATCGGAAGCTTACAGCGCCAGTTTGCACGCTGGCGCTGTCTTTTAGCTTGAAGAAGCTATCAGGAAATCCCAACTCGCGCGCAATTTCACTTTCTCGATCCTTTGGGATAACTATTGACCCCGTCTCCCATCCACCAACTGCCCTCGCTGTGACGCCGAGAATTTCTGCTAGCTCTGGTCTGCTAAGCCCTCTCCGCTGCCTTGCGATTGTGATGCGATTGCCATTCATCTCAGATCCTGATCGTAACATTTGGAAGGATTTCTGGGCCGCTATCGTCGGCAGTATCGTCATCGTGAATTGAATCGGGCAGTGTAGTGTTGAGGATAATTCGCTGAGACCATGTTGTAATCAATCCAGCTTCGGCGACAGACGGCTTCGAGAGTTCCGCCCGAAATATCTCTTCTCCGGCAAATTCTGAGTGATAGTGAAGAAGAAGCCAAACTTTCGAGCTTTCCGACATTACTTTGCGCTTCGCAGGTATTGGGTTTCCGAAGAGATCCAGAGATGCAACGTCACTCACATCGAGAAAAATCTCACCTTTAGGTCTCTTCGTCTTGGGATCACTGCCGATGATCATTCCAGTTTGATGATCTCCGGCGCATACTATTATAGTAGTCCCATCCTCTGGGTTTCGAACTGTCGCGATGTTTGCGATGTTTCGTACTTCCCATCCGCGTTCAAACAATCCAGTCCGCACATGGCGCGTGGTGTAGCGGAACAAGTCGTAGCCGCCTGCTGTCGGTGGATCCGCGAACATAGCGGTTCGCTTTTCGGCGACGCCTCTCTGCAACGATGCTATTAGCAGATCTTCAGGAACGCCCATTTCTTTCAAGATGGCCCTGCGGTCGGCTGGCATGCTTATCACGTTACTCTTGCCGCTGCGCGGCGACATTCTGGTTTGATCGGTCATGTATCGCCTCGCTTCCGATTTTATACCTACAAGTATGTTGAAAATCGGAAGCTACTGCAAGAGCATTGTTTCCAAGCAGGGCATTTTCAGGAGAGTGGTTCTAGCTCTCAGCCTGCGTGATAGAAGTCCATGTTGCGCCCGCTGTAGTAATCCAGCGGGCCGCAGCCCGAGAGGGCGATGAAGAACGCGAGGGCGGTGGTCCGGATCATTCAATGACCTCCAGAGACCCGGCTGGTAGTGGTCCCTGCAAGGATTTGGCGTCCGTCCACGGCTCCATCAGCCATTCTTCCCAGTCGTCCGGCTCCGTCAGGATCACCGGCATGGCCTTGGGATGAATCTCCGCTACTTCTGCGTTTGGATCGCAGGTCAGAAAGGCGAAGAGGTCATCCGTGGTCTCGCCGTCCTTCAGCTTGCGGATGCTGGTCCAGTCCGGCACCCAGATTCCGGCAAAGAACGCCGGGCGATCCTCTTTCAGGGTAAACCACGCATTGCCTGCGCCTTTGCCCTGGCGCGGTTCCGCGAACTTATCGACCGGCACCAGGCATCGAAACGCAGGGCCGAGCCAGCGCCGCCAGTGAGGCGAGTTGGTGTTACGCACGTTGGTGACGCCGCGGTCGATGCCGCTCTTGCTGTGGAACTGAGGCGGGGAGGGCAG
The DNA here is from genome assembly GCF_900105075.1 of Rhodobacter sp. 24-YEA-8. Classification (NCBI taxonomy): domain Bacteria; kingdom Pseudomonadati; phylum Pseudomonadota; class Alphaproteobacteria; order Rhodobacterales; genus Rhodobacter; species Rhodobacter sp. 24-YEA-8. Next base: position 1,294,141 of record NZ_FNSK01000001.1, read on the forward strand.
GCCCCACCGGGCGCTGCGCAGAACATGCCCTCCATCTCCGGCAGTGATGAGCGGCGCCATGCGATCGGGGTAGATATCGCCGGGCTCGATGTTGCCGGCGGCGTTCGTCAGCCCGGCAAAGATCTGGCGCATCGCCTCGGGTGAGGTCGTCTGGCTGTAAAGGTTGCACATCGTCAGGCCTTCTCGTTGCGCCATAGCCATTTCACAACCTGCCTGACCGGACGGCGGATGGTCAATCCATTCAGGAAGTCGGGTGAAGGAACTCGCCAGGAAACACTGATCGACTCGGTGCTTTTGCACCGCGCGCATGGCCACGGTGCCAGATGCAGCTGGTGATCATTGCCGACCACTTTCACCAGATCGGATGCCCAGAAGTGAACGATCCGCCTGCAGCCATTGCACCGCATGGTGATGATCATGCCGTCCTGCGCGGCGTGGATCATCCGCCGGTTCTGGAAGGGGTTGGCTGAAGGGTGGGCAGATGGCATAGGGCCGGTTCCGGGCTTCTCGAATCGTTAACTGTTCCTTATATGTTCTCACCATGAAGCGGATCTTTCACCTCAAATGTTCTTGCGGGCAATCGCGCCATCTGGCGGCCGACGATATGCCGCCGCAATGGCTTGAACCTGGCGGCCGGGGCATACGTGCCGAGGCCCTCACCATCATGAAGTGCCTGCATTGCGGGAGGCGCGGCGCTCCCGCGCTTGTCGAAATGCTGGTGTCTGAAGCTGCGCCGCCCGCGCCAATCATGACGCCTGCTGGCTACACAGGCCTCTGATCCACCTTCACAGACGGACCATCACCATGATCATCATCTACACCTCGCCGGGCTGTGGCCCGTGCGTTGCGACGAAACGTGCGCTGGATCGGGCGGGGCTCGCATATGAAGAGCGGGCAGGGGCTGACTGGCCGGAAGAGGTCGAGCGATTCCGCGCGGAAGGGCATGCGCAAGCTCCGATAGTGGTGCTTGGCAGCCACATCTGGAGCGGCTTTCAGCCAGGCATGGTGGGGGCAATTCTCGCAAAGAGTTCCGCATAAATTACGCACATACTCAAAATATTACACAAAATCAGTCTGGTTCGCTTCCTTTCATCCGCACCAGATCAGTTTGAAAACCCCCGGTTTCCCGTCGTTTATGGGAAATACGGGGGTTTTTTCTTTCTCGGGTTCCTGAAACTATACCATTTCGCCGCGTTTTTCGGATGCACCCGCGTATTTCAAGTGCCTGCGCTGAAACAGCCTGCTTCAAAAAGCGACCTTCAGGAACCGAGAGGGGCGAAGTGGCCCTGTGGGCAGGCGACCTGTCCACAGTTTTTCCGACTGGGATAGGCTGCGATGCTGCGGGCCGCGCGCAATACATTGTTGAATCGCCAAGAACTCCGGACGCGGCCTGACCATGGCAATCTGTGGGATTCTTGCTGGGTTCTGTCGCGTCGGAAATCCGCCTTGGGCGCGCGGCGAATGCCACAACCCTGAAGGAACCCGGGTATTTAGCTCAACATGTTCTGGAATAGACCGAGGCGCTGAACCACGCGCTCATCTTCACCGCGATGAAGGTCGAGACTGCGGCGGTGGTGCAAACTGCGCCTGACCGCGCCCTTGCCACCGGGGTGCTGCACGCTGCTGAAGACGTTGTCATCCTGTCGTGCAGCCCGCGCGTTCACAAGGCCCGCGAAGGAGGTGAGCATAACGGTTGCGTCCCTCCGCCAGCCTCGATCTGAAAGCAATAACGGCGGAGGGATCATCGGACGGGCATTGACCGGCGGCCTGCTGAACCTTCGCGAGGAGGACCGTGCTTGAGTTGGCGGCAACGCGGATCCGGGAATTCCTGACCGCTGCAGACATGGCCATCGCACCCGTAAGCTATTGGTTCCTTTACCGGTTTGTCGAGTGAGGTCACATTCGGGTTGAGCGTCGTCCCATTTTTTACCGCTATATGTGGTGCCGAAACAATGGTGGAGAAATGGGGCAGCCGAAGGGGCGCCGCGCAGCCGGGCAGGCTCCGACTGATATCCGGAAATCTCACCCCCGCTCTGGGGAGGGCGGGGGTGAGCCTTGCCGCTGTTAGGGCTTTGACAGCGGGCAGTAGGAATCACTGATTCTCTGAGGAATCTGGCTAATTTAAGGAAGTTTCGTCCGGATTATGTGGTGACGCAGATGTGTTGTCTGTCCGGTCTCAACCTGGCCAGCCTGGCTGCGGGGCAATAGTGGAGCGGTGGACCAGCCGGAAGTCGGGAGGTAAAGAGCCGAACCTGTGTGGAAAGTCTGCTTTACGGTAGCTTGCGGTGTGGCTGCGGGGGATCGCCATGTCGGGTTCTATCGAAGGCATTGCGCTTGGGCACGCGGTCCTTGTTCCGGATCGGCCTGAAGACCGTATCGATGAGGACCACCTTGTTTGGATGGTTGACCTCTTTATTGACGACATTAACGAACCTGATCTGGTGGGTCCCGGGTTTGTGCGGTCGGCACCTGCACAGAGGGGCGGCCGGCAACCATACTGCCACACTGCTTTAGCTGATCATCTATGGCAGGCTGAAATGGATTGCGTCCGGCCGCGGGCTTGAGGCGAGGTCAGCCAAAATGTGGATTTGATGTGGTTGACGCGCCGGCTATAAGGGCCTCGCCGACTTTCGCCGCGCCAACGGCCCCGACATCCGCCGCGTCTGCGCCCGTTGCGTGCAGCTGATCTCGACAGCCCTTTTAGGCCTTCGTCGGCCTGCTTGTATTGGGTTTCCAGGCGAGATCGGCATAGGCCCAGGGAAGCGCCTAAGCCGGCATATCCGGCTCTCGTTGACGAGCTGGCCATCGTTGCGCATGTACCGGGTCGTTCGGCGAACCCGGAAAATCGGATCTCCAGGAATTGCCCGCCGATCTGGCGTGTCTGTTTTAGGTTCTGCCCGGTCTAATCCTGGGCGAGGAGCAAAAAGATGCGCGCGCGACGGGTCGCGGATTCGGTCGCAGTCTCCTCGCCATTGACAGCGGCCAGCGCGACTTTCGCCCTGAACTCAGAGGCCTGCTGCCCGCGTTCAGACAACCCTGTTCTCCTTCTTGTCGGAGATCGGCAAACCGCAGATCAGAGCCTGTGTCAGCCTTCGGCTTACGGGGGGGCGTTCAAAAACCGTTCTGACACTTCGCCGACCCGATAGCCGGGTTATCAACGCGACCGCATCATTCCTGAACGCGTCAGTGAAACTGCGTGTGCTCCTCATGGCTACCTTGCCTGAACTCAGAGAAGATGACGTCAAGGAAACAGGTGGCTATTCACATCGCAGCGTAGTGATCCTTGTATCACCCCCGCACGCCCCCTCGTTCGTCTCTGAAGTCATGTCTTTCACCTGACGCATAAAGCTGTCGCACCTTAAGTGGCGTGCCCGGAGAAGATGGTAAGTTTTTCAAGTCATTAGATGCGATCTTCTGCTCTTTCTATCGGGGATATTTACCAACAGAAACCAAGCTGATCCATTATCTGCCCATCGATATCCCGGGCGAGCCCTCGTAATGCGAGAACGGGGGCAGAGCATCCCTTCCGCCTTAAGTCACTTGTTGCGCGTAGGTCTGTCGAACACCTTCCTGCCCATGAGCGATCCGACCAGATCCACCATCAGGCGCGTGGTCATGCCACGGTCATCGAGGAAAGGGTTCAGTTCCACCAGATCGAGCGAGGTCACCAGCGCCGATTCATGCAACAATTCCATCACCAGATGCGCCTCGCGGAAGGTGGTGCCGCCGGGCACGGTCGTGCCGACAGCCGGTGCGATGGCGGGGTCGAGGAAGTCGACATCAAGACTGACATGCAGCATCCCGTTCACCGCGCGCACATGATCGAGAAATTCCCGCAGGGGCGCCACGATGCCACGCTCATCAATCACCCGCATATCATTGATCTGAATGGCGCGTTCCTGCATCGCGGCCTGTTCGGCCTGATCGACCGAGCGGATGCCGAACATGCAGATCCGCTCGGCAGGAACCGGCGCGGGGAAGGGTGGAAAGCCATCAAAGCCATCGCGGCCGTTGATATAAGCCAGCGGTGTGCCATGCAGATTGCCGCTGGTTGTGGTCAGTGGCGTGTGGAAATCCGAATGCGCATCCAGCCAGAGGAGGAAGAGCGGTCGCGCCTGCGCTGCGGCCCAGGCGGCCGCTCCGGCGACCGAGCCAAGCGCCAGGGAATGATCGCCCCCCATGATCACTGGAAGGCCGCCATCCTTCAGCGCGTCTTCCACGGCCACTTTCAGCGCCATGGTCCAGCCGACGGTTTCGGTCATCTGATCCACGGCAGGGTTGGCGCAGGGCACCGCCGCCAGGGGCGTCGCCGTGACATCGCCGCGATCTTCGACCTCATGGCCTTCGGAGGCAATCGCGCGCGCGAGCCCCGCGACGCGGTAAGCCGAAGGGCCCATCAGACAGCCTGGCCGGCGCTGACCCGAATCGACCGGGGCTCCGATAAGAATGATGCGGGTCATGTAGCCTCCGGTGAGATTTGCGCCATCCTGGCACCTCCTGCGGCCTCTTGCCAGCGGGGCGCGACCGATAAGCGCAGTAAGGTGATGCAACCAGGCATTGGAGCCGCGCGCCGGGACAGCTAAGATAGCCGCGATAGGGAGACAGCCAGATGTTGATCGAGCTGGGGCATTTTGCCCTGATCCTGGCGCTGATGGTGGCGCTGATACAGACGATTCTGCCGCTTTGGGGCGCGCATCGGGGCAATCATATGCTTATGGCGCTGGCCGGACCTGCGGCGGTGGTGCAATTCGCGCTGGTCGGCTTTGCCTTTGCGGTGTTGATCCATGCCTTTGTCACCTCGGATTTCTCGGTGGCGCTGGTGGTGTCGAATTCGCATTCTCTGAAGCCGATGCTTTACAAGGTTTCAGGCACCTGGGGGAACCATGAGGGCTCGCTCCTTTTGTGGACGCTGATCCTCGCGCTGTTCGGGGCCTCGGCTGCCTGGTTCGGCGCCGGCCTGCCCGAGCGGCTGCGCGCCCGCGTCATCGGGGTCCAGGGCTCGATCGGGGTGGCGTTTCTTGCCTTCATGATCCTGACCTCGAACCCGTTTATCAGGATGGTCGAGGCGCCGATGGACGGGCGTGATCTGAACCCGTTGCTTCAGGATCCCGGTCTCGCCTTCCATCCGCCGTTTCTGTATCTCGGCTATGTCGGGCTTTCGATGTCTTTCAGCTTTGCCATCGCGGCGCTGATCGGGGGCAGGGTCGATGCGGCCTGGGCGCGGTGGGTGCGGCCCTGGACGCTGGCCGCCTGGGTTTTCCTGACCATTGGCATCGCGCTCGGGTCCTGGTGGGCCTATTACGAGCTTGGCTGGGGCGGGTTCTGGTTCTGGGATCCGGTCGAAAATGCCAGTTTCATGCCCTGGCTCCTCGCCGCCGCACTGTTGCATTCCGCCATCGTGGTGGAAAAGCGCGAAAGCCTGAAAGCCTGGACCATCCTTCTTGCGATCCTCGCCTTCGGGTTTTCGCTGATCGGTACCTTCATCGTGCGTTCGGGGGTGATCACCAGCGTACACAGCTTTGCCTCGGACCCCGAGCGCGGCGTGTTCATCCTGGCCATCCTTGGCTTTTTCACCGGCGGTGGTCTGGTGCTGTTCGCCGCCCGCGCCGGCGCGATGGAGGCGAAGGGCGTCTTCGGCATCGTCTCGCGTGAAAGCGCGCTGGTGGCGAATAATATCCTGCTCGCGGTGGCGGCTTTCGTGGTCTTTGTCGGCACCATGTGGCCACTGTTCGCCGAACTGGTGCTCGGCCGTGTGATGTCGGTGGGCGAGCCATTCTTCAATGCCGCTTTCACGCCGTTCTTTGTGGCGCTGGCGCTGATCCTGCCCTTTGGCGCCATGCTGGCCTGGAAGCGCGGCGATTCCGGCCGGGTTACGACTGATCTCGGGCCGGCAGCGCTGGCGGCAGCCGGGGTTGCAGTTCTGTCGCTTGCGCTGCTGGCGGGCCATGGGATGATCGCGGCTGTGGCGCTGGTGGGGGCGGGCGCAGGGCTTGCCACCGTCTGGAAACAGATCCCCGCGCGGTTCCGGGCGCGACTCCCGCTTCTGATGCTGGCGCTTGCAGTGCTGGGGCTTATCTGGGCGGTGCAGACCGGGCGCTCGGCGCTCGGGCCTTTGGGCGTGATGCTTGGCTCCTGGGTGGTCTTTGGCGCATTGACCGATCTTTGGGGGCGCAGCGGGCGTGGGGGGGACCGGCTTGGGCGTCTGATGCGACTGCCGCGCTCGGAATGGGGCAAGGTCGTGGCCCATGCCGGGATGGGCGTTACGGTTTTCGCCGTCTCGGCCCTCTTGGCCTGGAAGGTTGAGGAGATCAGTGTCGTCCGGGAGGGCGAGAGTTTCCGCCTTGGCCCTTATGATGTGCAGCTGGCCAATGTGCGCGAGGTGCGTGGCCCGAATTACATCTCGACCATGGCCGAAATGGTGGTGACGAGGGGCGGCGCGCGGGTTGTGGTGCTTTACCCGGAAAAACGGACCTATCCGGTGCAGGGGATGCCGACGACCGAGGCCGGGATTGATTACGGCTGGTTGCGCGACATCTACCTGGTGATCGGCGATCCGCAGGAGGGCGGCGGCTGGGCGGTACGTGCCTATATCGAACCCTTTGCCAACTGGCTTTGGGGCGGATGCCTGATGATGGCGCTTGGCGGGCTGATCAGCCTGACCGACCGGCGTTACCGGGTGGCTGCGAGCGGGGCGAAGGCCGCGCCCAAAGGTGCAAAGGTGCCGGCGGAATGAGGCTTAAGGCGTTTTTCATCGCGGCGCTGATGCTGCTTGCGGGCCCCGTTCTGGCGGTACAGCCCGATGAGATCCTGGCGGATCCCGGCCTTGAAACCCGGGCCCGCATGATCAGCCGCGAGATCCGCTGTCCGGTCTGCCAGGGCGAGACCATTGACGATTCCACTGCGCCGATCAGCCGGGATCTGCGGCTGATCATTCGCGAGCGGCTGGTGGCGGGCGACAGCAATGACGAGGTCATCGACTTTGTGGTGGCGCGCTATGGCGAATTCGTGCTGTTCAACCCGCGCGCATCGGGATGGAACTGGATTTTGTGGCTCTCGGGGCCGGTGGCGCTGCTGGCTGCGGGGGGCGGGATATGGCTGGCGCGCCGCAAGCGCCAGGCTGCGGTGCCCGCTCCACCAGTGCCGCTGAGCGCCGAAGAAGAGGCGCGCCTGGCCGAGATTTTGAAGGACTGACGCGGCGTCCCGCCCGCTTTTGCTGAGCCCCGGCTTCAGCTTGTACGCCTCACCGGTGGTAAATGCCGAGAGCGACAAGGCGCAGTCCGGGCCGATCCGGGCTCTGGCCGGGATTTCGGCGAAGATGTCGCGGCGTTTCCTGAAAATCGTCCGGCGCGCCTTGCCACTGCGCAAGCCCCACTTTCCTTTGATACATTCCCATGCTAGCAGCGCGCCCACACACGGGCCGCATCTGTGGCCCCCCAGAATTTGGAGAGCCCCATGGCCCTTGAGCGCACCTTCTCGATCATCAAACCCGATGCCACCAAACGCAACCTGACCGGCAAGATCGTCGCGAAATTCGAAGAGGCCGGCCTGCGCGTCGTCGCATCGAAGCGCGTGCAGCTGACCGCCGCTCAGGCTGGTGAGTTCTACGGCGAGCACCGTGACCGCCCCTTCTATGGCGAACTCGTCTCCTTCATGATCTCGGAGCCGGTGGTTCTGCAGGTGCTGGAAGGTGAAGGCGCGATCGCGAAAAACCGCGAAGTCATGGGCGCGACCGATCCGGCTGCGGCTGCAGAGGGCACCATCCGCAAGGAATTCGCGCTGTCGAAAGGCGAAAACTCGGTTCACGGCTCGGACAGCCCGGAATCGGCTGCCCGCGAGATCGCCTTCTTCTTCTCGGGTCTTGAACTGGTCGGCTGAGCCGCCGGTTGAACAGGAGCCGAAATCTGAATTCAGATTTCGGCACAAATTCCTGCTCAGGAATTTGAGCGCGCCTCTGGTTCAGGGGCGCGCTTTTTTGCTCAGGCGCAGCAGTCTTTGCCGGATGGACTGTCTGAAGCCAGCCCCGCGAGGATCGGGCAATCGGGCCGATGATCACCGGCGCAGGCGCTGACAAGGTCTGTAAGCGTTGCCTGCATCGCCTTCAGCTCTTTGATTTTCGCCGCAATCTGGGTGAGATGGCTTTGCGCCAGCGCTTTGACATCGGCGCTCGCCCGCGACTGATCCTCATAAAGGGCCATCAGCGCCCGGCATTCCCCGATGGTAAAGCCAAGCGAGCGCGCGCGGCCGAGAAAGGCGAGTTTGTGCAGGTCGCTCTCGCGAAATGCGCGGTAGCCATTGGCGGCGCGCAAGGGGCGGATCAGGCCGATCTCCTCGTAATAGCGGATGGTTTTTGCGGGCAGGCCGGCGCGCGCGGCCACGTCTTTGATGTTCATTGCACAGCCCTCACAAAGCGCAATCTCAGCGCATTGGTCAGCACGAAGATCGAGGATAAAGCCATCGCCCCCGCCGCCAGCATCGGCGACAGCTGCGGGCCGCCAAAGGGCACCAGTACGCCCGCGGCCACCGGGATCAGCGCGGTATTATAGCCGAAAGCCCAGATCAGGTTCTCGCGGATATTCTTCATCACCGCGCGGCTGAGCCGCAGCGCCGAAGCCACTGCCAGCGGATCACCCCGCATCAGCACGACATCGCCCGCCTCGATCGCCACATCGCTGCCCGATCCCATCGAGATCCCGACCCCGGCCGCCGCCAGCGCCGGTGCGTCATTGATGCCATCGCCGACAAATGCGCCGCCGATCCGGCTGACGATCTCTTGCTTGCCTTCCGGCAACACGCCGGCATGGACCTCTTCGATGCCAAGCCGGGCGGCGACATGGCGCGCGGCTGCTTCGGTATCGCCCGAGATCATCGCCGGCGTCACGCCCATCTCTTTCAGCGCCGCAATGGCGCGGGCCGAGCCGGGTTTCAGCTGATCCGCCACCCGGATCAACCCGGCCACCTCGCCGTCTTTTGCGACAAAGACCAGGCTTTCGCCACGTGCAGCGGCTGCCTCGGCACTGGCCACCAGTGCCTCGGGGATATGGTCAAACATCCGTGCGGCACCGACGGCGATGCGGCTTTCCCCGACAAGGGCCTCGGCGCCGTAGCCGGGGCGGGTGGAGAAGTCGCGCGCGTCCGGGATGTCACCTCCGGCGGCGGCGAGGATCGCATTGGCCAGCGGATGTTCCGAGCCACGCTCGACCGCCGCCGCAAGGGGCAGGAGGGTCGCGTCCCCCTCGATCCCGACCACATGCGGGCGGCCCTCGGTCAGGGTTCCGGTTTTATCAAAGCTGATACGCCTCTGATCGGAAAGCCGTTGCAGCGCCTCGCCGCGCCGGAACAACACACCCATCTGCGCCGCACGACCCGTGCCGACCAGGATCGAAACCGGGGTGGCGAGACCCATCGCACAGGGGCAGGCGATGATCAGGACAGAGACTCCGGCGACCAGCGCCCGGGCCACATCGCCGGTCAGCGCAAGCCAAAGCCCAACGGTCACTGCCGCCACACCCAGAACCGCCGGCACAAACCACATGGTCACGCGGTCGATCAGCGCCTCGACCGGCAGTTTCGAGCCCTGGGCTTCTTCGACCATGGCGGTGATACGGGCCAGAACCGTATCTGCCCCCACCGCCGAGACCTCGATCACCAATGCCCCATTGCCGTTGACGGTGCCGCCGGTCACGCGGTCGTCAGCCGTTTTGGCCACCGGCAACGGCTCGCCGGTGAGCATGCTTTCATCCACCGCAGACATGCCCGAGATCACCCGCCCGTCGACCGGCACCCGTTCTCCGGCGCGCAGCGCAACCCGCATTCCGGGGGTGAGATCCGCGACCGCGATATCGGTCCCGTCTTCAAGCCGCGCAGTTTTCGGCTGCAGGCCGATCAGGCCGGCAATGGCGGCACCGGCACGACCACGTGCCCGCGCCTCCATCGCACGACCGGCAAGGATCAGCGCCACGATCACGGCGGCGGCCTCGAAATAGACGGCGCGGGCGCTTTCGGGAAACAGCCCGGGCAGGGCCAGAACCAGCGCCGAGTAGGACCAGGCCGCCAGTGTGCCAAGCGCCACGAGACTGTTCATATCGGGGGCGGCCCGCAACAGCGCCGGGATGCCTTTGACGAAGAACCGCCTGCCGGGGAATGCCAGAACCAGGCTCGCCAGCACGAATTGCATCAGCCAGATCTGGGTGGTGCCAAAAGCCATATGCAGCCAATGGTGGAAGGACGGGATCAGATGGCCGCCCATCTCGGTCACAAAGACGGGCAGGGTGAGCACCGCCGCGATCAGCGTATCGCGCCACAGGATCCGTTCATCACGTCCCGGATCCGCAGGGGGCGCGGTCGCCAGCGGCACCGTCTTATAGCCCGCTTTGGTGACCGCATTGGCAAGGGCGGCCGGATCCGATGTTTGCCACAGTTCGACTGTCGCGCGCCGTGTCGCCAGATTGGCTGTGGCCGAGATCACGCCCGGCTGCGCCTTCAGCACCCGCTCCACCCGTCCGGTACAGGAGGCGCAGGTCATGCCCTCGACCGAAAGCTCGACCGTCACGGGCTTGACCGGATAGCCGATTTTCGCGACGCTGGCGGCAAGCGCTTGCGGATCGGCCGGGGCGTGATAGCGCACCTGCGCCTCGCCAGTGGCGAAATTGGCGCTGGCCTCCTCGACGCCAGGCACGGCTTTCAGCGCGCGCTCCACGCGACCGGTGCAGGAGGCGCAGGTCATGCCCTCCAGCTGAAGTCGGGCGAGGCTGGCCTGGTCTGCTGCAGTATGGTGCGGGGGTGTCAGAGTACTGGTCATGGAATGATCCCTTTCGGGTAAGACATATGAGGCTTCCGGTCACAGGAAGGTCAAGACCCCTGGCCGGGAAAATGTCATGCGGCTTTTGCATGGCTGGTTTGTGCCATCGCAGGGCTTGACCTTACCCCTGCGGGAAGGCGCATATCACGGTGAAAGACAGGAGATCACGATGATCAGACTTTCGGTTCCCGATATGAATTGCGGCCATTGCAAAGCCTCGGTGGAGGCGGCGCTGAAGCCGATTGCGCAAAGCGTTGCGGTCGATCTGGCCCAGCGCGAGGTGACGGTTGAGGGCGCGGATGCCGGTGCGGCTGTGGCGGCGCTGGATGAGGCAGGCTTTCCGGCGACGGTGCTTGCCTGAGCCGGTGCTGACCTGGCTGGCGCCGTTTAGGGGGCGTCAGCCGCGCAGTTTCTCGTCATTTTGCCCTTCTGAGCGGCACGGACTGTGGCGAATGCCGCACATGTGAACATTCACGACGGATTGGTGCCGAATCACCCACTTGTATAGTGTTTCGCGAAAGCGCAAATGAGGTTTCAGAGCAGCATCGCTGCTTTTTACCTCGTGGAGCAGTAAAATGGCGACGAAACAACAACCTCAGCAGGGTGGAAGCCAATCCCCCGCACCCCAGCAGCAACAGCAGCAGGGCAGCACCCCGCAGCAGCAGCAGGGCGGAAAAACGATTTTCACGGACTGGGCTTCGATCTGAGCCCATACGGCTGACCGGTGGGATGACCCCTGGTCGGAGCGTCGGAACAAAGAACAGGGTCGGCCCCGGAGGCCGGCCCTTTTGCGTTTCACTGATGCGCTGCCAACGCGTGCATTCCGGGCGTGTATTCCGGGCGCGCGGGTCGGGCAGAGCGGTTTGCCCAGGCCGGGATCAGAGGCGGGGCTTGCAGCCCGCCGTCGGGGCTGCGAAACTTGCACCATGACACAGCCACAGCCTGATCAGTCCGGTCCTCAGGAGGACGCCGTCTCGTCGATTCCAAATCTTGGGCCGGCGACCGAGGCCGCCTTCGCGCGTGCCGGGATCCTCAGCGCCGGCGAGCTGCGGGCACTGGGGGCTGATGAGGGCTATCGCCGGCTGCTGCTTTCAGGCAGCAGACCGCATTTCATCGGCTATTATGTCATCGTGATGGGCCTGCAGGGGCGGCCCTGGAATGATTGTAAGGGCGAAGAGAAAAAGGCCCTGCGCAAACGGTTTGATGCAATCTGCAAAGAGACGCGCAATTCCGACAGCGGCCGCAATCTGGCGCTGGATCAGGCGCTGCGCGATATCGGCGTGGTCGCAAAAGCCAGCTGAGCGACGGCGCCCGCACCGTGATGCCTCAGGCGACACGCAGCTGGCGGGCGAGGGCGTCATTGCCATCCACAAGGTCAGACAGCCGCGTGGCGTCAAGCCTTGCGTAAAACGCATCCAGCGCCCCGTTGAGCACACAGGTCAGCCGGCAGTTTCCGGCCAGCGGGCAGTCGCCCTTTTCCGGGCCGATGCAATCGCTGAAGGCCAGCACGCGTTCGAATTTGCGAAACACCTCGCCGACCGTCACCTCTTCGGGCGGGCGCGCCAGTGTCAGCCCGCCGGAACGTCCGCGAATGGTTTTCAGGAAACCCTGCTGCGCCAGCAGATAAATGACCTGGGCGAGATGGTTCTCCGAGGCATTGCAGGCCTGGGCAATCTCGGTCCGCCGGACGATCCGGCCGGGATTCACGGCACAAAACATCAGGGTCTTCATGGCGAGGCTCGTGCGCGTGGTCAGATGCATTCCCGGGTCTCCTGGATGATGAATACCCATGTTTTCCGGGCCCGGGACCGGGTCGCGCCATGACATAGATCAGATATGCCTTTTTCCGTGGCGCTTTTTCAGGCCAGGGAGGGGCGGATATGGCGCAATATGCAGATGCAGCATTGCGCTTGATCCGCGCCGCCTGTTCATATGGGTCGTAACCGTTAGCGAGACAGGTGTTCCCAGGTGACCGACTCCAGCCATTCCTTCAGCGAACTCCTGCCCGGTGACCTCTCGACCGACATCTTGCGGCATCTGACATTCACCCTGGGCAAAGATGGCGCCAATGCGAGCCTCTATGACTGGCGGATGGCCCTGTCTTACGCCGTCAGGGACCGGATTGTTGAGCCCTGGTTCAAATCGACCAGAAAGACCTGGGCCACAGGGCATAAGCGTGTCTGCTACCTGTCGATGGAGTTTCTGATCGGGCGGCTCCTGGAAGATGCGATCACCAATCTCGGGCTTTATGACAAGGCCGATCAGGCGATGTCGGCGGTGGGGATGGATCTGCGCGCGCTGATCGGGAACGAGCCGGATGCCGCGCTCGGGAATGGCGGGCTCGGGCGGCTTGCGGCATGTTTCATGGAATCGATGGCAACGGTGGGGTGCCCGGCTTACGGCTATGGAATCCGCTATGAGCATGGTCTTTTCCGCCAGATCTTCGAGGGCGGACGCCAGGTCGAGACGCCGGAAGACTGGCTGAGCCAGGCCCACCCCTGGGAATTCCCACGCCCCGAAAGCGCCTATCTGATCGGCTTCAAGGGCGAGGTCGCCAGGAAAGACGGCAGACAGATATGGACCCCGGGCGAGACCGTACTGGCCGAGGCATATGATACGCCGGTGATCGGCTGGCAGGGCAAATGGGCCAATACGCTGCGGCTTTGGGCGGCGAAACCGACAACGCAATTCGATCTCGAACGTTTCAATCGCGGCGATTACGCGGCCGCCGCCGAACCCGAGGCGCTGGCGCGCACGCTGTCCCGCGTCCTTTATCCCGATGACACCACCTATCAGGGCAAAGAACTCAGGCTGAAACAGGAGTTCCTGCTGACCTCTGCCGCGCTTCAGGACATCATCCGCCGTTTTCTCACCGCCAACAGCAATCTGCGAGATCTGCCGAAACATGTGGCGATCCAGATGAATGACACCCATCCTGCGATTGCGGGGCCAGAGCTCATCCGGCTTTTGACCGACGAACACGGGATGGATTTCGCCGATGCGCTGGAAACGGCGCAGGGCTGTCTGGGCTATACGAACCACACGCTGCTTCCCGAAGCGCTGGAGCGTTGGGCGACATTCACCTTTGGGAATGTGCTGCCGCGCCATATGCAGATTGTCGAGCGCATCGATGCCTGGCACCGCGAGACCTATAATCCGCCGCATTATGTTGGCATCGTGAAGCATCACGAGGTCCGGATGGGCGAGCTGGCCTTTATCACGTCGCATAAAGTGAACGGGGTTTCGGCGCTGCATTCGGACCTGGTGAAGAAGAACCTCTTCTCAGAGCTGAACATCTTGCATCCGGGGCGGATCATCAATGAAACCAATGGTGTAACCCCGCGTCGCTGGCTGAAAATGTGCAATCGCCCGCTGGCGGCACTGATCACAGAAACCATTGGCGAGGGCTGGGAGGATGATCTCGACCGGCTGAAGGGGCTTGAGCCGCATGTCGGGGATGCCGGGTTTTGCGAGGCCTTCCACGAGGCCAAGCGTATCAATAAGATCCGCGTCTCGAACCGGATCGGCGAGGCCTACGGGATCAAGGTCTCACCGGATGCGATGTTCGACGTCCAGGTCAAGCGGATCCATGAATATAAGCGCCAGCTTCTGAACATTCTGGAAACCATCGCGCATTGGAACAAGCTCAGGAACGGGCAGATCGCCAATCCCGTGCCGCGGGTCAAGATATTCGGTGGCAAGGCCGCGCCCGGCTACGCGGTGGCGAAAGAGATCATCCGGCTTATCAATGACACCGCAGAAGTCATTAATAATGATCCGAAAACCGGTGATCTCCTGAAAGTGGTTTACCCGGCGAATTACAATGTCTCGATGGCGGAATGGCTGGTTCCGGCTGCCGATCTTTCGGAACAGATTTCGACGGCCGGCAAAGAGGCCTCTGGCACCGGCAATATGAAATTCATGATGAATGGCGCGCCGACCATCGGCACGCTTGACGGCGCGAATGTCGAGATATTGCAGGAGGTGGGCGCGGAGAACTTCTTCCTCTTCGGGCTGACCGCCGAAGAGGTGATCGAACGGCGCAAAGAGGCCGAACATGAGCGCCGCGCCATCGAGGCAAGCCAGGAATTGCAGGACGCGCTGCAGATGATCGCAGAGGGGCGTTTTTCACCCGATCAGCCCGACCGCTATCACGGCATCGTCCATGGCGTCTGGCACCATGACTATTTCCTCGTCTCGTCCGATTTCGCCTCTTACCACGCGGTGCAATCTCAGGTGGATGCCGCTTTCGCAGATCGCGGACGCTGGACCCGGATGGCCGCATTAAACACCGCGCGCAGTGGATTTTTCTCGTCAGACCGGACAATCCGTGGCTACATGAAAGATGTGTGGAATGTGACTTCGGCATTGTAAGCCGGTTGAAGGGAAGGCCCATAAGTGGGAACAGCGGCTGGACTGCCCGATGATGTGGATGTCCGTGCGATAGCCGAGGGCCGTCACGGCGATCCTTTTTCCGTTCTCGGGCTGCATGACTATGCAGGCCGCTGGGTTCTGACCGCATTCATGCCCGATGCCGCGCGTCTGATCGTGGTAACACCGGGCGGCGAGTATCGGGCCAGAGCCTGGCCCGGCATTCCTGGGGTCTTCACCTGCGACTTGCCGGGCTGGTCGGGTTATCGCCTGCGGGCCG
Source organism: Rhodobacter sp. 24-YEA-8 (assembly GCF_900105075.1). Taxonomy (NCBI): domain Bacteria; kingdom Pseudomonadati; phylum Pseudomonadota; class Alphaproteobacteria; order Rhodobacterales; genus Rhodobacter; species Rhodobacter sp. 24-YEA-8. The sequence goes on from NZ_FNSK01000001.1 coordinate 1,309,590, forward strand.
AGGGTGCTGGCTGGGCCTGGGAATACGACGACCCCTACGCGTTCGGGCCGGTTCTGGGCGAGATTGACGAATATCTCCTGGGCGAAGGCAGCCATCAGCGGCTCTGGCAGGCGCTTGGCGGTCATCTGATCACCCATGAGAGCGTTGAGGGCGCGCATTTCGCGGTCTGGGCACCCTCGGCCGAGCGCGTCTCGGTTGTGGGAGCCTTCAACACCTGGGATGGACGCCGGCATGTGATGCGCCAGCGTGGTCAGACCGGCATCTGGGAGATTTTCATCCCCGGGCTGAAGGAACGCGAAAGCTATAAATACGAGATCCGGGGCCAGGGCGGCCAGATCCTGCCGCTGAAATCCGATCCGGTCGGTTTTGGCTCGGAACATCCGCCGGCGAATGCCAGCGTCCTGCGCCGTCTGCCGGGCGCGCATGAAGAGGGCGCCTGGCCCGAGATCAGGGCAAGGCGGAATTCCGTCGATGCGCCGATCTCGATCTATGAGGTTCATGCGGCGTCATGGCGACGGGCAGAGGGCGGGCGGATCCTGTCCTGGGCTGAGCTTTCCGAACAGTTGCTTGGTTATGTCGAGTGGATGGGCTATACCCATATCGAGCTTTTGCCGGTTTCCGAATACCCGTTCGACGGATCCTGGGGCTATCAGCCGATCGGGCTTTTCGCCCCAACCGTGCGCCATGGTACGCCCGACGAATTCCGCGCTTTCATCGCCGCCGCGCATCGGCGCGGCATTGGCGTGATCCTGGACTGGGTGCCCGGCCATTTCCCGACCGATCCGCATGGGCTGGGCCATTTCGACGGCACCGCGCTTTATGAACACCAGGACCCGAAGGAAGGCTTCCATCAGGACTGGAACACGCTGATCTATAATTACGGCCGGGCCGAGGTTTCTAACTATCTGATCTCGAACGCGCTTTACTGGCTGGAAGTTTACGGCGCCGACGGGCTGCGGGTGGATGCCGTGGCCTCGATGCTCTATCGCGACTATTCGCGCGCGCCGGGGCAGTGGGTGCCGAACAAGGATGGCGGGCGCGAGAATTACGAGGCCATCGCCATGCTGCGCGCGATGAACACCGCCGTTTATGCCCATTGCCCCTGGGCGATGACATCGGCCGAGGAATCCACCAGCTTTCCCGGCGTGTCGCGTGCTGTGGATCAGGGCGGTCTGGGGTTCGGGTTCAAATGGAACATGGGCTGGATGAATGACAGCCTGGATTACATGAAGCTTGATCCGGTTTACCGGCAATTTGACCACAATAAGATGACCTTTGCGTCATCCTATGCCTTCAGCGAAAACTTCGTGCTGCCGATCAGCCATGACGAGGTGGTGCATGGCAAAGGTTCGATGATTGGCAAGATGCCGGGGGAAGGTGAACAACAATTCGCCAACCTGCGGGCGTTTTACGGGTTCATGTGGGGCCATCCGGGCAAGAAACTGTTGTTCATGGGCCAGGATTTCGCGCAGGGACGCGAATGGAACCATGATCGTGGCCTCGACTGGGATCAGGAGGCGATCCCGGCCCATCGCGGCGTGCAGCTCTGGCTGCGGGATCTGAACTTTCTCTATCGCGACACGCCGGCGCTTTACCGCCATGACACGCGGCCCGAGGGGTTCCGCTGGCTTTTGGCCGATGAGGCGGAGGCATCGGTCTTTGCCTGGGCCCGCTTTGGCGATGCCGGGGACGCGCCGGTCGTGGTTGCCTGCAACATGACCCCGGTCGCGCGCCAGGTCAGGCTTGGCCTGCCAGGAAATGGCTTCTGGCGCGAAAGGCTCAACAGTGATGCGGCCGTCTATGGTGGCCAGGATCGCGGCAATCTCGGCAGTGTGGTCACTGAGGAAATCGCAGCGCAGGGCGAGCCGGTTTCGGCCATGGTGACGCTGCCACCGCTGTCATCTGTATTTTTGGAACGAGTGATCGAGTAGCGGCCCGGTCTGACAAACCGCCATATCCGGGGAGGGGAATATGAAGGCAAGAGTGAACAAGAGACTGTCGGCCCAGGCCATGGCTTTCGTGCTGGCAGGAGGGCGGGGATCGCGGCTGAAAGAGCTGACCGACCGGCGCGCGAAACCGGCGGTTTATTTTGGCGGCAAGCAGCGGATCATCGATTTCGCGCTTTCGAATGCGCTGAATTCCGGCATCCGCAAAATGGCGATCGCGACGCAATACAAGGCCCATAGCCTGATCCGCCATGTCCAGCGCGGCTGGAGCTTTTTCCGCGCCGAGCGCAATGAATATCTCGATGTTCTGCCCGCCAGCCAGCGGATGGATGAGGTGAACTGGTATCGCGGCACCGCCGATGCGGTGGCGCAGAATATCGACATCATCGACAGCTATAATGTCCGGTATGTGGTGATCCTTGCCGGGGATCACATTTACAAAATGGATTACGAGATCATGCTGCAACAGCATGTCGATACCGGGGCCGATGTGACCATAGGCTGTCTGACCGTCCCGCGGGCGGAGGCCTCGGCCTTTGGTGTGATGGCGGTCGATGGCCAGATGCGGATCACCGATTTCCTTGAGAAGCCCGCCGATCCACCGGGGATCCCCGGGGATGAGGCACATGCGCTCGCCTCGATGGGGATCTATGTTTTTGACTGGGCGTTTTTGCGCGATCTGCTGCTTCGCGATGTGGTTGACAGCAATTCCAGCCATGATTTCGGCAATGACCTTATCCCGGCCATTGTCAGGGGCGGCAAAGCTATCGCGCATCGCTTTGCCGACAGCTGCGTGACGACCGGCATCGAAGATGAGCCTTACTGGCGCGACGTGGGCACGCTGGATGCTTATTGGCAGGCCAATATCGACCTGACCGAATTCGTGCCCAAGCTGGATCTTTATGACCGGGACTGGCCGATCTGGACCTATGCCGAGATCGTGCCGCCGGCGAAATTCATCCATGACGAGGATGGGCGGCGCGGTCAGGCGATCTCTTCTCTGGTTTCAGGGGATTGCATCGTCTCGGGGTCTGAGATCAGGAATTCTCTGCTGTTCACCGGCTGCCGGGCGCATAGTTTTTCGGTGCTGGAACATGTGGTTGCGCTTCCACGGGTGGATATTGGCAGGAATGCGGAACTCAGAAATTGCGTGATTGATTCCGGGGTGATGATCCCGGAGGGGTTGATCGTGGGGCATGATCCCGAGGAGGACGCGCGCTGGTTCCGCCGCAGTGAAGGCGGTGTGGTGCTGGTAACGCAGGAGATGCTTGACCGGCGCGCGCGCGGGATGTGAGCGGTGGAGCCGGGGGTTTCACACCCCCGGACCCCCGTGGGATATTTAAGGACAGATGAAAAGGAAAGCACAGATGGGCGGTCGGGTTTTGTCAGTGGCGTCGGAGGCGGTGCCTCTGGTCAAAACCGGCGGGCTTGCCGATGTGGTGGGGGCGCTGCCGGAGGCGCTTGCCCCTGCGGGTTGGGAAATGCGGGTGATGCTGCCCGCCTATCGGGCGTTGCGCGCGCTGCTGGCCAAAGGCGGCGGCTTTCGCGAGGTGATGCGCGAAGAGGCGCTTTTTGGCGGCGAGGCCCGGGTTTTTGCCGGTGAGACTGGCGGGCTTTCACTGTTCTTGCTGGATGCGCCGCATCTCTTTGACCGCGAAGGCGGGCCTTATCATGGTCCGGGCGGTGACTGGGGCGATAATCCGCAGCGCTTTGCGGCTTTGTCCTGGATGGCGGCGCGGGTGGCGCGCGAGGGGGTCCAGCTGACCCGTGGCAAGGCCTGGAAGCCGGATGTTTTGCACGCGCATGACTGGCAGACCGGGCTTGCGCCGGCCTATCTGGCCTATCACGGGTCTGGCGGCTGTGCCTCGGTGATCACGGTGCATAATATTGCCTTTCAGGGCCATGCGCCGGCACGTCTTCTGGGCGAATTGCGGCTGCCTGCGGCGGAATTCCATGCCGATGCGCTGGAATATTATGGCGGCTTATCTTTGCTGAAGGCCGGGCTGATCACGGCGGACAGGATCACCACGGTCTCGCCGAATTACGCGGCAGAACTGATGCGGCCGGAATTCGGGCTGGGGTTGCAGGGCGTGCTGGCGGCCCGGAGCGCCGTGGTCTCGGGGATTGTGAACGGGATCGATACCAGGGTCTGGTCGCCGGAGGCAGAGATTGTGAACGCTTATTCGGCGACATCCATGTCCGGCAAAGCCGAGGCGCGGGCGGCGTTGCAGGCCGAATTCGGGCTCTCGGTGCCGGGGCCGCTTGCGGTGCTGGTCTCGCGGCTGACCGATCAGAAGGGGGTGGATCTGCTGCCGGCCGCCTTGCCGGATTTCATCGAAGGCGGGGGCGGGCTTGCAGTGCTTGGCTCGGGCGATGCCGGAGCGGAGGCACAGATGCTGTCGCTTGCGGCGCGCTGGCCGGGTCGGGTTTCGGTCAGGATCGGCTATGATGAGGGCCTGTCGCACCGGCTGTTTCAGGGCGGCGACGCGGTCCTGGTGCCCTCCCGGTTCGAGCCATGCGGGCTGACGCAGATGTATGGGCTGCGCTATGGCACGATCCCGGTCGTGGCCGCAGTGGGCGGGCTGGCCGATACCGTGATCCCCGCCTCTCCGGCGGCGCTGAATGCGGGCGTGGCGACCGGCATCACCTTCTGGCCGACCGATGTGCTGGCGCTGACCCAGGCCCTCCGGCGGCTGAACGCGCTATATGCGGATCAGAAAACCTGGGCCCGGCTGCGCCGCAACGCGATGGAACAGGAAAACGGCTGGGCCGGATCTGCTCGCGCTTATGCCGCGCTTTATGAAGGGTTGCTGCGGTGACGGACTTCGTCACCGGTGCCGGGCAGCCTTTTCCTATGGGGGCAAGCCTGACCGCAACCGGAGTCAATTTCGCCACCTTTTCCGCCAATGCAACGGCGATCGAGCTTTGTTTGTTCTCACCCGATGGGAGCCGCGAAATCGCGCGTCTGCCCTTTGTCGAACGCAATGGTGATATCTGGCATCTGCATGTCGGGGGCCTAGGCGAGGGCGCGCTTTATGGCTTTCGCGCCCATGGCCCCTGGGCGCCGGAAGAAGGGCATCGCTTTAACCCGAACAAACTGCTGATCGACCCCTGGGCACGGGGCTTGCATGGTCGGTTTCTCTGGGATGATGCGGTTTTCGGCTATGTGACCGGCGATCCGGCGGGGGATCTCAGTTTTGACAGCCGCGACAGCGCGGCGTTCATCCCGAAATCGGTGGTGACCGCGCCGCTGCCGGTGCCGGATCATCCCCGGCCCGGTCACAGCCTTGCCGACAGCGTCATCTGCGAGGCGCATCTGCGAGGCGCGACCATGCTGCATCCGGGAGTGGACGAGGCGCTGCGCGGCACCTGCGCCGGCTTTGCATCGGATATGGTGATCGGCCATCTGACCCGTGCGGGCGTGACAGATGTCGAATTCCTGCCGGTCCATGCCATCGCCGATGAACGGTTCCTCGTCGCGAAAGGGCTGAGAAATTACTGGGGCTATAACACGCTGAACTGGTTCGTGCCCGAGCCGCGTTATACCGGCCCGGGGGGGATGGTGGCCTGGCGCGAGATGGTCACCCATTTGCACCGCGCCGGGATCGGGGTGATCCTGGACGTTGTCTACAACCATTCGGCGGAAAGCGACGAGCATGGCCCGCATCTCTCGCTGCGTGGTCTCGACAATGCGAGTTTTTACCGGCTCGCGGGCGGGCGCCATTATGACAATGACGCGGGCACCGGGAACACGCTCGATCTGACGCATCCGATGGTGTTGCGGCTGGTGATGGATTCCTTGCGCTACTGGGTCGAGACCGGGCTGGTCGACGGCTTCCGCTTTGACCTTGCAACGGTGCTGGCGCGTGAACCGGGCGGCTTTGACCCGGGCGCGGGATTTCTGGATGCGCTGCGCCAGGATCCGGTTTTGGCCAGGGTCAGGCTGATCGCGGAGCCCTGGGATATCGGACCCGGAGGCTACCAGCTGGGGGGCTTTCCGCCGCCCTTCAGCGAATGGAATGACCGTTACCGCGACGGCGTGCGTCGCTTCTGGCGCGGCGAGCCCCGGCGGGCGGCTGACCTGGCCGGGGTGCTGCTGGGATCGGCGGGGTTGTTTGACCATTCAGGAAGGCAGGCAACGGCTTCGGTGAATTTCCTCACAAGCCATGACGGCTTCACGCTGCAAGACCTTGTCAGTTATAGTGAAAAACATAATGAGGCCAATGGCGAGGGCAATCGCGACGGCCATTCCGACAACCATTCCGATAATATGGGCGTCGAGGGGCCGAGTGCAGACCCGGTGATCCAGGCCGCGCGGGATTTGCGCAAACGCAACCTTCTGGCGACGCTGTTCCTGTCGCAAGGCGTGCCCATGTGGCTGATGGGCGACGAGATCGGTCATAGCCAGGGCGGCAATAACAACACCTATGCCCAGGACAATGCCATTACCTGGGCCGACTGGCGCAAGGCGGATCAGGCGCTGACCGCCTTTGTAGGTCGCCTCGCCGCATTGCGCCGCGCGCATCCCGAACTGCGCCAGCATCGCTTCCTTCATGGCAAGATCCGCGCCGATGGGTTTCGCGACGTGATCTGGCGCCGTGCCGATGGGAAGGAGCCGTCGGCGGGGGATTGGCAGGATACCGAATTTCTCTGTCTTTGCCTTGAGTTGCGCATGGCAGCGGAGGGTGGAGAGCCGGGTTCCGGGCCGCTATTTCTGGTCTTCAACCCTGGCGGGGACTTGCCGCTCAGATTGCCCGAAACGCAGCAGGGCTGGCAGCTGGTGCTTGACACCACGCGCCCGGATCTTACAGCTGGTGCGGCACCGGATACGGTGCCGGCGAATGCGGTTCTGGTAATGATTCCAGCCTCTTCCGTCTGAAAGCGCCCGTATTCCCCGAGGAGAGAGCGGATGAAACTGACCGTTGCGACCACGCCCATTGCGGGCCAGAAGCCCGGCACCAGCGGGTTGCGCAAAAAGACCCGTGTTTTCATGGGCCCGCATTACCTGGAGAATTTCATTCAGGCGCTGTTCGACGTGGTTGGTGCCGAGGGCAAGACCTTTGTCCTGGGCGGTGACGGGCGCTACTTCAACGACCGCGCGGCTCAGGTCATCTTGCGGATGGCCGCCGCCAATGGCGCGGCGAAAGTGATCATCGGGCAGGGTGCACTTTTGTCAACTCCGGCTGCCAGTCATTTGATCCGGCTTAGAAAAACCGATGGCGGCATCATCATGTCCGCCAGCCATAATCCTGGCGGCCCCGATGAGGATTTCGGCGTCAAATTCAACATGCCCAATGGTGGCCCCGCGCCGGAATCGGTGACCGAGGCCATGTTCGCGCGCAGTGGTGCCCTCAGCGCCTACCATATTTTCGAAACAACCGATGTCGACCTGTCTTCGCCCGGCCTCCGGCAGCTTGGCGAGATGGTCGTCGAGGTCGTTGATCCGGTCGCCGATTATGCCGATCTGATGGAGACCCTGTTTGATTTCAACGCGATCCGGGCGCTGTTTGGTGCCGGTTTCCGGATGCGGATGGATTCCATGTCTGCGATCACCGGTCCCTATGCCGTTGAGATCATTGAAAAACGGCTCGGAGCTGCTGCCGGAACCGTGGTCAATGCAACGCCTTTGCCGGATTTTGGCGGCATGCATCCTGACCCGAACCCGACCTGGGCCTCGGATCTGATGGATGAAATGATGGGCGAGAATGCGCCCGATTTCGGCGCAGCCTCGGATGGCGATGGCGACCGCAATATGGTGGTCGGTCGCGGGATCTATGTCTCGCCCTCGGACAGTCTGGCGGTGCTGGCGGCAAATGCGCATCTGGCAAAGGGCTATAAGGCGGGTCTGAAGGGCGTTGCGCGCTCGATGCCGACCTCGGGCGCAGTGGACCGGGTGGCGAAACATCTGGGCATAGAAGCCTATGAGACCCCCACAGGCTGGAAATTCTTTGGAAATCTGCTGGATGCGGGCCGTGTTACACTTTGCGGCGAAGAGAGTTTCGGCACCGGATCCGACCATGTACGCGAGAAAGACGGGCTTTGGGCTGTGCTTATGTGGCTGAATATCCTTGCCGTTCGCAAGGAAAGCGTGGCCGGGATCCTGGAGGCGCATTTCGCGCAGTTCGGCCGCAACTACTATTCCCGCCATGATTTCGAAGCGGTGGATTCCTCGCGTGCCGATCAGATGTTCCTGACGCTGCGTGAAAATCTGAAAACCATGCCTGGTCAAGTGGTTGCCGGCCTGTCTGTAACCGCCGCCGATGATTTCGCCTATCATGATCCGGTTGATGGCTCGATGTCGCAAAAGCAGGGCATCCGGGTGCAGTTCGGCGATGGGACCAGGGCGGTCTACCGGCTTTCGGGCACCGGTACTGAGGGGGCAACGCTGCGGCTTTACCTTGAAGCCTTTGCGCCCGGGCCCGAGGGGCTTGACAGGGATCCGCAGGAAGCGCTGGAAAACGTTATTAGCGCCGCACATGAAATTGCCAATATTCAGGGCTTTACCGGGCGAAGCTCGCCTGATGTGATCACCTGAACGCGACACCCGCCCGGCATTTCTGCCCGGGCGGGCCGTTATTGTCGGATGGTGTTGACGACGGCCTGATCCTGGCCGGCTGCGGCGCGGGCTTTGCATCCGGCGCCCGGAGGGCCTATATGCGGTCCTTGTTACCGCTGTCAGCACGGGTTGAGCCGTTCGGAGGAATGTTATGGGCGAGGCGAGGAAGATGCAGGGAAGCTGGACGAAAACCGACTGGCGCGCTTTGCCCAGGATCCAGATGCCCGATTATCCGGATCAGACCGCGCTGAATGCCGCCGAGGCGCAGCTGTCGAAATACCCGCCGCTGGTTTTCGCGGGCGAGGCGCGGCGCCTGAAAAAGCAACTGGCGCTGGCGGCAGAGGGCAAGGCGTTCCTCCTGCAAGGCGGCGACTGCGCCGAAAGCTTTGCAGAATTCAGCGCCGATAACATCCGCGACACTTTCCGCGTCATGCTGCAAATGGCGGTTGTGCTGACCTGGGGCGCGAAAGTACCGGTGATCAAGGTGGGCCGGATGGCCGGGCAATTTGCCAAGCCGCGTTCGGCTCCGACTGAGGTGATCAACGGGGTCGAACTGCCATCTTATAAGGGTGACATCATCAACGGCTTTGACGCGACGGTTGATGCCAGGACGCCCGATCCGAACCGCATGCTGCAGGCCTATACCCAGGCGGCGGCGTCTTTGAACCTGCTTCGGGCGTTTTCGACCGGCGGTTTTGCCGATATCCACCGCGTGCATTCCTGGACGTTGGGCTTTGCCGAACATGACAAGGCCGAGCAGTATCGCGCCATGGCCGCGCGCATTTCCGACGCGCTTGATTTCATGAACGCCGCGGGGGTCAATTCGGAAACTGCACATCAGCTGTCGGCGGTGGATTTCTACACCAGCCACGAGGCGCTGCTGCTGGAATATGAAGAGGCGCTTTGCCGCATCGATTCCATCTCGGGCCAGCCTGTGGCGGGGTCGGGCCATATGATCTGGATCGGCGATCGCACCCGGCAGCCCGATGGCGCGCATGTCGAATTCTGCCGCGGCGTGCTGAATCCGATCGGGCTGAAATGCGGGCCTTCGACCACGGCCGAAGACCTCAGGGTTCTGATGGCAAAGCTGAACCCGGAGAATGAGCCGGGCCGCCTGACTTTGATCGCGCGCTTTGGGGCGGGCAAGGTGGGCGACCACCTGCCGCGCCTGATCAAAGCCGTGCAGGAGGAAGGTGCCAATGTCGTCTGGTCTTGCGACCCGATGCATGGCAATACGATCAAGGCGGCCTCGGGCTATAAAACGCGGCCCTTTGACTCGGTCCTGCGCGAGGTGCGGGAGTTCTTCTCGATCCATAAGGCCGAGGGTACTGTGCCCGCAGGCGTCCATTTCGAGATGACCGGTCAGGATGTCACGGAATGCACCGGCGGTCTGCGCGCAGTCTCGGATGAGAACCTGGCGGATCGCTACCATACCGCCTGCGATCCCCGCCTCAATGCCTCGCAATCGCTGGAACTTGCCTTCCTCGTCGCTGAAGAGCTGACGCGTCAGCGCGAAGAGACCCGGCGTATCGCGCTCTGACAGCTGACGTGAAAAAGGCCCGCTCACTTAGCGGGCCTTTTACTTTGTCAGAGATCAGTTCCGGACCAGTTCGACGATCTCAACCCGGCGGTTTTTCGCGCGCCCCTCATCGCTGCGATTGGTGGCGACAGGGGCGACCATTCCGGCGCCTGCCGGGGTGAGGCGGTCCTTCGCAATGCCTAGCGCAACCAGCGCATCAACCACAGACTGCGCCCGGCGTTGCGACAGCGAGAGGTTATAGTCAAATGCTCCCTGGCCGTCGGTATGGCCGACAATCAGCACCGAGAGCGCAGGTTCCGCCGCGAGCATGGCCGCAAGCTGGTCGATCTGATCTTTCGATTCCGGCAGGATACTGGCCTGATCAAAGTCGAACAGAATGCCATAAATCGCGATCCTGCCATCCCGCGCCATGGTTTCCTGAATTTCAGAGGCCTCTACCACCACCATCTTCTCATCCATCGGGGCGATTTCGGTGATGGCGAGGTAGATATAGGGGCGGTTCTCAGGCTCGAAGCTGGTGATATAGAGCGCGAGATAGGCGTCCCCTTCAGGACGGCTTATTTTGGCGGCGATATAGCGGCGCTCGTCATCGTAGATCAGCCCGTCGAACCGCGCACCGGGATTGATCAGCTGCCGGAACCGCGGGCCACAGTCTTTCTTGCTGCAGGTGTAAAGGGTCTCGAACCCGGCTTTGGCAAGCGCGGCCTCATAGTTGCGAAACACCTCAAGCGCAGAACGTTGTTCGGGGCCACGATACAGGATCTCGGTGAATTTCCCTTCCAGGTCCAGGGTCTTTTCCGGTGCCGGTTCGCCATCCGGGGCAAGACCAACCGGGCCCAGCGGCAAGGCATAGGCGTCATAGGCGCTGGTTTCCCAGAATTTGATCACCGCCCCCTCATAGCGCGGGATCAGCGGGAAATCAGAGGATCCGGGCGCATCTGTGTCCTGCGCCTGGGCAGAGAGGGCAAAGAGGGGCGCGAGGATCAGCCCGGCAATGAGGGATCGGAGAGAATACAAAGCAGTTACTCCCGGCTGTGGCATACCAAATCGGCGTGAAACGGCAATGAATGCGGTTTTCAGGCTAAAACCGGGGTGAGACAGCCGTCAAGATGTGGCTGAGGGACGGGCAAAGCAAAACGGCCACCCAATTGCGGGTGGCCGTTGCGATTCGTTCAGCGCGGTGATCGAGACCGGGCGAGTCTCAGGGCGCTTCGACAGCGGCAGCCGGCGCGGTGACCGGGGCCGCAGGCGCAGCGGCCGCAGCGGCGCGGCCGGTTGCCAGCGGGTCTTCCTGACGCTGAACTGAGCCCTCGAAATGGGCGCCCGATTCGATGGCGATGGTCTTATGGATGATGTCGCCTTCGACCCGCGCGGTCGAGGTCAGGCGGACCTTGAGGCCGCGCACACGACCGATCACACGGCCATTGACGACGATATCATCAGCCACGATTTCGCCGCGGATGGTGGCGCTTTCGCCGACCGTCAGCAGATGGGCGCGGATATCGCCTTCAACGGTACCTTCGACCTGAATGTCGCCCGAAGTGCGCAGATTGCCCACAACGGTAAGGTCGGAGGAAAGGACCGAGGCCACAGCCTTGCCCTTGGGGGCGGAAGGGGTGAAATCCATGGAAGGTTTCGACACGGGGGCCTCCGGCGCCTTGGGTTTATCTGCTTCGGGCTTCGCGCCCGTCTCGTTGATGCGGCTCTTAGAAAACATTTCTCGCTGCCCTTATGAAGGTCATCGGGTTCACGGCTGTGCCCCCAATGCGAACTTCGTAGTGAAGATGAGTGCCGGTCGACCGGCCTGAATTGCCCATATCACCGATCCGGTCGCCGCGCGACACCTTTTGTCCGACCTGCACACGGATCTGTGACAAATGGGCGTAGCGGGTTTCGATGCCAAAGGCATGTCGGATCTTGATCAGACGGCCATAACCGTTCTGCCAGCCGGCATGGATGACGGTGCCTTCGGCGGTGGCAAAGATCGGCGTGCCATAGGGGCCGGCGATATCGGTGCCTTCATGCATCCGCCCGCCGCGCCCGAACGGATCTTCGCGCCGACCAAAGCTTGAGGTCCAGCGCACATTTCCTGCGGTGATCGGGGTGGCAAAGGGGGCTTTCCAGGCTGCAAGACGGTAGAGATCCATCTCTTCCATATCTTTCAGGATCGCATTTGCGCGTTTCTCGCCATCGCTCAGCGGTCCGCCCATGGTTGAGGCGCTGATCGGCGAGAGCGGCCCGCCCTGGCCGGAATAGCCCTTTCTGACCGTGGCGATCATGTCAGCGGGGTTCATGCCGGCGGCCCGGAACATCTTTTCCAGCGGCTCGACCGAGACCGTCACCGCGTCTTCCAGTTTGGTAAAGATCGCGTCATGGCGCAGCTCAAGCGCGCGGCGGTCTTCCAGGGCCAGCGCCAGGTCTTCGCGCGCTGTCTCTGCCTCGGCCAGGCGGGTATCGCGTTCGCGGGCGGTGGCCTCCAGCTTGGTGGTCAGGAAATCAAGCGTCTCGCCGGTATCGCGGATGCGGCCGATTTCGGTGGTGGCGCCACTCTGTTCCCCCAGCATCCCGGTCAGTTTCAAAACCTCGGCCCGCGCCTCGTCACGTTCGCGGATCACGCCGCGCAGGCTGTTCTGCACGACATCAATGCCGGTCTCGAGCTCGCGGCGGCGGTCTTCAGAGGCGAGGAGCATTTCCTGCATCCTGGAAACCTGCTCCAGAGCCGAATTGAACCGCTCCTGCGCCTGGGCGGCATCGGTCACCCGCAGATCGCGGTCTGCCGAGAGGATGGCAAGCCGTTCCTCGAAGATCATCCCCTGGCGCTGGCTTTGTTCGCGTGAAGAACCGGCACCGATCGATTGCATCATGAAAATCGAGGTCGCGACGATGGTCCAGGCAATGGCGAGGGCGCCGAAGACCACCACAAAGGCCTGGGTGGCGGGTCTGAGCCGCAGGTAATGGGTGCCGTGATCAGATTTCAGATAGAGCCGCTGCTCGGGAAACACCGATTCAAGCGCCGTATTGATCCGGATGGCCAGTCTTGCGAGCACGCGGCATTCCATCTTTAAGAGCGCCCGTTCCGCCTTTTGCCCCGACTTTACAAGGCGGGGCCCGGAGGGGCTGGTGTCAGTCTGCCCCGATTTCCGCATTGCTGGCGCGAAAGACGGGCGAGGTGTGGTCATGCGGGCCGGAAGCCTGGCTCCGCCCTGGAACAGGGCCGGAGGGTCCGGAGAAAACAACACCATCCGAAAAAGAACATCCGGGCACGCCTGAGTGTGAGTCGCACCCGCGCCCCTGGGTCAGACGTGATTAGCGGCGCAAGGCCCGGCTCGCAATATTTCCGCAATGTGTCCGCGCCGCAGCGGCTGAGCCTTGCCTGATCCCGGCGGAAACTTGCCGATCTGAGCCGGACAGACAACGGCGTCAGGGCTGTGCAGGGGCTGTTTCAGGGCGGTACAAGCTGCCTCAGCCCCTGTCTGCCACATCATCCTCGGTCAGCGGCCAGTAGAAATCCGGCGGCAGCCCGGCTTCGGCCCGTTTTTCCTCGTTGAAGGGAGGCTTCAGCTGGCCGTGGAAATAGCGCCGGACCAGGGCGTGGAACACGTCTTTCGGATCGGCCCCGTCGCGACCGCAGAGCCAGTTGAACCATTTCGAGCCATAGGCGACATGGCCGACCTCTTCGGCATAGATCACCTCAAGCGCTTCCAGCGCGCCGGTTTTCTCGCCCTGATCCCGGGCGCGCTGAAACACCGCGATCATGCCGGGCGTCACATCCAGACCTCGCGCCTCCAGCACCATCGGCACCACGGCAAGACGCCCGAGGAAATCATCGGCGGTGTCTTCGGCGGCACGCCACATGCCGGCATGTGCGGCCATAGCGCCGTAAAAGCTGCCCATTTCCTCAAGCACATCCGACAAAAGCGTGAAATGTTTCGCTTCCTCATCTGCGGCCTTCACCCAGTCATCATAGAAGCCGGGCGGCATCGGATGGGCAGCAAAGCGGGCGATGATATCCCAGTGCAGATCGACCGCATTCAGCTCGATATGGGCCAGCGCATGAAGCAGCGCGGCGCGGCCTTCGGGGCTGCCCGTGCGGCGGCGCGGCACATCGCGCGGGGCCAGCAGATCGGGCTTTTCCGGCCGGGCCGGTCGCAATGGCGGCTCGGCCCGGCCAATATCCGGCGCCTGGCCCGCCGCGCGCGCGGCAAACCAGGTCGCGGCATGGCGACGGCTGATCGCCGCTTTCGCACGCCCCTCTGCCGTGGTCAGAACCTCGACCGCCATCTCTGACAGTGTCAGCGCCATCGCGGGCTCAGCCCTGCAGGGCGCGGGCGGCGGCCAGCACCTCTTCGGCATGGCCCTTGACCGAGACTTTCGGCCAGACCCTGGCGATCCGGCCGTCGGCGCCGATCAGAAAGGTCGTGCGGGTGATGCCCATATAGGTCTTGCCGTAATTCTTTTTCTCTCCCCAGGTGCCATAATCTTCGCAGGTATGACCCTCTGCATCCGAGGCCAGGATGATCCCCAGCCCGTGTTTGCGGCAGAATTTCTCATGCGCGGCGACGCTGTCTTTCGAGATCCCGATCACCGTGGTGCCAGCGGCTGCGAATTCGGCGGCAAGGCGGGTGAAATCCTGCGCTTCAAGCGTGCAGCCGGGCGTGTCATCCTTCGGGTAGAAATAAAGCACCACTTTGCCCGGTGCGAATTGCGACAGCGTAACCGTGGCGCCGCCATCGCGGGGCAGGGTGAAATCCGGGGCCTTGTCGCCTTCAGTCAGGGTCGTGGTCATTTCGGTCCTTTCCGGCATCTGCCCGGCTCTGAGGTCAGGCCCGGCGCGCGACCAGCCAATATGACCAGGCAACTCCCCGCGCGGGCGGTGGCCGGTGGACTCACAAGGCTTTGTGTTTCCCCGGGCTTCGCGCCAGGATAGGGCTAAGCGGCTGCCGGTTCCAGAGGGGTAACCAGGTTGCAGGCGGTGAGGTGCCGGGGAAGACACGGACCTCTGGAAGAAGCCGCAGGAATGAAGGGCGAAGAGTCGGTGACCGTGGAAAGCAGGACGGAGCGGGACAGCACCGGAGAAAGTGCTGCGAACCGGGCATCCCCGGACCAAAACTCTGAGACTGCTGTGCCTGTCGCTCCCGATGAGACCGGGGATGGGGCTGGCGCCCTTTCGGCGGTTTCTCACACGTCTGAAGCATCTGAGGGCAGCGAGCGCCCGGGCGATACGTCGCCCCATATGGCTGATCCCGGCGCCTGGCCCCCCAATCCGACACTGTGGGCGGAATACGGCCAGACAGCGGTGCCGCCGGCGCAGCCGCTGGTTGCGGGGCGGCTTGCCACAGCCATGAATGGCGGGCGGCCAGAACATCTTTTGCAGCCGGAACCCGAGGCCGGGCCCGCGCCTGAAACCCCTGGCCGAAAGGGCTTTCTGGCCCGCAGGGCCGAGGCAAGGAGGGCAGGCTACAGGAAACCCCGCGCCAGGATCGGATTGCGCCTTGGCATCGTCCTTCTCGGGCTTGTCGCCTTTGTCGGGCTTGCGGGATTTGTTCTGCTCGGGCGCAGCCTGGCGCTGCCGGTCTGGGCGGTGGCCTCGATCGAACAGCGGCTGAACGATCATCTGGGCCAGAGCCATTTGCCAGAAGGCAGCGCGATCTCGCTGGGAGAAGTTACGGTAATGGTCGCCCGCGACCTGTCGCCAAGCTTTTTCCTGCACGATCTGCGGCTGATCGACAGCAAGGGCGCATCCGTGCTGACGCTGCCGGAGCTCAGGATCGAACTGGCACCCGCGCCGCTGCTGACCGGCCAGATCCGGCCCCGCCTTGTGCGGATGACGGGGGCACAGATTGCCGTAGCCCGCGATGCCGATGGCCGGATCGCGCTCAGCTTCGCCGGGCTTTCGGGCAGCCCTGAAATGGGAACGCCCGCCGAGGTGCTGGATGCCCTGGACCGCATGTTCTCGACCGGCACGCTGAGCGATCTGGCGCTGGTCGAGATCGACGGGCTGGCGCTCACGCTGGATGATGCGCGGGCGCGGCGGAAATGGGAGCTGGGTGACGGCAGGCTGGTGATTGCCAATAAGGCGGAAAGCCTTTCGGGGGAATTGTCCCTGACGCTTTTGACCGGCGCGGATCCCGCACGGGCGATGCTGACGGTCGAAACCTCGAAAGCTGACAGCTCGGCGCGGTTTTCCGCGACCGTGGACCATGTGGCCGCGCGCGATCTTGCGGTTCAGGCGGCACCGCTCGCGGCTTTTGCGGTGCTGGATGCGCCGATTTCCGGGCGGCTGAGCGGCACGCTGGATGCCGAAGGCAAGCCCGGATTGCTGGCGGGGCGGCTTGCGCTCGGGCCAGGGGCGCTGGATCCGGGCGTCCTGCGCCCGGCTGGCGCAGAGGGTGCCCGGCCTGTGCAGGCGGCGGGAGATGGCAGCGATCAACCGGCACAGGCGGATGGCACAGAAGGCAATGGCCCACCGGCGCCGCCGCGCCCGTTTGAATTTGAAAGCGCCGTGGTCGAACTGCGCTATGATGCCGGATTGCAGCGGGTGTTTCTGGATGAGGTCAATGTCCAGAGCCCCTCGCTGCGGGTCACGGCCAGCGGAACGTCGGATCTGATGGATGATCAGGGCCAGCCCGTTGCGTCGGGGGCCTTGCCGAAAGCGGTGGTGACGCAGCTGCGCATTGGCGAGATGAAGGTCGATCCCGACGGGCTGTTCGAGGCACCGGCGCGGTTTTCCTCGGGTTCGGCGGTCTGGCGACTGCGGCTTGATCCCTTTGCGGTCGAGATCGGCGAGGTGGTTTTAAGCGAAGGAGAGGACCGGCTGGTTCTCTCAGGCCATGCCCGGGCCAATACGGATGGCACCTGGGCAGGGGCAGTCGATGTGGCGCTGAACCGGATCTCGACCGAGCGGCTGATCCGGCTCTGGCCGCTGATGGCGGTGCCGCGCACGCGATCCTGGCTTTCCGAGAATGTCGGTCAGGGCGAATTGACCGATGTGGCTGCCGCATTGCGGTTTCGCAGCGGCGAGGAGCCGCGTTTCGCGCTGGATTACGAATTTTCCGGCGCCGAAGTGCGGGTGGTGAAATCGCTGCCGCCGATCCGGAATGGCAGTGGCCGCGCGGCGATCCAGGACAACAGCTATACCCTGGTGATTGAAGAGGGCGAGATCACCGCGCCTGAGGCCGGCGCCGATGGCGCACGGATGCATGTCGATGGTTCGATGTTCCGGGTGCCCGATATCCGCAAGAAGCCCGCCGATGCCGAGGTGCGGCTGATTGTCGATGCCGGGCTGACCGCGACGCTCTCGCTTCTGGATCAGGAGCCGTTCCGCTTCATTTCAAAAGCCGGGCGCCAGGTCGATCTGGGCGAGGGCCGGGCGCTTCTGGTGGCCGAGCTGCGCTTTCCGCTGAAGCCAAAGCTTTTGACCGAGGACATTGCCTATGACGTCACCGGCCGCATTCTCGATTTCCGTTCCGACCGGCTGGTCGCGGGCAAGGAGATCCGCAGCCCCGATCTGGCGGTAAAGGTCACTGCGGCAGGGATGGCGGTTTCGGGTGAGGGTACTATTGCCGGCGTCCCGGTCGTTGCGCGCTATACGCAGCCGTTTGGCAAGGATGCGGCGGGCAAGGCGAGTGTATCCGGCACGGCGCGGCTCAGCGATGATGGGCTGCGGCGGCTGGGGGTGCAGCTTCCGAAAGGATGGATTTCGGGCGAGACACGGGCCGCGATTGAACTCGCTCTGCCAAAGGGGGAGCCCGCAAGGCTGGTTCTGAAAAGCGATCTCAAGGGGCTTGGCCTTTCGCTGCCGCCGGTCGGCTGGAGCAAAGCGCGCGACAGCACCGGGCGGCTGCTGGTCGAGGCGGTGCTGGGCCAGGCGCCGGAAGTCACCAGGCTGGAACTGAACGGGCCGGGCCTCAGCGCAAAGGGGCGGCTGACGACAAAGGTGAATGCCGGGCTGGACCGCGCCAGTTTCCAGGAGCTGAAAGTGGGCGGCTGGCTGGATGCTGCGGTCGAACTTACCGGGCGCGGCAAGGGCGCTGATGTGGCGGTCAAACTGACGGGCGGCACCCTGGATCTGCGCGAATTGCCCAAAAGCAAGCCGGGATCGGGTGTGGGGGGCGCGGATGCCGGGTCTGGTGCGATAGAGGTCAATCTCGACAGGCTTGTGGTCACGGGCGGAATATCCCTGACCGGGCTCTCGGGCAGGTTCACCATGCGCCAGGGCGGGCTGGATGGCGGGTTCGTGGCTTCGGTCAACGGCAAAAGCCGGATTTCCGGCGCGACCATGCCCTATAAGGGCGGCACCGCGGTGCGGATCACCTCGGATGACGCGGGCCGGGTGATGGCGGCGGCCGGGCTGTTCGACATGGGGCGTGGTGGCTCGCTCGATATGACCATCCAGCCAAGGGATATGCCGGGCCAATATAGCGGCGTGGCAAGCGTCAGCAGCTTTTCGATCCAGAATGCCCCGGTCCTGGCCGAGCTGCTTTCGGCGGCCTCGGTCGTGGGCCTGCTGGAGCAGCTTCAGGGCGGCGGCATCCAGTTTTCCGAAGGCGATGTGTCGTTTATCATCCTGCCTGAAGGCGTTCAGATCGCCCAGGGCGCGGCGGTCGGCGCCTCGATGGGGATTTCCTTCGCAGGCTTTTATCATTCCGCCAGCAATTCGATCGACATCCAGGGCACCATCTCGCCGATCTATCTGCTCAATGGCATCGGCCAGATCTTCAGCCGTAAGGGTGAGGGGCTGTTCGGCTTCAACTACCGGCTTGCGGGCGCCGCGAAAAATCCGCAGATCAGCGTCAATCCGCTGTCGATTCTGACGCCGGGAATGTTTCGCGACATCTTCCGCCGGCCCGCGCCGGTGCTGAAGGGCGCCGGCTGAGGGGCGAGGCAGATGCAGCTGTCCGATTTCGATTTTCACCTGCCAGAAGAGCTGATTGCGACCCGGCCCGCGCGGCCGCGGTCTTCAGCACGGCTTTTGCTGGCCGAGGGCGGCGGGATCCGCGATCTGCATGTGCGCGATCTGGTCGATATTTTCCGCCCCGGCGACCGGCTGGTGCTGAACAATACCAAAGTCATCCCGGCGCGGCTGACCGGCAGCCGCGCGCGTGGTGATGCGGTGGCGAAGATCGAGATCACGCTGATGGAGCCTTCGGCTGCCGGTGGCTGGCGGGCGCTTGCCAAACCTTTGCGCAAGGTGAACCTGGGCGAGGTGATCCGCTTTTCCGACCAGCTTTCAGCTGTGGTGGCGGAAAAGGGCGAGACCGATCTGCGGCTGGAGTTTTCTCTGACCGGCGCCGATTTCGATGCGGCGCTGCTTGCGGCCGGCACCATGCCGCTGCCCCCCTATATTGCCGCAAAACGCGCGCCCGATGCCGCTGATAATGATGATTACCAGACCGTCTTTGCCCGCCATTCCGGCGCGGTGGCAGCCCCGACCGCGAGCCTGCATTTCGACGAACCGTTGCTGGCGGCGCTGCGCGACAAAGGTGTGACTTTCACCGAAGTAACGCTGCATGTCGGCGCGGGCACCTTCCTGCCGGTCAAGGTCGACGACGTCAGAACCCATAAGATGCATTCCGAATGGGGCGAGGTATCGGCCCGGGCCGCGGCCGAGATCGCCGCCACAAAAGCCGCAAGCGGGCGGGTGATTCCGGTCGGAACCACGGCGCTCAGGCTGATCGAAAGCGCCGCGCGAGAGTGTGGTGAAATCGCGCCCTGGTCGGGCTGGACGGATATCTTCATTTACCCGGGTTTTACCTTCCGCGTGTCGGATGCGCTGATGACCAATTTCCATTTGCCGAAATCGACGCTTCTGATGCTTGTTTCGGCGCTTATGGGACAGGACAGGATGCGCGAAATCTATGATCATGCCATCGTGAACCAATATCGCTTTTTCTCTTACGGCGACTCGTCGCTGCTGGTTCCTTAACACCGCCCGCCAGCCCCTCCGGCCCGACCGGTGGAGCACAAGCCAATGCCTGACCGGAGCATGTGATGCTGAGAGTCCTTTACACCACCTGGCCTTTGCTTCTGGGGGTGCTGCTGCTGATGGTGGGGAATGGTGTTCAGGGCTCGCTTCTGGGCATCCGGGGCACGATGGAGGCCTTTACGACCTTCCAGCTGTCCTTCGTGATGTCGGCTTATTTCCTCGGATTCCTGCTGGGCTCGCGCTATGTGCCCGCGATGTTGCAGCATGTCGGCCATATCCGGGTGTTTGCGGCACTTGGCTCGCTGATCTCGGCGGTGCTGGTGGTCTATCCGATGGTGATCCACTGGCAGGCCTGGGCGCTGATGCGGGTGATCATCGGCTTTGGCTTTGCCGGCGTCTATATCACGGCGGAAAGCTGGCTGAACGATACGGCAACCAATGAGACGCGCGGCCAGGCGCTGTCGGCCTATATGATCGTGCAAATGATCGGCATCATCTCGGCCCAGGGGCTTTTGGCCATTGGCGACCCCTTTGGCTATGATCTCTTCCTGATCCCCTCGGTGCTGGTCTCGCTGGCCTTCCTGCCCTTGTTGCTGGCCACCTATCCCAGCCCGAAATTCGAGACCGGCCAAAGGCTTGGCTTTCGTGAACTTTACCGGATCTCGCCCCTCGGCTGCGTCGGCATTTTCCTGATCGGCGGCGTGTTCTCGGCGATGTTCGGGATGGCAGCGGTCTGGGGCTCGGTGAGCCTGTTATCGGTGGGGCAGATCGCCCTTTTCACCTCGGCGCTCTATATCGGCGGGCTGATTCTGCAATATCCGATCGGTCGGCTTTCAGACCGGATTGACCGCCGCAAGATCATCGTGTGGCTCTCGGTCGTGGCAACGGTGATCATGGCAGTGGCGACAGTGTTCCCGCTGCCCTTCCCGGTCTATCTGGTGGTGGCGGCGCTTCTGGGCGGCATCACCTATCCGATCTACGGGCTGATCATCGCCTATACCAATGACTATCTGTCGAAAGAGCAGATGGCAGCTGCCTCGGCAGGGCTTTTGTTCATCAACGGCGTTGGCTCGATCTTTGGCCCGCTGATCGTCGGCTGGCTGATGGGGCGCGATGTGATGGGGCCGCGCGGCTTCTTCTTCTTCGTCGGCCTGCTTTATGCCGCGCTGGCGGGCTATGCCGCCTGGCGGATGACCAAGCGCGCAACCCCGGTGATGACCGGCGCCTATGCCAATATCGCGCCTATGGCCTCTGCGGTCGCCTCGGTCGCGGCGGTTGAGAATGCAATCGAAATCAATCCCTCGCCCGAAAACCCCGAAGCCGCCGCCGAAGCCGCGCAGGCGCTGGTCATCCAGCGCGATCAGCCTGTTCCGCCGGCATCGGAGGAGAGCGCGCCGCAGCAGCAGGGCGACCAGGCGGCAGAAGATCGGGAAAATCCCGGTCAGCGCGATGCCTGAGGTTGCGCCCCGACGCCCCCGCTGACACTCTGGCCGCAAGACTGGCCGTCAGCGGAGGTGAAGATGTCCGACCCGATCGAAGTGCTGCAATTCTGGATCGAAGAGATCGGCCCGCAGGGCTGGTATGCCGGTGGCGAAGAGATTGACGATGCCTGTGCCAGCCGGTTCGGCGAGCTGTGGCAGGCACTGCAGGATGGCGGGCTGGAACATTGGATCGATGGCGCGGCCGGAACCCTGGCCTATCTGGTGATCGCCGATCAGTTTGCCCGCAACATCAACCGGGGCCGGGCAGAGGCTTTCGCGACCGACCCGCAGGCGCGGGCTGCTGCGCGCCGTGCGCTGGATGAGGGCTGGGATCTCGACGCACCCGAACCCGAGCGCCAGTTCTTCTATATGCCTTTTGAGCATTCCGAGGATCCGGAGGACCAGGCGCTGGCGGTGCAGCTGTTTACAGAGCGTATGCCGGAAAACCCCGAAAGCCTCCTCCATGCCCGCGCGCATCAGGAAATCATCCGCCGTTTTGGCCGTTTTCCCTTCCGCAATGCGGCCCTCGGGCGCGAGACGACGGCAGCAGAGGCCGAATTCCTCGCAGCAGGGGCCTATCCCGCGCTGGTGGCAGAGATCCGTGGCAGCCATGCATCAGACGCATAGGGCTGCGGCGCCAGCTTTGTTGCTCCGTTAAACGAGATTGTTTAAGGGTAAACCAGTTTTCCCGGGGGTGTTTTCCCAGGGCCAGTTCTTCTGAGGGAGGCGGAAATGGCAGACTCGAATTTCGACGTGGTGGTGATCGGCTCCGGCCCCGGCGGCTATGTGGCGGCGATAAGGGCGGCGCAGCTGGGCCAGAAAGTCGCGGTGGTGGAACGCGAGAACCTTGGTGGCATCTGCCTGAACTGGGGCTGTATCCCGACAAAAGCGCTGCTGCGGTCATCCGAGGTCTTCCATCTGATGCACCGCGCGAAGGAATTCGGGCTGAAGGCCGAGGGGATTTCCTATGATCTGCCAGCCGTGGTCGCCCGCTCGCGCGGGGTGGCGAAACAGCTTGCCAGCGGCGTCGGGCACCTTTTGAAAAAGAACAAGGTCACCGTGATCATGGGCACCGCGAAACTTGCCGGCGGCGGCAAGGTGGCGGTCACCACCGATAAGGGCGCCGAGACGCTGGTCGCGAAAAACATCATCCTCGCCACCGGTGCACGCGCAAGAGAGTTGCCTGGGCTCGAGGCTGACGGAGATCTGGTCTGGTCCTACCGCCACGCGCTGGTCGCCAAACGGATGCCGAAGAAGCTGCTCGTCATCGGCTCCGGCGCCATCGGCATCGAATTCGCGAGTTTCTTCAACACGCTCGGCGCCGAGACCACCGTGGTCGAGGTGATGGATCGCATTCTGCCGGTCGAAGACGCCGAAATTGCCGCTTTCGCGAAGAAGCAATTCGTCAAACAAGGCATGAAGATCCTGGAAAAAGCGGCAGTGAAAAAGCTCGACCGCCATCCGGGCAAGGGCGTCACCGCCCATATCGAAATCGCCGGCAAAGTGGAAACCCAGGACTTCGATACGGTGATCTCGGCCGTGGGGATCGTCGGCAATGTTGAAAATCTTGGCCTGGAAGAACTGGGCGTGAAGATCGACCGCACCCATGTCGTGACCGATGAATATTGCCGCACCGGGGTGCCGGGCCTCTATGCCATCGGCGATATCGCCGGCGCGCCCTGGCTTGCACATAAGGCGAGCCATGAAGGCGTCATGGTCGCGGAACTGATCGCGGGTCAGCATCCGCATCCGATCAAACCGGGTTCAATTGCCGGCTGCACCTATTGCCATCCGCAGGTGGCTTCTGTCGGCCTGACCGAGGCGCGTGCGAAAGAGCAGGGCTATGAGATCCGCGTCGGTCGCTTCCCCTTTATCGGCAATGGCAAGGCGATTGCTCTGGGTGAGCCCGAGGGCTTCGTGAAAACCGTGTTCGATGCGAAAACCGGTGAGCTGCTGGGCGCGCATATGGTCGGCGCCGAAGTTACCGAGCTGATCCAGGGCTATGTGATCGGCCGCACCCTTGAGACGACCGAGGCAGAGCTGATGGAAACGGTTTTCCCGCATCCGACGCTTTCAGAAATGATGCATGAATCGGTGCTGGATGCCTATGGGCGCGCCATTCATTTCTGAGCGCTGCTGAGTAGCCGCAAAGGCTTCGCCGAACCGGATCGCAATGCAGGGGCATCCTGCAAGGGCTGAAAGATCCGGAACCGGCGAAACCGGGTGTGGCAGAAACAGACAGAAACCGGGGCGAGCGCCCTGGTTTCCGCAACTACCCCGTTATCACTGCACCGTGCAGACCGGCAGGCCGGGACGCCTCTGCCTGACCTGCGCCTCTGGCGGGCATATCCGGATCAGGACGAATTCCGGTCTTCCTCCTGACTGAAACACCCCGTGCGGCGCGATCCGCGGTAAATCTCGGGGGCAGCTCTTGCGCATTTCTGAACGTGCAGCTATACGCGCGGCACTTCACAGGCGGAGGCGGGCCTATGCGGGGAGACATCCTGCACAGGTCCACCGGTTGGGGCATCTGCTCTGAAATCCTCCGCTCAGGCGCAAACCGGAAAGGTATTTGGACATGGCGCTCCCCGATTTCTCCATGCGTCAGCTCTTGGAAGCTGGCGTTCACTACGGTCACCAGACGCAGCGCTGGAACCCGCGGATGGCTGAGTACATCTATGGCGACCGTAACGGCATCCATATCGTCGACCTGACCCAGACCGTCCCGCTGCTGGACCAGGCTCTGAAAGTCGTGCGCGACACCGTCGCCAAAGGCGGCCGTATCCTCTTCGTCGGCACCAAGCGCCAGGCTCAGAAGCCGATCGCTGAAGCCGCAGAGAAATGCGCTCAGTATTACATGAACCACCGCTGGCTCGGTGGCACGCTGACCAACTGGAAAACCATCTCCCAGTCGATCCAGCGTCTGAAGCAAATCGACGAGACCCTTGCGGCAGGCGCAGAAGGCCTGACCAAGAAAGAGCGTCTGAACATGGAACGCGACCAGGCCAAGCTGCAGGCTTCGCTGGGCGGGATCCGTGAAATGGGCGGCGTGCCGGATCTGCTGTTCATCATCGATGTTGGTAAAGAAGATCTCGCCATCCTCGAAGCACAAAAACTGGGCATCCCGGTTGTCGGCATCGTCGACACCAACAACTCGCCCAAAGGCGTGAACTATGTGATCCCGGGCAACGATGACGCGGCCCGCGCGATTGCGCTCTATTGCGACCTGATTGCCCGCGCTGCTCTGGACGGGATGTCGGCTCAGCTCGGCGCTGCCGGTGTTGACCTCGGCGCGCTGGAAGCGGCGCCGGAAGAAGAAGCCACCGCCGAAGAGGCCTGATCGGGCGTGGGGGCGCTTTCTGTGCCCCCGACCGTCACCGGGTTGTTGCACGGCGGGGATAGCCCCGCCGTGATCCGTTTCTACCTTTCCGAAGGAGCTGAGCTATGAGCATCACCGCAGCAATGGTGAAAGAACTGCGCGAATCGACCGGCGCAGGCATGATGGACGCCAAGAAGGCGCTGACCGAAGTGAATGGCGACATGGAAGCCGCCGTTGACTGGCTGCGCACCAAAGGCCTTGCGAAAGCGGCCAAGAAGGCTGACCGCGTTGCCGCAGAGGGTCTGATCGGCGTGACCGTGGCCACCGGCAAGGGCGTCGCCATCGAGATCAACTCGGAAACCGACTTCGTGGCGAAAAACGCTGACTTCCAGAAGCTCGTGCGCGAGATCACCGAAGTTGCGCTGACCACTGCGAATGATGTCGAAGTTCTGAAAGCCACCCATCTGAACGGCAAGCCCGTCTCGGAAGTGCTGACGGATGCCATCGCCCGTATCGGCGAGAACATGACGCTGCGCCGGATGCATGTGCTGGAAGGCGATACCGTCGTCTCCTATGTCCACA
Source organism: Rhodobacter sp. 24-YEA-8 (assembly GCF_900105075.1). Lineage (NCBI taxonomy): Bacteria > Pseudomonadati > Pseudomonadota > Alphaproteobacteria > Rhodobacterales > Rhodobacter > Rhodobacter sp. 24-YEA-8. The sequence goes on from NZ_FNSK01000001.1 coordinate 1,334,939, forward strand.
ATGCGGCTGCTGACGGCATGGGCAAGATCGGCGTTCTCGTCGCGCTGAAGGGCGATGCCGCCAAGGCGCAAGAGATCGGCAAGCAGTTCGCGATGCATATCGCGGCCACGAACCCGCTCTCGCTGTCGGAAGCGACCCTCGACCCGGTCATCGTCGAGCGCGAGCTGCAGGTGCAGACGGCCAAGGCGCTGGAAGAGAACTCGACCTCGGACAAGCCGAAGCCCGAGCAGGTGATCCATAACAACATCATCCCGGGCCGGATGAAGAAATTCCTCGCCGAGAACACGCTTCTGGGTCAGGCATTCGTCATCAATCCCGACCTGACCGTCGAAGCGGCGGCCAAAGAAGCCGGCGTCGAGATCACCGGCTATGCCCGTGTGGCGGTTGGCGAAGGCATCGAGAAAAAAGAAGAAGATTTCGCCGCTGAAGTCGCCAAGACGCTGGCTGGCAGCTGATCTTCCGGATCCTTTCCGGGATCCATCTGCTCCGGGGCCGTACCGCAAGGTGCGGCCCTTTTCCATTCAATGGCTCTGACATGCTGGCAAGCTGGCTGGCATCTCTTCGCCTTTACTGATTAATCCGGTGACTATCCGGCAAACAGACAGGGCAGGCGGGTCAGCCGGCAGCCTGGGCCAGTGGCTCGGGGAACTGCTGGAAGATCATGTTCAGGAGCGCGCCTTTCGCAACCGCCTGAGCCGTGGTCTCAACCGCCAGCGCATCACGCGCGAGGCGCAGGTGTTTCTCAACCATCGCCGGTGAAACCCCCATCAGCAGCGCCACATCCTGGGTGGTCTTGCCATCTGCCACCCATTCCAGCGCTTCACGCTGGCGCGGGCTGAGCGTGCGCGCCTTTGAAAGCTGCGGCAGCTGGACGATCCGCAAATGCATCATATGTGCAATGGCGGTGATCTCATCGCAACGTTCGGTAAAGATGCGCTCGACATCGACATGGTCGAGATTGGTATCGGCGATCAGCCCAAGCGCGCCCTTGGCACGGCTCGACGCTTCCGGGAAGCTGACCGTAATACCAGCTTTGATGCCGAGTGCATTGTTCTGACGTACAATTTCCGCTTCCTCCGGCGCAAGTTTGCCGGCGGCAAAGGCGTCATGCACCCATTTCCAGGTACGGATTCCGGAATTGCGCTCGGCCCAGCGGAAAACGGGGCTGCGGCTGAAAAGACCGCTTTCAAAGTAGCGGCGGGCATAGTCCTGGTTCATTGTGCTGAGAAACAGCGCATCATCCGGGTCGCCGATCGTCTTCAGGTGACGAAAGCGGGTAAAGCCGTAATTCGCCCGGGCAAAGCCCATAGCGGCGAAATGCCGGGTCGCGACCTCCCAAGTTTCGTCAATGCTCGCCGATTGCGCGATATCGCCAAGAAGCTCGAGGACTGAACTGCGGGTCATTTGGGCCTCCTTCGGCGTAGCGGTATATGAGCCGCCAGGCCAGTTGCTACTGGTAACTTTCTTCTACCTATGCAGACGCCCGCAACCTGTCGAGCCTTGGTGAGCGTTGCAGAAAAATGTGACGGAAGATGTCATATTTCTCGCTGTGTTGTCGCTTACCGAGGCGTGATCAGTCTCATGAATGAGATACATGTTAACATAATCAATGCCTTATTGAGAAAATGTGACGAAAAACATATCATCCTGCGTCGCTGCGCAACTCCTGCACAGTAACCGAATTTGCGTTCATTGCCTGAATGCCCCCAGCTGTTCGATGCGCGGCAGATGGTCGGGCATATTGCCAGGGTTGCGCCTGTATGCCCAATGCTTGACCCAAGGAGAAGCATTGCTGCTGGCTGTGGCCTGAGACTATGCCGCGACCCTTTCTCAGCCTCTGCGGCTTTGGCTTCCTCGACGTCCTCGGTCCCACAAGAACCATGAAATCTACGAACCCGGATTTGGAAATCGTCGTGCCAATAGCGCTTGCCTGTAGGTCGCGAAATACCGGGCGGGCCTGCACCGGTATTTCACCAACGAGACCATCCGGGACAGGTTGCCTGCGCCTCGTGATGCGGCATTCACCTCGCTGGCCTTCAACATCGGGATCGCAGGGGCTGGGAAGTCCACCGCCACCCGGCGACTGAATGCCGACGACATTCCCGGTGCCTGTGATGCCCTGACGTGGTTCAACAAGGCCGGCGGGCGAGCGGTGCGCGGGCTGGTGGTTCAGAGGGCTGAGGAGCGCGCGCTATGTTTGAAAAAGGCCTGATCTATGCCGGTGCAACCAGTATCGTTTTCTCGGCCGGCGTCTGGACCGGCCTTACCTGGGAGCGCCGGTCGGGGGCGGAGAATTTGGCAGCCGCCGCGACGGTCGCCCTGCAATACGCAGCCAGCGCCAGCGAAGTCCAGCAATCTGCAACCTATACTTTCGGGGAGATCGTCCGCGATGCGACTGCAGATCCTGATTCTGATAATTGCGCTCTCGGGCTGCGGGACCCGGAGCACCTCAACCGCCTTCGCTGATTGCGACCGCCCGGTGCTGATCCCTGAGCGGGACATCACCCGGGCGGAGGTTGCCAGTCTGTGGGGGCAGGACCGCGCGCTGCGCTGGTCACTTGTCGCGCCCGGAATGCTGCTGCGTCACGTATCGATCCGGTGAGCCTGCGGTGAGAGCGGGCGGTGGTATGCGACCAACCCAAGCAGGCACAAAGAGAGAACCTCTGAAGAAGCTAGCTACGAAAGGATTTAATCCCCCGGGCGCCGCGGCCGAAATGACCACCGGTTGAAGTTGAGATGGGCTCTTCGCAGAAGTCAGACACGCACAGTGCGTAGATGTGTTCAAGCTCGATCTTCTGGGAGCCAAGTAGGTTAAACATGGCTGATGCGGATTTGCTGTCGTCCGTGGTCTTGCCTTCAGAGTGGCGCTGGAGCCAGTCCAGGATGCTGGAAATCAATAAGAAATGTTCTGCGCTCAAACGAAAAATTCCAAAACCCAAGGTGCCAAAGAGGCGACGGCTACTGAAAACAACACTACAATCTAAGCGCGATTCTGTCTGGTGTGTCAATTGCTATACAACTGTTTAACAGCTGGATCCGGCGGTTGGGGCTATATGTACCTTGCCCGCCCACCGGATGACCGGGCCGTGGTGAGCGGAGCCCGGCTGATGGCGCTGATCGATGCAGGGTGTCAGGCTTGATCCCGCTTTCGTTCTGCCAGATCATGTACAATCTGGCAGCGGTCACTCCATTCCCATTTGTGCTGCCTGAGCGCGACCTCGCACCCAGCGGCCCGGGCAAACTCCTGCAGTGCAGACGGCGCGTCTTAGGTGCCGGCCAGTGCGACATAGCGCGCGCGGCTGTATCTGCCTGATCGGCCGTATCTGTCACAGATGAGGTGGACTGTATCGGGTAGCGGCATGGTTGTACGGGACATGGGCGACTCGGATGGGCCGGGATTTCACGTGTTCATGATTTGTTTCAGATATACAATGGCCGTGCGCACTGTCAGTTCCTGGCTCTGCCCGGGCTGATCACCGCAGGCATCCTGATTGCAAAGTCCTCGGTCTGTGGCCGGGGGCCTTGGCGTGAGACAGGTCGAATCGGGAACATAGTCTGGGGGTCAATTGCCTTTTATTGCGGTTTTGTTCCCATTGAGAGCCGGTGTGGATAGTAAAAGCCTATGCCATCAATGGCTGCCACCGTCTTGAAATCAAACACAAAAAACCGTGTGGAGATCTGGAGCGGGTGAAGGGAATCGAACCCTCGTATTCAGCTTGGGAAGCTGCTGCTCTGCCATTGAGCTACACCCGCATAGCCGTTCAGCTACGCGAGTAGCGATGTAAGGTCAAGCGGGGCTCTGCGGCCGATTGCGATTTTTGGGTATCAGCGCCGGCGCCGGCGGCCTTCTCCTCCGCCGGATCCTCCGGTGTTGAAGGAGACATCGGGCAGGGTGACCACTTTTGCGAGTTCGGGGAAGTGATTGACCGCATTGGGAATTGCGCTTGCATTGACGAAATGCTCCTGAAAGCGCGGCTCAATCGCGGTCTCGACCTTGTGGATCTCGTGTACAGTCGCCTCGATCTGATCGCGCGCCGCACGGTTCAGAAGCGCGATCCGCGCGCCGGTGCCGGCGGCATTGCCGGCCGAGCTGACATGATCCAGCGGCACATCCGGGATCATTCCCAGCACCATTGCGTGTTTTGGCGAGATATGCGCTCCAAAGGCGCCGGCGAGGGTCACGCGGTCGACATGATCGATGCCCATCGCATCCATCAGGAGTTTGGCCCCGGCATAGAGTGCCGATTTTGCCAGTTGAATCGCGCGGATATCGCCCTGTGTTACAGTGATCCGCGGGCCGCCCTCTGCGCTGGCATCATGGATCAGATAAGAGAAGGTACGGCCGTGCGGCTCGGCGCGCGGCGTGCCGGTCTGATCGGGGCCGCCGATCAATCCGCTCGCATCGACGAGGCCCGCCATCCGCATCTCGGCCACGGCTTCGATGATGCCGGAGCCGCAGATGCCGGTGATGCCGGTTGTTGCGGTGGCTTCGGTGAACCCCGGCTCATCCGACCAGAGTTCGGATCCGATCACCCGGAAGCGCGGCTCTTTCGTGATCGGGTCGATGGTGATGCGCTCAATCGCACCTGGGGCCGCGCGCTGGCCGGAGGAAATCTGCGCCCCTTCAAAGGCGGGACCGGTGGGCGAGGAACAGGCCAGAACCCGGCTTTCATTCCCAAGCAGGATTTCGGCATTGGTGCCGACATCAACAATGAGCACCATGTCTTTGGATTTATTGGGTTCCTCGGATAGTGCCACCGCTGCGGCATCGGCACCGACATGGCCGGCAATACAGGGCAGGACATAGACCCGGGCATTGTGGTTCATCGCTGTCAGATCCAGCGCGCGCGCGTCTAGCGTGAGAGAATCCGATGTTGCCAGCGCGAAAGGCGCCTGGCCGAGTTCCACCGGATCAATCCCGAGGAAGAGGTGATGCATCACGGGATTGAAAACAATCACCATTTCATAGATTTGCCCGGGCGAAATACCAGCTTCCTCCGAGATCGACAGTACCAGATTGTTGATCGCCTCGCGCACGGCTCTGGTCATTTCGACATCGCCGCCCGGGTTCATCATCGCATAGGACACCCGGCTCATCAGGTCTTCGCCAAAGCGGATCTGCGGGTTCATCAGCCCCGAAGAGGCCAGAACTTTGCCGGTCGAGAGGTCGCAAAGATGCGCCGCGATCGTGGTGGAGCCGAGATCGACAGCGAGGCCGTAAAGCGGCTCTTCCGCATAGCCGGGGAAGAGATCGAGGATACGATGCGCCTCGTCGTGATTGCCCTGGTTCAGGATCGCTGTGACCTTCCATTCGCCCTTGCGCAAGACTGTCTGGAGCTTGCGCAATATGGTAAGATCAGCTGTTACATCTTTGATTTTCCACTGATCCTGCAGGGCGCGCTTCAGACGTTCGAAATCACCGGTGGGGATATGCATGTCGGGCTCTTCAACCTCGACATAAAAGCTGCGGGTGGCGGGATCCATGGCAATGTCACGCTCGGTGGCGGATTTGCGGATCACCTGTTTATGAACCTGGCTCTCGGGGGGAACGTCGATAACGATATCGCCCATCACTTTGGCCTGGCAGCCAAGGCGGCGGCCTTCCTTCAGCCCACGGATACGGTTGTAGCGATCCTCGACCGCGTTCCATTCCGAAAGCGCGCCCGGCTCGACCGTGACGCCGTGTTTCGGGAATTCACCATATCCCGGGGTGATCTGGCATTTCGAGCAGATGCCGCGCCCTCCGCACACTGAATCGAGATCGACGCCAAGGCTGCGTGCGGCCTGGAGGACCGGAGTGCCATGCGCGAAACGTCCGCGCTTGCCCGATGGGGTGAAAATGACGAGTGCGTCTTCTGACATGGGTTTGGCCTCTGGTCCTCTCGCGCAACCCTGGTTCTAGCGGGAATGGGCGGCGGGGCAAGGGCGGGAAGCGTCAGGTTGCGACCTGTTCGCGGCGTGATCGCGACATGAGCGGGCGCGACATCCGGGCCCTGAGCTGAGGCAACGCGGTCGGGAGCCGGCCGCCGAGGCCCCGGAGTATTTGTCTGAGGAAGAAAAGGGGGAGTTGACGGCATTCAATGCTGCGCATAGCGGAGGCGCATGGCACGCGCACCTCTTCTTCAGCTTTCGGGGATTTCGCTGACTTTCGGCGGCAATCCGGTATTCGATGATCTTTCGCTGACCGTTCAGCCGGGTGACCGGGTGGCGCTGGTCGGGCGCAATGGCACCGGAAAATCCACACTTATGAAGGTGATGGCCGGGATTGTTGAGGCAGACAAGGGCCAGGTCGTGGTGCCGTCTGGCGTCACTGTGGGGTATATGGAGCAGGATCCGGATCTGTCCGGCTTTGCGACACTGGGCGAGTTTGCCGCGTCGAAACTGCCCGAAGATGAGGCCTGGCGGCTGGCCACGGTGGCGGATGGGTTGAAATTCGACCCGGATGTGCCGGTGGCGACGGCGTCGGGCGGCGAGAAACGCCGGGCTGCCCTGGCGAAACTGCTGGCCGAGGCGCCGGAGCTTATGCTCCTCGACGAGCCGACCAACCACCTGGATATTCAGGCCATTGAATGGCTGGAAAACGAGCTGCGCGACACGCGGGCGGCTTTCGTGCTGATCAGCCATGACCGCGCGTTTCTGAAAGCGCTGACGCGCGCCACTTTGTGGATTGATCGCGGCGAAGTGAGGCGGCGCGAAGCAGGTTTCGACGGTTTCGAGGACTGGCGCGAGACTGTCTGGGCCGAGGAAGACGAGGCGCGCCACAAGCTGGATCGCAAGATCAAGGCCGAGGCGAAATGGGCGGTCGAGGGGATCTCGGCCCGCCGCAAGCGCAACCAGGGCCGGGTCCGGGCGCTTGCCGCTTTGCGCGAGGAGCGGTCCTCGCAGATCCGACGCCAGGGAACGGCGGCGATGGCGCTGGAAAGCGGGCCGGTCTCGGGCAAGCGCGTGATCGAGGCGGTCGGACTGACCAAGGGGTTCGGCGACAAGACGATCGTCAGGGATTTTGATCTGCGGGTGCAGCGCGGCGACCGGGTGGCTTTTGTCGGCCCGAACGGGGTCGGGAAGACCACGCTGCTGAAACTGCTGACCGGCGAGATCGCCCCCGATGCCGGAACGGTCACGCTTGGCACCAGCCTTGAGATCGCGGTGTTTGACCAGACGCGCTCGCGCCTTGATCCGGAGGCGAGCCTTTGGGAAAACCTGACCGGTGATCCGCTGATGGCGGTTTCCGGCGCTTCCGACCAGGTCATGGTGCGGGGGCAGCCGAAACATGTGGTCGGCTATCTGAAGGATTTTCTCTTTGATGAGGGGCAGGCGCGGGCGCCGGTGCGCTCATTGTCAGGCGGCGAGAAGGCGCGGCTTTTGCTGGCCAAAATCATGGCCTTACCGTCTAATCTTCTGATCCTGGACGAACCGACCAATGACCTTGATGTCGAAACGCTTGATCTGTTGCAGGATATCCTGGGCGAGTTTGACGGCACGGTGCTGCTGGTCAGCCATGACCGTGATTTCATTGACCGGGTGGCGACTGCGACCGTTGCGATGGAGGGGAATGGCCAGGTGACGGCCTATCCCGGCGGCTGGTCGGATTATGTGCAACAGCGTCCTGAACGGCAGGCACAACTGACCGCAGCACCAAAATCTGCCACGAAGGCCGTCGAGAAGGAAACCGCAACTGTATCAAGCGGTTCCGCCTTATCTTTCACAGAGAAAAAGCGACTCGCGGATCTGCCGTCGCAGCTGGAAAAGCTGGGGGCCGAGATTGCCCGGCTGAGCGATCTTCTTGCCCAGGCCGATCTCTTTGAACGCGAGCCCGTCAAATTCCGCAAGGCCAGTGAGATGCTGGCCGAGCGGGAGGCGGCTCTGGCTGCGGCGGAAGAGGAATGGCTCGGCCTCGCGGAACGGGCCGAAGACCAGGGCTGAACGCGCCCTGATCTGCCCTGACAGGCTTTCCGCCCGGCAAGACGGGCGGGATTAAGCCGTTTGCCGATCTGGCCCAGGCAGTTTTTGGCCAGATTTGAACCGATCCGTTCACAATTGATCGCGCGCTGCTCACGCCATGGTGAGGTCGGGTTGCGCAGAGGCTCAAAGGCTCCGATGTCTGGGGCAGCACATCCCCGGCGGAGGCGGCTTCCGGTCACCGGATGGCGCCTGGCAAGTGACGAGGGAACGGCCTTCCTGGTCCTCACCGATCAGCGAGGCGCCTTTCCTTTAAGGCACTGTCCGTAGCCCGACCGGGGGGATGCGGAACAAAGGAGTTAACGAATGAAACGTATCGCAGCGATCCTCGCTTTCAGTGCAGTGGCAGCCCCTGCTTTCGCCGGTGGCCCGGCCGTCGTGGTCGATGAACCGGTGGTGGTCGCCCCGGCTCCGGTCGTGATCTCGGCCCCGCAAGGCAACTGGGCAGGCTTCTATGGCGGTGCCAGCCTTGGCTATGGCAATTTCGACGGTGAAACATCCGGCGTGAAAGTGCTGGATGGCGACGGCGCAATCGGCGGCGTGCAGCTCGGCTATCGCTGGGACCTCGGCAATACCGTGATCGGTGTCGAAGGGGCTTTCGCGGGCTCGAACATCAAGGATGATGCGGTCGATGCCAAGCTGAAGAACAAAACCGACCTCAAGCTGCAGCTCGGCTATGACCTCGGCCAGTCGCTGATCTATGCGACCGCCGGTGCTTCCTGGGCCAAGGCCAGCATCGCTGGTACCAATTACTCGGATAATGGCTGGGTCGCCGGTCTCGGCTATGACTATGACCTCGGCAATAACTGGGTCGTAGGTGCCGAATACCTCTACAACAAATACGACAATTTCGACAATTCCGGCGTCGATCTTGACGGCAGCACTTTCGCGATCCGGGCGAACTACCGCTTCTGATCCGGAACTGATCCATCTGTAATACGGGCGCCGCCAGCCATTGGCGGCGCCTTTTTTATGCCGGGCCGCAACTCTGTGCGCAGGAAAGGTCTTGGCCTCGCCGCGCAGCCATGGCACAGAGCACCACGAAGACAAGAGTGAAACGGGGGCGCAGGGCCCCGAAGCGAAGGGGCCGGTCGAATGACAAGATTGCGCATGACCTTCATCTGCTGCATTACCCGCTGATCCAGGATCGCGCGGGCGGCTTCGTCTTATCCCAGACAGAACCGGTAAGCCCCGCGCGGGGGAGAAGCATCGCGCGAGGAGCATAACGGGTGACCATCCGGCTGACCAATACGAAGACGCGTCGCAAGGAAGTGTTTGAGCCGATCAACAGCGATCGGGTGCAGATCTATGTCTGTGGCCCGACCGTCTATGACCGCGCCCATATCGGCAATGCCCGCCCGGTGGTTGTTTTTGACACGCTTTTCCGGCTGATGCGGCATGTTTATGGCGCTGATTCAGTGGTTTACGCGCGGAACTTCACGGATGTTGATGACAAGATCAACGCCCGCGCCGCCGAGACCGGCCGCCCTATCCGCGATATCACCGATGAGACGATCCGCTGGTATCACGAGGATATGGATGCGCTTGGCGCGCTGCGCCCGACGCATGAGCCGCGCGCGACCGAATATATCGGCGCGATGATCACGATGATCGAAGGGCTGATCGAAAGCGGCCATGCCTATGCAGCCGCAGGCCATGTGCTGTTCCGGGTGCGCAGCTACCAGGCTTACGGCGCGCTGTCGGGGCGTTCCGTCGATGATATGATCGCCGGCGCCCGGGTTGAGGTCGCACCTTATAAAGAAGACCCGATGGATTTCGTGCTCTGGAAGCCTTCGGACGAGGGTGTTCCGGGCTGGGACAGCCCCTGGGGTTACGGGCGGCCCGGCTGGCATATTGAATGCTCGGCAATGTCCTATGAATTGCTTGGCGAGAGTTTTGACATTCATGGCGGCGGGCTCGACCTGCAATTCCCGCATCATGAGAATGAGATTGCGCAGAGCTGCTGCGCCCATCCGCATGGGTCTTTCGCACGGGTCTGGATGCATAATGAGATGCTCCAGGTCGAAGGCAAGAAAATGTCCAAATCCCTGGGCAATTTCTTCACCGTGCGCGATCTGCTGGACCAGGGCTATCCGGGTGAGGTGATCCGGATGGTCTATCTGGGCACCCATTACGGCAAGCCGATGGACTGGACGCATGAAAAGGCGGTCCAGGCCGAGGGAACCTTGCGCAAATGGCGCCAGCTGGTGGATGGCGTGCCGCCGGGCGAGCCTGCGCCGCGGGTGGTCGAGGCGCTTTCGGATGATCTGAACACCGCGGGCGCGATTGCAGTCTTGCATGATCTGGCCCGCGAGGGCGATGCGGCGGCGCTGAAAGCCTCGGCCGGGATGCTGGGTCTTCTGGAGGATCACATGGGGTCCTGGACAGAGGCTGGCGTTGACCTCGCCCCCTGGGCGGCGCGGCTGGCATCCTTGCGCGAGGCGGCGATGCTGTCGAAAGAATTCGCGCCGGTTGATGCGATGAAAGCAAACCTGCTGGCGGCTGGCGTTGAGGTACGGATGTCGAAAGCGGGGGTCGAGCTGATGCCGGGACCTGGTTTCGATGCGGCAAAGCTGGAGGCGCTGGACTGATGGATGCGGCAGGCAGCGGGGGGCTTTCTGCCCCCCACACCCCCCGGGAATATTTGCGTCAGGAAGAAGGGGCGCCGGAATGAAAGAGCGTCTTTATCTCTTTGATACCACTTTGCGCGACGGGCAGCAGACCCAGGGTGTGCAATTCTCGGCCGCAGAGAAAGTGGCGATTGCGCGGGCCCTGGACCGGCTCGGGGTGGATTACATCGAAGGCGGCTGGCCGGGCGCGAACCCGACCGACAGCGATTTCTTTCGCGAGGCGCCACAGACCCGCGCGGTGATGACCGCTTTTGGCATGACAAAGCGGGTCGGACGGTCAGCCGAGAATGACGATGTGTTGGCGGCGGTGCTTGATGCGGAAACGCCTGCGGTCTGCCTGGTCGGGAAGACGCATGAATTTCATGTGACAACCGCGCTCGGCGTGACGCTGGAGGAAAACCTCGAGGCGATTTCGGCGTCCCTGCGCCATGTCGTGGCGAAGGGGCGTGAGGCCTTGTTCGATGCCGAGCATTTCTTCGATGGCTACCGTGCCAATCCCGGTTATGCGCTCGACTGTCTGCGCGCAGCCGAGGCGGCGGGCGCGCGCTGGATCGTGCTTTGCGACACCAATGGCGGCACGCTGCCGGGCGAGGTTGGTCGCGTGGTGCGCGAGGTGATCGCGGCCGGCATTCCGAGGGCAAGGCTTGGCATCCATTGCCATGATGATACTGGCAATGCGATCGCCAATTCGCTTGCGGCGGTCGAGGCGGGGTGTCGTCAGATCCAGGGCACACTTAATGGGTTGGGCGAGCGCTGCGGCAATGCCAATCTGGTGACGCTGATCCCGACCCTGAAGTTGAAAGCGCCCTTTGCGGACATACTTGAAACCGGGGTTTCCGATCAGGCTATGGCCGCGCTGGTAAAGACCAGCCGGATGCTTGACGACATCCTGAACCGGGTGCCATTGCGCTCGGCGCCCTATGTCGGGGCATCGGCCTTTGCCCATAAGGCGGGGCTGCATGCCAGTGCGATCCTCAAGGATCCCTCGACCTATGAACATATGGATCCCGGCCTTGTCGGCAATACCCGCCAGATCCCGATGTCGAACCAGGCCGGGCAGTCGAACCTGCGGGCGCAGCTGGCGCTTGCGGGGATCATGGTTGACCCGAAAGACCCGCGCCTTGCGCTGATCCTTGAAGAGGTGAAACGCCGCGAAGATCAGGGCTATGCCTATGATGGCGCCCAGGCTTCGTTCGAGATGGTGGCGCGGCGCGAGCTGGGGCTGGCCGCGCATTTCTTCGAAGTGCTGCGCTACCGGGTGACGGTCGAGCGGCGCGATGAACCCGATGGCAGCCGCCGGACCCTCTCAGAAGCGGTGGTGGTTGTGGATGCCGGGGGCGAGCGGATGCTTTCGGTTTCGGAAAGCCAGGACGGGGCAGGGAATGACCGCGGCCCGGTCAATGCCTTGTGGAAAGCGCTGGCGAAAGATCTTGGCCCCTGGCAGGCACTGATCGGGGATATGCGGCTCGTGGATTTCAAGGTTCGGATCACGCAGGGCGGCACAGAGGCCGTCACCCGCGTCATCATCGACAGCGAGGATGGCAAAGGGCGGCGCTGGTCGACGGTCGGCGTCTCGCCCAACATAGTCGACGCGTCATTCGAGGCGCTGCTCGATGCGGTGCGCTGGAAGCTGACCCGCGATACGGAGGCGGCGTCGTGAGCCTTGACGCCTGTGCCGCGCTGGTTGCGCGTGGCGACCCCGACCGCTGGCAGGCGCTGATGGCGGCGCCGGTTCAGGCGCGGGCTGATCTCCTGCCGCTTTACGCGTTCAATCTGGAACTCGCGCGTATCCCCTGGACCACGAAAGAGCCGATGATCGCCGAGATGCGGCTGCAATGGTGGCGCGAGGTGGTCGAGGCCGCGATTGCCGGAGAGCCCGCGCGCGCCCATGAAGTGGCAGGGCCGCTGAACGCGCTGATCCGCGAGAAATCTCTGCCCTTCGAGGCCTTTGACCAGATGATAGAAGCGCGTCGCCATGATGCCTGGGGCGGGGTCTTCACTTCGGAGACCGCCTTTTACGACTATCTGGGCGCGACCGGCGGCGGGCTGATGTGGCTTTCGGCGCTGGCGCTTGGGGCAGGGCCTGCGGCGGAGGAGGCAGTGCGGCTTTATGGCCGGGCCTCGGCGATGGCGGGCTATTTCCGCGCGGTGCCGGAACTGAGCGCGCGGGGCCGTCACCCCTTGCCCGAGGCCGTGCCCGAGGTGCTGGCGCGTGAGGGGCTCGAATGGCTGAAGGCCGCAAGGGCAGGGCGACGCAGCATCCCGCGTGCGGCACGTGCGGCACTTTTGCCGGGCTGGCAGGCCGGGGCAATTCTGGCGCGCGCTTCGGCTGATCCGGAAGCAATAGCCGAGGGCCGGCTGACACTTGCGGAATTCGGCCGGCGCGGCGGGCTGTTATGGCAGGCGCTCAGCGGGCGGTTCTGATCACGCCTCTTTCGGGCGCAGCCAGAGCCAGATCAGCGCCCCGCCGGCCAGCACGAGGAAGGGCAGCATCGCAAGATTGACCATCTGCCAGCCGGTCTGGGGCGATCCCCCCGAGCAGTTCATCAGCCCGCCCGAGGAGAGCGACGCCAGCGTCACGCCCCCGAATACGACCAGATCATTCAGCCCCTGCAGGCGGCCACGCTCTTCCGGGCGCTGTGCGGCGGTCAGCATTGTGGTCGCGCCGATGAAGCCGAAATTCCAGCCAATACCCAGCAGGATCAGCGCGGCATAAAAATGCACAAGCTGGACACCGGTCATCGCGACCGCTCCGGCGCCCGCAAGGATCATCAGCCCGATGGCAATGATTTTCTCGACCCCGAAACGGGCGATCAGATGGCCGGTGAAGAAGCTCGGCAGATACATGGCCAGCACATGGGCCGAGACGATGTTCGAGGCATCGGATTTCTCAAAGCCGCAGCCCACCACGGCCAGTGGGGAAGAGGTCATGACGAGGTTCATCAGCGCGTAAGAGACCGTGGCGCAGATCATCGCGACTGCGATCACGGGGGTGCGGATCAGCTCGCCCCGGCTGCGGCCCTGGCCGGTGTCGACACGTGCAACAGGGCGCGGGATTTTCAGCGCGAAGAACAGGAAAAGGCCGATCAGGTTGATTGCGATAATGGCGAGATAGCTGCCGGTAAAGGTGATGACCAGCGCATCCGAGGTCGCGCGGAAGATCAGCGGTGCCAGCAACGCTGAAAGCAGCCCGCCCCCCATGACCCAGGAAATGGCGCGTGGGCGGAAGCTGTCTGATGCGGTATCCGCTGCGGCGAAGCGGTAGAAGCCCTGCGCGCTCATATAGGTGCCGGAAAAGAAGGCTCCGACGCAAAAGAGGGTGAAACTGCCCACCCACAGGCCCCAGGCGCCAAAGGCCCCGCCAAGCGCGCCGCCAAGCGCACCGAGGATAAACCCCGCCGCCCGCCCATAGCGCTGCATAAAGGCCGATATCGGCGTGGCGCTCAGCATCGAACCCAGCACGGTGAGCGTGACCGGAAGCGTCGCCCAGCAGATATTCGAGGCAAGGCTCTGCCCCGCCAGCCCCGCCACGGTGAAGATCAACGGCATCTGTGCGCCCAGCATCGCCTGAGCGATGATCAGGATCACCACATTGCGCCTGGCCAGCGCGTCGGAAGCGGGAGAGGGATGAGTCGCGGTCATGGCGTGAGGTAAGAGCTTCCCGGGGGGCAGGGTCAAGGGGCCGACAGCGCCGTGGCACTGCGGCGGATTGCCATTGGCAGCGGCGCGTGATCAGGTTGCGCTTATGACCACGCCCCGCATCATTCTGGGCGAGCCCTGTCTCGCCGAAGGGATCGACTGGCTCTCGCGCCTCGATCCGCGCTTTGCCCATGCCGCCGGGCTGACCGGGATGCCGCCCTTGCGGCTGCGCCAGGATGGGTTCGAAGCGCTGCTGGATGCGATCATCTCGCAGCAGGTTTCGGTCGCTTCGGCCACAGCGATTCGTGCGCGGATGGCGGCGGCGGGCTATCTCGATGAGAACCGCATTGACGCGGCCGGCGAAGAGGATCTGCGCGCGGCCGGGCTGTCGCGACAAAAGGCGCGCTATGCCAAAGCGCTGGCGGCGGCGCGGCTGGATTATGCGGGGCTCAGGCAGGCGCCGACCGATGCCGTGATCGCGCAGCTGGTGGCGCTGCCTGGGATCGGACGCTGGACCGCCGAGATCTATGCGATGTTCGCGCTTGGCCATGCCGATGTCTTCGCGCCCGGTGATCTGGCCTTGCAGGAATCCGCACGCCGGCTGTTTGGCCTCGACGAACGCCCCTCCGAAAAGGACCTCCGCGCCATGTCACTTGCCTGGGCGCCCTGGAGATCGGTTGCGGCACGGCTTTTGTGGTCCTACTACCGGGTGGACAGGGGCCGTGAAGGGATTATGGGATGAGAGAGCTGAAATTCGGACGCAAGGGTGCAGCGCAGGGTCGGGCGAAATCGCTGATCGTGTTCCTACATGGGTACGGCGCCGACGGAAATGACCTTCTGGGCCTCGCCGATGCGCTGGCGCCGCATCTGCCGGATACGGCTTTTGCCGCGCCCGACGCGCCGGACCCCTGCGCCGGCACGCCCTTTGGCCGGCAGTGGTTCCCGATCCCATGGCTCGACGGCTCGTCCGAAGACGCGGCGCGCCAGGGGTTGCTTGCAGCGGCAGAAGACCTGAACGGCTTTCTGGATGCGAGGCTGAAGGACGAGGGGCTGGAGCCATCTGCGCTTGCGCTGATCGGGTTTTCACAAGGCGCGATGATGAGCCTGCATGTCGCCCCCCGCCGCAGCCTGCCACTGGCGGGTATTGTCGCTATTTCCGGACGCTTGCTCGCGCCGGAATTGCTCGCAGCCGAGGCGAAGGTGAAGCCCCCGGTGCTGCTGATCCATGGCGATCAGGATCCGGTGGTCCCCTTCGAGGATATGTCCCTTGCAGGAGACGCGCTGGTCAGCGCCGGATTCGAGACCTATGCGCATGTGATGCAGGGAACCGGTCACGGTATCGCGCCCGACGGCCTTGGCGCGGCGCTCGGCTTCCTGAAAGAACGCCTGCCGGGGTGATTTTCACTGGTCGGGCTGGGGGCGCTGCCCCCGTCCCGTTCCGGGACTCCCCCGGGATATTTAGAGACAGATGAAAATCCTCAGCTGATTTCATCTGTCTCTAAATATCCCCGCCGGAGGCTTCCGCAATCAGCCAGACGCGCAGCGTTTCAATGCGGGCGCAGCGCCTCAAGCCAGGCGGCGCAGCCGGTCAGGGCGGCGTAATCATCTTCCACCACCGAGACGCGGAAGGCATGGGTCAGCAGATCGACCCGGCGCGGTTCGCGGAACTGCGCGGCGAGGTGATGCTGTTCGAACCAGGGCGTCATCGCCCGGGCCATGCCGCCGATCAGATAGATGCCGCCCCAGGGCAGATAGCTCAGCGCCAGATCAGAGAGGAAACCGGCCAGGATATGGCTGTAGAGCCGAGCGGCATCTGCGGCGACCGGGTCTCCTGCCGTCAGCAGCCCGAGGATTTCGGCAGAGGATTTCTCGTCCTGGTTGCCGGCCTGATGGCTTGCAAAACTGTAGAGATTGGCCAGGCCACGCCCGGCGAGGACTTCCTCGACGCCGCAATGTGCGACCTCACCGCGACCCTGCAGCAGCGCCTCGATGAACCGCAAAAGCGCGAGGTCTTCCTCGCTGCGGACCGGCATATTCATATGGCCGCTTTCCGAGGGCGGCACCACGCGATCGGCCCCGTGGCCATAGACCGGCGCGGCATTGACCCCGGTCCCCAGCCCCACAACCAGCATGGTCTGGCCCGGAACCGCCGCGCCGTCGATCAGCGGCCTCAGGCAATCCGGCGCGATATGGCCAAGCGCGTGTCCCTGGGCCTGGAGGTCGTTCAGGATCGAGACCCGATGCGCTCCGGTGGCGCTGCGAAGCTTGTCGTCATCCATCACCCAGTCGAGATTGGTCATGGTCGCGACCCCATCCTGCACCGGGCCGGCGGCAGCGACACAGACGCCCTCAACCGTCACGCCGGCATCCGTGAGATAGTCGCGCAGGATCGCGGCAATATCCTGGCCGCGCGCCTTATATTCTGCATTCGGAAAACGCCGGATCGAGCCTTCGACCACCTGTGACCCTTCAGCGAGGGCGACCCGCGTATTGGTGCCGCCGATATCGGCAAGGATCGCCAGGGCCATAGGTCACTCCATCACAAGACGGGGCAGCGGGTATTCCCGCTGCCGTTATCGCTATCATCTGCCGATTGATACCGGGTCAGACCCGGTCACGGCAAGCCTCAGCCGCGTTTCCCGCGCGCATGGAAGATGAAACCGAGGAAATTCAGCAGCACCTGGGCCGCGAGGATCTGTGTCGAGCCGGAGTGATCATAGTCCGGCGCCACCTCGACCAGGTCCATACCAACCACCTCATGGCGGTTGGCGACGGCCTGGAGCACCTCGAGCACTTCATAATAGAGGAAGCCGCCATGCGAGGGCGTGCCGGTCCCCGGGGCGATCGAGGGGCAGAAACCGTCAATGTCGATCGTCACATAGACGCGGGCATCTGCAGGGATGCGGGCCAATACGCCCTCGGTTCCCAGCTTGCGGGCCTGGCGCACCGAGATGATGTCATCACCCATCCTGCGCGCGGCATCATAGCCGTCTTTCGCGGTCGAGGACACATTGCGGATCCCGAGCGCGGTGATCCCGGTGACATAGTCCTTTTCGGCGGCGCGGCGCATCGGGTTGCCATGGCCATGACGCACGCCGTGGCGGATATCGACGAAATCGAGATGCGCGTCGATCTGCAGGATATGGATCGGGCCGCGGCCTTCAAAGGCGCGGATACAGGGGATATTGATCGAATGATCGCCGCCCAGCACCACCGGCAGCGCGCCGGCATCAAGCATGGCGCGCACGCCCGCCTCGATATTGGCGTGGCTGGTTTCGGTATCGGTATGAACGATATCCGCATCTCCGATATCGACGATCCGTACATCCTCGGCCAGATAGGTCGCGTCGTCTTCGTGATCATAGGCGCCGCCCAGTCCGAAGGAAAACAGCGTCGAGGCTTCGCGGATCGCGCGCGGTCCGAAACGGGCGCCGGCGCGGAACTGTGTGCCGAAGTCGAAAGGCGCGCCCATCACGGCCACATCGGCGTCGATCTTATCCCAGTCCGGCTGGTAAGCGTTTTTGCCGAAAGTGGAAATTCCCACGAAGGGCAGGTTCAGCCGGGCGGGCTTTGCGGTGTTCGAAGTCATGGTCTCTCTCCCCGTTTTGGCGCGACATTGGTGCCGAGTTTGCGGAATGGCAAGCCCGGCCGCGACATCGGATCGCCTTGAGGCGACCGCAATTCCCCGCTTTGCTGCGCAGAGGAGGTGACCATGTCCCAGGATCCTGCAGGGCTTCGCCCCAAACGCTTTCCGGCGCCGGAGTTTCCGCCGCGCCAGACCCGGCTTTTTGCCCGGACGCCACCGGTGATTTTTACCGCGCTGGCCGGGCTGATGTCGCTGCCTCTGGTTCTGCGGGAGGTGCTGATTGCCACCGATCTGCCGGTGGCGGCGGCAGATATGGCGGCGGGGCTCTTACTGGCCT
The DNA here is from genome assembly GCF_900105075.1 of Rhodobacter sp. 24-YEA-8. Classification (NCBI taxonomy): domain Bacteria; kingdom Pseudomonadati; phylum Pseudomonadota; class Alphaproteobacteria; order Rhodobacterales; genus Rhodobacter; species Rhodobacter sp. 24-YEA-8. Next base: position 1,353,090 of record NZ_FNSK01000001.1, read on the forward strand.
TCTGGCTGTTCTGCATCTTCGCTCTGGCTGTGAGAATAGTCCGGCGACCTTCTGTAATCAAAGATGATTTTCGGGTTATCGTTTCCCGAAACGGGCTGTTTGCGGCAACGATTTCGGGGATGATAGCGGGCCAGCTGATCCGGCCCCTCTGGCCGGTGTCATCATTCGGACTGACCCTGGTCGCACTGGTCGCGCATCTGGTTCTGGCGCTGGTCTTTTTCACCCTGGCCTGGCGCAGGCGTCGCGAATCCGGTCCACATTCCTGGGCCTGGCCTGATCCGGGGATGCAGTTGATTTACGCGGGGCCATTGGTGGTGGTGCCTGCGCTGATTGGGCAAAGCTGGACCGGCGCAGCCCTAGTTCTGAGTGTGATTTGTCTGGTGCCGGCAGGTCTTGCTTTGCTGGCCGGGCTGATCGGGCTGTTGCGCGAGCAGACCCCGGCACCTCTGCGGCCAATGTTGGTGCTGCATCTGGCGCCGGTTGCGCTTTGCGCCAGTGTTGCGCTTAATTTTGGTCAGGAAACCCTGGCTGCGGTTCTGGGACTGGCCGCTCTCGTCATGCTGTTCTTGATTGTCGCAGCAGCCGGCTGGCTGGGAAGAGCGGGATTCACGCCGATCTGGGGCTGTGCGATCTGGCCGGTCGTCCTGGTGGCAGACAGTATGGCCCAAGGCGGCGCAACAGCGACATCCGTCGCTGTCTTGCTGGCAGTTTCTGTATTTTCAGCAGTGGTTTGCTGGCGGATCTTCAGGCTTTGGCCAAAGGGAAAGCTCGCCGATATGACCAATACCGGCGAGGCCTGATCACTCAGATCAGGGCGACCCAGGCGCGGGCCAGGGCAAGCCCGGTTTGATCGGCTGCCGCACCCCATTTTTCGGCCTCTGCCGGCATGTCTTCAACCCAGCCCTTGCGGGTGGCTTCGACAACCTCGGGGAATTCGCGGTTCCAGGCGGCGGCGACGTTGCGGTTCACCTCGAAATGGAACTGCATCCCGTAAGTGGCGCGACCGATCCGGAAACACTGGTTTTCCGCCATGGGGGACGAGGCCAGCCGTACCGCGCCTTCGGGCAGGGTAAAGGTGTCGGTATGCATCTGATAAATGCGGAAAGGCGCGGCCGCTGCCCGCATCACCGCATCCTCAGCCGCCTCGGGCAAGGGCGTGACCTCGCACCAGCCGGCCTCGGGCGCCACACCGCGCAGGTTCTGCCCGCCAAAGGCGCGTGCAAGGATCTGCGAGCCGAGGCAGATCCCCAGAACCGGCTTATCGGCCAGGCTATAGGCGCGCATCAGATCGGCCAGCGGGTCGAGATAGGGATGGGTCTCTACGTCATCGGCATATTGTTCGCCGCCAAACACCACCAGCGCATCGGTATCGGGCGCGAGCGGCACTGCCTCGCCATTCCGCGGCTTGATCAGGTTGATCGCGGCGCCCGCCTCATGCAGCGCGATACCGACCTGGCCGTGCTGGGTGCTGGGGGTGTTTTCGACGATGGTGACGCGCATGGGCCGGTCCCTGGGAAAGAATTATTCCTGCCATATCGTCAGGGCGCCCGCGAACAGGCAAGGGGGCAAAGCGGGTGAATGACGTATTTCACGGATCTGTTTCACAAAAGCCGGGCAGACCCCCTTGCGCAACCGGCGGGGAAGTGAAAAGGGGAACCGCCAAACGACGATCCCTGAGGAGATTCCTATGGAGATTCGCGAGGCTCTCACCTTCGACGATGTCCTGCTTGTTCCCGCGGCAAGCTCGGTTCTGCCAAGCACGGCAGATACCTCGACTTTTGTGACGAAATCCATCCGGATGAACATCCCGCTTCTGTCGAGCGCGATGGATACGGTGACCGAAGGGCGGATGGCGATTGCCATGGCCCAGGCCGGTGGCATCGGGGTGATCCACCGCAATCTTGATATCGAGGCCCAGGCCCGCGAGGTTCGCCGGGTCAAGCGGTTCGAATCCGGCGTGGTCTATGCGCCGATCACGCTGCGCGCCGATCAGACCCTGGCAGACGCCAAAGAGCTGATGGAGCGCTACAATATCACCGGCTTCCCGGTGGTCGATGGCGATAACCGCGTCGTTGGCATCGTGACCAACCGTGATATGCGCTTTGCCTCCGACGACAAAACGCCGGTCTCGGTGATGATGACTTCGGACAATCTGGCGCTCCTGCGGGAGCCGGTCGACCGTGAGGCGGCGATCAGCCTGATGAAGGCGCGCCGGATCGAGAAGCTGCTGGTGACGGATGGCGGTGGCAAACTGACCGGCCTTCTGACCCTGAAAGATACCGAGCAATCGGTCCTGAACCCCCAGGCCTGCAAGGATGATCTTGGGCGGCTTCGGGTGGCTGCGGCCTCGACCGTTGGCGAGGAAGGCTTTGCCAGATCGAAAGCGCTGATCGAGGCCGGCGTGGATATGGTGGTGATCGACACCGCGCATGGCCATTCCGAAGGTGTGGCGATCGCGGTTGAGCGGATCAAGAATTTCTCGAACGCGGTGCAGGTGGTCGCGGGCAATGTGGCGACCGGCAAGGCGACCGCGGCGCTGATCAAGGCAGGCGCGGATGCGGTCAAGGTCGGCATCGGCCCGGGCTCGATCTGCACCACGCGGATCGTCGCTGGTGTTGGCGTGCCGCAGCTGACCGCAATCATGGATTCGGCGGCAGCAGCCGGGGATATTCCGGTGATCGCCGATGGCGGCATCAAATTCTCGGGCGATTTCGCAAAGGCCATCGCGGCAGGCGCCAGTTGCGCCATGGTCGGATCGGCCATTGCGGGCACGGATGAGAGCCCGGGCGAGGTGATCCTGTGGAACGGCCGGTCTTACAAAAGCTATCGCGGCATGGGCAGCCTTGGCGCCATGGCGCGTGGCTCGGCGGATCGCTACTTCCAGAAGGATGCGGCCTCGGACAAGCTGGTCCCGGAAGGGATCGAAGGCCAGGTGCCCTATAAGGGACCGGTTGCAACGGTGCTGCATCAGATGGTGGGCGGGCTGCGCGCCGCGATGGGCTATACCGGCAATGGCACGGTGGCCGATATGCGCAATGGCTGCGACTTTGTCCGCATCACCGGGGCAGGGCTTAAGGAAAGCCATGTCCATGACGTGCAGATCACCCGCGAAAGCCCGAATTACCGCGTCGGCTGAGCCGGAGACAGACATGTGGAAAAGGCGGCCCTGCGGGGTCGCCTTTTTTTCTTCCGCAGTTCAGGCCAACCTTCTGACGTCTTGCGCGGGTCTTCATAAGTTACTGATCTTCGAAATCTATTTTACGCGCGGAAAAATGGCCCGCCAGACACGTCTTCAACGCGACCAGATGATCCATTTATAGCGATGGTCTTGCCTTGGGCGCGCTTTCATCCGATCAGGATCAGGCCAGACTTATGACGTGATCCCCCCGTCACAGGGCCGTCCGATCACAGGAAGGAAACCGACATGCGTTCCCCGGGCCGCGCCGCCGCAGCAATCGAGATCCTCGATCAGATCCTGGCCGGAACCCCGGCCGAAAAGGCGCTGATCGCATGGGGCAGGGCCTCACGCTTTGCCGGCTCGAAAGACCGCGCAGCGGTGCGGGATCTTGTATTCGATGCGCTGCGCCAGCGGCGTTCGGCGCTTGCCATGGCCGGAGCGGGGGGGCGCACTGGAACCGATGCGGCAGCGGCCAGCGGTCGGGCGCTGGTTCTGGGCGTTTTGCGGCTCAGGGGCGAGGATATCGGGCTCTGGTTTGACGGTTCTGACCACGCACCGGCGCCTCTGGGCGAGACCGAGACGCCGCGTTCCGCCGAAGGGGCCGAGGCGTTTGACATTCCCGACTGGCTTGAGCTCCCGTTACGTGAAGCGCTCGGCGCCGATTTTGTGCCGGTCATGGCGGCGATGCGGCTGCGCGCGCCGGTTATCCTGCGCGTCAACACCGCCCGGATAAGCCGTGAGGCCGCCATCGCGGCGCTTGCGGCCGAAGGGATCGAGACCCTGCCGCATCCGCTGGCCGCAACCGCATTGGAGGCGCGCTCCGGCCAGCGGCTGATCGCCTCGGGCAGGGTCTTTGCCGATGGGCTGGTCGAGTTGCAGGATGCCGCCTCGCAGGCGGTGGTGCTGGGTCTGCCGCTGAAAGACGGGATGAAGGTTCTGGATCTTTGTGCCGGCGGCGGCGGCAAAACCCTGGCGATGGGGGCGATGGCGCGGCTGTCACTGACCGCCCATGACGCCAGCCCGCGCCGTATGGAAGATCTGAAAACCCGTGCCGCCCGTGCGGGTCTGCAGGTCCGGCTCAGCGCAAGGCCCGAGGAGGCTGCGCCCTATGATCTGGTGCTGACGGACGTGCCCTGTTCCGGCTCGGGCAGCTGGCGGCGTGACCCGGAAGGCAAGTGGCAACTGACGCCGGAGCGCCTGGCCGCGCTGACCAGCCTCCAGGCGGAAATTCTTGACCGCGCGGCGGCGATGACCGCCCCCGGCGGCTGGCTCGCCTATGCGACCTGTTCTTTCCTGCGCGCGGAAAACGAAGACCAGGTTGAGGCCTTTTTGGCCCGCCATGCCGGCTGGACCCGAGTTTCCAGCCGCCGCTACGGCCCGCTTGAGGGGGGCGACGGCTTCTTCTCGGCGCTGTTGTCGCGGGACTGATCCGCCGCTTCGGTCATTTTGCCCGCCTGAAAAGGTGGTGTCAGGGCTGCATCCTGCCCGGAAGGTGGCGCTCACGTTATCGAGGTTAAGACGACGTTAACGAATTCCGGTCTTTGCTCGCCAGGTGCAATCGTGGGGAAGCGGAGGAATGGGTGCAATCTCCGGGGTATGAAGGCGGCGGGATCCTGAACGGCGCACGCAGCCTTGCGGTTCGTGCCGGCTGGCTGGTTGCGGTCGCTGCCGTCTGCCTGGCGCTTGCAATCCTGGTGGGGGAAAGCGGCTTCCGCTTTACGCTCGCGGTGACGGGGCTGGCGCTTTTGCTGCTGACCTGCGCGCTCTGGGCGATGGCGCGGATCGCGCGGCGCGAGGAAGAGCAGATGAATGCCCGGCTGTCCCTGCTGATCGGCGAGGATGTAGCCCCCTGTTTTTCCACTGATATCATGGGGCAGATCCTGTTTCGCAACCGCGCCGCTGTTGCGCGGTTCGGCGAACAGACCCCGGCGACGCTCGCGGCACACCTGCATGAACAGATCGCCTCGCCTTCGGCGGTCATGTACCGGCTGCAGTCGCGGGCGGCTCATCATGGCGGCGTGCATGAGGATATCGTGACCCGGCGCGGGCATTTGCGGCTTTCGGTCCATCGGATTGCCAGCGATAAATTCCTGTGGCGGATCGAGGAATTCGAAGATCGCAGCCCCGCCGGGCGCGGCGCCGAGGGGCTGAGCCTGCCGATGGTGGTCGCAAACCGCGCCGGAGTCGTGCTGTTTTCCAATGAGGCGATGCGCCGGGTGCTGGGCGAGCGCCCCAAACGGCTTGACCGTATCTTCCTGCAACCCAGGGTGACCAGCGGCGAAGAGGTCGAGGTTGCAACGGCCACCGGCTCGATGCGTGCCATCGTGGCCGAGCTGGACGGGCCGGGGGACCGGCGCGAAATATTTTTGCTTCCCGCGCCTGCGCAGCGCGAAGATGACACAGTGCAGGTCGATTTTGAAAACGTGCCGGTCGCGCTGATGAAGTTCGGCCTTGATGGGGGGCTGCGCCTGGCGAACAGGGCAGCGCGCGATCTTCTTGGCGAGCGCTCGGTCGAGACCTTGACCCTGCATGATTTGTTCGAAGATCTTGGCCGTCCCGTAAATGACTGGCTGGCTGATGTGATCGAACAGCGCCTGCCGGCCGGGGCCGAGATGTTGCGGCTGCGCGGCAGCTCAGGCAGCACATCGGGGGGCGGGGACGAAGAAAATTTCGTTCAGGTCCAGCTGAGCCGGTTCGTTGAAAAGGGCAGGGCGCAGGCGCTCGCGATCCTCTCGGATGTGACGGCGCTGAAGAAGATGGAGGCACAGTTCGATCAAAGCCAGAAGATGCAGGCGATCGGCCAGCTCACCGGCGGTATTGCGCATGATTTCAACAATTTGCTGACCGCGATCTCCGGCCATTGCGATCTGCTTTTGCTCCGCCACGGCCATGAGGACACCGATTTCTCGGACCTGGAACAGATCCGCCAGAATGCCAATCGCGCCGCAGCACTCGTCAGCCAGCTGCTGGCATTTTCGCGCAAACAGACGCTGAAGCCAGAGCGGCTCGACCTCTCGGATGTGCTGAGTGAGGTCGCGCATCTCCTGAACCGGCTGGTCGGCGAGCGCATTACGCTGAGCCTGAAAAATGACCCTGAACTGGGTGAGGTGCGGGCCGACAGACGGAGGCTGGAACAGGTGCTGATGAACCTCGTGGTCAATGCGCGCGACGCGATGTCGGGCAAGGGCACGATCCTGATCGAGACCGAAGATATCAGCCTCTCGCAGCCGGTCAGCCGCGACGGCGCGACGGTGCCGGCGGGTCGCTGGGCGGTGATCCGGGTTACGGATAGCGGCTGCGGCATCCCGCCTGACCGGATCGGCAAGATTTTCGAACCCTTCTTCACCACCAAACGCCCGGGCGAGGGCACCGGGCTCGGCCTCTCGACTGTGTACGGCATCGTCAAACAATCCGGCGGCTATGTCTTTGTCGAAAGCGCACCGGATCAGGGCACCACATTCGAGATTCTGTTCCCCGTCCGCGAGGGCCAGACCGCCGGGGAAATCCAGACCGAGGAGCCCGTGCGCCCGCTGATGCTGCGCAATGGCGCCGGTGTTGTGCTGCTGGTCGAGGATGAGGCGGCGGTACGCGCTTTCGCCAGCCGTGCACTGAAGATGCGAGGCTATACCGTGATCGAGGCCGCCAATGCCGAAGAGGCGCTGGATCTGTTGCAGGATCCTTCACTGGTGGTCGATATTTTCGTGACCGATGTGGTGATGCCTGGCCTCGACGGCCCGACCTGGGTAAAACGCGCGCTGGAAGACCGCCCCGATGCGAGGGTGGTCTTCGTTTCGGGCTATACCGAAGATCACCTCGCCGCCGATCAGTCACAGATTCCGAACTCGGTTTTCCTGCCGAAACCGTTCTCGCTCAATGATCTGACTGCGACGGTTCAGGGCCAGTTGCATTGATACTGGCCGGACAGGATCGATGGCCCGGATCAGGTGTCAGGCCTGTTCGGGATGTTTCAGCGTCTCATAAAGCGCGAAATCAGCGCTGGCGACCCTTCGCAGCAGCGCTTCGGTTTCCGGCGTCAGATAGGTTTCCCCGGGAGGAGAGACATTCACATGCGGCAGAATGATTTCACAGCCAAGGCGGTCTTCGAGAAAATCGATAAAGACATCAATCTCATCATAGCGGAACAACCGGTCTACCCCCTGACCCTGACGCGGGCGCAGGAATTTCTCCTGGGCGCCGACATCGGCAAAGGCGGGGCGCGGATCGCAGCACCAGGCCCGCACGAAATCGTCGAAACTCATGCCTTTGGTCGATTTCTCCGGATCGGTCTGATCCTCGCGCGAGCGGAACCGGTACCAGGAATTCAGCCAGTCCCGCGGCTCGCGCATCAGCGCCACAACCGTCCAGCCGGTCTTTGATGTGGCTTCGAGATAGGGGCCGACAAAGCGGCGATAGCGATGGACGGTGGTATGTTTCAGCACCGGCGGACGCTGGACCGAGACCGAGGCAAGCGATTCGAGCGCAGTCGCCAGCGAGGTCGAGCCGGTCTTTGGCGTGGCGAGCAGAACGAGCTTTTGGTCCCAGAATACCAGCACCTGCGGATACCTCTTCGGTTTTTGGCGGCTTTTTCGCTTCTAGCGCGGAATGGGGCGCTGAAAACAGCCTCGCGGGGCAAAATTCCCCCTTCCGTTGTAAACCGGACGTTAAGCTTTCTGCGATCAGGATCGTTTAAAGAATTGTGTTGATATTTTCCCTGTTTGTTCCCATAAGCGACAAGAACAAAATGCAAACATGCCTCGGGATTGCCGCTCCGGCGCGGCTGTGAAATAAAGGAAAAAAGCCATGGCAACAGCCAGCCTGCTGGACTTCGGGAGCAAGAAAGACATGGATAAGCAAAAGGCGCTGGAAAGCGCCCTCCAGCAGATCGAACGGCAATTCGGCAAGGGCTCGATCATGAAGCTCGGCGCCGACAGCCCAGCGATGGAGATTGAGGCGACCTCGACCGGTTCGCTGGGTCTGGATATCGCGCTTGGAATTGGTGGCCTGCCGAAAGGGCGGATCATCGAGATTTACGGGCCGGAAAGCTCGGGCAAGACCACGCTGACGCTGCATGCCGTTGCGGAAGAGCAGAAAAAGGGCGGTGTCTGCGCCTTTGTGGATGCGGAACACGCGCTGGACCCGAGCTATGCCAAAAAGCTCGGCGTCAATCTTGATGAACTCCTGATCTCGCAGCCCGATACCGGCGAGCAGGCGCTTGAGATTGTTGATACCCTGGTGCGCTCGGGTGCGGTCTCGATGATCGTTGTCGACTCGGTCGCCGCGCTGACGCCGAAGGCGGAACTTGAGGGCGATATGGGCGACGCGACGGTCGGCGCCCAGGCCCGTCTGATGAGCCAGGCGATGCGCAAACTCACCGCCTCGATCGGCAAATCGAACTGCATGGTGATCTTCATCAACCAGATCCGCATGAAAATCGGTGTGATGTTCGGCTCGCCCGAAACCACCACCGGTGGCAATGCGCTGAAATTCTACGCCTCTGTCCGGCTCGATATCCGCCGCATCGGCGCGATCAAGGACCGCGAAGAGGTGGTCGGCAACTCGACCCGCGTGAAAGTGGTCAAGAACAAGGTGGCGCCGCCGTTCAAGCAGGTCGAATTCGACATCATGTATGGCGAGGGGATCTCGAAAACCGGTGAGCTGGTGGATATCGGCGTCAAGGCCGGCGTGGTCGAGAAGTCGGGCGCCTGGTATTCTTACGGTGATGAGCGGATCGGCCAGGGGCGTGAAAACGCCAAAACCTTCCTGAAGAACAACCCGGCCACCGCCCATGCGATTGAAGAAAAGATCCGGGCGGCCAATGGGCTTGATTTCCACATGTCCCCCGAGGAAAGCGTTGTCGAGGATGACGCCTGATCCGACACCAGGCTGGATTTGAGGTCTGGGTCTGAGATGGCGGTCTGATATCGGGTCTGGACCTGGTCATAAGAACATGGCCGGAGGCCCCGCATATCAGCTGCTGCCGGTTTCCCGGGCACGAAGATAAGATCGTGGCCGGGAAACCTGAGTGGGCTTATGACGAGCCGGAAGTCAGGCCGTGCGCTCAGAAGCTGTGCATCACACTGGCCTTCTACCGCTGCCACAGCCCGACCTTATGGTCGGTCGATACTCCCCGACGCACCTGTCGCGCCATTGGTTCATCGCCTCAGAACACAAGAATACGCGTAATGTTGTCCTGACCGGACGAACCCACCGTTGCCTTTCTCCGGAGGATCCCGCTCCTCCGTGACCCGCGCAAAATTACATTTGAACCCGCGGATCGCGTCTGCCTGCGCATCGTCCTGTCAGGTCACCTTCGCTGGCCGCGAGAATTGCTTTTATCTGGTGCAAATCGACCTGGTGTTGATGCCAGCGCTCCGGAACCAAGGGCATTCAACAGGAGAGGAGATCGCGCGACAGAACCGACGCAGGGTCTCACGCGGGATGAAAGGCAGCCAGACAGGCCTGAAGACAGGCGGCCTTCCTGGCCTGCACAGGTTTCACCCATAGAACGGTTCCGAGCTGCTTCGTCCTGTCTTCATCTCAACAGCCAAATCCCGGCGGTTGCGATGGCCGGGTCAACCCGCCCAGTTTACGGGCTATGAGCTTCCCGCTGACCCGCAAACCCATGGCTGACACGGCACCAGAAAGCATCTTCGCAACGCAGAAGGCCGAAGGGGCGGCCAGCAGGCTCTGTCAAACCCGCAAGGAAGCAGGTACCAAGAACTGCGACTTCGCTGGGCGCGTCTGCAAATCGCGCCGAAGACACCCGTGCCGGTCGTGCGCGGGGCAATGTAGTTTGAGGCCCGCGACATACCAGCTTCACCTGCTTTCCTCGAAACCGGCATCCTCTCACTTGCGGCCTTTTTTCGGTCCCGATGCATCCCACCGTGGACAGGGGGGGAAGGCGCCGTTACATGGAAGGCCGAAAACTGATCATCCTCCATGAAGAGGCCCGGCCATGGCGTCGCTGAATGACATCCGCACCACCTATCTCGACTTCTTTAAGAAGAACGGGCACCGCGTTGTGGAAAGCTCGCCGCTGGTGCCGCGCAACGACCCGACGCTGATGTTCACCAATTCGGGCATGGTGCAGTTCAAGAACCTGTTCACCGGCACCGAGCACCGCGACTACAAGCGTGCCACCACCGCGCAGAAATGCGTGCGGGCGGGCGGGAAGCACAATGATCTCGACAATGTCGGCTATACCGCGCGCCATCATACCTTCTTTGAAATGCTGGGGAATTTCTCTTTCGGCGATTATTTCAAAGATCAGGCCATCGCTTTCGCCTGGGAGCTGCTGACGAAAGATTTCGGCCTCACGAAAGACAAGCTGCTGGTCACGATCTACCATACCGATGACGAGGCGGCGGATATCTGGAAGAAGGTCTCGGGCCTGTCGGATGACCGTATCATCCGCATTGCCTCGGATGATAATTTCTGGCGCATGGGTCCGACCGGCCCCTGTGGCCCCTGCACCGAGATTTTCTACGACCACGGTCCTTCGATCTGGGGTGGCCCGCCCGGTTCGGCGGATGAGGATGGCGACCGTTTCATCGAGATCTGGAACAACGTTTTCATGCAAAACGAGCAGTTCGAGGATGGCACGATGCGCCCGCTCGACATGCAGTCGATTGATACCGGCATGGGGCTGGAGCGGATCGGCGCACTGTTGCAGGGCAAGCACGACAATTATGACACCGATCTGATGCGGAGCCTGATCGAGGCTTCGGCACATGTGACCTCGTCTGACCCTGATGGGACCGGCAAAGTGCATCACCGGGTGATTGCGGACCATCTGCGCTCAACCTCGTTCCTGATCGCGGATGGGGTGATGCCCTCGAATGAAGGGCGCGGCTATGTGCTGCGCCGCATCCTGCGCCGTGCGGCGCGCCATGCGCATATGCTGGGCGCCAAGGATCCGGTGATGCACCGCCTGGTGCCGGCACTGGTGCGGCAGATGGGGGCGGCCTATCCGGAACTGACCCGCGCCCAGAGCCTGATCGAGGAAACGCTGAAGCTGGAGGAGACCAAATTCGGCCAGACCCTGGATCGCGGGCTGAAACTGCTGGACGAAGAACTTGGTCGTATCCCGGAAGGTGCCGATCTGCCCGGGGGGGCTGCGTTTAAGCTTTACGACACCTATGGCTTCCCGCTGGACCTGACCCAGGACGCACTGCGCGAGATGGGCCGCAATGTCGATGTGGCCGGTTTCGAGGCTGCCATGGCCGAACAGCGCCAGAAAGCCCGCGCCGCCTGGTCCGGCACCGGCGAGGCCAAGGACGCGAAGATCTGGTTCGAACTGGCTGAATCGAAAGGCGTAACCGAGTTTCTCGGCTATGAGACCGAGGCCGCAGAAGGTGTTGTTCAGGCGCTTGTGCGCGATGGGGCCGAGATCGGCGCGGCACAGACCGGCGAGGCCGTGCAGGTCGTCGTCAACCAGACCCCGTTCTATGCCGAAAGCGGCGGTCAGGTCGGCGATACCGGCTTTATCCGCACCGATACCGGCGTGGTTGAGGTGACGGATACCAAAAAGGCGGCCGGCATCTTCATCCATATCGGCAAGGTGGTCGAGGGTGGCATCTCGCGGGGGCAGCCCGCGCGGCTTGAAGTTTCGCATGCCCGCCGTTCGGCGATCCGCGCGAACCATTCGGCCACCCATCTTCTGCATGAAGCGCTGCGCGCGGCCCTTGGGGATCACGTGGCGCAGAAGGGCTCGCTTAATGCGCCCGACCGGCTGCGGTTTGACTTCTCGCATGGTCAGGGGCTGAGTGCTGCCGAACTGGCGCAGGTCGAGGCCGAGGTGAATGACTATATCCGCCAGAACACCGCCGTTGAGACCCGGATCATGACGCCGGATGACGCGCGCGGCATCGGCGCCCAGGCGCTCTTTGGCGAGAAGTATGGCGATGAGGTCCGCGTCGTTTCGATGGGGCAGCTTGCCGCTTCGGGCAAGGGGGCCGATGGGGCGACCTATAGTCTTGAGCTTTGCGGCGGTACGCATGTCAGGCGCACCGGCGATATCGGGGCCTTCGTGCTTTTGGGCGATTCCGCGTCTTCGGCCGGCGTGCGCCGGATCGAGGCGCTGACCGGCGATGCGGCGCTCGCACATCTGCGCGCCCATGAGCAACGCCTTGCAGAGGTCGCCTCGGTTCTGAAAGCACCGGTCGCTGAAGTGGTCGAAAGGGTGCGCGCGCTGGCCGAAGAGCGCAGGACCCTCACGAATGAAGTGGCCACCCTGCGGCGCGAGCTTGCGATGGGTGGTGGCGGCTCTGCTGGCCCGGAAGCCAAAGAGATCAACGGCGTGAAGATGATTGCTCAGGTGTTGAAAGGCGTTTCGGGCAAGGATCTTCCGGCCCTGATCGATGAGATGAAAACCCGCATCGGTTCGGGTGCGGTACTGCTGATTGCCGATACCGGCGCGAAACCGGCGGTGGCAGCAGGCGTGACCCAGGATCTTACCGGCAAAGTCTCGGCCGTGGATCTGGTCAAGGCGGCAGCGGCCGCGCTTGGCGGCAAAGGCGGCGGCGGTCGCCCGGATATGGCTCAGGCCGGCGGCAATGACATTGCCGGCGCTGAGGCTGCGATCACGGCGGCCGAAGCCGTGCTGAGGGGCTGAGCCATGCCCGCAGCCTATTGGATCGCCCATGTCCATGTGACCGATGCCGAAGCCTATGCGCGCTATGCCAAAGGCGCGACAGAGGCGATTGAGGCACATGGCGGCAGCTTCCTCGCAAGAGGTGGCCGCTATGTGCAGCTTGAAGGCAATGACCGCGCGCGCAATGTGCTGGCGCGTTTCCCGGATCTCGAAACCGCGGTCGCCTGCTACAATTCGCCCGTCTATCAGGCTGCGCTGGATCACGCCCGCGGCGCTGCGGTCCGTGATCTCGTCGTGGTCGAAGCGGCAGAGTAGCCGCCGCCTCTCCAGGCAATTCTCTGCCTTTGGTAATCTTTCGTGAACGGCCCGGGGCTTATCATGCCCCGGGCCTTTCGCTATTCTGGCACAAAATGGCAAAGTGGGGCAGTAACCCGCGATCGGGCAGAGGACAGTGATCATGTGTCGTTGGGCGGCCTATACGGGCGAGCCGATTTTTCTTGAAGATATCGTTTCACGCCCCGGTCATTCGCTGATCCATCAAAGCCATGGCGCCACCCAATGCCGCACCGCGATAAATGCCGACGGGTTCGGGATCGCCTGGTATGGGGATCGGCCTGAACCCGGGCTTTACCGCGATGTCATGCCCGCCTGGTCAGATCCGAACCTGAAAAGCCTCACGGCCCAGGTGAAATCAGGTCTTTTCCTCGCCCATGTCCGCGCCTCGACCGGCACTGCCACCAGCCGCAACAATTGCCATCCCTTCACCGCCGGACGGTGGAGTTTCATGCATAACGGCCAGGTCGGCGGCTATGATGCCTTCCGTCGCGATGCCGAAATGCTGATCCCCGAAGGGCTTTACCCGCAACGCAAGGGCGCCACCGACAGCGAAGCGCTCTTCCTTGTCGCCCTCGCCGAAGGCCTCGAAACCGATCCGCGCACAGCACTTGAACGCGCCTGCGCCCGCTTCATCTCGCTTGCCCGCCGCAAAGGCGCAGCGCCCTTTCTCAGGATGACCGCCGCGCTGTCAGATGGTGAAACACTTTACGCGGTGCGCTATGCCAGCGATGAGCTGGCGCCCTCGCTCTGGTATCGCTGGTCCGACAGCCGCAAAGGCATGGCCGTCGTCTCAGAGCCGCTCGAGGCTGAAGAGGGCGACTGGACCGAAGTACCGGCCAATTCCTTCTGCACCTTCAGCGCGGTCGATGTCAGAACCCAACCCTTCCTGCCCTGCAGCCTCAAAGAAGCCGCATAGAAAAAGGGCACCCAAAGCAGGTGCCCTTTTCCTTTTAGTGAAAACACTCCACGGGGAAGTGGGGGTGTGAAACCCCCGGCTCCTCCGTCAGCCTGATCAGTCCAGCGCCTTGAAGTTCAGCGCTGCGCCTTCTTTGATCCCCGAGAACCAGCGCGCCGTCACCGTCTTTGTCTTGGTGTAGAAACGCAGCGCATCCGGGCCATATTGGTTCAGGTCACCGAAGGACGACTTCTTCCAGCCGCCAAAGGTATAGTAGCTCAGCGGCACCGGGATCGGGAAGTTCACACCCACCATCCCGACATTGACCCGGCTTGCAAAGTCACGCGCCGTGTCGCCATCGGCGGTGAAGATCGCCGTGCCATTGCCGTATTCATTGTCGATCACCAGTTGCAGCGCGTCCTCATAGGTCTCGGCGCGCACCTGGGTCAGAACCGGCCCGAAGATCTCCTGCTTGTAGATCTCCATATCGCGGGTCGCATGGTCAAAGAGCGACGGGCCGACGAAGAAGCCGTTCTCATAGCCCTGGAGGCTGAAATTCCGGCCATCGACGACCAGTTTCGCGCCCTGTTCCACACCTGAATCGATCAGGCCACGGATCCGCTGTGCCGAGGCCGAGGTAATGACCGGTCCGAAATCGACATCATCACCGGCGGTATAGGGGCCGACTTTCAGCTTTTCGATGCGTGGCACGAGCTTTTCTATCAGCGCATCAGCGGTTTCCTTACCGACCGGCACCGCGACCGAGATCGCCATGCAGCGTTCGCCGGCTGCGCCGAAACCAGCCCCGATCAGAGCATCTGCCGCCTTGTCGAGATCGGCATCCGGCATGATGACCATATGGTTCTTCGCGCCGCCAAAGCATTGTGCGCGTTTGCCATTGGTCGCAGCCCGGCCATAGATGTACTGCGCAATCGGGGTCGAGCCGACGAAACCGACCGCCTGGATCACCTCGTGATCAAGGATCGCATCGACGATTTCCTTGTCGCCATTCACCACCTGCAAGACGCCGTCGGGCAGGCCTGCTTCTTTCAGGAGTTCCGCAAGATAAAGTGCGGTCGAGGGGCAGCGCTCGGACGGCTTCAGGATCATCGCATTGCCCGCGACCAGAGCCGGAGCCATTTTCCACAGCGGGATCATTGCGGGGAAGTTGAAGGGCGTGATGCCTGCGACAACGCCAAGCGCCTGACGCATCGAATAAATATCGATCCCCGGGCCAGCGCTGTCGGTATATTCGCCCTTCAGAAGCGCAGGCGCGCCCATGCAGACTTCGACGACTTCCAGCCCGCGCTGCACATCGCCTTTCGCATCCGGAATGGTCTTGCCATGCTCGCGCGACACCAGTTCTGCGAGCTTTTCCATGTCGCGGTTGATGAGCGCCGCAAAGGCCATCATCACACGGGCGCGGCGCTGCGGGTTGACCGCCTGCCATTTCAGCTGTGCCGCTGCTGCCGACTGGATGGCAGCGTCAAGCTCTGCCGGCGTGGCCAGCGCAAGGCGCGCCTGGACTTCGCCGGTGGCGGGGTTGAAGACATCAGTGAAGCGGCCCGACGTGCCCTTCACCAGCTTGCCGTCGATCCAGTGACCGATCTCAGCGACCATGGCAGAACCTCCCATATGGAATTGCATATACCGCTTTTACCCTTGCGAATTCGCGGATCAAAGCGCCAATAGACCAAAGGCATTTTGCATTTTTGCAAAAGGGTGCGGAGAGGCGGGGACGGAGTGGATTGGGACGATCTCAGGATATTTCTCGAAGTTGCGCGCCATGAAAGCCTGTCTGGCGCCGGCAAGCGGCTCAAGATCGATGCGGCGACGGTCGGGCGGCGGGTGCAGCGCTTTGAAGAGGCGCTTGGCCAGCGGCTTTTTGCCCGCAGCCCTCAGGGCTATCAGCTGAGCCAGGCCGGAGAGCGGCTTTTGCCGGCTGCCGAACGTGCCGAGGCGGCGATGCTGGCAGCGGGCGAGGCGCTGAGTGGCGACAGGCCGGGGCAGGGGCTGACCGGGCTGATCCGGCTTGGCGCCCCCGATGGCTGCGCCAATTACCTGCTGCCGCCGGTGATCGCGCGGATCTGCGACCAGAATCCGGGGCTCGAGGTTCAGCTGGTGGCGCTGCCGCGCGTCTTTAACCTTTCGAAACGCGAGGCCGATATGGCCATCGGCGTCTCGCGGCCTGAAACCGGGCGGCTCACGGTGCAGAAGCTGACCGATTACCAGCTGGTGCTTGCGGCATCCGAGGCCTGGCTCGCGCGCAACCCCGAGCCGCAGGATCTGGCCGATCTGCGCGATCTGCGATTCGTCGGCTATATCCCGGATCTGATTTTCGACAAGGAACTGGACTATCTGGCCGAGCTTGGTGCGCCCCAGGTGGCGATTTCTTCTAACTCGGTCTCGGTGCAGCTGAATTTTCTGCGCCAGGGGGCGGGCATCGGCATTGTTCACGATTTTGCCCTGCCGGCGGCGCCCGAACTCCGGCAGCTCCTGTCCGATAAGGTAGGGCTGACCCGGTCGTTCTGGCTGATCCGTCACGCCGATGACGGGCGGGTTCAGCGGTTGAACCGCTTTGCCCAAAGCCTTGTGCGCGAGACCAGGATCGAGATGACCAGGCATGAAAAGACCGCAGCAACTGGCACTTACGGCCACGGGGCTTGACAGAATCCTGTGGCTCAAAGACCCTTCCTCTGACAGACGCGGGAAAGTGAGGAACAGCCCATGCTTGTCAGCCAGATCCTGAAGACAAAACCGGCAGGGGTGATCACGATTGCCCCCGAGGCCACTGTTGCCGAAGCTGCCGCATTGCTGTCCGAGAAACGGATCGGGGCGATCATCGTCTCATCCGACGGCAAGACGGCCCTCGGGATTCTTTCCGAGCGCGATATCGTCCGTGAACTGGGGCGCACCGGCGTGACCTGCCTTTCGGCAAGGGTGACCGAGCTGATGACGTCAAAGCTCGTCTCCTGTACCAGCGGCGATCTGAATATGGATATCCTGCAAACCATGACCGATGGCCGGTTCCGCCATATGCCGGTGATCGAAAATGGCGAGATGCTGGCGATCATCACCCTGGGCGATGTGGTGAAGGCGCGGCTGCAGGAGCTGAACGCTGAGAAGGATGCCCTTGAAGGCATGATCATGGGTCATTGACCACAGTGACCACTGCGCCGGCTTTTGCTGCGCTGCGGCGGTTTTGATCTTGCGCAGGCGCAGGCAATATTGTTGCGTGCGCCTGCAGCGGAGGGATCAGGGAGGATTTACCCATGCGCATCGGCCTTTATCCGGGCACCTTTGATCCGGTAACGCTGGGGCATACCGATATCATCCGGCGGGCGATGGTGCTGGTCGACCGGCTGGTGATCGGGGTGGCGATCAACCGGGACAAGGGCCCCTTGTTCAGCCTGGATGACCGGGTTTCGATGCTGCGCGCGGAATGTGCCGCGATCACTGACATTACCGGCGGTGAAATTCTGGTGCATCCGTTCGAGAATCTGCTGATCGACTGCGCCCGCGATGTGGGGGCGAATGTGATCGTACGCGGGCTCAGGGCAGTGGCGGATTTCGAGTATGAATTCCAGATGGTCGGGATGAACCGGGCGCTGGACGATTCTGTCGAGACGGTCTTCCTGATGGCCGATGCGCGCCGCCAGGCGATTGCCTCGAAACTGGTGAAAGAGATCGCCAGACTGGGCGGCGATGTGAGCCGGTTCGTGCCGGCCCCGGTCGCGACGGCCCTGAAGGCGAAATACGGCTGAACAAGAAGCCGATTTCTTTAAAGAAATCGGCGCGGATTTTTTTGAAAAATCCGCGCCCTTTGCAATCCGGGAAGGCCTGACCGGTGTCAGATCAGCTTGCCCATCGCGACGGCGGTATCCGCCATCCGGTTCGAGAAGCCCCATTCATTGTCATACCAGCTCAGGACAGAGACCATGGTTCCGTCCATCACCTTGGTCTGGTCGATATGGAAGATCGACGAATGCGGGTCATGGTTGAAGTCTGACGAGACATTCTTGAACTTCGTATAGCCCAGGATGCCTTTCAATGGGCCGTCAGCCGCCGCGATGATGGCATTGTTGATCTCTTCGACCGTAGTCGCGCGTTTTGCGATGAATTTCAGGTCAACGACCGAGACATTCGGGGTCGGCACACGGATCGCGAAGCCGTCCAGTTTGCCCTTCAGCTCGGGCAGGACCAGACCCACGGCCTTTGCCGCACCCGTCGAGGTCGGGATCATTGAGAGTGCCGCGGCGCGGGCGCGGTAGAGATCCTTATGCATCGTGTCCAGCGTCGGCTGGTCGCCGGTATAGGAGTGGATCGTCGTCATCATGCCTTTTTCGATGCCGATGGCATCATGCAGCACTTTTGCCACCGGCGAGAGGCAGTTGGTGGTGCAGCTGGCATTCGAGACAATCAGGTCTTCTGCGGTCAATGTGTCGTCATTCACGCCGAAGACGATGGTCTTGTCGGCATCCTCTCCCGGTGCCGAGATCAGAACGCGCTTTGATCCGTTTTCCAGATGTGCCTGGCATTTCTCTTTCGAGGTGAAGATGCCGGTGCATTCCAGAACAACATCGACATCCGACCAGGGCAGTTCAGCCGGATTGCGCAGTGCGGTCACCCGGATCGGGCCGCGGCCGACATCGATCCAGTCCGGACCGGTCGTCACTTCGGCCGGGAAACGGCCATGAACCGAGTCAAAGCGCAGCAGATGCGCATTGGTCTCGACGGGGCCGAGATCGTTCAGCGCCACCACTTCGATATCGGTACGTCCCGATTCGATGATCGCGCGCAGGATATTGCGCCCGATGCGGCCGAACCCATTGATTGCAACCTTGACAGCCATGACCTTCCTCCGGTGCTGCGGTGTCTTTTGCGCTTTCAAAGCTGAGAGCGCCCTCATGCCGGCACGATGATGCCGGACTGCTAGCGCTAACAACCGCAGAACGCGCGGAAATGCAATCAAATCCTGCCAGCATCAGCGCCAGAATTGTACCCAGTCGACAAGATGGAGGAATTTTTTCGCCAGAAACATCAGGATCTGCCCCTGAGTGAGGAGCAGATCCAGGCCGATTGCCACAGCCAGCGTCAAAGCGATGTAGAGTGCGACACGATCCGTCACGCGAAATCCCCGGGTTTGGCCGGGGAGTGCGCCCGGTCTCAGCCTGCGAGCCGCCCCATGGCGCCGGCCACATCGGCCATGCGGCAGGAGAAGCCCCATTCATTATCATACCATGCCAGAACGCGGACGGAACGGCCAACCACTCGCGTCTGATCCGGTGCGAAGATCGATGATTGCGGGGTATGGTTGAAGTCGATCGAGACCTTGGGTTCGGGGTCATAGGCCATGACCATGCCCATATAGCCATTGGCGGCCTCGCGCACGATCTGGTTCACCTCGTCAGCGGTGACCGATTTCGCGGCGATAAAGGTCAGATCCACCGCCGAGACATTCGGGGTCGGCACCCGGATCGCCGAGCCGTCGAGCTTGCCTTTCAGTTCGGGCAGGACCTCGCCAAGCGCTTTCGCGGCGCCGGTCGAGGTCGGGATCATCGCCATCGCCGCCGAACGCGCGCGGTAGAGGTCAGAATGGCGGCGGTCCAGCGTCGGCTGATCGCCGGTATAGGAATGGATCGTGGTCATGATGCCGGATTCAATCCCGATCGTGTCATTCAGCACCTTGGCCAGCGGCGCGAGGCAGTTCGTGGTGCAGGACCCGTTCGAGACGACCAGATGCTCAGGCAGCAGCGAGCGGTGATTGACACCATAGACCACGGTCAGATCGGCATTCTTCGCGGGGGCCGAGACGAGCACCCGTTTCGCGCCGCGCCCCAGATGCACGGCGGCTTTTGCGCGGTCATTGAAATTGCCGGTGCATTCCAGAACGACATCCACACCCTCCCAGTCGAGCTCTTCCGGGTTATAGGTCGACATCACCCGGATCGGACCGCGCCCGAGATCCAGCGCGCCTCCCTCGACCTTCACGGTGCCCGGGAAGCGACCATGAACCGAGTCGTATTTCAGCAGATGCGCATTGGTCTCGATGGGGCCGGTCGCATTGATTGCCACGACCTGCACATCATTGCGGTTCGATTCCGCGATATGGGCGAGGGTGCAGCGGCCGATGCGGCCAAATCCGTTGATACCGACTGTGATGGTCATATCCTGTGTCTCCGCTGCACGAAATTATCCCGGGTCTCAGGCTGGTTAGCGCTGCCCTGCAGCTTTTCAAAGCATAAAAGATACGTATTTTCATTGTGTTAGCGCAAACCACGACTGTTTGCGCTAGCGCTTGCGGTAACAGTTGCGGGCCCGGGCAGCCAGAAGGCGCCAGGGCCGGGATAACTCCCCCTTGCTTTGATCGGGTGATTCCCTGCCATTGTGCTAGGAGGCGCTTAAACGGGGTGTGACATGAGTGGTTTGCTGGCTTTGCTGGATGATGTCGCGGCGATTGCCAAAGTGGCAGCCGCATCGGTCGACGATGTTGCGGCGGCGGCCGCCAAGGCAGGGGCCAAAGCCGCAGGCGTGGTGATCGATGATGCCGCAGTGACGCCGAAATATGTGACAGGGTTCAGGCCCGAACGCGAGCTTCCGATCATCTGGCGGATCGCGCTCGGATCGATGCGCAACAAACTGCTGGTCCTGTTGCCGGTCCTGCTGGCGCTGGAGGCGTTCCTCCCGGTGGCGATCACGCCGCTGCTGATGCTGGGGGGCGCCTATCTGTGTTTTGAAGGGGCGGAAAAGCTGTTCCATGCGCTGTTCCCGCATGGGGAGGCGGCGGAAGCGGATCACGCGGCAGGGAATGAGACGCAGCTTGAGGAGGTGAAAGTCGCGGGGGCAATCAAAACCGATTTCATCCTTTCGGCCGAGATCATGACCATCGCGCTTTCGGTGATCGACAGCCCGGATTTCTGGATGAAAGCGGTGGTTCTTGCGGTGGTGGGCGCGCTGATTACGGTGGCGGTTTACGGCGCGGTGGCGCTGATCGTGAAGATGGATGATATCGGGCTGCATATGGCCGCGACAGGGCGGATTGGCGTGACCAGGGCCTTCGGGCGCGGGCTGGTCAAGGGAATGCCGGTGCTGCTTGGGGTGCTGTCCGTGGTCGGAACGGCCGCGATGCTCTGGGTTGGTGGTAATATCGTCGTGCATGGGCTCGAGGTAACGCATCTCTGGGCCTGGCCCTATGAGACCATCCACCATATTGCTACCTCTGTGGCATCAGCTGTTTCCCAGGCGGCAGGGCTGGTGCAATGGCTGGTGACGGCCGCGCTTGATGGCGTGGTCGGCCTGATTGTCGGGACGCTGCTGATCCCGGTGGCGACAAGGGGGATCGCGCCGCTCTGGCGCCTTGTCAGCGGCAAGAAAGGCTCTGCTCATTGAAACTTCGGCACCCGGGCGCCGGCGAAATCTGCACAGATTTCGCGCCGGAGCCTTGGAAAGGCTCCGTACCGGAGTTTTCAAAACTCCGGCTTTGAACCTGCCCGGCGCAGCATTGAGAGGGAATAGATCACCAGTCCCAGCCAGATGAAGCCGAAAGCGATCAGTTTTTGCCGGCTGAACGGCTCGTCAAAGACAAAAACCGCGGTCAGGAAGATCATCGTCGGCGCGATATATTGCATGATCGCGATGGTCGTCAGCCGCAGCTTCTTGGCGCCATTGGCATAGAGGATCAGCGGCCCCGCGGTGACCAGCCCCAGCAGGAACAACATTGCGCTCTGCCAGCCAGGCCCGTGCAGGAATTGCATCTCACCCGATGTGGCGAGCCAGCCGATCACCGCCAGCGCCGGAAGCAACAGAACCATCACCTCCAGGGTGAATCCCTGGTTGGGACCGATTGGCAGGCTCTTCTTGAAATAGGCGTAAAAGCCCCATGTGAGCGTCAGCGCCAGCGCGAGGACCGGAAGGCGCCCGGCTTCGAGGGTCAGGATCGCGACCCCGATGGATGCCGCGAGAATTGCGAGCCATTGTACACCGCGCAAACGCTCGCCCAACAACACGGCGCCCAGAAGGATCGAGAACAGCGGGTTGATGTAATAGCCAAGCGCCGCATCCAGCGCCCGACCGGAGGTGATCGCATAGACATAGAACCCCCAGTTCACCGAGATCAGCCCCGCCGTCACCAGCGTCATCCCGAGCATCGCCGGATTGCGCAAAGCCGCCTTCAGATCTGCGGTCCGGCGCGTCAGGGCCAGGATCAGCAGCGCAACCGGCAGCGCCCAGATCACCCGATGCGCCACCACTTCAATCGGCGAGACATGATCCAGCGCCTTCATATAAAGCGGCAGAAATCCCCAGAGAAGATAGGCGGACAGCGCATAGAGAAACCCGGAAAGGCTGTCTCCTTCCTGCGAACCGGCGGGCTGTGGTTTGGGGGAGGGGCTGTGTTCCATGGGACAGGTTTATCCAGGGGCGCCCCTGGCGGCGAGGGCGCATCTTGTGATGGATACAAGATTTGCCATGACCGGCCAGCGGGGGCAATTTTCAGTTTACGTCCGGGCCGGGCTCAGCAGGCAGGCTCCAGCCCGCCGGGGCCAGCTCATATCCCTCAAACCGAAAGCCCGGGCTGACTGTGCAGGACAGAAGTGTCCAGTCGCCGCGGCTCACGGCTTCCTGCCACCAGCCGGCGGGCACAATCATCTGACAGTGCTGCCCCGCGAGTATATCGGGGCCGAGCGTATAATGACGCGCCGCACGTTCCCCCATTGCGAGGTCGAGGGCCGCGCCCGCATGCCAGTGCCAGATCTCATCGGCATCGACCCGGTGCCAGTGGCTTCTCTCTCCCGCCTGGAGCAGGAAGAGGATCGAGGTGCCGCAGGCGCGCGCTTCACGGGTCGGGCCGCGCCAGGTTTCGCGATACCAGCCGCCCTCGGGATGCGGTCTCAGATCGAGATGGGCGATGATTTCTTGTGCAGCAGTGTTCACAAATTCCTCCTCACAAATCTCTCCATTGTCCCGGCGCGAGGCCTTTCAGTGTCCAGTCGCCCACCCGCCAGCGGATCAGGCGCAGCGTTGGCAGGCCGACCGCCGCTGTCATGCGGCGCACCTGGCGGTTGCGGCCCTCGCGAATGGTCAGTTCAATCCAGGCGTCGGGCACCGATTTGCGGACCCGGATCGGCGGCTCGCGCGACCAGAGCCAGTCGGGCGCCGCCACCAGCCTGGCGCGCGCGGGCAGGGCAGGGCCGTCATTGAGCATGACACCCTGTTCAAGCGCCGCCAGGGCGGCCGCATCAGGTGCACCCTCGACCTGGGCGTAATAGGTCTTTTCGGTCTTGTGCTTTGGGTCCGAGATCCGCGCCTGCAGCCACCCGTCATCGGTCAGCACCACCAGCCCCTCGGAATCGCGATCCAGCCGGCCCGCCGGATAGACACCGGGCTGGTCAAGCACCGCCGAGAGGGTCGGGCGGGGCGATGGGCTCTTCAGATCGGTGAACTGACAGAGCATATCAAAGGGTTTGTTCAGAAGGATAATGCGGGACATGGCGCCATAGTGCCATGCCGCCGTGATCCCGAAAAGCGGCTGTTGCATCGCTCAGCGATGAGATGTCTGTCCGACCCGACTATAAGGCAGTCGCTCTGCCATCTACGTTGTCGCGAACATGTCACCCGGAGCTCCGGATGTCGCCTGACTCCGGCGTCAGCCGCCTGCCGGGATCCGGCCCGTCAGTCCAAGCCCTGAGGCGTCAGATTGAGAATGAGGTGCCGCAGCCGCAGGAGCTCGATGCATTCGGGTTCTCGATCACGAAACGCGCCCCGATCAGCTCTTCGGTGAAGTCGATCACCGCATTTTGCAGGAACGGAAGCGAAACCGGGTCAACCAGCACGCGCTGGCCGTCTTTTTCGAATACCAGATCCTCGGGGCCGGCCTGGCCCAGCACGATCTCATATTGAAAGCCCGAACAGCCGCCGCCCAGCACGCCGACGCGCAAAGGCTGGGGCGCGCCGGTGATCTCGGCAATCTCGGCCAGCCGCGCGAAAGCGCGGTCGGTGACGCGCGGCAGCGCATCGGCAAAGGGGGCGGCATCGGGGGGAAGCACAAGTTCCATGGCTGTTCCGGTATCATTCAGCGCTTTCCCGGAATATAGGGGGCAGGGCCGCGCCGAACAAGCCGCCGCACTGAATTGGGAACCGGATCGTGATGCTTGCCGCTTTTGCCTGTCAGCCAGAAGAGTCGCGTGGGAGGCTGTTTGACGAAGGAATGAGCACATTCCGCTCGCCCTTTCAGCGGGATCGCGACCGGATCATCCATTCCTCGGCCTTTCGCCGACTGAAACATAAGACCCAGGTCTTTGTCGAACATGAGGGCGATTATTACCGCACCCGCCTGACCCATTCGATTGAGGTCGCACAGGTGGCGCGCACGATTTCGGGCGTGCTGGGGCTGAACACCGATCTGGCCGAGGCGATCGCGCTGGCGCATGATCTGGGTCATACGCCCTTTGGCCATACCGGCGAAGATGCACTGGCACGGCTGATGCAACCCTATGGCGGCTTTGACCATAACGCTCAGGCCCTGCGCATCGTGACGCGGCTGGAACGCCATTATGCCGGCTTTGACGGGCTGAACCTGACCTGGGAGACGCTGGAAGGCATCGCGAAACATAATGGCCCGGTGATCGGCCCCAACGCCGATGACAAACACAAGCACGACCCCGACCATCTGCCCTATGCGCTGGATGAGGTGAACCGCGCCTGGGATCTCGAATTGTCGACCCATGCAAGCGCCGAGGCCCAGGTCGCAGCCATCGCAGATGACGTGGCCTATTCGCATCACGACCTGCATGACGGGCTGCGCTCGGGGCTTTTCACCGAGGATGACCTGATGGAGCTGCCGGTTGCCGGTCCTGCCTTCCGTAAGGTCGACGAGCTTTACCCCGGGCTCGACCGGATGCGCCGCCGGCATGAGGCGCTGCGCCGCGTCTTTGGCCGCATGGTCGAAGACGTGATCCATGTGGCGCAAAACCGGCTTGAGGCCGCACAGCCGCAATCGGTGCACGAGATCCGCCATATGGGGACGACAATCATCCGTTTCTCAAAGCCGCTTTATCAGGAGCTGAAGGCGGTGCGCAGCTTCCTTTTCCACAGGATGTATCGCGCGCCCTCGGTGATGGAGGTGCGGGCGCGGGTGACGGGGGTGATGGATGATCTCTTCCCGCTGTTTCTGAACCAGCCGGAGCTTTTGCCCGCTGAATGGCAGGAAGACATCCGGGATGCCGGTCAGGATGAAACCACACTTGCCCGCATTGTTGCGGATTATGTGGCAGGGATGACCGACCGTTTCGCGATCCAGGAACATGCGCGCCTCTTCAATTGCGCGCCGGTCACCGACGGGGCCTGACCTCCCTGTCAGGGTGGGGCCCCGTTTTCCCAGACTGAAACCTTCCCGCCAGAGGCTTTCTGCCGGTTCAGTCCCGACGGGTGGCGCCGAAAACCCAGATCAGCGCCAGGACCAGCGAGACAATCGCGTTCCACCCCGCCATCGAGATCCCGAACAAGGACCACGGAATCGCGTCACAGCGCACCGGGGCAGGGGCCGCCGTGGCCGGGTTCATCAGATCAGATGCTGACAGCCCCGCAATCGACCCTTGCGTGCAGGTCGAAATATATTCCCACCAGCCCAGTTCGACACCTGCATGGAAAAGCCCGATCCCGGCGGTGGTCAGCGCTGCGGCAGCCCCCAGCCAGGGCCAGATCCGCCAGCCTGTCGCCAGCCAGAGCGCCAGAAACAGCACCGCAGCGGCATGCGGCCAGCGTTGCAGCAGGCACAAATGGCAGGGCGCCAGCCCACCAATCAGCTGAAAACCAAAGGCCGCGGCCAGCATTGCGGCCGATCCGAGGCCCGCGATCAGGATTGCCGGTGTTTTCAGGATCATAGGGCGGGCTCCGATTCCCTGGCGATACGGTGACAGGTTTAGGCCCGGTGTGACGAAAGGGAAAGTAACGCCTTCGCGCGCCAACGATCAACCCGCGATCAGTCGCTCTGTGCAGGCCAGCCGCCTGGACCTTTCGTCAGGGCTTTTCTGAAATAGCGGGTCAGGGTAGATTGCCAGCCGTGTGAGGCCTCATCGCCGGGGCGCCGCAGGACAGGGGAGCGCCCGCAATGCAATGGAAAGGCCGCCGCGGCAGCAATAATATCGAAGATCGCCGCGCGCAGGGCGGCGGGATCCGTAGGGGCGGCGCGGCCGGGGTCGGGGGCCTTGGCCTTGTCGCGGTTTTCGTGATTGCGCTGGTGCTGGGTGTCGATCCGAGCCAGTTGCTGAACCAGGTCGGGCTGGATGCAGGCCAGAACAGCGGCCGCGCGGGTGAGCCTCTGACCGCCCAGGACCAGGAGGCCGGGGAATTTGTCTCGGTCGTTTTGGCCGATACCGAGGTGATCTGGGCCGATCTGTTCCGCAGCCAGCTGAACAAAACCTATCAACCCGCGACGCTGGTGCTGTTTAAGGGAGGCACCCAGTCGCCCTGTGGCGGTGCTTCCGAGGCTACCGGGCCGTTTTACTGCCCGGCCGATCGCAAGGTTTACCTTGATACCAGTTTCTTCGTGACGCTCGAAAAACAGCTCGGCGCGAAGGGCGATTTCGCCGCGGCCTATGTGGTGGCGCATGAGGTCGGTCATCACGTCCAGAACGAACTCGGCATTCTGGGCCGCGCCAATACGCTGCGCAGCCAGCTGAGCGCGACCGACTCGAACCAGGTCTCGGTGCTGATCGAGCTTCAGGCCGATTGTCTCTCCGGCGTCTGGGCGCATGAGGCCGCGACGACGCTTGGCACCGTCGAGCGCGGCGATTTCGACGAGGCGCTGAACGCGGCGCGCCAGATCGGGGATGATACGCTGCAAAAGAATGCCGGCCAGCGCCCGATGCCACATACCTTTACCCATGGCAGTTCGGCCCAGCGCGCTCAGTGGTTCAACACCGGGCTGCGCAGCGGCAGGATCGCCGAGTGCCTGAAACTGACAGATCAGGTTCTGTGAGCCTGGGGAGGACAGGCTGAATTTTTAAAGGGCTGTTTAAGCGGAGCTTTCTCCTGATGCGACCTGAGGCGGTTCAAGCGAGAAAGTGCTGTTGCCCTGATTAACAGGCAACCGTGTCCGCAACAGGACCGTGTAAGCCCCGATGAACAGATCACAGCTTTGCTTCGCCTGGCCGAGAGCAGCGTGGCCCAGGCGGTTGAGTCACTTGCAGCGCCTTATAAATCAGCCGGTCGCTCGAGACGAATGGATAAAGACAAAAGTACCGCCTGGATTCATATTTATTACATAATACTGATTATGCGGTAAAATACTTGCTCAATTGATACAACCGGCCCCCTCATGCTGAGAGGTTCGCAAAACCATGCCAACAATAGCACGGGAACGCGCGCATCGCATCGGCCTACGGAGCCCGCCGAGAACTTGGGCCCACCGCCTCCCATCTGTGCAGCTGCACGAGACGCTATGCGCGTAGCGCAAGACGGCAATGCTGCACTGCGGCTAGCAGCTTCGCGAGTAGCCTACTATTTGATCGTCAACCGAAGCGAATGCCGCTTCGATCTGCTTTCAGAGAAGAGAAAACCGCCATGACCGCCATCAGTCAGACCCGTGTCTCCGCCTCGAGCGCTGCTTCGCAGCCCTCTTTCTTTGCTCGCCTGATTGCTGGCGTCCGGGAGTGGAACGAGTTGCGGCTGACCCGCAAGGCGCTGAGCGTCCTGAGCGTCCTGAGCGACCGTGAGCTGGCAGACATCGGTCTGCATCGTGGCGAGATCGGTCAGATCGGGCGCTGAGCCATCTACATCTGTATATTGTTGAAGCCGTGAGCCCTCTCACGGCTTTTGCTTTTGGGCCAACCCAGATACCTGATCCGCAGAACGACGGGCGTTGGGGAGGAACTGGCACTGAAGGCAGATTGCGCGCCCCCCGTTTGGGGGCTCAGATCGGTCCGACCACGCGATCTCTGGACGGATATATGTTCGAGTTTCGACGCCTCCAGGATACGCCGCAAGCATGATCTGGTCACTGCGCCTTGCGCAGCACCGGCCCGTCCGGCATTTGTTATTCTGAACAACAGGATCCCCGGATATGAGCTGGTTAGACAGGCGCAGCAATTTCATTCCCCGCGACAATGATGCCCGCACGCCGGGCGACATCGATTACGGCCGGATCATCCATTCTGCCTCCTTCCGCAGACTTCAGGGCAAAACGCAGATCCTGAGCATCGGGGACAGCGACTTCTACCGAACCCGGCTGACCCATTCGCTTGAGGTGGCCCAGATCGCGACAGGGCTGGTGCGCCAGCTGGCACAGAAGCACCCTGGTCATCCGGCGGTGCCTCATCTCCCCTGTCAAAGCATGATCCTGGCGATCAGCAGCGCCCATGATCTTGGCCATCCGCCCTTCGGTCATGGCGGCGAGGTGGCGCTGAATTACTGCATGCGCGACGCTGGCGGGTTCGAAGGAAACGGCCAGACCCTTCGGATCCTGACCAGACTGGAAACCTTCTCGGAAAAAGACGGGGCGGATCTTACCCGGCGGTCGCTGCTGGGCGTCCTCAAATATCCGGCCGCCCTGCCCTCGCTTGCCAACTCAGCAATCAGCCCGGCGCTCAAGGGAGGAACATCCGTTTTCCAGACCCTCGATGTCGATGCCTGCAAGCCGCCCAAGGGATATCTGACAAGCGAGCAAGGTGCTGTCGACTGGATCCTGCGCGACCTTTCAGATGCGGACCTTTGCGAATTCACCCGCATAAAGACCGGCAAGAAGCACGCAAAGACGATCCATAAATCCCTCGACTGCAGTCTTATGGATATTGCGGACGACATCTCTTACGGCATCCATGACTTTGAGGACGCCCTGGCCATGGGGCTGGTGAGCGCCGAAAGACTGCGTGCGGCCATTCCGGAAGCGCTCTGGGATCCCTTCCTGGATGAGCGCCGATCCTCCGGCCCGGCATCCCGGAATGACCGCTATTCAGAACTGGTTGGCCGGTTGTTTGGCCCGGCGGGTGGCAGAAAGAAGGTCGTCAATGCACTCGTTGGCTTTTTCATCAACGCCATCGGCTTCAGCGAGTTGGACTGCTTCTCGGAGCCGCTCCTGCGCTGGCGTGTCAGCCTTCCGCCCGCCCAGGCGAGCCTGCTCTCCGCGCTGAAAGACTTTGTGATGGCCGACGTCATCCGCAGCCCTTCCGTGCAGCATCTTGAATTCAAGGGCCAGCAGATGGTGGTGGCCGTATTCGAGGCTTTGCAGTCGGATCCGGCGCGACTTCTTCCTCTGGATGTGCAGGCGAGATATGGAGCGGAGGGGAATGACCTGCGTGTCATCTGTGACCATGTCGCAGCAATGACTGACGGCCATCTGATGAAAACCTACGAGCGTCTGTTCTCACCGCGGATGGGGTCGGTGTTCGACAGGATCTGATTGCCGGGGAGCACTTCGCGATCCTGCGTCGCATGATTGGGCCAGACTGGTTCTGAACATAAACCCCTGTGTTGCGGATGCGTGGGCTAACTTGGCCATTTGCCAGAGGGTGGCGACGCGCGCGCAGTCCGGTTTGCCGTGGTGACCCGTCAATCCGTCTGTTGCGCCGCCACATCCCCAGGCCGGAGGTGCTCGGCCATGAAATCGATAAATGCTCTCAGCTTGGGGGTGACTTTGCGGCTGGCAGGCCAAAGCACGTGGAACTGATCCATGCCCTCGATCCAGGGGGTAAGGATCGGCACGAGCAACCCCTCAGCCAGTTCGCGCCGAATGGCGAAAGGCGGCAGGCAGGCGATCCCGAACCCGCGCACTGCAAGTTCGATCAGCGGATCAACGGCGCTGGCACTCATCCTTTCGGGCAGAACCAGCTTGCGGGCACCATCGGTCGGGGCAAGCGGCCAGGATCGGATCTTGCCGGTATTCGGCGATCGCTGGTGCAGACAGTGATGCACCTCCAGATCCTCGGGGCGTTGTGGCGTGCCGTGCTGCGCCAGATAATCCGGCGCGGCGACGATATGCATTCGGAAACGCCCGAGATTGCGCGCCATCAGGCGGCTGTCTGACGGTGTGCCGGTGCGGATCACTGCGTCAAAACCCTCTTCAATGATATCGACCAGCCTGTCATTGAAATCCAGCTCCAGCTGCACCTCGGGCCAGGCCCGCATGAACTCGGCCATGACCGGCGTCAGCAACATGCCGACCAGTGGCATGCTGACCCGCAGCCGCCCCTTCGGCGTGCGGCTCAATTGCGCAAGCTCGGCCTCGGCCGCCTCGACCTCCTCGAAAATCCGGCGGCAGCGTTCCAGAAACCGCCGCCCCTCTTCGGTCAGGGTCATATTGCGGGTGTTGCGATGGAAAAGCCGCACATCCAGCCGCTGCTCCAGACGCGCCACCGCCTTGCCAACCGCCGAGGCCGAAATGCCGAGATTGCGCCCGGCAACAACGAAGCTGCCGGTTTCGGCGGATTGGGTGAAGGCCTCATATGCGCTGAGCTTGTCCATCACGGGGATATAGCGGAATATTATTCCGCAGTCATTGGAAATGCCGCCTGTTTTTCAGGAAGATGCGCAGCGCTATCTCTCGGGCCGCATCAGCCACGGAGATTGTGATGACCCCCGCCTTCAGCCTGACCCCTGCCCCAACGACCTTCATCGTCAATGTGATCCATGCCCATCCAGGCAAGCAGGACGAGGCCTTTCGGCTGATCCAGGATGTTGTGCATTACGTGGCCGAGCGGAAACCGGGCTTCCTGTGGAGCAACCTGTCAAAAAGCACCGATGGGCTGACGGTTGTAAACATCGAGGCGATCTCTGACCCGCGCGATGTGGCGATCTTCTTTTCCGATCCGGTGTTTCTCGAGAAATTTGCAAAGCTGGACAGCGTCTCATCCAGCGCGTTTCACACCTACACGGTCGGCGATCTGGTGTTGCCGAAACCGCATGTCGATGCGGCGGGCTGATCCGCCTTCCCAGCTTTTCCGGCACCCCGTTCTGGCAGAACGCCTGCCCCCGCAAAGGGGCGGGCCTCCGCCGACACTTTCAAGGATCGACTATGACCATCCTCTCTGACGGGTCGCGCAAGGCCAGCGACCGGTTGCCCCTGCCCCCCCTGCTCGCGCTCGCAATGGCGGGCTTCATCACCATTCTGA
Source organism: Rhodobacter sp. 24-YEA-8 (assembly GCF_900105075.1). Taxonomy (NCBI): domain Bacteria; kingdom Pseudomonadati; phylum Pseudomonadota; class Alphaproteobacteria; order Rhodobacterales; genus Rhodobacter; species Rhodobacter sp. 24-YEA-8. Next base: position 1,384,193 of record NZ_FNSK01000001.1, read on the forward strand.
CCGAGGCGCTTCCTGCTGGCGTGCTGACCCTGATGAGCGCCGACCTCGGTGTATCCGAGGCGCTGATCGGCCAGAGCATCACCATCTATGCGGTAGGCTCGCTGCTGGCTGCAATCCCGCTTACCGCCGCGACCCAAAGCTGGCGTCGCCGCCCACTTCTGATACTGGCGATCACCGGCTTCGCCATCGCCAATACCATCACAGCATTGACCGACAATTATCCGATCCTGCTCGCGGCAAGGTTTCTTGCCGGTGTTGCGGCAGGCCTGGTCTGGTCTTTGCTGGCAGGCTATGCCGCACGGATGGTGGGGACGGAACTGCAGGGCCGTGCCATCGCGGTGGCTATGGTCGGGACGCCTTTGGCTCTGGCCCTGGGGGTGCCGCTCGGGACGGCGCTTGGCGGTATGCTCGGCTGGCGCATCACCTTTGGCATCATGAGCCTGCTGGCGCTGGTGCTGATCTTCTGGGTCCTGGCAGAGGTGCCTGACTATCCCGGATCAGAGCGTCAGATACGCGTGCCTCTAAGGCATGTGCTTACCACGCGCGGAATGCGAGCGGTTCTGTTCATGACCCTGACCTTCGTCCTGGGCCACAACATCCTTTACACCTATATCGCGCCATTCCTGCGTGAAGGTGGCCTCGGGGACCGTGTCGACGCCGTGCTGCTGGCCTTTGGTATTGCATCGCTCATCGGGATCTGGGTCATCGGGGCGCTTGTCGATCGGAGGCTCTCTGCACTGATCCGCTTCAGCTTTGCGACTTTTGCCGTTGCAAGCCTTGGCCTTGGCATCTGGAGTGATGCCCCGCTGATGATCGTGGTTTGCATCGTGATCTGGGGGCTCTCCTTCGGCGGCTCGGCCACCTTGTTTCAGACGGCCTCGGCCAGGGTGGCGGGAGAGAATGCCGATCTGGCGCAGTCCATGATCGTCACGATCTGGAACATCGCCATCGCAGGGGGCGGCATGATCGGAGGGCTGCTGCTTGATCGCTGGGGGGGCGATCTGTTGCCCTGGGCTTTGATACCCATTTTGCTGGCGGGGCTAGGCGTTTCGATCATGAAGGGCGGCAGTTCCCGCCCTTCGCAGTGACGCGCTTCGGAACGGCAAATTCAGGAGAACTGGCAATGAGCCAACTCCTGCATTGGTCAGACCAATTCGCGCGCAATCATGCTGCACGTGCTTCGGCCAAACCCGCCATGCCCCTTCGGCCTTGTGATCCGGCATCAGGAAAACAGGCCGCCCTCATCGGCATCGACATCAATCGTCAGCGAGACATGGCGGGGGCGGGTCAGTGCAAAAACCGCTGCCTCGACCACATCCCGGCCGGTGCCGCGCTGGCCTTTGTCACGAAGGGCCGCCTCTGCCCAGTCCGGCTGATCCGGTATCGCGTCATCCAGATAGGGCGGATTGATCAGGATCGAGCGGAACTTGCTGCCGATGAAATCCTGCCGTAAGCCTTCGGCCAGTGCCACCTGCCCGCGTTTTGCCGCATAGAAAGGCACCGAAACCGATTGCAATGCCGCATTCGGCAGGCCGCTGATCGAACCGATTGTAACAATATCCGGCGCATCGGATGCCTGCATCAGCGGCCTGATGCCTTGTACGAGCAGAAATGTGCCGGTGATCGCCGCGTTTACTACGCCCAGAACCTCCGCATCTGAATAAGGCATGTCGCGGCTTTCCAGCCACATCGCCCCATTGTTGATGAGGATGTCGACCTTCGGTGCCAGAGCCGCAATCCTGGCCGCCGCCTGCTCAACGCTTACCGCATCAGCAAGATCAAGTTCCACGACTTTCGGCGCCATCCCGCCTTGTGCAGTCACGCGTGCCGAGATGGCAAGAAGGTCCGCCTCACGTCTTCCGCAAAGGATAAGGGCACAGCCCATCGATGCCAATGACAGGGCGAAAGCCGCGCCAAGTCCGCGACCCGCGCCGGTGATGACCGCAGTTTTTCCGTTGAAATTCAGCATTTCATCGTTCCAGATCCACGCTCCGCATTCTGGCCGCCCTGGCCTCGATTGGCAACCGCTCCGTGATCGTGCAATCGAGCAGTTCCCGGATCGATGGGTCGTTCTTATCGAGCACAATCTGCAGCACCATGATCCTGCGCACACCAAAGCTTGAGGCGCGAACCATCTGGCGACGATGGAGCGGACACCACCGCCGAAGCCGGGCAGAGACCAAAATGTCCTGCGTCAGGCTCTTGGGCCAGCGCGGTGCGGCACCTTGATCGTCAGGTCGCGGAGTTCAAGGTTCGTGTTGCCGTGCTCCAAGGTCTCACCGCGATAGCCCCCCTCACAGAAGCCGTGGCATAGGTCTGTCCGGGAAGAGGGAAGCTCCGACCATCAGTCGATTTGTGCAATGGAGCCCCGCAAAATGGCGCGTGCGATATTCTGTGCGACAGGCGGCAGACTGTGTATGCAGGCTCACATGATCACGTATAGCACGCCCTGCTCGGCTACGGTCTGATAAGTGGTCGCGTCGGGCACCTCATTCTCATTGCAGTCCGGACCGTTCTCCACCGCCGTTTCATAGGAGCGCACTTTCAGCCGGGTGGGGTCGATCCGTGAGCGGCCGGTCTCGATATCGAATTCCCAGTGATGCCAGGGGCAGCGCACCGTCATATTGCGCCGGCAATACTGATGCTCCCCTACCCGCTCTGCCCGCAGCTCGCCGATCTGATCGCCGGCGGACAGCGGCCCGCCCTGATGCGGGCAACGGTCCGAGAGGGCATAGAAGCGCCCTTCAACATTGAAGATCACCACCGGCCTGCCGTTGATGTCAATCTTCAGACGGCCGCCTTCGGCAATGCAGTCGGTTGTGCCAACCCGGAACCGTGTCATCCGCGTGCTCCGTAAAGGGATTTTGCATTTTCGTAGAGAATGGCACGTTTCAGCTCCGGGCTCAGATGCGGCGGCAATGAGAAGCGCGGATCATCGAAATCCCAATGCGGATAATCCGATGAGAAAACAACCCGGTCATGACCGATCCAGTCGAGCACATCGACGAGCTGGCGCCGGTTTTCCGGCTCTTCCATCGGCTGTGTTGCCACCCAGACATGCTGGCGCAAGTATTCAGAAGGGGGCCGTTTCACATGCGGCACCTCGCTGCGCATCCGCTCCCAAAGCCGGTCCAGCCGCCAGCCGAGGGCCGGAAGCCAGGCGAAACCGGCCTCAAGCAACACGATCTTTGTTCCGGGACAGGCCTCGAACAGACCCTCAAAAATCATGCTCGACAGCATGGCCTGGGCCGAGGGCGCATGTTCAGTCATCTCTTCCATATAATAGGATGGCCAGCCGGTCGGGGTGATCGCATGGCCGGAATAGCCAAAAACATGGATGCCGACCGGCAGGTTCGCGGCCTCGGCTGCGGCAAAGATCGGCCAGTAACGACGCTGGCCCAGCAGTTCCGCCGTGCGGCTGAGCAGAAGAACCTGAGCGAAACGCTGATCCCCGGCATAATGCTCGATCTCCTGGCGGGCCAGATCAGCATTCTCATAGGGCACGCAGATCGAACATTTCAGCCGCGGCTCAGGACGGTTGTAAAGCTCAAGCTGCCACAGATTGGTGGCACGGCAGAGCGCGGCGGAAAAAGCATCGCCCAGCACACCCTGCCCCGTCGGCCAGAGCGGGTTCATGATGCCGAACTCCATATTGTAAAGATCAAGCAGCTGGCTTTGCAGCAGCCCGACATCGGAACCGGGCAGCCCCTGTTCGGGCCAGGTGTCGCGGCGCGATGAGGCGGGCGCCGCCTTGGGAAACGGATTGCCGTCCTGATAACCCATACGGTAACGCAGCCCGTAGGTGGAGAGATGCGCCCCCCATTCGGCACTGAGAAACGGCTTCAGATCATCCGCCGACGACAGTTTCGGATGCACATCGCAGTCGATCACCTTCTGCACAACGGCCTGATCTTTTGTCATATTTCCAGCCGGCACGGTCATGAACTTTTCTCCGAAAGGCGGGGATAGGTGGCAAGGGGGTTTTCCAGCGCGATCTTGCGGATCAGCGCCGCATCGAAGGACTTCGGCAGCGGGTTATTGCCGTCGAACTGCCAGTGCGGATAATCCGAGGCATAGAGCAGAACCTGATCAGAGCCGATCTGATCGATCAGCCGGGCGAGGATGTCCGGATCGTCAGGTGCATCAAAAGGCTGAGTGGTAAAGCGGATATGGTCGCGGATGATTTCAGCGGGCAGCCGGTCCACCCAGGGCGTCTCAAAGCGCAGCCCCTTCCAGAATTTCCCAAAGCGCCACATGAAGGCCGGAAGCCAGCTCACGCCGGATTCCAGAAACACCACTTTGAGCTCGGGGAATTCAGCGAAAACGCCTTCTGAGACCAGGCTTGCGAGCTGCGATTGCAGGATCTGCGCCTGGGCGGCGTAATCCTCGATCACCGTATTCGGCCAGCCGACCGAGGTCACCGGGTGGTGATAGGCGCTGCCGGCATGGATGCCCACCGGCAGCCGGTGACGGATGGCGGCGCGATAAAGCGGCCGGAACGAGCGGTTGCCATAGGGCATATGCGCGGCCGCAGGCAGCAGGATCTGCACAAAGCGCGGATCTGCGGCACAACGCTCGATTTCGGCCACTGCGGCCTCCATATCCTGCAGCGGGATCACCATCGAGGCGCGCAGCCCCGGATGGCGGTCCAGCCATTCGGCACGGGTCCAGTCGTTGATCGCGCGGGTCAGGGCAATCGCCATATCGGTGTCATAGATCATATGCACACCGCAGAGGTTGTTCAGGATAGCGGTTCCTGCCCCGAAACCTTCCAAGACTGTCGCGCCAAGTCGCGCGGCATGGTTGCGCAATCCGCCCGCACTGTCGCGCCAGTCCGGACGGCAGGTCAGTGGAGCGTTATTCGGATAGGCGATGCTGTCGAATTGCAGAATACCACGCGCCGTTATCAGATCCTGCCAGACTTCGGGCAAATAGGGCAGCAGATCAGCGGTGGTCGGATTGGGATGATGAACATCACAATCCACGCTTTCAGGGGGGAGCGGGTTTCCCGGGGGCTGAACCTCAGTCATGAGCGTCGAACTCTCTTTGGATTTCCGAAATTTCTACTGATCTGCCGGTATGGCCGGCATGCTCTGCCAGGCGGCAAAAGCTTCGGCGAGGCGGTTGGCGGCAACATCTTCGGGGCGTGGAGAGAAGCCAGCGTTCAGCATTTTGCGCGCCAGAAGATGATCGGCAGGCCGGTTGACCGAGTCGACCGCCAGCAGCCGGGATCCCGCGAAATGACAGACGGAAAACGCGCCATCCTGCCCGGCGGGAAGAAGGACCTGCTGATCGGCGCCGGTTGAAATGCCCGCCATCTGCAGTTTCTGATCGCCGATATCGGACCAGAACCATGGCAGGGCCGCATAGGGGATTATGCGCCCGCAGAGGGTTGCGGCGGCGGTTCTGGCCTGATCGGTTGCCGCCTGAACCGATTCCAGCCGCAGCAGCCGGCCGCTGGCCTGGTGTGGAAATCGGGCGCAGTCACCGATCGCGAGGATGTCGGGATCAGAGGTCTGCATCAGCCCGTCCACCAGGATGCCATTATCACAGTTCAGACCCGCCGCGCGGGCCAGCCCCGTATCAGGCTCCACCCCGATGCTGCTCACCAGCAGATCAGCCTCAATCCTTTCGCCCCCCGTCAGACGCATCTCATGGCGGTGTTCGCGGCCCGGGCCTATCATGCTCAGGCCTGAATTCAGATGAATGGTCACCCCTGCCGTCCGCAAGGTCGCCAGGATATGGGATGAAACCGCCGGTGCCACGACCCGGCCCAGCACCCGGTCTGACATCTCGGTCACGGTGACGGTCTTGCCCAGAGCGGCCAGGGTGGCTGCCAGTTCCAGCCCGATGAATCCGGCCCCCACAATCACGAGGCTGCGGCTGGCGGCGATCTGCGCACGCAGCGCTTCGGCATCCGCGACTGTGCGCAGCGCAGCGATCTGCGCGCCCTGAAGGCCGCCACCCTCCGGCAACGAGAGCGGCCGCGGGCGGGCGCCGGTGGCAAGGATCAGCTTGTCATATGGCTCTTCCCGGCCGCAGCTCAGCCGTATCCGATGCGCATCGGGCCGGATCTCTACAACACGCACACCGCGTTCCAGTATGATGTTGTTGGAGGTGTAGAAGCCTTCAGCGCGCAGCAGCTGGGGCCTGGGTTCCGGCTGTTTCAGAAAGGTCTTTGACAGTGGCGGCTTGTGATAGGGCAAGCTGCGCTCATCGGTCAGCACCCGGATCGGCCCGTCATAGCCTTCGAGCCGCATACTGGCGGCAGCCTGGATGCCGGCATGGCCGGCGCCGATGATGATCGTACCGGCAGCCATCAGATCTGCCTTTCGGCGACATGCAGGATCAGCCCGTCCAGTGCCGGTTCCATGATCAGCTGACAGGCCAGCCGGCTTTCGGGCCGCAGCTCAGCCGCCGCCATTTCCAGCATGCCCTGCTCCATTTCGCCGGGGGCACCGGCGATGCCGAGAAAGGCTGCGTCGAGATAGACATGGCAGGTGGCACACATGCAGGAACCGCCGCATTCCGCCACGATCCCCCCGACATCATGCCGCATCGCCGCCTCCATCGCACTTTCATGCGGCATGGCTTCGATCTCGCGGCGGCTTCCATCGGGCTGAATGAAGGTAATATTAAGCATTTCGGTCCTGAGGGTCAGTTTGCGGCAGAAAGAGTGCTTAGCGTGGTGCGACCCGGCGCTGCCGCCAGCAGCTCCCTTGTATAGGGATGCTGCGGATCGCGGAGGATCGCGGAGGCCCGCCCCTGTTCGACGATGCGGCCCTTTTGCATGACGATGATGTCATCGCTGATCTGGGCCGCGACGCGCAGATCATGGGTGATGAAGAGCATCGCCAGATCCAGCCGGGCCTGGAGATCGCGCAGCAGTTCCAGCACCTGCGCCTGCACCGATACATCCAGCGCCGAGAGGCTTTCGTCGGCGATCAGAACATCGGGCCGCATCGCCAGCGCCCGGGCAATACCGATCCTTTGCCGCTGCCCGCCGGAAAAGGCCGCCGGGCGCCGCGCGTAAGCAGAGGCCTGCAGACCGACGAGGGTCAGAAGCTCTTCGGCAACCGCGCGCGCCTTGCTTGGCGGTGTGCCCGCGAGAATGGCCGCCCGCGCGATCACATCGCCGACCCGCCGTCGGGGGTTGAGGGATTCGAAAGGATCCTGAAAAATCATCTGAATGCGGCGCCGGCACTGCGCCAGATCACGCGGGGGCAGCGCAAGGATATCGGTTCCGCCGACCTCGACCCGGCCCGCTTTCGGTTCGATCAGACGGATCAGCGCCTTTGCAAGGGTAGATTTGCCCGAGCCGGATTCTCCGACAACCGAGAGAACGCTGCCGCGAAACAGGGTAAGGTTAATCTCATCAAGCGCGCGCATGGCCCCGAAGCTGTGGCAGAGCCCTGCAGCCTTCAGTGCGATCTGGCTCCTTTCCGGCGCCGGGCGCAGGCGTGGCGCCAGGCCCGGGATGGCGGCAATCAGACTGCGCGTATAGGGATGGCTTGCCGCCTCCAGCACGTCGCGCGCCGGGCCAAGTTCGACGATCACCCCGTCTTTCATCACGGCGATACGATCCGCGATATCGGCGACCACACCGAAATCATGGGTGATAAAGAGGATCCCGTGGTTATAGACGTCGCGCAATTCACGGATCAGTTTCAGCACCTGCGCCTGAGTGGTCACATCAAGTGCGGTGGTCGGCTCATCGGCGACCAGAACGCTGGGGTTAAGCGCCAGGGCCATCGCAATGACCACCCGCTGACACTGACCGCCGGACAGGCAATGCGGGAATGAGGCAAGGATGCGGTCGGGATCCGGCAGATGCATTGCCTCAACCAGGGCACGGGCGCGCTTGCGGCGTTCGGCTGCGTCAAAATCGGAATGCAGCAGAAAGACTTCCTCGATCTGTTCCCCGACGGTCATTGCCGGGTTGAGCGAGGACATCGGCTCCTGAAAGATCATCGCGATATCGCGGCCGCGCATTTGCCGCAGCTGTGCCTCGCTCAGCCCGGTCAGATCGGTGCCATTCAGCAGGATATGCCCCGCCACAACGTCAAGACCACGTGGCACCGCCCCCATCACAGCAGCGGAAAGGACCGATTTGCCGGAGCCGGATTCCCCGACAAGGCAGAGGATCTCACCCGGGTGCAGCTCAAGGCTGGCGCCCGAGACCGCCAGAGAACGGTCTGCACCCTTTGGCAGGCTGATGCTGAGATTTTCAAGCTTCAGAACCGGCCGGGGGGCTGTAGTGTCGCCGGGATTGACAGGATCGGTCATGACTGGCGCTCCATCCGGCCGGACACGTCTTTCAGACCGTCGGCCAGCAGGCTGAGACCAAGCATCAGCGAAGAGATCGCGAGGCATGGAAAGATGATAAGATAGGGAAATGCCATCGCCATCGCGCGGCCTTCATTGACCATCGAACCCCAGTCCGGTGTAGGAGGAGGCAGGCCAAGCCCGAGAAACCCGAGGGTCCCCAGTTTGATCGCGGTATAGCCGATCCGCAGGCAGAAATCGACGGCAAGCGGGCCAGTGGCATTGGGCAGAATATCCACGAGCATGATCCGCCAGGGGCTTTCGCCCTGGGTGCGGGCAGCGGCCACGAAATCGCGGCTGGAGATATCGAGACTGATGGCCCGCACGATGCGGAAGATTGCCGGGGCGCTCGCGAATGTCACCGCGAGGATGATGTTGAGTGGCGAGGGCCCGATGACCACGATGATCAGGATGTAAAGCACAAGAACCGGGAACGAGAGCACGACATTGGCGATGAAAGACAGGACCATATCGGTGCGACCGCGCTGATAACCTGCGGCAAGGCCGGCGCTGATCCCCACAGCATAGGCGGTCAGGGTGGCCAGCGTTGCATAGACCACCACGGTTCGGGCGCCGTAGATCAGTCGCGACAGGATATCGCGTCCCACGAGATCGGTGCCCAGCCAGAACATTCCGCCGGCCGGATCCGGGGTCAGTGGCTGCGCCAGTGGTTGCAGCATGCGAAGCGGATCATAGGGGGCGATCAGCGGCGCCAGCAGGGCGATGAGCAGCCAGGCGAGCGAGATGCCGCCCCCGATAAGCACCATAGGGTGGCGCAGATAGGCTCTGAGTTTGCTGTCAGGCATCTGCCACCCCCGCGCTGCGTTCAGCACCAGAGAGGCTGATGCGGGGATTGAGCCAGACATAGGCGAGGTCAGAGAGGATCTGAGACAGCACGACAACCACGACGCTGACCATGGCGCAGGCCTCGATCAGATAGACGTCGCTGTTCAGCGCCGCATCATAGAGAAGCGAGCCGAAGCCTTTATAGGCAAAGAAAACCTCGACCACGATCACGCCCGAAAGCAGCCAGGGCACCTGCATCATCACCACGGTAGCGGGCACAATCAGCGCGTTACGCAGCGCATGGCGGAACACGATCCGGAAGGTGCCGGCCCCTTTCAGCCGGGCAGTGCGCACATAATGCGAGGCCATAACCTCGGCCATCGCGGTGCGAGTGATGCGCGCAAGATAACCGGTCGAGTAGAGCGCCAGAACGGCGACCGGCAGCACCAGCTCGCTGAGGGAAAATCCGGTCAGCATGGTGCTGGTGCCGGGCAATACCCCAAGCCAGAACACAAAGATGGCCGAGAGCAGGACCGCCGAGGCAAAATCGGGCACCGAGGTCGAGAGGATCGCAAATACCGAAACAACGCGGTCCATCATTGAATTGGGCCGCATGCCGGCAATCACCCCCAGCAGAAGCGCGGTCGGGACCATCACCAGCAGGGCACAGGCGCCCAGCAGCAGCGAGGCGCCCAGCCTTGCCGGAATGATCTCGATCACCGGGGCCCGGAAGTGACTGGAGAGGCCCCAGTCACCTGACAGGAACGCGACAAGCCAGCGGCCATAGCGCAGCACAAGCGGGTCACGATAGCCATTGGCCAAAAGCCAGGCCTCCCGCTGTTCTTCGGTCGAGAACTGCCCCAGCACCTTGGCGGCGACATCGTCGACATTCACCTCTAGCGCAAGATAGACCAGTATCGAGACGGTCAGCATTGTTGCCGCAGCCCAGCCGAGCTTGCGGAGTAAAAAAGCAGTCATTCGCGTCCTGTTCTTTCCGGGGGTTCAGATCATTGCGTCTGATGCGGGCGTGGTGGTCTCAGGAAGTGACCCAGACCCGGTCCATCCGGTAGTAATGCGAGGGATGGAAATCATAATCCTGTACCCGTTCGGTGCAGGCCGAGAATTCCTTGGGCCAGAAGGGCTGCACGATAACGGCAGCATCGCGCAGAATGGTCTGGACCTCCTGCATGGCGGCCGCGCGCTCCTCCGGGTCGATGATCGTCATTGCCCTGTCGAGGGCTGCGTCAAATTCGGGGCTGGCAAAAGCGCTTTCATTCCATGCACCGCCGCTGCGGTAGGCAAGATTGAGCGTCATCACCCCCAGGGGCCGGTGCGCCCAATAGGTCAGACCAAAAGGCACCTTGTTCCAGACCGGCCAGTATTGGGTCGAGGGCAGGACATTCAGCGTCAGCCGGATCCCGGCCTCTGCCAGATTTTGCTGCAGAACCTGGGCGGTATCCTGTTCCCATTTGCCCTGGGTATTGCCCAGCACCAGTTCCAGATCGATGCCGTTCGGGTAGCCGGCATCGGCCAGCAGCGCCCGCGCCTTTTCGACATCACGCGCAATGGGAGGCAGCGGGAAATGATCGGGGTGTTTGGGCGAGACATGATAATTGCCGCCGACCACGCCTTCTCCGCGATAGGCAATTGCCAGCATCTGATCATTGTCGGCGGCAAGCTGCACCGCCTGGCGCACCCTGATATCGTCGAAAGGTTTCTCATCGGTCTTCATCCGCATCACGATCGTATGCGCGGGTTCAGACCGCAGCAGACGGACGCCCGGAAGTTTGGAGATGATATCGACATCGGTGATCGCGGCCCTGAAGATCACATCGATCTGATCGCTGGCCAGCGCTGCAAGCTGTGTGGTCACATCGGCGCCGACATCGACATAGATGATCCGGTCAAGATAGGCCGGTTCTCCCCAGTAATCGGCGCGCTTTTCAAAGACTGCCTGACGGCTGACTTCATAGGTTTTCAGCGCGAAGGGGCCGGTGCCGACCGGATTTGCCGGCCAGTTGGCGCCGCTCTTTTCGAAATCGCGATGCAGCATCGGGCAATTATAAGCGTAAAGCTGTTCGGGCAGCGAAACGACACCGCGTGACAGCGTCAGGCGCAGCGAGTGTTCACCGGTCTTTTCGACCTTTTCGATCGCCGAAAAGGCGGTTTTGTTTGAGGATTGCGATTCAGGCGCGATCCAGCGCGCAATGTTGAACACCACATCATCGGCGGTGAACGCATCGCCATTTGACCATTTTGCGCGGTCATCCAGCTCGAAATCCCAGATTCTCAGATCATCTGAGGGCGTCCAGCTTTTGGCCAGATAGGGATGCGTGATGTTCTCGCTGTCGACATAGGTCAGGTATTCAAGGCTGTTGCGGAAAAGGTTTGAGGCCTCTGTCCAGCTGGTCAGCATCGGGTCGGTGATTTCCTGGACCGTCATGCCAAAGCGCAATTCGCCGCCCGCCACCGGCAGCTTTGTGTCATCAGCGCGTGCCGCCCCGCCGGTGACCCCGGTGAAGGCCGCCGCAGAAGCCGCCGAGACCCCGAGCCAGGACATCGTGCGCAGGAACGCCCGCCGGTCGAGGCCGTTATCGCTGTATTTCCGGCACAGATCTTCGACCTCCGGGTGAAGGGGTTTGCCGCTGTTCATTTTGAGAATGGTCATGACGTTCCTGTTGGCGAATTATTTTTTGATTTGCGGTCGGTCGCCGCTGCGAAATCCAGGATGGATGCAGCGGCCCCGCTTATTGCTGCAACCTAGGTGCAACATTTGCACTGCCACAAGCAGAGTAATGAGATCGGGGGATCTATAAAAAGCAGGTCCTGCTTATGTATTTAAAAACAATAAATTACACGAAATTCCGGCATGCAATGCCCTGCCGGCCACCCCTGTCAGGTCGGCAAGGCCGGAGCGCGCTCCGTCAAAATCAGGACCTGACCCGCCCGTCCTGTGACCGGCAGATCCGGGCCGCGATGTGGCCTCAGGTGCTGGCCCAGACGGGCCGCGGCCCGGCTCTGCCTACTGACCTGCTTCCCGGTCGGATTTGCAGAATTGCTGGATCAGCCAGTTCCGGAACAGCGCAACGGCCGTGTCCTCCAACGCTTCGGCATCACAGACCAGATAGTATCCATAGCCCGGTGTCAGCCGCAGCGGCGAAGGACAGATCAGGTTTCCCGAAGCGATCTCCGGCCGAAACGGGGTCGGGTCCAGCAATGCGATCCCATTGCCGTTCTGCGCATAACGGATCGCGAGCTCGGCCGTGTCAAAGGTCAGTCCTCGCGCGACAGTGCCGCGCAGACCGTGCACGCCGGCAAACTGCTTCCAGAGCGAAAAACGGTCACCGTCATCGACGCGGACGTGCAAAAGCTCGTTGCGGCTGAGGAATGAATCCAGGGCTTCGCTGCTGTCCAGCGGACCCTCGCATACCAGGTCGGGATGACAGATCAGGGTGCTTTCAACCTGCCAGAGCAGATTGATCACCTTATCGCTGATGATCGGGCGGGAGTAGATGACGGCAGCATCGGGCGGGTTGCTCTGATGCTGTGGCAGCGTCAGACAACTGATGTCCAGCGTGATCCCCGGGCAGAGCTGCCGGAAATCCTTAAGCGCAGATACCGCCAGCAGGCTCGCGAAGCTCGGGGCAAAATAGATACGCAGCACGCGCATTTCGGTGCTCTGGGCGCCAATCTCGTCGAGCGTCAGGCTCAGCCGGTCAAAGGATTTCCGCACCGAACTCAGCAGCTTTTCCGCCGCAGGCGTCAACTCGATGCCACGCGGGTGGCGCTCGAACAAAGACACACCCGCCGCATGTTCGAGGGTTGCGACATGGCGGGATAACGAGCTTTGCGCGACGTTCAGACTGTCGGCTGCGGCGCGGAAACTGCCCTGAAGCGCGACCTCCTCAAAGGCCCGAAGCGCGTTTAGGGGCAGGCGTCTGCGATCCATAGAATTGCCCCCGGAGGTTTTGGCGCAATACACGGCACCGCCGGGGGCATGTCAACCGGCCTGCTGCAGGGCAGAATCCGGAGCGGCGCAGCAGGGCCTTGTACCGGACCGCACTCCTGTGTCAGCGCGGCCTGCCCTTCGGCGAGCCGATAGCGATGTTGAGACAGAACAGTTCACCTGTCAGTGGCTTTCTTGCGCTATCCATGTGACCTGCGGATTAATATTTGTGAATCAGCAGGTTAGATCGGCGCCACGAGCAAGCCCGCTCCCCTCTTCCGCACGATGAACTGGTCCGGCTACAGCCAGGCTCAGAAGCGCCGCGGCTCGCTGCCAGTATGGCTTGCCCCGGAAATGTCATGGTTCACGGCTCCGAGAGGCAAGGCGGGTCATTCTGAGTGGCTTTCGGCAGCAGCCTCCGGGCCGCCCTCATTAACCGCTACAACCACCACCGCTGCCATAAGAGTGCCGGCAACCTAAGCCCGGCAACGGCTGTTGTGGTGGTGACGAGAACATCCTGGCCGAAAGGAGATGCATCAAACTGCATATTACCTAAAACCGCCGCTTGAACCATCAGCGCCAGGCAGCATGATCTGAAACCGGTCAGACGCTGCCCTTCGCGCCGGAATTAGGCCGCCTGTTCCAAAGCCTTTGACGACGAATATGTGCGACGTCGCTGTGTTGCCCCGGGGCGCGCCGCCGATCCATCACGTTGGCTCCATTGCACAAACAGGCGTGACTGCATCTGCCGCCGCCATGGGCATTCGCGGCCCGAATTCAGAGATCCCGGTAGGAATGCGCGCGTCCTTGCGGATCGGTGACAGTCCAGCTGCCATCCCTGTGGTCTTGCAGATAGCCGGGGCCAACCGGAACCTTTCCAAAACCGCCGGGAATATCCAGGACATAGGTCGGCAGCGCCGTGCCGGAGAGCCGTCCCCGCAAAGCGGCAAAGATTTCCTGTCCCTCGTGCAGGCTCAGACGGAAATGGCCGGTGCCTTTCGCGAGATCGGGGTGATGCAGGTAATAGGGCTTCACCCGGTTGCGGATCAAAGTACGGAACAACTGCTCCAGCGTGCCGGGATCGGCATTGACTCCCTTCAGCAGCACGGTCTGCGACAGGAGCGGCACGCCCGCCCGGGTCAGCCGCGCGAGTGCCGCACTGGCCGCAGGGGTAATCTCATCGGCATGGTTCGTATGCAGCACCAGCCAGACCACCGGGCGGATCTGCATCGCCTGCGTCAGGTCTTCGGTGATCTTCTCCGGCGCTACGACCGGGATGCGGGTATGGAACCGGATCACCTCGACACTCGGGATCTCTGCCAGTCGGGCCAGCATATCCTTCAGGCGCCGCGCGGACAGGGTCAGCGGGTCGCCGCCGGTCAGGATCACCTCCCAGATCTGCGGATGATCGCGCAGATAGTCGAGCACGCGGGTGAACTCCGCCTCCTCCAGCTGACCGTTTTCGCCCACCGCCTCACGGCGGAAGCAAAAGCGGCAATAGACCTCGCAGATCTGAGTCGTGTGCAGGATCACGCGGTCGGGGTAGCGATGCGTCAGGCCGGGCACCGGGCGATGCACGTCATCGCCGATCGGGTCGATCAGCTCTTCCGGGAGGATGGTAAGCTCGCGCGGGTCGGGAAGGAATTGCGCTCTGACACCGTCAGATTCTATCTGCCGCATCGCGGGGCTCAGCCGCACCCGGAATTCCGCCGCGACCTGTTCAAGCTCTGCCCGTTGGGCCCCGGGGCTCAGACCCTCGCGGATCAGCCCGTCAACAGTGGTCAGCGCGCCCTGAGCCTGCGCCTTGCCGGGGGGAGACTGGTCATTCATGGCGCGGGCAATAACCTCACCCGCGCCTCCCGGCAAGCGCGGGCTTTACTGCAGCCTCAGTTCCGCCGTCACCCTGCGCCATTCCGCCGGCCCGATCTGCCGGCGATGCGTGAAGCGCACAGAATGCAGCGGCCCTTCGATATTCGTCTGCCAGTATTCAATGAAGCGAAACAGTTCGGGGTAATCCGGCGCCAGATCATAAGTCTGCCAGATGAACGTGTTGAGCACCGACCTGTAATCCGGCATCCGGTAGAAAATCTCGGCCGTGGTGAGCCCGTAACCTTGCAGCATGAGGCCGGTTTCGCTGTGCTGCCCCTCACCTGCCCGCCCCTCACCTGCCCGCCCGTCGCCGATCCGCCTGTCGCCTTCTTTCATGTCCTGTGCCTCCGTTCGTCCTCCCGTTCAGGAAAGCATGACAGAGATGAATATAAGGTCAATAAAATCAACGACCTGTCACTCGCCCTGCCCCTGTGATGACAGCAGAGATGACAGGAGACCGCCCCGACCATTGCGGCCACCATTGCACCCAATGGCTGGTATGGTGTAACTTCTGCTCAACTAAATGCGGGCCAGGGGACACGTTCCCGAAAGACCCGGCCGTGACAAAGAAGGCGTACCGTGTCAGACACTCCGGAAGATATTGAAAACGCTGGTGAAATCCCTGAAAAGCCGGTCTATCACGGCCCGCAGGTCGATATCACCCAGGAGATGCGGACCGCCTATCTCGACTATGCGATGTCGGTCATTGTCAGCCGTGCGATCCCCGATCTGCGCGACGGGCTGAAGCCGGTGCATCGCCGCGTGCTGTTCGCAATGCACGAAAGCAACAACACCCATGACAAGCCCTATCGCAAATCGGCCCGTCCGGTCGGCGATACGATGGGGAAATACCACCCGCATGGCGACAGCTCGATTTACGACGCGCTGGTGCGCATGGCGCAGCCCTTCAGCATGTCTCTGAAACTCCTTGATGGGCAAGGGAATTTCGGGTCGATGGATGGCGATCCGCCAGCCGCGATGCGCTATACCGAAGTCCGGATGGACAAGCCCGCCGCCTTTCTGCTGGCCGATATCGACAAGGATACGGTCGATTTCCAGGACAATTACGACGGCAAGGACCGCGAGCCGACGGTGCTTCCCTCCCGCTACCCGAACATGCTGGTCAACGGCACCGAAGGGATCGCGGTCGGCATGGCGACGCGGATCCCGCCGCACAACCTCGGCGAGGTGATCGACGCCACACTGGCGATGATAGAAAACCCGGATATCTCCATGGAATCGCTCATGGAAATGCTTCCGGCGCCAGATTTTCCGACCGGGGGTCTGATCCTTGGTCGTTCGGGCGCACGCAAGGCCTATCTCGAAGGGCGCGGCTCGGTGATCATCCGGGCGAAAACCCATGTGGAAGAGCTGCGCAAAGACCGCTGGGCAATCATCGTCGACGAGATCCCCTATCAGGTCAACAAGGCCTCGATGATCGAGAAGATCGCCGAAGCGGTGCGCGACAAGCGGATCGACGGGATCTCCTCGATCGCCGACGAGTCGGACCGTGTCGGCGTGCGGGTGGTGATCGAGCTGAAACGCGACGCCACACCCGATGTGGTGCTGAACCAGCTCTGGCGGTTCTCGCCGATGCAGGTGCATTTCGGCTGCAATATGCTGGCGTTGGTGGGTGGCAAGCCCGAGACCCTGACGCTTCGGGATTTTCTAAGCCATTTCCTTGTGTTCCGCGAAGAAGTTGTCGCACGCCGCACCGCTTTCGAGCTGCGGAAAGCGCGCGAGCGCAGCCATATTCTCTGCGGTCTCGCGGTCGCGGTGTCGAATGTCGATGAGGTTGTGGCGACGATCCGTTCCTCTGCCGATCCGGCCGAGGCGCGCGAGCGGCTCATGACCCGCAACTGGCCCGCGCATGATATCGCGGCCTACATCCGGCTGATCGACGATCCCGGCCATAAGATGAACGAGGATGGGACCTATAATCTCTCGGAGACCCAGGCCCGGGCGATCCTCGAACTGCGCCTGCAGCGCCTGACTGCGCTCGGCGTCAAGGAAGTGACCGACGAGCTGGAAGAACTTGCCGGCAAGATCAAGGATTTCCTCGATATTCTCTCGTCCCGTGATCGGATCATGGGGATCATTTCCGATGAGCTGACCGAGGTTCGCTCGCTCTTTGCCGTGCCGCGCCGCACCCAGATCGCCGATTGGGAAGGCGATATGGATGACGAGGATCTGATCGAGCGTGAGGATATGGTCGTGACCATCACCTCGGGCGGCTATATCAAGCGCACGCCGCTGGCCGAGTTCCGCCAGCAGAACCGTGGCGGCAAGGGTCTGTCTTCCATGCAGACCAAGGAAGATGACGTAGTCACAACGCTTTTCGTAGCAAATACACATACCTGGCTCTTGTTCTTCACAACCTCCGGCATGGTCTACAAGCTCAAGACCTGGCGGCTTCCGGTGGCGGGCCGCAATGCCAAAGGCAAGGCGCTGGTCAATATCCTGCCGATCGATCCCGGGGTCTCTATCGCCGCGCTGATGCCGGTTGATGTGCCGGAAGACGAGTGGGACAAGCTGCAGATCGTTTTCGCAACCTCGGATGGCGATGTGCGGCAGAATGATCTGTCGGACTTCACCAATGTGATGCGCAATGGCAAGATCGCGATGAAACTGCCTGAAAACGTTACACTTGTGAACGCAGCCATCGCCGATGAGAATGATGACGTCATGCTGGTGACGGCATCGGGTCGCGCCATTCGCTTCTCGACGCAAGAGATCCGCGTGTTCAAATCGCGCGGCTCGACCGGCGTGCGCGGCATCCGGCTGAACGGCGAGGATAAGGTCGTATCGATGTCGATCATCCGCCATTTCGAAGCCGATCCGGCCGAGCGCGCCGCCTATCTGAAGCAGCGCCGCCTTGTCGCGGGTGTGACCGAAGAGATCGAGGCGGATGATGAGGACGAGGCCGCAGCGGGCCAGCTTTCGACCGAGCGTTATGCTGAAATGTCAGCGGCCGAGGATCTGATCCTCACCATCACCGCGCGCGGTCTCGGCAAGCTCTCGTCCAGCCATGACTACCCGGTGCGCGGTCGTGGCGGTCAGGGTGTGACCGCCTTCGCCAAATCCATGCCTGGTGGGCCGCTGGTGGCCTCCTTCCCGGTCGATCTTTCCGATCAGATCATGCTCGCGACTTCTTCCGGCCAGTCGATTCGGGTGCCGGTGGACCAGATTTCTTTCCGCTCGCGGTCGGCTGGGGGCGTGAAGGTTCTGAATACCGGCGGCGAGGAAGAGGTGGTTTCGGTCGCCCGCATCGCCGAGCAGGAGGGCGTCGGCGCGGCGGACACGACGGTTCCCGATACAGCGTCTTCTGACACGCCGGCGCCTGACGTGCCGCCCGAGACCGCCCCGGAATGATGTGACGGCCCGCCCCTGTGGCGGGCCGTTTCATTTTAACCCGATGGTAAATTTTCGCTGTTTCACTTGGTCCGGGCGGCTGGCCCGAGGGAGGAAACGGTGCATCTTTACCATTGCCTGATCGAACTGCGGCCGGAGGCACGGGCCCTGGCATTCGCGGCTGCCGTCGCCGCCTGGATGGATCATCTGCACGGCAAGGGCCTGGTGAGCGACTGGCGGCTTCTGCGTCGCAAACTGGGGCTTGCTTCGGGGCAGCATACCGATTTCCTGCTGGAGATTGAGCTGCCTGGCCTTGCCGGCCTCGACACCGCTTTCGCAGGTCTCGCCGCCAGCGATGATGAGGCGCTGCGCCGCTACGACCAGATGCATGGCATGATCGCCCATGCCGATGTCGGCCTCTACCGGAACTGGCCCGATCCTGCGCAACGCGAACGCATCGCCCTGATCTGAGGAGTTGAACTGTCGGCAAGGCAGGGCTACATCGCGAGCCATGGAAAAGCTCCACATCATCGGCGGCGGCATGGCCGGATCCGAGGCCGCCTGGCAGGCGGCCGAGGCCGGCGTCCCGGTCGTCCTGCACGAAATGCGCCCCTCTGTGGGCACATTCGCGCATCGCACCGGCGATTTCGCCGAAATGGTCTGCTCGAACTCCTTCCGCTCGGATGATGATGAACGGAATGCCGTCGGCCTGCTGCATTGGGAAATGCAGGCGGCGGGCGGGTTGATCATGGAAATGGCCCGTCACCACCGTCTGCCGGCAGGTGGCGCACTGGCCGTTGACCGCGATGCCTTTTCGGCTTCGGTGACGGAACGGCTGCGCGCACATCCGATGATCTCATTCGACCCCGGCGAGATCCGCGCCCTTCCCGAAGACGGTCACTGGATCATCGCGACCGGCCCGCTGACCTCCGGCGCCCTGGCCGAAGCAATCCGCGCCGAGACCGGGGCGGACAGCCTCGCTTTTTTCGACGCCATCGCGCCCATTGTCTACGCGGAATCGGTCGATATGTCGGTCGCCTGGCGCCAGTCCCGCTATGACAAGGGCGAGACCGAGGAGGAACAGAAGGCCTATCTCAACTGCCCGATGACGCGGGAGCAATATGAGGCTTTCATCGACGCGCTGCTGGCCGCCGAGAAAACCGAATTCCATGAAGGCGAAACGGCCGGCTATTTCGACGGCTGCCTGCCGATCGAGGTCATGGCCGAACGCGGGCGCGAGACGCTGCGCTTCGGGCCGATGAAGCCGGTCGGCCTGACCAATGAACATGATCCCGAAACCAAAGCCTATGCGGTGGTTCAGCTGCGCCGCGACAATGCGCTCGGGACGCTCTATAATATCGTGGGCTTCCAGACCAAGATGAAATACGGCGCACAAACCGCTGTTTTCAAGTTGATTCCCGGACTTGAGAATGCTTCGTTTGCCCGTCTCGGCGGCATTCACCGCAATACATTCATCAACTCGCCGACGCTGCTCGATGGCCGGATGCGGCTGAAGTCTCGTCCGAATATCCGTTTCGCCGGTCAGATCACCGGGGTCGAGGGCTATGTCGAATCCGCTGCGATGGGTCTGCTCGCAGGCCGTATGGCAGCAGCTGAGATTAAGGGCCAGGATCTGCCGCCACCCCCTGCCGATACCGCGATGGGCGCGCTGATCACCCATATCACCGGTGGCGCCGAGGCAAAAACCTTCCAGCCGATGAATGTCAATTTCGGCCTCTTCCCCCCGATTGATGCCAAAGGCGGGCGCCGCGGTCGCAAGGATCGCTACAAGGCCTATACCGACCGCGCGAAAGACGCTTTCACAGAATGGCTCGGGTAACCCGTTTCGCGCCATCGCCAACCGGGCCGCTTCATCTGGGCCATGCATTCGCGGCGCTGACCGCAGCCGCGCGCGGTGATCGCTTTCTTCTCAGAATCGAAGATATCGATACCGCCCGCGCGCGGTCCGATTACGAGACCGCCATATATGACGATCTCAGCTGGCTGGGGCTGCACTGGGAAGCCCCGGTTCTGCGGCAGTCAGAGCGCCTTAACTTATACCGGCAAACAGTTGACAGTCTTGAAAAAAGCGGCCTGACCTATCATTGCACCTGCACCAGGGGCGATATTCGCGCGGCCCTTTCGGCGCCACAGGAAGGCGCGCCTGTGATCGGGCCGGATGGACCGGTCTATCCCGGTACCTGCCGCCATGCCGGCCACCGGGACGGCGCAATCCGTCTCGATATGGCGAAAGCCATGGCGCGCGCCGGCGACGTCACCTTCACCGATACAGGTCGTCGGCCGGGCCTTCATCGTCGCAATGCTGAACAGATGGTCGCTGAGATCGGCGATATAGTTCTGGCGCGCCGCGACATCGGGACCTCTTATCACATTGCTGTCGTGACCGATGACGCCGCCCAGGGCATCACCGAAATCACCCGTGGCGAAGACCTGTTCGAGGCCACCTTCATCCACGCCCTCCTGATCCGCCTGCTCGGCCTGCCCCAGCCGCTCTGGCATCATCATCGCCTGATCCGTGACGACAGCGGCAAGCGTCTTGCCAAGCGCGATGACGCCCGTGCGCTTGCAAAATACCGCGAGGACGGCGCGACGCCCGGCGATATCCGTCAGATGCTCGGCATGTCCCTTCCTCGTGACTGAAATAGTCCCGCCAGAGGTGAAGACCAGACTCAGGTAACCGGCTGCATCAGCTCGATCTCATCCCCGGTCTCGACCCCGGTATAAAAACACGACCGCCGGTTGGTATGGCAGGCCGGCCCGGTCTGATCCACAAGCGCCAGCAGACAGTCGCGATCACAATCCACCCGCAGCCCGACCAGCCGCTGCACATGGCCCGAGCTTTCCCCCTTGATCCAGAACGCCTGACGCGAGCGCGACCAATAGGTCATCCTGCCCGTTTCGAGCGTCTTCGCCACCGCCTCTGCGTTCATCCAGGCCAGCATCAGCACCTCGCCTGTGTCATGCTGCTGGGCGATACAGGCAACCAGCCCATTGGCATCGAATTTCAGACTGGCGGGATCAAAGCTCATGGTCTTCTCCTTGGCGCGGACGCTTCGTCCGATTACATAGACGTCAGGCAAGGCAGGCCACAAGGGCAGCCTATCGGCAAAGGCGACGGCGATGAGCGACAGCGATCTGATCTCGCTATATTCCGGTAAGATTCTCGAACTGGCGGCGAATATCCCGCTGGCCGGGCGGCTTGATGCGCCACAGGGAAGCGCGAAAAAGCGCTCTCCCACCTGCGGATCGACCGTGACGGTCGACCTGACGTTGCAGGACGGACGGGTTGCGGAATATGCGCAAGAGGTGCGGGCCTGTGCCCTCGGCCAGGCCTCTGCCGCGATTTTTGGCCGTGCTGTGATCGGGCGCAGCGCTCAGGACCTGCATCAGGCCCGCGACGCCGTTGCCGCCATGCTGAAAGACGGAGCTGAACCGCCGCCCGCGCCTTTCGATCTTTACGAGGTGCTGATCCCGGCGCGGGACTTCCGCAATCGTCATGCCTCAATCCTGCTGGTGCTCGACGCCGCCTGCGAAGCTGTCGACAAAGCCCGGCAGACCTAAAAAAAACCGCCGCGCGTCGGGATACGACGGCGGCGGAAGTCAAGCGTGTCTGGGACATGCGGGGATCTGCGGGACAGGTTCAGATCAGGGGCCTTCGGATCGGGACAGAGAAGGCCGGTGCATGTCTGGGGTCAGACCGCAGGCAGAAACTCGTATGCGCTCAGCCAGCGACGGGCAGCGCGAGGGCAACAAACAAAAGCGCGAAGAGGGCAAAGACGCCAAGAATATCCTCGGCCGCGCGGATATCTGCGCTGCGGCGAACGGCTTTCAGTCGGGCGATCATCTTCACTTCCTCCTGCTCTCTGTTTTGTTGCCATATTGTTCTCACATAATTCATGAGTTGTAAAGAACTAAAGTGGAACATTTGAGAACATAACGGGTTTCAGGTGTTCCCCTTATGCGGAGGCCGCCTCCACGCCCGCCGAATACGGGTTTAGCCGACCGTCAAAAGCCGGATCGCCCGATCCTGATCCAGCAGCCACAAAAGATGTCGTGCCGCTTTACCGCGCGGGCTGTCGAGCGTCGGATCATCGTGCAAAAGTTTGCGCGCATCCGATTGCGCCACCGCCATCAGCGCCGATTGCCGTTCCAGATCGGCGACGCGGAACCTGGGCAGGCCAGATTGCGCGGTGCCGATCAGATCCCCGGCACCGCGCATCGCGAGATCTTCCTCGGCGATGCGAAAACCGTCTTCGGTGTCGCGCAGCGTCTTGAGACGGCGCTCGCCGCTTTCACTCAAGGGCGGCTGATACATCATCAGACAGGTCGATTCCGCGGCCCCTCGCCCGACCCGCCCCCGAAGCTGATGCAGCTGTGCAAGGCCGAAGGTCTCGGCGCGCTCGATCACCATGATCGAGGCATTGGGCACGTTGACCCCGACTTCGATCACCGTCGTCGCGACCAGAACGCCGGTCTCTCCGGCAACAAACCGCGCCATAGCGGCATCCTTGGCCGCAGGCGGCATCTGTCCATGAACCAGCCCGACCCGCCCCTCACCCAAAGCGGCGCGCAGATGGGCAAACCGTTCCTCAGCCGAGGCCAGATCAACAAGCTCGCTTTCCTCGACCAGCGGGCAGACCCAATAGGCCTGACGCCCGGCTGCCACCGCCTGGGCCAGATGGGCCACCACCTCGTCAATCCGGCTTGTGGTCACCAGCACCGTCCTGACCGGTTTGCGGCCCGGCGGTTTTTCATCCAGCACCGAGACGTCCATATCGCCGTAAGAGGCCAGGGCAAGGCTGCGCGGAATCGGTGTCGCGGTCATCACCAGCACATCCGCCGCCTCGCCCTTGGCGCCCAGTTCCATCCGCTGTGCCACGCCAAAGCGATGCTGTTCATCGATCACTGCGAGACGCAGATTATGAAAAACCACGTCCTTCTGGAAAACGGCATGGGTGCCGACCAGGATCTGGATCTCTCCCGCCGCAAGAGCCGCCAGTTTGGCCACCCGGTCACTGCCCCGGTCGCGCCCGGTCAGGAGTTCCATCCGGATGCCGGCCTGGCCTGCGAGATCCGCCAGCCCCTCATAATGCTGGCGCGCGAGGATCTCGGTCGGAGCCATCAGCACACCCTGCCCGCCCGCCTCGACCGCCACCGCCAGCGCCATCAGCGCCACCAGCGTTTTCCCGGCACCGACATCGCCCTGCAACAGCCGGTTCATCCGCAACGGCGCGGCCATATCTGCGGCGATCTCGGTAACCGCACGCTGCTGCGCGGCTGTGGGCCGATAAGGAAAGCCGGCTAAAAGCCGCGCGCGCAGTCCTCCATCGCCCCGGCTCTGCATCCCACGCCCGCGCCGCATCCGCGCCCGCGCAAGCGACAGCGTCAGCTGATGCGCGAATAGTTCATCATAGGCGAGCCGCGCCCGGGCCGGATCTTCCGCCGCCAGATCCTGCGTGCTTGTGGGACGATGGGCCTGGGTGATCGCGGCAGACCAGGCAGGCCAGCCTTCGCGCGCCATCAGCCCGGGGTCGATCCATTCCGCCAGATCCGGCAACCGGGCCAGCGCCGAAACCATCGCTTTCTGCACCGTTTTCTGCGTGATGCCTGCTGTGAGTGGATAGACCGGTTCCCATCCCGGCAGCGATCCCGCCTCTTCCGGTGCCAGCACGTGATCGGGATGCACGATACGGATCGCAAAATCAGTGGCCTCGGCCTTGCCGGAAATCACCCGGCGCACGCCCTCCGGCAGGATGCGCTGCAGATAGTCACCGCGCGCATGGAAGAAGACCAGTTCCAGCGCCGCGCCCTCATCGTCGCGGCAATGCACCACTGTCGGCGCCGAGCGGGTGCGCCCCGGCTGATGGCGCAGCACCTCGACCGCGATGGTCACTGTTGTGGGCAAAACATAGTCGCGAATGCCGGCGCGCAGACTGCGGTCGATGCCGCTGTAAGGCAGCAGGTACAAAAGATCCTTCGGGCGGCTGACCGCCAGCCCTTCAAACGCCTTCGCGCTTTTTGCACCGACGCCGTCCAGCGTCTCCAGATCCGCGAAAAGCGGAAAGAGCGCCTCAGGACGGCTCATGCGCCGGTCTCTCCTGGCTGACCAGCCGCCAGATCGCCGATCAACACGAGCCAGCCATCCTCATCGAGCGTGCGGATGTTCAGCTTTGCCGCTTCCTTCAGCTTGGAGCCGGCGCCGGGCCCGGCCACCAGAAGATCGGTTTTGGCTGAAACCGAACCCGCAACCTTCGCCCCCAGCGATTCTGCGCGGGCCTTGGCTTCGGCCCGGGTCATTTTCTCAAGCGAGCCGGTGAAAACGACGGTCAGGCCCGCCACCGGGCTTTGGGTCGCACGTTTAGCTGGCGGAGTGATCTCTTTAAGCTGCGCCACGAGATCATCGACCGCCTGGCGCTCATGCCCGCCAGGCGCCAGCGCGGTCACCAGCGAGACCGCCAGAACCGCGCCGATCCCGTCGATTGACAAAAGCTCCTGCCAGGCGGAAAGCGTCGCCGGGTCCAGCGGATCCTGATCCCAGATCACCGCACGGGCCTTTGACGGCTGCGCCCGCCGCCCCGCGTCACGGGCGGCGATACGTTCTTCCGCCTCGGCCTCATCCGCCGCGATCTGGCGCAAAGCGGCCGGATGGGCTATGTCGATGGCCGATGCCAGGCTGGTCCAGGACTGGTAATGCCGCGCCAGATCCCGCGCGGCCACCTCACCGACATCACGGATGCCAAGCGCGAAGAGGAAGCGTTCAAAGCCAATCGTCCGGCGCTCGTCGATAGCGGCCCAGAGCTTCCTGACCGAGGTCTCGCCAAAACCATCGCGGTTCTTCAGCTTTTGCAGCGGGTTAGCGGTGTCACGTGCCTCAAGCGTAAAGATATCAGCCGGCGTTTTCACTGGCAGAAGATCGTCGAGATAGAACAGCTCAACCTGTTTCGCGCCGAGGCCCTCAATGTCAAATGCATTGCGACTGACGAAATGTTTCAGCCTTTCAACACCTTGCGCGGGACAGATCAGACCGCCAGTGCAGCGACGTACGGAATCTTCGGGGGCACGGATCGCCGGGCTGCCGCATTGCGGACAGGTCTCGGGGAAGACATAGGGGATCGCGCCTTCGGGCCGTTTCGCCAGATCGACATCCGCAATCTTCGGGATCACATCACCGGCACGGTAGACCTGGACGAAATCGCCGATCCGGATATCCTTGCCGCCGCGGATCTCTTCCCCGGCCGAATTGCGGCCATGAATGTAATCCTCATTATGCAGCGTGGCATTCGAGACCACCACACCGCCCACCGTCACCGGCACCAGCCGAGCAACCGGCGAGAGCGCGCCGGTGCGACCGACCTGAATGTCGATGGCCTCAAGCCAGGTCCAGGCGAGTTCGGCCGGGAATTTATGTGCAATCGCCCAGCGGGGCGTGGTCGAGCGAAACCCCAGCCGCGCCTGCAGCGCCAGATCGTCAACCTTATAAACCACGCCGTCGATGTCATAGCCAAGCCCGGCCCGCAATTCACCGATATGGCGATACTGCGCCAGCATCTCCTCTGGCCCCGCACAAAGCCGTGTCAGAGGATTGGTCTGGAACCCCAGTTCCGCAAGGCGCCGGATCGCGCCCGACTGGCTGTTCGCGAGGGGCGCCGACAC
This sequence comes from Rhodobacter sp. 24-YEA-8, assembly GCF_900105075.1. Taxonomy (NCBI): domain Bacteria; kingdom Pseudomonadati; phylum Pseudomonadota; class Alphaproteobacteria; order Rhodobacterales; genus Rhodobacter; species Rhodobacter sp. 24-YEA-8. The sequence goes on from NZ_FNSK01000001.1 coordinate 1,410,144, forward strand.
CTCCCCCCAGGCATAGGCAAAGAACTTGAGCGGGCGGCTCGCGGTGATCCGCGCATCGAGCTGGCGCAGGCTGCCAGCGGCCGCATTGCGCGGATTGGCAAAGGTTTTTTCCCCGAGCTCTTCCTGGCGGCTGTTCAGCGCCGCGAAGTCAGCATGGGACATATAGACCTCGCCCCGCACCTCCATAATCTCCGGCGCCCCGGAAACCATATGCGGGATATCGGCAATCGTGAGCGCATTCGCGGTCACATTCTCCCCCGTTGCGCCATCCCCCCTGGTCGCGGCCTGGACCAGCCGCCCCGATTCGTAGCGCAAGGAAAGCGAGAGCCCGTCTATCTTCGGCTCTGCAGTATAGCTCACCCCGCCGGAATGGTTGAGGAAGGACCGTACCCTGTCGTCGAAATCCGAGACATCGCTGTCATCGAACGCATTTTCGAGACTGAGCATTGCGACGCGATGCGCAACCTTGCCGAACCCCTCCACCGGCGCTGCGCCAATCTGATCACTGGCACTGTCAGCCCGTTTCATCGCGGGAAAGCGCGCCTCGATCGCCGCATTGCGGCGCTTCAGCTGATCATATTCCGCATCGCTGATCACCGGAGCATCTTCGGCGTGATAGGCATGATTCGCGCCGGCAAGCTTCTGCGCCAGCATATTCAGCTCGGCCCGGGCCTCTGCTTCACTGAGATCTTCGACTGCTCTGGCTTCCATTGCCCCCTCCGCCCGGTTCGGCCCAAACCTAGGACCTGACCACCAGGAGGTAAAGCACCACACGCGCCTGGCAGCGGCACAGAGGTGCCGGACCCGGTCACACCGAAAGCGCAGGACATCGGCCTTGCCCGGGCAAAGCCGATGCGAGCCTGATCAGGCCGTTGCCGCGAGGCGCCCGCCGCCGCGGTCTCCTTCCGGATCGCGCAGCACATATCCTCGGCCCCAGACGGTCTCGATATAACTTTCGCCGCCGGTGGCTTCGCTCAGTTTCTTGCGCAATTTGCAAATAAACACGTCAATAATTTTAAGCTCCGGCTCATCCATGCCGCCATAAAGATGATTAAGGAACATCTCTTTTGTCAGAGTGGTTCCCTTGCGCAACGAAAGCAGCTCAAGCATCTGGTATTCCTTGCCGGTCAGATGAACGGCCTTGCCTTCGGATTCAACGGTTTTGGCATCGAGATTAACCGTGATCAGCCCGGTCCGGATTGTGGACTGGCTATGTCCTTTTGAGCGGCGGATGATCGCATGGATCCGCGCCACCAGTTCTTCGCGATGGAAAGGTTTGGTCAGATAGTCATCGGCGCCAAAGCCAAACCCCCTGATTTTGCTCTCGGTATCGTCCGATCCGGACAGGATCAGGATAGGCGTTTCTACGCGCGCGAGCCTGATCTGGCGAAGAACCTCATGCCCGCTCATATCGGGCAGATTGAGATCAAGCAGGATCAGATCGTAATCATAGAGGCGGGCGAGATCTATGCCATCCTCGCCCATATCAGTGCAATAGACATTCAGGTTGGCATGGGTCAACATCAGTTCGATACTGCGCGATGTTGTTGGATCATCTTCGACAAGTAAAATACGCATATGGAAATCTCCGGTCCGGGCTGTCAGGTCATTTTCGTTAACGACACTCGCATCCCCTGGTTAATGCATGGTTACCACGCACAGCTTGCCAGAGAGAAATTCCAATACAATCTAAAGTTGTCTGAATTTTTGAATAGACGTGACTTTCAGCGCCTTCTCTCCGTGTTTTTCGACAGCGTCACACCAAAGCCGGAATTCCTCTTCTGACAGGGAATACCGCTCGCGCGCCTCTTCGGCCGTGATCAGCCCATGTGCTACAGCCCGCACAACCGTCGCCTTGCGGCTGGCAACCCAGCGTCGCGTCTCTGGCGCGGGCAGATCCGCCCGGGTCAGAATGGAGCCATCCGGCAAGGTCACCTGCCTCGGGCCGTCAACTCGTCTGAGATACATCGCGGTTTCCGTTCGCTGTCTGGTTCAGGCAGATTTGACCAGTTACGCTTAAACATTGCTGAACCCGCACCTTGAGAGTAGGAAAGATTTTCATATATTCCGGGCTAATCCGGAACCTTTCCCCATCGGCGACCCTCCCATGCCCCGACACTGCCATGCCCTTTGATACCAGGCTCAACTCGCTCGGCTTTGACCGGGCCCCACAAGATACCCGCGTGGTCGTCGCCATGTCGGGCGGTGTCGACAGCTCTGTCGTGGCGGCGATGCTCAAGGAAGAGGGCTATGATGTCGTCGGCGTGACGCTGCAGCTCTATGACCACGGGGCCGCGCTGGCAAAGAAAGGCGCCTGCTGTGCCGGTCGTGACATCCATGACGCGCGGCGCGTGGCCGAGACGATGGGCTTCCCGCATTATGTGCTGGATTACGAGAACACCTTCCGCGAGGCGGTGATCGAGGAATTTGCCGAGGCCTACCTGGCTGGGGCGACGCCTGTGCCTTGCATCCGCTGCAATGAGAGGGTGAAGTTCAAGGACCTGCTCGCCACTGCGAAAGAGCTGGAGGCCGATTGCATGGCGACCGGCCATTACATCCAGCGCAAACTGGGCGGTGCCGGGCCAGAGCTGCATTCGGCCGCCGATCCGAACCGCGATCAGAGCTATTTCCTGTTCTCAACCACGCCGGAGCAGCTCTCTTACCTGCGCTTCCCGCTGGGCCACCTGCAGTCCAAGGCAGAGACCCGCGCCCTGGCGGCAAAATACGGTCTGCCGGTGGCCGACAAACCCGACAGCCAGGACATCTGTTTTGTCCCGAACGGCAATTATGCCAGCGTGATCGAGAAGCTGCGGCCCGATGCCGCCTCACCCGGTGAGATCGTCGATCTCGCAGGCAGGGTATTGGGCGCGCATCGTGGCGTGATCCATTACACGATCGGCCAGCGCAAAGGTCTGGGGATCGGGGGGCTCGGCGAGCCGCTTTATGTGGTGAAACTCGATGCCGAAAACCGTCGGGTCGTAGTCGGGCCAAAAGAGGCGCTCTCGACCCGGGTGATCCCGGTGCGGGAAATCAACTGGCTGGGCGATGCACCCTTTGAGAGCCAGCCGGAATGGCACGTGCTGACCAGGGTGCGTTCGACCCGCGCGCCGCGCCCGGCAATCATCCGTCCGATCTCGGCAACAGAAGCCGAAGTGGAGCTGATTGAACCGGAAGATGGTGTCAGCCCCGGCCAGGCCTGCGTGTTCTACGCGAATGAGGGAAGCCGCATTTATGGCGGCGGCTGGATCTGGCGCGGGCGTTAAACAGAGAGGGGGCGCTGCCCCCTCGGCTCCTGAAGGAGCCTCACCCCCGGGATATTTAGAGACAGATGAAAGAGGCTGACCTTTTCATCTGTCCTTAAATATCCCCGCCGGAGGCATGCGCGTCAGCGCAGTTTCGCGGCATCAACCTGCAAAAAGGTCAGAACAGAGTACGCGGCGCGCATCCCGGGGGCTTCACCGCCACGACCAAGGCGCTCCATGGTCAGGCGCATTGCCGCCTCCTGCCCTTTCGATTTTCCGGAAAGAAGTGCGGTCAGCGCCGGGATGAGCTTTGGCGGCCGGCAATCGCGGCCGATGAATTCCGGCACTGTCCGGGTCTCGGAGACGAGATTGACGAGGGTCACGGTATCGACCCGGATCATCCGCCGCATCAGCCAGAGCGTCAGCGGCGCCATGTCATAGGCAATCACCATCGGGCAATCCTGTGCCGCCAGTTCCAGGCTGACCGTACCGGACGCGGCCAGTGCAGCATCGGCGGCGGCGAAGGCAGCAATGCGGTTTGCGATATCGGGGGACTTCAGGATGACCGGCGCAGCGGCCCAGCCTGCAACCGCCTCTGACACGACCGGCATCAGATGGCTCGGCGTTGGCAGGATCACCCTCAGGCCAGGGCATGACGCAGCCAGACCGGCAACCGTTTCACCAAATGGCGGCAGAAGCCGGCTGACCTCGCCCCGGCGCGATCCGGGCAGCACGGCAAGCAAGGGTGCATCGGGGGCAATGCCATGCGCGGCGCGGAAGGCCTCTGCCTCGGCCGGACCGGCCACAGGCTCAGAGACCACCGGATGGCCCACGAAATCGCAGCTCATCCCGGCGGCTTCCATATAGGGCGGCTCAAAAGGCAAAAGCGCCAGCACATGGTCGATCACCCCCGCCATCTTAGCGGCGCGGCCCGGGCGCCAGGCCCAGACCGAGGGTGCGACATAGTGAATTGTCGGAATTTCCGGCGCGGCCTCTTTGACAATCCGCGCCACGCGCAGGCAAAAATCCGGGCTGTCGATGGTGATCAGGGCCGCCGGCTGCTCAGCCAGCACCAGGTCAGCGCATTGGCGGATCCGCCGTTTGAGATGGAAATATTTCGGAAATATCTCGGCAATGCCCATGACCGAGAGCTCTTCCATCGGAAAGGCGCTTTCCAGCCCCTCGGCCTGCATGGCCGGGCCGCCAACCCCTTCGAAGCGCGCCTCAGGCACCAGCGCCTTCAGCCCTGCCATCAGCGCGGCCCCGAGCCGGTCGCCCGAGGGCTCTCCGGCAATCAGGATGAATTTCACGAAGGTTCTCCGGGCTGACGCGCCCAGAGGAAGAGCCCCGCGTCACGCGCAGCGGCCTGCATTGCCGGCAGATCGAGGCAGATCACGCCACCTGCCTCCCAGACGATGCCACCCAGACCGGCCTGCGCCACCCGGGCCACGGTGACCGGCCCAAGCGCCGGCAGATCGATACGCCGGTCCTGCAGAGGTTTTGGCGCCTTATACAGCAACCCACGTCCGCGCGGGGCCTCGGGTCGCAGCCCGGCGGGCAGGGCAGCCACGCCAGCCAGCATCGCATCGGTCCCTGCGAGCGTCTCGGTTGCAAGGCAGAGCCCCTGTTGCACGACACAGCCCTGGCCGACATCGACCCGGCCAAGCGCCTCGGCAATCAGCGCAGCGCGGGCCGCATCCTGACGGTCACGGGGCTGAACCTCGCCGGCATAAAACGCGGCTTGCGGCACCAGGGCGGGCGCAAGATCGGAGGCGCCGATCACCGAAAACCCGTCTTCCTCGAAGAGTGCGATCACCTCGCGCAAAGTCGCGTCATCGCCCTGGGCCAGTGAGGCCATCAGACGCGGCACGATACCGGCGGTGATCGGATCAAACAGCGCCGGGTCAAGCCGCGGGCGCTGCACCGCACCGGCGAAACAGACGGCGGTGATCCCCGCCTCATGCAAGGCGGCAAAAAACGGGTAGAGCCGTTCGATCCGGAAGGTCAGATCGGGCACCAGCCCTTCGGGGGGAAAGCCATCCAGCGCGGCCACAAAGGGGCGCATGGGCGCAGCCTGCGCCAGCGCGGCAGGGAGTGCACCACGCCCGGCAATGATCGCGACGCTCATTTCGCGCCTTTCGGCGTCAGGAACGACCGGTCGCTGGCCGAGAGGATGAACTCGCTGATCTCGCGCACATGGACGGCGTCGAAATCCTCCGCGAGACGCTCGGCGCGGTCATGGAAGGTGCCCTCGCCCTGGGCCAGCATCTGGAAGGCGGCGCGCAGCTGGGTGATTTCGGCCCGGGTGACCCCACGTCGTTTCAGCCCGACAAGGTTCAGCCCGTCCAGCTCGCCACGCGGGGCCTGGACGAGGCCATAGGGGATCACGTCATTGGTGACCATGGTGACCGCGCCGATGATCGCGCCGCGCCCGATGCGGACAAACTGATGGATGCCGGACAGGCCGCCGATCACCACATCATCGCCGATATGGCAATGGCCCGCTATGGCGACATTATTCGCCATCACCACCCGATTTCCGACAATCGCGTCATGGCCGATATGAACCCCGGTCATCAGCAGGCAATCATCGCCGACGCGTGTCACCCCGCCACCGCCTTCGGTGCCGGTGTTCAGCGTGGCGCCTTCGCGGATGCGGCAACGGGCGCCGACCTCCAGACGGGTGCGCTCGCCCCTGAATTTCAGATCCTGCGGCACTTCGCCTACGCTCGCGAAGGGCCAGATCGTGGTCTCTTCGCCGATATCAGTCCAGCCGGTGACGACGGCATGCGATTTCAACTCGACCCCGCGTTGCAGCGTAACCTCGGGGCCGACCACGCAAAACGGGCCGATAAAACAATCCGGGCCAATCACGGCGCCGTCGTCGATCACGGCGGAAGGGTGGATGACGGCGGTACCGTGAATGGACATGGATCAGGCCTTTGGCAGGTCGAACATTGCGGTGAATTCAGCCTCGCAGGCCAGTTCACCATCGACCGTGGCGCGGCCCGAGAATTTCCAGACCTTGCCGCCGCCACGCAGCGCTTTCACATGCAGTTCCAGCACATCGCCGGGCACCACTTTGCGGCGGAATTTCACACCATCAACGCCCATGAAGAACACTTTCGCATTCTTGTCGACGAGATCCATCGAGAGCCCCACCAGCACGCCGGAGGTCTGTGCCATCGCCTCGATGATCATCACACCGGGGAAAATCGGCATACCCGGGAAATGGCCGGTGAATTGCGGCTCGTTATAGGTGACGCATTTCACGCCAACGCAGGATTCGTTGATCACCACATCGCGGACCTTGTCGATCAGCAAAAACGGGTAACGATGCGGGATAATCCGCTGGATCAGATCCAGATCGGCATTGGTGACGGCCCTGGCTTCCGTATTGGCATCCATCTGGCGCATCCTCCTCCTGTCACATAGGGCTGAAATCCGCAGCGGTTTCGCGCGGTTTTCCGACTGCTACCAAGTTGATAGCTGCGGGGCAAGTTCCGGCGAACAGCACCGGCGAAGAGCGCCGAAACCACCCGCGTCGGTTCGGCTGCAGGCGCGGCGTTCACGGTGCAGGCGCAGGTGTTCCGGTTGCGGGATCCTGAACCGGCGCAGGCACGGGGTCTGCACCGCCCTCTGTGCCCTGCCCATCGCCCTCCCCATCCCCGGGCGCGGCTTCGGGCGCCGGCAGACGCTGATCCATCAGGGCAATCGCACGCTGCGTCACATCCGCCGAGGAACGCGAGAGAATCAGAACATCATCGCCAATGATCGCCACTGCGCCATATTCATCCAGCAACTCGGCCATCAGCGGCACCGAGAGATCGACAAAAACCTTGCGATCCTCGTCCAGCTTGCGGTTGATCGCGCGCACTTTCGCATCCTGCGACTGGCGGAACTCCTCGACCTTGGTGTCGAAATCGCGCGCCAGAACCGAGAATGCCTCCGCCGTCATCCCGGCGCGTTTCCCCGTCAGATCACGCTCTTCCTGTTCCAGCGCGGCCTCGATGGCGCGGTTCTCGGCGCTGACTTCGGCGGCCGCCAGTTCCGCCGCTTGCGTTGCGGCCCTCCCCCAGGCGGATTTCTCGAAAAGCTCCGCCTGGTTGAGGGTCAAAAGTGCGAAAGTCTCGCGCTTGCCTGATGCGTCCGCGCCCGTGGCAGCCTCGCCCGCAGCCGCAGCGGGGGCAGTTTCTGCCCCCTGGGAGGCCGCAGGGACTTCGGCGTCCTGCGCAAAAGCTGCGCCCGCGCAGACCGGCAGCAGTGCCAGGCCCGCCAGCATCATCCCCCGGAGCGCAGGCGCCGCCATCTCAGAACTTGGTCGAAACGGTCAGGTCGAAGGACTGCGTTTTATCGTAGTCTTCCTTCTTGAGCGCCTTGGCAAAGTTGAAGCGCAGCGGCCCCACCGGCGTATCCCAGAGAACCGAGACACCGACCGCAACACGCGGCTTGAAACTGTCATCGATGGTCCCGGCAAGGCCTGCTTTGTCCGTAAGGCTCCAGACCGAGCCGATATCGAGGAAGGCAGCGCCCATGATGCCGTATTCTTCGGGCAGGCCGACCGGGAATTCCGATTCGAACCGCGCCACAGCAAAGACGTTGCCGCCGAGCGCATCTTCGAGATCGGTGCCGTCACGCGGGCCGATCCCGTTGGGCTCAAAGCCGCGCATCTTGCCGCGCAGGAAGAAGCGGTCGGTCACGCGGGTGCCGGTATCGCCAAGATCCTGGAGATGCCCTGCTTCGAAGATCGCGCGAATCGTGACTTCCTCATTCCAGATCTTCTGTTCGCCCATAGCGAAAAGCGATGTGGTGAGGAATTTGGTGTCGCCGCCAAGCCCGCCGATATCCTGGCCAAAGCGGAACAACAGGCCGCGCGTCGGATCAAGCCCGGTGATGCGGCTGTCATATTCATAAGTATAGCCGATGGACGACGAGGTCAGCGCACCGCGGCTGACTTCATCCTTCAGGATCGGCGACCGCAGCGAAATCGGCGTCGGCGGCACGGTGCTGTTATCGTATTCATCCGCATCGAGATCGAAGATGTCGTCCCGGCTGAGCCGATAGCGCAGGCTGAGGCGCGATTGTTCACCCAGCGGGAAGCCAAGCGCGAGCGAGAACCCGGCGCTGCGGGTGTTGTAGAGCGCATAATCCGAATCGGTTGTGCGATAGAACAACCCGAAGGAAAGGCTCAGATCCCGGCCGAAAAGTGCAGGTTCGGTGAAGGAGAAGCTCGAGCTTTGATTGTCCGAGGTGGTTGCGACGCTGGCCGCAATCGACTGGCCACGGCCAAGGAAGTTCGATTCCGCGAAACTGACCGAGATCCCTGCCCCGGATTCGACCGAATAGCTCAGACCAAAGCCAAGCGAGCCGGTCGGCTGTTCATCGACATCGACATTCACGACCACCTGATCCGGGGCCGAGCCCGGTTCAGCATTCACCCGCGCATCCGAGAAGAAGCCGAGCGCGCGGATCCGTTCCGCCGATTGCCGGATCTCGCGCGCGTTGAAGGGGTCGCCTTCAACGCTGCGGAACTGCCGTCGGACGACTTCGTCCAGCGTGGTGGCATTGCCTTCAATATCGATACGTTCGACGAAAATCTTCTCGCCGCGCACCACCGCGAATTCGATATTGACGCGCTGATTGCGGTCATCACGGGTGATACGGGGTTCGACGCGGACGAAATTCAGCCCCTTCTTCAGGGCGAGATTTTCCATCCGGGCGATATTGTTGTCGATCAGCGCCGGGCTCCAGGTCTGGCCTGCCCGGATCTTCTGCACCGCCGCGAAATCGTCGGCAGCAACGCCTTCGACCTCGGACACGGTAGAGATCGCGCCGATGGAATATTGCTGGCCTTCCCGGATGGTGAAGGTCACGAAGCTTGCATCGCGTTCGCGCGAGACTTCGGCCGAGGCGTCAAGCACCTGGAAATCGATATAGCCGCGCGAACGGTAGAATTCGGTCAAAAGCTGTTTGTCGACGTCGATCCGTTCCGAGACATAGGTGTCGCGCTGGATGATCTGGCGCAAAAGCCCCGCCTGTTTGGTCTGCAGGACCTGACGCAGCCGGCGGTCCGAGAAGGCGCGGTTCCCGACAAAGGAAAGCTGCTCGATCTCGACGACTTTGCCCTCGGTGATCTCGAAGACCAGATCGACCCGGTTGCCATCGCGACGGATGACCTTGGGGTTGACGGTAGCAGCAATACGGCCCCGCTGGCGGTAGACTTCGGCCAGGGTCGCCGCATCGGCTTCGGCGGTCGAGGGAGAAAAGACGTGACGCGACTGCGATTTCACCAGTTTGGCGAGATCGTCATCCTTGATGCGCCTGTTGCCCTCGAAGCTGATCACATTGATGAAGGGATATTCCTTCACTTTGATCACGAGCGTATTGCCCTGGGGGACGATCTCGACCGTCTCAAAAAGGCCCGAGCCATTGATCCGCTGATAGGCGTCATTCAGCGCCCCGGCCGAAACCTCCTGGCCACGGCTGATTCCCGCATAAGACAGGATGGTAGAGGCATCGACGCGCTCATTGCCTTCGACCTTCACCGCTGAAAAGGCGAAAACCTGGGCGAAGGCGGGCTTGAGCCAGACCGGCGTCGAGGCCACCGATCCGAGCAAAACCGCAGTCACAAGCGTGACCCCGGCAACCCTCTTGCGGCCACCGGCAATACCACCGGCGCGCTGCTGTTTCCGGATCGAGCTTTTCACCATGACCTGCCACGCGCTCCGCAGTACAATTTTCCCTGTGTCTGACTAACGACAAAGCCGGCCCTTGTCAAAAGCCTGCGGTCCTTGTGGATAAGTCTGGCAGATATAGTATGTCACCCCGCTGATCGCCGCATACGAGACAGGCGACACAAGCGCGGCACAACCCGAAGGAAGCTGCGGCCAGGGCGAATGCACCGATATGCCGTGAAATCAGCAGAAATACGCGCCCGGACCGGGGGCTTCCCGCCACCTTCCCCGCGGTCTGATGGCCGAAAAAGCGAAAACCCGGCACGAAAGAGCCGGGTTCGGGTTGTTTCTCACAGGTGTCACAAAGCCACAGCGCGGTCAGCAAGCGGCGGAAACCTGCCTGGCGCGGACCACGTAATGTCGCCTCAGGGCGTGATGTGCACGGGCGCCGCGTAATAGCCCAGAATGGCGGAGCCCAGAAATGCCCCCGCAAGAAGACCGGCCACAATCGTTCCCATGGTGAAAATCCGGTCGAAATTGATCCTGGCAAGCAGGACAAGACCCGGGAAAGTGCGTTCAACCAGCTGCATAGCATCACCTCTTGTTAGGCAGAGGGATAGGCCGTGAATCTGGCGAGACTAAGGCGCAAACCGCGCAGGATCCGGCGGTGCCGGGAAAACCGCCCCGGCCACCGCCGTCCATGTCAGACACAGGTGACGTCATTCCACAGCGCAAAGGCCATCAGCGACAGAAGCAGCGTCAGCCCGACCGTCATCAGAACCCGCAGCGCCCCGTCCGAGGGCGGCTTGCCCGTCACGGCCTCAAAAGCGTGGAACACGAGATGGCCGCCATCCAGCACCGGAATCGGCAGAAGGTTCAGGATCCCGACCCCCAGTGACAGCACCGCGAGCATGCTCAGGAAGCCCATGGTCCCGGTTTTCGCCGCATCTCCCATGGTTTCGGCCATGCCGATCACGCCCGACATATTGCAGGTGGAAATCTGCCCGACGATCATATGCCACAGGCCCGAGAAGGTGGTGGTGGTCATATTCCACATCGCGCTGGCGGCGGTTGTGACTGCCTCCCAGACGCCGGCCGGGCGGCTCGCGGGTTCAAAAGTCATGCCGGAAAAGGCACCGAGCAGCCAGCGGGTCTCGAAACCGCCGCCATCAGCCGCCGCGCGCGGCACATCGCGCGAACGCGGCGTCAGCTCCAGATCGAAAGTACGGCCATCGCGCCAGACCGTCAGCGGCAGGGTGCGGCCATTCGAGCCGCGCACGATATCCGCCAGATCCTCAAACGCGTTGATGTCCTTGCCATCGGCCCTGACCACCACATCGCCCGCCTGTAGACCAGCATCAATCGCGGCCGATTTCACCTGCACGCCGCCCATCAGGCCGGGCTGCGGATGCGGCGCCATCAGCGTCAGTTCCTGACCGTCCCGCTCGACGCGGAACTCCACTTCGGCGTCGCGCGGCAAGGCCCGCATCGCCTCGCCAAAGCTCTTATTGTCCGGCGTAGCCCGCCCGCCAAGCGCGAGAATGACATCGCCCTCCTGCAGCGTCTGCACCCCGGGCACCGGCACCAGCTTGCCCACGATGGGCCGGTCCAGCGCTATGCCGTTGAACAACACCGTGCCCAACAGGATCGCGAAGGTCAGAATGAAATTGGCCACCGGCCCGGCCAGCACGGTCGAGGCCCGCGCCCAGAGAGGCGCCCCCGCCATCGTATGGCGACGCTCAGACGCGCTCAGCCCCGAAGGCACCTCGGACCGGACAGAGGCCGCATCGGCATCACCGAGGAATTTCACATAGCCGCCAAAGGGAATCGCCGCGACCTGCCAGCGCGTGCCGCGCTTATCCACCCGCGACAGCAGCACCGGCCCGAATCCAAGCGAGAAGACCTCGGCGTGAATCCCCGACCAGCGTCCGATGATGTAATGGCCATATTCATGGATCGCCACGATGATCGAAAGCGCGACAATGAAGAAGACGACCGACCAGGCGGCCCCCGTGAGCAGTCCGAGGATATCCATAAATCAGCCGTTCCTTATGCCTGTTCGTCTGCTTTTAGTCTGTTTGTCTGCTTTTTTCTTCAGACCGCGTCTTTCAGACCGCGCGCGCGGGGTCAGCTGCGATCTCTGCCGCGCGGATCCTTGCGAGATGGTCCATCGCGAGCACATCCTCAAGAGAGCCTGCGTCTTTGTGAAGGCCGGAATCTGACGAAAGCCTGGTCAAGGTCGCCTCGACCAGCCGCGCCATATCCATGAACCCGATCTTATCCGCGAGGAAAAGATCCAGCGCGATCTCTTTCGCGGCATTGAAGGCGGCACCGGCAAGGCCGCGCACCTCCATCACCTCACGCGCCAGCCGCAGGGCCGGGAAACGGGTCTCATCGGGGGCTTCGAAACTCAGCTTCGTCAGTTTCGCAAGATCAAGCCGCGCCACCGGCAGCGCGGCACGCTCCGGCCAGTTCAGCGCATAGCCGATCGGGTGGCGCATATCCGGCACGCCCAGATGCGCCATCACCGCGCCATCCTGAAAGCCGACCATCGAATGGATGATGCTTTCACGGTGGATGATCACCTCGACCTGATCGGGCCTGACGCCGAACAGCTCGCGCGCCTCGATCACCTCAAGCGCCTTGTTGAACATCGAAGCGGAATCGATGGTGATCCGCTGCCCCATCGACCAGTTTGGATGCGCCAGCGCCTCGGCCACCGTGGCGGTCTCCAGCCGCGCCAGCGGCCAGTCGCGCAAAGCGCCCCCCGAAGCGGTCAGGATGATACGGTCAATCGTATCGGGTTCTTCCCCCGCAAGTGCCTGAAAAATCGCGGAATGCTCGCTGTCGACCGGCAGGATATGGCCGCCGGTCTCGCGCATCCGCCGCATCATCAGCGGGCCGGCGGCAACCAGGCTTTCCTTATTCGCGAGCGCCAGCGTGGCACCGGCCTCAAGTGCGGCAAGGCCCGGAATAAGCCCCGCCGCGCCGATGATCGCATTCAGCGTGAGACTGACGGGGCGAGCGGCGGCCTCGCGGATAGCCTCAGGCCCGGCGGCGATAGCAATCCCGCTGCCCGCAAGTGCATCGCGCAGATCCCGCAGCAGCCCGGGTTCGGATGTCACCACGATTTCAGGCCGGAGCGCCAGCGCCTGTTCGGCCAGAAGTGCGATATTGCGCCCGCCGGTCAGGGCGGTGACGGCAAAGGTGCCTTCTGCGGCGCGGGATACAAGGTCAATAGTCTGGGTGCCGACCGAGCCGGTCGCGCCAAGGATGGATATCTTGCGCAAGGCCTTACTCCGTCACAGTGTGCGGCAGGTTGGCCGCCAGGGGCGCGAGATCGCCGGCAACGGGCAGGAAATGCAGCCCGAGATTGAGGATCACCGCCAGAACCGCGGCAAAAGCCAGCGCATCGAAGCGGTCCAGAAGGCCACCATGGCCCGGGATCAGATTCGAGGCATCCTTGACCCCTGCCCGTCGCTTGATCGCCGATTCCGCGATATCGCCCAGTTGTCCCGCGAAAGCGATCAGAGGCGAGACCCACAGGACGGCCGCGCCAAAGCCGGCATAATGCCAGAAGGCAAAGCCCACCAGGGCCGCCCCGATCCAGCCCGCCGCCGTACCGGACCAGGTCTTTTTCGGGCTGATCTTCGGCCAGAATTTCGGCCCGCCGAGGATACGCCCTGCGAAATAGCCCAGCACATCCGAGGCCACCACCACCGAAATAAGCCAGGCAATCGCGACCACCCCATGCGTGTCGCTGCGCAGGATGATCAGTGCCATCGCCGTCACCACGATCACCAGCGCATAGGGCACGAAGACCAGAATGTCGCGGCGCGGCGTCAGCACCCCGATCAGCGAGGGCAGCAGTAGAAAGGGCAATGCCCAGGGCAGCGTGATCCCCATGATCAGCACCACCGCCGTGAGCCCCCCGAGCAGAATAGAGGCATCAAACCCCTGCCCGCGCGTCATCCGCGCCAGTTCCCACATCATCAGCGCCGAAGAGAGCACCGCAAGCGCGAGAAACCAGATCCCGCCAAGCCAGATTGCAACCCCTCCGACCGCCAGCATGACAATGGCCGAAAGTATACGCGGCGCCAGATCACCCCATCTTGCCGATTTTTCGCCTGCGGATTTTGCGGTCATGGTTTTGTTCCGCCGAACCGGCGCTCCCGATTGCCGAAACGTGAAAGAATCGAGGCCAGTTCCTCCGGCGTGAAATCGGGCCAGAGTGTTTCGGTAAATTCATATTCCGAATAAGCCGCCTGCCAGACGAGAAAATTCGAGGTGCGGGTCTCGCCCGAGGTGCGGATCACCAGATCCGGATCGGGCACGTCGCCAGTGTCGAGCGCATGTGAGAACGCGGCATCGGTCAGGTCTGCGGGATTGAACCGCCCCTCGGCCGCCTCGGTCGCGATCCGGCGCGCGGCGCGCAGGATCTCGTCCCGGCCGCCGTAATTGATCGCAACGATCAGGTTCAGTCGGGTGAGATGCGCGGTCTTGGCCTCGATCCCCGCCATAAGGCGTTGCAGCTTTGGCGCCAGACGCGAGCGGTCCCCGACAAAGCGCAACCGCACGCCTTCGCGTGCCAGGGCTGCGGCCTCGCGCTGGATGAAATGCGCGAAAATCCCCATCAGACCAAGGACTTCCTCGGTCGATCGTTTCCAGTTTTCTGTCGAGAATGCGTAAAGCGTCAGCCAGCGCAGCCCCATATCCGGCGCGGCGCGCACGATTTCACGCACCCGTTCCGCGCCCCGGCGATGCCCGACCAGTCGCGGCCAGCCGCGATTGGTCGCCCAGCGGCCATTGCCGTCCATGATGATCGCAACATGGCGCGCCGCCCCTGCACCTGCCTGCGCCTGATGCACCTGCGCGGCCGCATCTGGGCCTGATATGGCGGTGCCAGATCCGGAACTGCCAGATCCCGAAATGCGGGGCCCTGCGGCATCGGGGGTTTTAGCGGCGACCATGCGCGGCTCCTCCCGAAGGATCAGACCTGCATGATCTCTGCCTGTTTGGTCTCAAGCGTCTGGTCAATCAGCTTGATATGCTTGTCGGTCAGTTCCTGGACCTCTTCTTCCCAGAATTTCTGGTCGTCTTCCGAGAGCGAGTTCTTCGTCTTGGCTTTCTTGATCTGATCCATCCCGTCACGGCGCAGGTTGCGGATCGCAACTTTGGCATGCTCGGCATAGGAGCCGGCGACTTTGGTCAGTTCGCGGCGGCGTTCCTCGTTCAGCTCGGGGATCGGCAGCATGATGATCGGGCCATTGGTCTGCGGATTGATGCCCAGACCGGATTCGCGGATCGCCTTTTCCACCTTATTGATCATGCCCTTGTCCCAGACGTTGATCGTGACCATGCGTGGCTCGGGGACGTTGACGGTGCCAAGCTGGTTGATCGGCGTCATCTGGCCGTAAGCATCCACCATGATCGGCTCCAGCATCGCGCCGGAGGCACGGCCGGTACGCAGGCTGGCAAATTCGACCCGCAGAGAGGCAATCGCCCCTTCCATGCGGCGAACAAGATCATCGGTGTCGAGCATGAACTCTTCGTTCGACATCTGGCATATTCCTCAGGCTGGCCCGCGAGAGATGCGGGGAAATCTGGTTTCCTATAGGACAAAGATGGCCCGGGGTATAGAAGCTTGTGGCATGGAATGCCGCCCGCAACCGGGACCTGCGCAGAAATCCCCTTAGCGCAGGTATGGCGCGGGCGGTTTCCCTGCGCCCTTGCTCCTTATGCGCGGCGGCCTGTCCCGGCATGATGCCTCAGCGCAGTAAGCCGACAGGCCGGGCGTGGGTCACGGTGGCGCTGAAACCCTGCGTCAGCAGGCCCGGAAACGGGCGGTCCCTGACATTCACATCGGAATGAAAGGACCGCCCCAGGTAATTCTGGCGACGACTGAGATATCTCAGCCCTTCGCATTCACCAGGGTATAGGTGCCCTCGCCTGCGAGGATGGTGCGGAACCCGCCCGGCTCATCAAGCGAGAAGACGATGATCGGAAGATCGTTGTCGCGCGCCAGCGCGATGGCGGTCGCATCCATCACGCCGAGATGCTTTTCAAGCGCCTCGTCATAAGAGACAGTCTCGTAGCGTTTGGCATCTTCGTGTTTTTTCGGGTCTTTGTCATAGACGCCATCGACCTTGGTGCCCTTGAACACTGCCTCGCAGCCCATTTCATTGGCCCGCAAAGTCGCAGCCGTGTCGGTGGTGAAATAGGGGTTGCCGGTGCCGGCGGCAAAGATACAGACGCGTTTCTTCTCCAGGTGGCGGACGGCACGGCGGCGGATATAGGGCTCGCAGACCTGGTCCATCGGAATGGCCGAAATCACCCGGGTGAAGACGCCGATCTGTTCGAGCGCCGATTGCATCGCGAGCGCGTTCATCACCGTGGCAAGCATGCCCATGTAATCGGCGGTGGTGCGTTCCATCCCCTGCGCCGAACCGGCAAGGCCGCGGAAGATATTGCCGCCGCCGATCACCATACAGATCTCGACGCCAAGCTCCTGCACCGCTTTGACTTCCTGGGCGATACGCGCAACCGTGGGCGGATTGAGGCCGAAGCCCTGGTCGCCCATCAGCGCCTCCCCCGAGATTTTGAGCATCACGCGAGAATATTTCACCGCCGAGGCCGTGACTGGCCCTGGCTTTGTGCTTGCGCTGGACATGGGAATCCCCTGGTCTTGTTCTGATTTTGAAGTTGCGCGCAAAATGGTCCAAAAGCGGGCCGGGATCAACCGGGGTTGCGGCGGATCCGCACAGGCGCGAAAGAGAGCGCGAAAGGGGGCGTGGCCCCCATCCCGGCAAAGCCGGGATTGACCCGGAATATTTGGATCAAAAGGATATTCAATGCCGGATCTCTCTGCAATTTCAAGGGAGCTGCCAGTGCTGATCGCCGGACCGACGGCGAGCGGAAAATCGGCGCTGGCGCTGGAACTGGCGGCGCGGGACGGGCGTGCGGTGGTGAATGCCGATGCGCTTCAGGTCTATGAATGCTGGCGGGTCCTGTCGGCGCGGCCCTCTCTGGCCGAGGAGGCGGCGGCGGCGCATCTGCTTTACGGTCATATCGGGCGCGATGCGGAATATTCGGTTGGCCACTGGCTGCGCGAGATCACGGCTTTGCTGTCACGCCCGGTGGTGATCGTCGGCGGGACCGGGCTTTATTTCATGGCGCTGACGGAAGGTCTGGCCGGGGTGCCACCGGTGCCGCCCGCAATACGGGCCGAGGCGGACCGGCTGCGGCTGGAGGATTATCCCGCGATGCTGGCGCGGCTGGACCCCGAGACTGCCGCGCGGATCGACCTGCGCAACCCCGCCCGCGTACAGCGCGCCTGGGAGGTCTTGCGGGCATCGGGGCGCGGGCTGGCTTTCTGGCAGGCGCAGACGGGCCCCGCGCTTTTGCCACGCGCGCGCAGCGAGGCCATTGTGATCCAGCCGGAAATAAACTGGCTGAACCACCGCATCGACCGGCGTTTCGACCAGATGATCGGGACCGGAGCACTGGAGGAAGCGCGCGCCGCGCTGCCGTACTGGGATCCGGCACGCCCCTGGGCCAGGGCGATCGGGGCACCGGAACTGGTCGCCTGTCTGCGTGGCGAAACCAGCCTGGCCGATGCGATCACGGCAGCGAAAATCGCCAG
Source organism: Rhodobacter sp. 24-YEA-8 (assembly GCF_900105075.1). Classification (NCBI taxonomy): domain Bacteria; kingdom Pseudomonadati; phylum Pseudomonadota; class Alphaproteobacteria; order Rhodobacterales; genus Rhodobacter; species Rhodobacter sp. 24-YEA-8. The sequence continues at coordinate 1,427,702 of NZ_FNSK01000001.1, forward strand.
CCATCAATATGCGAAACGTCAGCGCACCTGGTTTCGCAACCGGATGCGCGACTGGCAGGGGCTGGCCCTGCCCTGAGGCGCGCCCTGCCCCATCCGACTGCTGCGGCTTTGCCGGCGACCTGCGGAAAGTCCACAAATTTACCCCCAGCTTTCCGCAAGCTCTGTGGATAACTTATCTGAAATACAATCTTTTTGGTTTCATTTTTGCAGTCGTGCCGCTTACCTTTCGGCCATCGGCAGAAAAGATAAGAAGACTATGCAAGACTTTACCGCGATTTCAAACCTCCGGGTCCTCGCCATTCCACGCCTTGCCGCCGCCGGCCGCTGGCGTGTGGAGGCGATGCGATCTCTGTCGGAATCCTGCCTTTTGTGGTTCACCAAAGGCCAGGGCCGTATCACGGTCCAGGGGCAGACGCGCGGCTACACCGCACATAATGTGGTTTTCATCCCGCCGGGTGTTATGCATGGCTTTGATGCCGGCCCTTCGGTTTTCGGCACGGCGGTCTTTTTCGGGCGTAATTGTGGGCTGCCTTTGCCCGCATCGCCGCAGCATCTGCGGATCCGCGAAGTCCATGCGCAGCAGGAAATCAACGTCTTGCTTGATTCGATTTCGCGCGAGATGAGTTCGGATGTGCCGGCCCATGATCGTGCCACCGGCCATTATCTGGGGCTTCTCGGGGTCTGGCTGGAGCGCCAGGCCGCACGGGCCGAGCCGGAAACCACCCGTCCCGATGCCAGCCGCCGGCTTGCCGCGCGCTATTCCAGCCTTCTGGAACGGGAATACCGCTCTGGTCTTGGTGTTGCGGATTTTGCGGCAAAGCTGAATGTCACGCCCACCCATCTGTCGCGCTGCTGCAAACAGTCCTGCGGCAAACCGGCCTCGGTTCTGTTGCAGGACCGCCGTATCTTCGAGGCGCAGCGTCTTCTGAGCGAGACGAAGATCCCGGTGGGCCATATCGCAGCCAGCCTTGGCTTTGCCTCGCCGGCCTATTTCACCCGCGCCTTCCACCATATGACCGGCAAGTCGCCGACGGCATTCCGCCGCGCTGGCTGAGCCGGGGGCCAGAGGCCGGCAAGGCGCATCAACACGTTCAGCCGGCCCGCCTGGCCCATGCGCCTTGCGGGGCCTGCTGCCGGGCCCGCGACTGCCGGGCACCGGCGGCTGAACCTGCAAAGCGTCGTTAACATTTCCTTAGTCCCGATATCGCAAAAGCCCTGCGACTGGTCTGTCAAAAGCATTGACGCGAAAGCGGAAAACATGCGCAATGGACGGACCAGGGAATGAAGCTGGCGGAAAAAATCCGGCCCGCAACGCAGATCCCGCCATCCTGTTTCGCGGCGCAGTTCCTGCGTGGCCAGGCAGTTCCGGCCGTTCCGGCATAAGCCCGGACAGGCTCTGGAAGGGCACTGCAGCCGGGAGAGAACAGCACGTCCCGGACCTCGTTTGCGCGACGCTTTCCGCCTCGCGTCCGAGCCTGACAGGGAGATGATGAATGACCCGGAATACCGATACCGATACCGATACCCGTCTGCACCCCGCCGCAACAATGTATGCCGAAGAGCATCGCGCGGGCCAGCTCAGCCGCCGTGAATTCCTGACCCGTACCACCGCGCTTGGCGTGGCGGCGCCGGTCGCCTGGGGGCTGCTGGGGCTGGACGCCCCGGCCTATGCCGAAGGCACGCCGACGCCCGGCGGCACTTTGCGCATGTCGATGGAGCTGAAAGCGCTGAAAGACCCGCGCACCTCTGACTGGAGCCAGATCGCCAATTTCATGCGCGGCTGGCTGGAATATCTGGTCGAGTACAACAATGACGGCTCGATCCGCGGCATGTTGCTGGAAAGCTGGGAGGCCAATGACGACGCGACCGAATATACCCTGAAGGTGCGTCAGGGCGTGAAATGGTCGAATGGTGACGATTTCACCGCCGAAGACGTGGCGCATAACTTCGCACGCTGGTGCGATGGTTCGGTCGAAGGCAATTCGATGGCGGCGCGCTGTGTCGGTCTGCGGGACGGGAGCGAGGGCGGCAAGATGCGCGACGGTGCGGTCACCGTGGTCGATGGCTCGACCGTGAAACTGGTGCTGAGCGCCCCCGATATCGCCCTGATCGCGGCATTGGCCGATTATCCCGGCATGGTCGTTCATAAAAGCTATGAGAATGGTGATCCGACCCAGACACCGGGAACCGGACCGTTCAAATATGATAATTTTGAAACCGGCGTGCGCGCCTCGCTGGTGAAATCGGATCAGCCCTGGTGGGGGACCGAGGTTTATGGCGGGCCCTGGCTGGACCGGATCGAATATTACGATCTCGGCACCGACCCGGCGGCCGAGGTTGGGGCAGCAGGCTCGGGCGAGATTGATGCGACATATCAGTCAGTTGGCGAGTTCATCGAAGTGCTCGACGCCATGGGCTGGGATAAATCAGAAGCGGTGACCTCTGCGACGCTGGCGGTCCGGTTCAACCAGCTGGCCGAGGAATATAAGGATGTCAGGAACCGCACCGGCCTGATCAAATGCGTCGACAATGCCGTTGTGCTTGAACTGGGCTATTCCGGCCTTGGTACGGTTGCCGAAAATCACCATGTCTGCCCTATCCATCCGGAATATTTCCAGCTGCCGCCGGTGGTGACCGATCCGGCCGCCGGCAAGGCGCTGGTCACTGAGGCCGGTTATGGTGATTTCGAATTCGAACTGATCTCGCTTGATGACGCCTGGCAGGCTGCAACCTGCGACGCCATCGCAGCCCAGATCCGCGACGCCGGTCTCAAGATCAAACGGACCGTGTTGCCGGGTTCGACCTTCTGGAATGACTGGACCAAATATCCTTTCTCGGCCACCGAATGGAATATGCGTCCGCTTGGCGTCCAGGTTCTGTCGGTTGCCTATCGCAGCGGCGAGGCCTGGAACGAATCCGCCTTTTCGAATGCGGAATTCGATGCTGAGCTTGGCAAGGCCCTGGCGATCAACGACGCGACCGAGCGCAGCAAGGTCATGAAACGGGTCGAGGAAATCATGCAGGAGCAGGGCGTGCTCGTGCAATCCTACTGGCGCTCGCTCTATCGTCATACCGATCCGAAGGTGAAGGATTGCGGCATCCACGCAACCTTTGAACACCATCATTACAAGTGGTGGATCGCCGCCTGATGCGGTTCCTGGGGCAGGCACCGCCCTGCCCCGTTTCCGCCCCGCCCCCGGGGCCTTCAGCCAACAAGCCGCCGCCTTCCCTGACCCGGAAGAGGAGAAGCCATGTTCGCCTTTGTCCTGCGCCGTATCGGCGTGATGTTCCTGACTGTCCTTGCGCTGACCTTTATTGTCTTCTGGCTGACCAATCTGCCGCCCAACCTGGAAAAGCTCGCGAAATCCGAAGCTTCAGTGCGGATGAGCGATGCAGAAGTCGCAAGCTGGCTCGACCGCAACGGCTATGGCGCCCCGACGCTGCATCGCTACGGGCAATGGCTTGGCGTCATGCCAGGCTGGACCCGCGAAGAAGATGGCCGCTTTACCGGCCGCTGCATCAGCGGGACGGTGGCGACCCTTGACAATATCCCGGGCCGCTGCGGCATTCTCCAGGGGCAATGGGGCTTTTCCACCGTGTTCAAACAGCCGGTGGCCGATGTGATCAGACGCGCGCTGTCGATGACCTCCTGGCTGATGCTCTGGGTGATGATCGTGATGGTGCCGACCGCGCTGACCCTTGGCGTGCTCTCGGGCATGCGCGAAGGGTCCTGGACCGACCGCATCCTCTCGGGCTTTGCCATCGTGACCACGGCAACGCCGGAATATGTCTCGGGCGTGATCTTCATCGTGGTCTTTGCCTCGGCCACGGTTGGCATCTCGCCGGTACTGGCCGAGATGGGCTGGATCGAGGGCAAGACGCTTTTCCAGGGCACCGCCACCAGCGCCATGGATAAGATCACCTTCTGGAATTTCGCGCTGCCGGTGATGACCATCGCGCTTTACGGCATCGGATACATCGCCCGCATGACCCGCGCCTCGATGACCGAGGTGATGAGCCAGCAATATATCCGCACCGCACGCCTCAAGGGCGTCAGCTTTGCCCAGGTCGTCATGAAACACGCGCTGAGAAACGCGCTGATCGCACCTTTCACGGTGATCATGCTGCAATTCCCCTGGCTGCTGAATGGCGTGGTGATTGTCGAAACCCTGTTCAATTACAAAGGCTTCGGCTGGACACTCGTGCAGGCAGCCGGGAACAATGACATCCCGCTCCTGCTCGGCTGTTCCGTTGTCGCGGTGATCGTCGTGCTGATCACGCAGCTGATCTCGGATATCGGCTATGTCTTCCTCAACCCCCGCATCCGGCTGAGCTGAGGAGAGACAGATGCAAGACCTCTCCTGGCTCCAGATTGTCCTGAAATCCAGCCTCGCCTTCGCGCCGGTCTGGATCGCCCTGATCGCCACATTCATCCTGTCGATCCGGTACCGCCGCCGCCTCGGCCTTTACGGCAAGCTTTTCGATTCCATCGTGGGCCAGATCGGCTTTGCCGTGGTGATGTTCTGGATCTTCACGGCAATATTCGCCGATCTGATCATCACTCATGACCCCCTCGTGCAGCTGTCGGGGATGAAAAACAAACTCCCCGGCACGGCCCTCGCCACCGCGGCCGAAGGGGGCTATCCATGGTATCTGCTCGGCGGCGACAACCTCGCCCGTGACGTGTTTTCGCGCATGGTGATGGGCGCGCGTGAGGTGCTGAAAATCGCCCCGGCCGCCACCGTCTTCGCCTTCATGGTCGGGATCACGCTGGGCCTGCCCGCCGGCTATTTCGCGGGGAAGTTCGACACGCTCCTTTCCTTCGTCGCTAATCTCGTGCTGGCCTTCCCGGTGATCCTGCTCTTCTACCTGCTGGTCACACCTGAAATCGTCGAGACCGGGATCCCGATTTACTTTGCCGCAGCGCTGTTTCTCTTCCCGGTGATCTTCTTCACCGTGCTTTTCAACTCGCGCTTCCACATGCTGCCCGCGCGCCGCAACCTCTATGTCGGCCTGACGCTCGTGATCGGGCTCTGGGCCTGGGCGGGGCTCGCTTTCAGTAAAGACCCGACCGGCCTCTTCTCGATGAGCCCCAATATGCTCAACGTCTTTGTTTCGGTGGTCTTCGTGAACTCCCCCGGCGTCTTCCGCATCGTGCGCGGCCTGACCATGGACATCAAAGCCCGCGATTACGTCGCCGCCGGCCAGACCCGCGGCGAGGGACCGTGGTATATCATGCTGTGGGAGATCCTGCCCAATGCGCGCGGCCCCCTGATCGTCGATTTCTGCCTCAGGATCGGCTATACCACCATCCTCCTCGGCACGCTCGGCTTCTTCGGCCTCGGCGTCTCGCCGGAAAGCCCCGACTGGGGCTCCACCATCGATGATGGCCGCCGCCTCCTCGCAATCTTCCCCCATGCCGCCCTCGTTCCCGCCATTGCGCTGATGAGCCTCGTTCTCGGCCTCAACCTCCTCGCCGACGGGTTGCGCGAAGAAAGCCTGAAAGACTGATTTCATCTGTCCCTGAATATCCCGGGGTCCGGGGCAGCGCCCCGGCCAGCAGCCAAAGGAAACCCATATGACCGCGAAGCCGAGCACCTGGGACCCTTCACAGCCGATCCTCGAAATCGAGAATCTCTCGATCACCTTTTTCACCCGCCTGCGTCAGATCCCGGCGGTGATGGATTTCTCCTGCAGGGTGATGGCGGGCGAATCCATGGGCCTTGTCGGAGAATCCGGTTGCGGCAAATCCACTGTGGCACTCGCGGTGATGCGCGACCTCGGCAAAAACGGCCGCATCACTGCCGGGCGTATCCTCTTCAAAGGCCAGGACCTCACCACCATGAGCGAGGAAGACCTGCGCCGTATACGTGGTTCTGAGATCGCGATGATCTACCAGGAGCCGATGGCCTCGCTCAATCCCGCGATGAAGATCGGCGCGCAACTGGCGGAAGTCCCGATGATTCATCGTGGGATGGGCCGCGCGGAAGCCTGGGCGCTCGCCCGCCAGATCGTCGCCGATGTGCGGCTGCCCGATCCGGACCGGATGCTGAATTCCTATCCGCATCAGCTGTCCGGCGGCCAGCAACAGCGCATCGTCATCGCCATGGCGCTGATGGCGAAACCGGCGCTTCTGATCCTCGATGAGCCGACCACTGCACTTGATGTCACCGTCGAGGCCGGCATTGTCGCCCTTGTCAAAGAACTCGGCGAGAAATACGGCACTTCGATGCTGTTCATCAGCCACAATCTCGGCCTCATCCTCGATGTCTGTGACCGGCTTTGTGTGATGTATTCCGGCGAAGCGGTCGAGACCGGCAATGTCACTGAGGTCTTCACCGAGATGCGCCATCCCTATACCCAGGCCCTGTTCCGCGCGATCCCGCTGCCCGGAGCTGACAAAAACGCCCGCCCGCTGATCTCGATCCCCGGCAATTTCCCGCTGCCGCATGAACGCCCCAATGGCTGCAATTTCGGCCCGCGCTGCGATTATTTCGAGGCCGGGCGCTGCGATACGGGTGACATCGCCATGGAGCCGGTTACCGGCGGTGACCGTCACGCGACCCGCTGCCTGAAATGGCAGGAGATCGACTGGAACGCGCCGCCCGGGGTAGCCAAAGCCCGTAAAAAGCTGCCGCCGGGTGAGATCGTTCTGAAAATGGATGATCTGAGGAAATATTACCAGGTTTCCTCGGGGGCCTTCGGCGGCGGTCTGACCAAAGTCGTCAAGGCCAATGAGACGCTGAGTTTCGAGGCCCGGAAAGGCGAGACCCTTGCAATCGTCGGGGAATCGGGTTGTGGCAAATCCACCTTCGCCAGGGTGCTGATGGGGCTGGAGACCGCCACTTCGGGCAAGATCATGCTGTTTGATGAAAACGTGCAATCCACGCCGATCCAGAAACGCGGCGCCGATACGGTGTCGAAACTGCAGATGGTGTTCCAGAACCCGTTCGACACGCTGAACCCCTCGATGACAGTCGGGCGCCAGATCATCCGCGCGCTGGAGGTCTTTCATTACGGCGACAGTGACGCCGCGCGTCAGGCCCGGATGCTCGAGCTTCTTGACCTCGTGAAACTGCCGCGCGCATTCGCCGAACGGATGCCGCGCCAGCTTTCGGGCGGACAAAAGCAGCGCGTCGGCATCGCCCGTGCCTTCGCGGGCGGTGCGAAAGTGGTGGTCGCGGATGAGCCGGTCTCGGCGCTGGATGTCTCGGTCCAGGCAGCGGTCACCGATCTGCTGATGGATATCCAGCGCGAGAATGGCACGACGCTTTTGTTCATCAGCCACGATCTTTCCATCGTGCGCTATCTCAGCGACCGGGTGATGGTGATGTATCTTGGCCATGTGGTCGAGATGGGCACGACGGATCAGGTTTTCGCCCCCCCCTATCACCCCTATACCGAGGCGCTTTTATCCGCAGTGCCGATTGCCGATCCGACGGTGACGCGCAAACATATCGTGCTGGAGGGCGAGATCCCCTCGGCAATGAACCCGCCGCCGGGCTGCCCGTTCCAGACGCGCTGCCGCTGGAAATCCCAGGTCGAGGGCGGAATCTGTGATCGCGTGATGCCGCCGGTTCTGCAGCTTGCCGGCGGGCATCAGATCAAATGCCACCTTTCGTCCGCGCAATTTGCCGCGATGGAGCCGGTGATCCGCATCGCCGCCGAATGATCGGCCAGCGGTTTAACGGGTGGCTTAACGGGTGATTTCACGCGCCAGCCGTTCGGCATTGGCTTTGATACGGCGGCGGACCGGGCGCAATGCGGCCTCGGCCATTGTCGCGGGGGAGGCCCCCTTCATCGCGGCCTTCATCACCGCGATCTGCGCCTCTTGCAGGGCTGCGAGTTTTTCCGACACCATCCGCGCATTCTCACCCGGTGAAACCGGCCACATCCCCATCATCCCGGCCATCCGCATCGCGATAACCGCCTGAGCCTCGGCCATCATGACCGAAGATCGCAGGCCGAGGCGCATCATCTGTGCGGCGCTGGGGGGCAGGAATGGAAACATGACCGGGACCTTTGACATGCCCGCCGGGCAGGGATGATCTGTCTTCTCGAAGAGCGGCAACTTAGGCGAAAGATTTCCACAGGCAAGTTAACAAATGACGACGCCGGCGGAATTCCGTATTTCCCCGCCGGCGACTGTCTCAGTTTTGCTTCAGGTGCCGTAACGTCACCGTCTTTTGGTTCAGATATCAGATGGCCTGGCCTTCAGCCGCATAGGTCACCCGACCGCCGCAGATGGTCAGCGCGACCTGGACGCTGCCGATATGATCGGGTGCAACCTGTTCCAGATCTTCCTGCAACAGCACGAGATCCGCCGCGAGACCGGGTTTCAGTCGACCGGTGATATGGTCGGTATGCGCCGCCCAGGCGCCACCTGCCGTATAGGCGTAAAGGCTTTCTTCAAGGCTCAGGCGCTCATCGGTGCAGGCATCGCTGTATGGCAGCCGCGTCACCGCCGCCTGGACCGAACGCAAGACCGCCACATCGGTCACCGCCCAGTCCGAGGCATAGGCAACGGGCGCGCCGTGATCGGCCAGCGTTTTGTGCAGATAAGCATCCGGCCAGCGCGCGGCGCCGATATTGGTCAGCGTCGGCTCCATCCCGAAATCCATCGCGCCCGGTGGATGCGAGGGTTGCAGGCTCGCGACAATTCCAAGCGCACCGACACGCGGCACATCGGCACGGTCGATCAGTTCGATATGTTCGATCCGGTGACGCGAGTCGCGTTTGCCATTCTGGATCTGCGCGGTCTCATAGCCATCAATCGTGGTCCTGACCGCCCCGTCACCGATGGCATGAACCGCGATCTGCAGGCCACGGCGGTCAATCTCGGCCGCGAGCGGGTTGAACTGATCCGGCGGGAAAAGCGCGACCGACTTATGACCGGGCTTTGTCGGATAATCGTTCAGCATAAAGGCGGTATAGCTGTCGAGCACACCATCCATGAACATTTTCACAAAGCCCGAGGATAGCCATTCATCATTGAAGCTCTCGGTCATCTCGACGGCGCGGTCGAGTTCGGAATGGTCCATATTGGGTTTGTAATGGAAGGGCACCTTGACCCGTGCCAGCAACCGGCCTTCCTCCTGCAATTCGCGCAGGCATTCCAGCGTGTAGCGGTTGCCATCCATCATCACCATCGAGGTGATGCCATATTGTGCGCAATGGATCTGGCCACGCTCGAACATATCCTTGTCCAGATCGCGCTCGGCCTGGCTTGGATTGACCGGCTCGCCCCCGGTCGCGATGCCCAGATTCAACCGCCCGCGCCCGGCCAGATCAACCACCCGGCCGAAAGCTTCGAATTCCAGAAGCTCGCCGGTGGCGAGCCCGTCCGCCCCCATCACCACCTCATGGCCGGGCGAACATTCCAGCCCGTTCAGCGTGCCGGAAAGTTCCAGCGCAAGCGTATTGGCCCAGATCGTGTGGTGGTCATGCGAGGTCATCGCGATCGGGCGATCCGCGATGATACTGTCGAGGATATGGCGATTGGCGCCACCTTCGATAAGGCCATAATCGGCGCCCTGCGCCATCAGGAAGGGCAGATCCGGATTGGCCGCCGCATAGGCCAGAAAGGCCTCGCGCAGCTGATCTATGCCATGAACATGCGTCAGTTGCAGATCGCTCAGCTCGGAGCCGCCAAGCCCCAGATGCAGATGGCTTTCAACAAAGCCCGGCAGGAGCATCCGTCCGCCCGCATCCACCACTTTCGTGGCCGCCCCCTTCAGCGCGGTGATATCGGCATTGGAGCCCACGGCGAGGATACGCCCCGCGGCAATCGCCACGGCCTCGGCCCGGGGCATGTCGGGATCCATGGTCAGGGCCTTGGCATTGATGAAAATCAGGTCGGCGGGCATATTTCAGGCTCCATTCGGCAGAAAGGCGGCCCGAAGCGGGCCGCCCTGGATTTCAGAAAGCGGGGATGCCGCTTATTTCATCAGCTCGGTCCAGATCGCAGTCATATATTCCTGCGCCTTGGGCGGGCAGCGTTGCAGGAAATGGCCGGCGGCTTTCGAGGCCTCCGGGATCTCGATCTCCGGGGCGCCCTTCATTTCTTCGGGCATGAACGGCTCAGAGCCGGTGATGCCATTGGCATATTTGGCATGAGTCGAGATCAGCGCCGCGTTTTCCGGCTCCATGATGAAATTCAGGAACTTATATGCACCTTCGGGATTTTTGGCATCCGAGAGGATCCCCACCGAATCCATGAACAGCGGATAGCCTTCTTTCGGATAGCCGAAATGCACATCGGGGTTGTTGATGCGCGAGCGCAGGGCCGCCCCGTTCCAGTAGACGGTCGCCGCCCAGTCATTGCTCGACATCTTTTCGGTGGCGCCATAATCCATCGAAATCCAGTCGGGCTTGGCTGCGATCAGGGCATCACGGGCCTTTTTCAGCACTTCGGTGTCTTCGGTGCAGGGCTCGCCGCCGACATACCACACCGCCATATAGACGATATCGTTCATCTCGGGCGTCACATTGATTTTGCCCTTCAGCTCATCAGGCACGTCCAGCCAGATCGCCGAGGTGTTGATGTCGCCGCTATAGACCGATTTGTTGACCATGATCCCGGTCGATCCCCACTGCCACGGAATGGTATGGGCGCGGCCCGGATCCCAGGACACATCGCGCCATTCTGGTGCGATATTGCCGATATTGGGCAGTTTGGAATGGTCAAGCTCCGCCACCAGCCCCTCTTCGACGAAAATCGGCACGTAATTGGCCGAAGGCACCACCATGTCGAAGCCATGGCCGCCGGCGCGGATTTTTGCCAGGGCGGTGTCGTTTGAATCGTAATCGGTGACGATAACCTTGATGCCGGTCTCGGCCTCGAACTTCCGCAGAAGTTCAGCGCTGGTATAATCGCCCCAGTTGTAAAGCTGCAGCACTTTGTCATCGGCGCTGGCCATGGCGGCGGTGGCGCAGAGAATGGCCACCGTGCTGAGGAATTTCTTCATATCCGTCTCCCTGTGAAACTTTGGACAAGAACCATTCGGTTCAGTTTTTCTTGCGGTTGATAAGTGAGAACCCGACCAGCAGCAGCACTGTCAGTACCAGAAGACCGGTCGAGATCGCATTGACCTCGGGCGTCAGCGTCCGGCGCAGCTGGCCGAGCATATAGGTCGGCAGCGTATCCTGGCCTGCGGATTTCACAAACTCGGTAATCACCACATCATCGAGGCTGATGACGAAGGCGAGCATCGCGCCGGCGGCGATCCCGGGGGCCAGGAGAGGCAGCGTGACAAATCGAAAGGTCTGCCAGGGATTGGCGTAAAGATCCGCCGCCGCCGATTCCAGCGAGAGATCCATCCCCTCCAGCCTTGCCCGGATCGGCAGATAAGCAAAGGGCACACAAAAAGCCGAATGCGCGAGGATCAGATACCAGAGGCCCTGATAGCCGGTCCAGGCCTTGATCACCCCGAAGACGATCAAAAGCGCCACCGCGGTCACAATCTCGGGCACCATCAGTGGCTGGTTGATAAAGGCATAGATCGCCGTCTGGCCACGAAACGCGCGGCGCCTGGTGGTTGCAAGAGCCGCCATGGTCGCCACCACGGTCGCGATGAAACTGGCCGAAACCGCAATCTGCAGCGAACGCAGCGCGGCGGCCTGCACGACATCATTCTCCCAGGCCTCGATATACCAGCGCCAGGAAAAGCCCTGCCAGACCGAAAGCGTGGTGCCGGCATTGAAGGAAAAGAACACCAGCGTGCAGATCGGCAGATAGAGCGCGATAAAGACCAGGATCGCGACAGTGGCGAAACCGGGCAGGCGCGAGACTTCAAAGCTTTTCTCAGCCATGGCTCTTGCCCCCTTTGGTCGCGGCGCGGACATAGAAGATCATCGCCAGCATCACGATCAGCAAAAGCGTTATGGAAAGTGCGGCCCCCAGCGGCCAGTTGCGGCCCTGACCGAATTGCAGTTCGATGAAATTGCCGATCATCATATTCTTGCCGCCGCCCAGCACGCGCGGCGTGACATAGGCGCCAAGCGAGGGGATGAAGACAAGGATCGAGCCTGCGATGATACCGGGCTTCACTATCGGCAGCACGACATGGCGCAAGACCTGAAGGCGCGAGGCGTAAAGGTCATAGCCCGCTTCCAAAAGCCGCATATCGAAGCGGTCGATGGCCGCAAACAGCGGCAGCACCATCAGCGGCAGATAGACATAGGCCATGCCGATCAGCACGGCGGTATCGGTGTTCATGATGCGGATCGGTTCGGAAATCAGCCCGATCCCCAGCAGGATCTTGTTCAGAAGCCCCTCATTTCGGATGATTTCGGTGATCGCAAAGGTGCGGATCAGCAGATTGGTCCAGAAGGGAATGGTGATCAGGAACAGCCAGAGCGCGCGCTCTTTCAGCGGGCGCGTGGCGATGAACCAGGCGGTGGGAAAGCCAAGCGCGAAGGTGATCAGCGTGGTCAGGATCGAGATCTTCACCGAACGCCAGAAGATCGTCAGATGCGCATCGGCGAGCACCAGATTGCCATCATCAAAGATGTCGCGGGTGTAAAGAACCCCAACCCAGGCCTCGGTCGAGAAGTCCCACACCACGCCGCCGGTCGGGCCAGCCGTGAGGAAGGAATAGATCAGCACGATCAGCAGGGGCCCTGCCGCCGCGCAGAACAAAAGGATCAGCGCCGGGGCCGAAAGCGCCCAGGCATTGCGGGTCGAGCTTGCGGCCTGAAGGCGCTCGGCCTCGCTCGCGCCATGTGTCCGGGCCATCGCTCAGTCCTCCAGCATGAGGACAGAGCCCGGCGCGAACCGGATCCCCACCTTCGCCCCCTGCCCGATCAGCGCCTCGCCGGTGACGCCCGATTGCACGCAGGCCTCGATCCCGGTCCCGTCGGGCAGCACGATCTGGTAATTCATATCGGTGCCAAAATAGACCGAGCCCCGGACCTCGGCCGGGATCGTGCCCTGCGCATCCGGCGGCGTGATCTCGACATGTTCGGGCCTTACCGCCAGCGTGATCTGCCCGCCCTTGCCGCCGGTATCGACCGCAATCACCTCACCCGACGCGAGCTTCGCCCCGCCCGGCACACCGGTTGCGGTCAGGAAATTCGTCTCGCCGATGAAGGAGGCGACAAAACGGTTGCGCGGTTTCGTGTAGATCTCGCGCGGGGCGCCAAGCTGCTGGATCCTGCCCGCCGACATGACCGCGATGCGGTCCGACATGGTCAGCGCCTCTTCCTGGTCATGGGTGACGAAGACAAAGGTGATGCCGGTCTCGGTCTGGAGCCGTTTCAGCTCGACCTGCATCTCCTTGCGCAGCTTAAGATCAAGCGCCGAAAGCGGCTCATCAAGAAGCAGAACCTTGGGCCGCGGTGCCAATGCCCGCGCCAGCGCGACCCGCTGCTGCTGACCGCCCGAAAGCTGGCTGGTCTTGCGCCCTGCCATTGCCTCGAGCCGGACCAGCGCCAGCATCTCCTGGACCGTCCGGTCGACCTCGGCCTTTGCGATGCCCATCATCTTCAGCCCGAAGCCGATATTCTCGGCCACGCTCAGATGCGGGAACAGAGCATAGGACTGGAAGACCGTATTCACCGCCCGCTTGTTCGGGGGCTGGCCGGTCACATCCTGGCCATCGATCAGGATCTGCCCGGCGCTTGGCATTTCGAACCCCGCGATCAGGCGCAAAAGCGTGGTCTTGCCACAGCCCGATGGCCCGAGAAGCGTAAAGAATTCGCCGGTTCTGATTTCGCAGGACACATTGTCCAGCGCCCTGACCACGGTTTCGCCCTGACCGAACGCCTTGGTCACGTCTTTCGCCATAATGGCAGCAGTAACAGCCAAAAGATCACCCCTGTGGTGTGGTTCTCAGTATTATTATATTTTGATCATATTGCGGGCAGCCAATGCGATCGGGCAAGAGAAATCGCTGCCCCCGCCGCAATTTTATCTTTCCCCTGCGTGATCAGAGAGCAGAGCTGTCGGAAAAACAGGCAATAGCGTGATCGGACTCCGCCCGCTTCTGGGGACCGGTCGCGCTGGTCAGGGCGATGCATGAATGCAAGGTACTGCGCGCCAGAAGGGTTCCAAAATAATCTCGTATTTTCAAATAATTATTTAAATTAATTTATCTGAAAGCTTCGGGTTTGATCCCGATCATGGCGCCCTGCCCGCGCCCGGCTCCAGACTGATCCCGCGCGAACGCCAGCTCAACCTTCAGGAGCAAGCATGAAACCAATCCTCCTCACTCTCCTCGTCCCGGCGCTTTTGTCCGGGACGGCGGCGTCTGCCGAAACCTTGCGTGATCTCGCGCTGGAAACCTTCCGAGCCCTGCCTTCGACGGTTCCCGCCATCGCCGGCAACCCCTCGACCCCGGCAAAACTCGATCTGGGCAAAGCGCTGTTTTTCGATCCGCGTCTCTCGGCCTCGGGCGTGTTCAGCTGCTACAGCTGCCATAACCTGACCACCGGCGGTGATGACAATATGGAAACCTCGGTCGGTCATGGCTGGCAAAAAGGGCCGCGCAATGCGCCCACGGTGCTGAATGCGGTGCTCAATGAGGCGCAGTTCTGGGACGGGCGCGCCGATGACCTCGCAGCCCAGGCCAAGGGGCCGGTCCAGGCCGGTGTCGAGATGGCGAATACGCCCGACAATGTCATCGCCACGCTGGGATCCATGCCGCAATATGTGACCTGGTTCGACGCGGCCTTTCCTGACGATGCCGAACCGCTGAGCTTTGACAATATGGCCAAAGCGATCGAGGTGTTCGAGGCGACGCTGATCACGCCCGCGCCCTTTGATGCCTGGCTCAACGGCGATGATGCAGCCATGACGGCGGATCAGCTGGCCGGGTTGCAGCTTTTCATGGATAAGGGCTGTGCGTCGTGCCATTCGGGCGTCAATGTCGGCGGGCATGGCTATTACCCGTTCGGCCTGATCGAAAAGCCCGGGGCCGAGATCCTGCCGCCCGATGACAAGGGTCGCTTCGCGGTCACTGCGACGGTGGATGACGAATATGTCTTCCGCGCAGCACCCTTGCGCAACATCGCCTTGACTGCGCCCTATTTCCATTCGGGCAAGGTCTGGGATCTGCGCGTGGCGGTCGAGATCATGGCCGAAAGCCAGCTCGGCGAAGCGCTTCACCCCGAAGAGACCACGCAGATCGTGGCCTTTCTCGACAGTCTGACCGGCACCATGCCCCAGGTGGTGCTGCCGGTCCTGCCGGCGGAAACCGCCACCACACCGCATCCGGTGACGGCGATCCTGCCATAAGGCAGCTCAGGGCGGATCCCCCGATCCGCCCTTCCCGGATCCCCCCGCCGCGAGACGGCGCTCGAACAGGGCGAAAACCACCGGGGCCGCGACAATGATTGCAATGATCCTGACCACGTGATGCAGCGCGACAAAGGCAACATCGGCATGGATCGCCAGCGCGATCAGCCCCATCTCGGTCAGCCCGCCCGGTGCAAGCGCAAGCATGGCCTGTTCCGGGCTGGTGCCGGTCAGGATCCGCATCAGATGGCTGAAACCAAGGGCCACACCCAGGACCAGCACGGTCGATCCGATGCTGAGCCCCCCCGCCTTGCGCAGTTCCGAAAGTGGCACGCCGCGAAAGCGGCAGCCCAGCACGGTGCCGAGGATCACCTGGGCCGCATTGACCAGAACCGCGGGCGGCGCGGCTTCGGATATGCCGCTCAGATGCAGCGCGGCCGAAAGCGCCATCGGCCCGAGGAAGGTCGGCGCAGGCCAGTTCAGCGCGCGGCCGATCAGGCTCCCGAAGATGGCGGCGGCCATCAAAAGCCCCGCCTCCCGCCATTCCGGCAGACCGGCGCCACTTGCCGCCCCCGCGCCGACATCATGGCCCATGATGACCCGAAACCACAGCGCAATCAGCGAGATGGTCACCACGATCCTGAGGCTGTGGGCAAGGATAACGGGCTCGGGCTTGCCGCCTTTGGCCTCGGCCAACTCGATCATCTCGGCCAGCCCGCCCGGCATGCCGGCAAAGAAAGAGGTGCGCCAGTCATAGCCGCCGGCATAGCGATACCAGGGCACAATGATCAGGCCGACGACCAGAAGATAGACCAGCAAAAGCGACAGCGTCCCGATCCAGGTGACCATATGGCCCAGCACTTCGGGGGCGAAACGAGAGCCCAGCAGCACGCCGATCACCGCCACGACCGCAGGGCGGATGGCATTGGGCCCCTGGATCCGCAGCCCGGCGACCGAGGCGATCATGGTGGTAAAAAGCGCGCCAAGCATCCAGGGAAGCGGGAGGCCAAGCCCCCAGGCGACCAGGCCTCCGGCAGTACCGAGACCGAGCGCGGGCAGATAGGACAGGAGGGACGTCAAGGATCAGGTCCGAAATCAGAGCAGGTTGCGGCCCGGCGGCATCGCCGCATCACAGGTGCCGGGCGCCCGCCCATTTTGCCGATCCCGCCGCCAGTGTCGAGAGCGGTCATGACAAAACGGGGCGCGCGGCCTGCCTCGCCCGTGTTGTCGCGCCCGTGTTGTCGCGCCGGTGTTGTCGCGCCGGTGTTGTCCTGACGGCCTCGTCTGGCCGACCCTGGCCGGGGCGCTGCCCCGGCCCGCCGGTCTCCCGCAGCGCTTACCCCCGGCGGACCGCCGCGACGGCGGCGCGCAGTTCCGCGATTTCGGTAACGCGGGGAAAAAGGTTCAGGCCGACCAGATAGGCGGGCGTGCCGGGCAGGCCGAAGAAATCGGCTTCGGCCATGGTGCGGTCAATCAGCGCAACCCATTTGTCGCGTTCACGCTCAAAGCTCGCGATGGCGGCCTCGGGATCCAGCCCGGCATCGCGCACGGCCGCATCCATCCGCAACGCATCGACCCGGCGTCCTTTTCCGGCCATCAGCGCGGCATTGACCTCCGCATAGCGACCAAGGGCCACCGAGCCGAGGCCAAGCTGCACACCGCGCACGGAGGCCTCGCCAAAGATCGGCCAGTCTTTCATCACCAGACGGATATCGCCGTCAGAGCGCACATAATCCAGCAGGGCCGGATGCGAGTCGCGGCAGAAAGGGCACTGGTAATCAAAGTATTCCACGATGGTCACCGAGCCATCGGGATTGCCCAGCACCGGCTGATCAGGGTCATGCGTCAGCTCGCGCGGGGCCGCACCCGGCAGCATCTCTTCGGCCCGGACGGGAAATGCCGCCCCCGCCAGCATCATTGCTCCAAGCGAGCTCCCGAGAGAGCCCCTGATCAGATCGCGTCTTTTCATCACTGTCTCAGTTCAGGCTGCTGGTATAGGGGCTTTCAGGGAAGCCGGTCGGGTAGCCATAGGCCGGATCGGCGGCCGCAACCTCCGGCACTGCCGCCGGCTGGTTGAACGAGGCGCCACTATAGGGCGTGGTTGCGGGCACAAAGGATCCGAAGGCACCGGCGCTTTGTTCGGGGCTCAGGACAAGCACCTTGCCGCCTTTGACATAGTTCGCCGCCAGATGAATGGCATCCTGGTTGTACATGCGGATACAGCCCGCCGATGTGGCATGGCCGATCGAGGCGACCTCATTGGTGCCATGGATGCGGTAATAGGTGTCGCGCCCGCCCCGGAAGAGATAGATCGCCCGCGCGCCCAACGGATTTTGCGGCCCGCCCGGCAACCCGTCGGCATAGGCGGCATACATATCCGGGCGCTCGCGGATCATATTGTCGGTCGGCCGCCAGCTCGGCCAGACCCGGTCATATTGCGCGACCGCCGCGCCCTCGAAGGACCGGCCCTGATCGCCCACCGCCACCCGGTAGCGCAGCGCGCGATTGCCGCCCCGGATCAGATAAAGGTAGCGCTGCCAGGGATCGACAATGATCGCGCCGGGGGATTCGGTGATCGCAAGATCCACCTCGGTGCGGGTGTTTTCGGCAATCAGATAGCGCGGGTTTACGGCCGGGATATGGAACCCGTTATCCTCGAGCTCGCCATACATCGCGAGGATTTCCGGAGGGACATTGGCGGCAGGATCAGGGTGCGACCCGGAGTCGGGCACCTTTGGCGCACAGGCCGATACCAGCCCCGAAAGGGTCATCAAAAGAGCCGCACGACGACTGACCACAACGCTCATAAAACTGTCCTTTCCCGCCGGCGGGAAGGAGCAGACACGCCCCGGATCTGGCAGGATCGCGGGATGCTTGCCGCCGGCTTTGCACACCTCCGCCGTGATGCGATGCCGGAGCCGCGCCCACGAGGAACCAATCCGGCCATGCGCCATGATCCGAAGGGCCTGGTCAAGCCCCGCCGTCACACAGCTGCGCGAGAAAGTGAAATACCGCCAAAGACAGGCATGGCTTGCGCCGTTTCCGCACTGAACCGCCGCGTGATCCGGCGCGCGCGCACCGCCCGACATCAGCTCAGGCAAAGGATTTACCCGGCCCCGCGTCGGTTTGCGCCCCCGTCAGGACCCCTGTTCAGGCCCCGATTCCACTGAGAAGAATCGCCGCAGCCAACAAGACAGTCGCTGCGACACAGATCAGAATGCCATCGCCGGGGCCCGGGGTCGCCTGCGCGTTTTCGTCATTCCCCTGTGTTGCCCCGCCTTTCACCACTGCGCCCTGCACCATTCGGTCTTCGCCGGCCAGGATCGCCAGCACACCCGGAGCATCGCCGCACCATTCCGGTTATGTGTCGCTCCGACGACGTCAGCCCTGCCTCAGCGGGCGGGTTCCTCGACCTGCAGGCCGTCATAGGCATGTGCCGGTGTGGCGGAGAGGAAGCCGAGCGTATCTTTCGGCGTCAGGGTCAGCGCCAGCACAGCCGCCATCGCGAGGCTGGCCAGCAGGATCGCCGCCCTTTCCTGCCCCCGGCGCAGCGTGACGCGCGAGGTGTCCCGCGCGCTCACAGCACCGCTCCCGTCCTGGTCCGGGCTGCACGCTTGCGCGCGTCCGGCGTCTCATAGCCGTCAGGCCTGCGAAACCGCGATGGTGCGGCAGCCTCCGGCAGCGCCCCCGCCAGAAGACGATTGCGCAAACTGCGGCCCTCTTCCCAGGGACCGAAGCCGGCTGCGGCATTCACATGGCCCGCGAATCCGAGATCGACCAGTTCCGCCCCCCAGGCGCGGGAAAGTTGCGCCGCGCGTGAAAAGCCCATCCAGGGATCGTTGCGGCTGGCCGCGACGATAACCGGCAGGTCAAGCACCTCTTCCGGGATCGGGCCGAAATGGCCGATACGGTCGGCACCTGCGGTCTCGGCCGGGGCGACCAGCAGGGCGCCTGCCACCCGCAGATGCGGCCATTGCGTCAGAAGCCGCGCGATCAAAATCGCCCCCAGCGAGTGACCAACAAGAACGCAATCGGGATGCGCAATGATCATCGAGGCCAGCTCTACTTCCCAAAGCGCCGCTACAGGGCGATGCGGGTTCGAGAGATCCACCGTCAGCGCATGAGGGTCACTGGCCGCCCACCAATGTTGCCAATGCGGTGCAGCCGACCCGTCAAGGCCCGGAACGATAAGAGTGTTGATCATTACCATGCTCCTTTCCCGAGGTCACAGGAAAAGACTACATGATTTATCGTGATTGAGGATTCTAAAGATGCCTCCAGGAAAGGAAGAGGATTCTCTTTCGGACAGCGCGGTTACATCTCGCCTCCCTGGTCCCCAGAGGCAGCGGCCAGGCGCTCCGGCCCTGCAAGGCCTTGGCCAGGTGAGCGCATCCCTCAGTTAAGATATTCAGTAACTGTCGATTTTTCCGGTGACAGCCGTCTCACGCTGTCCTGGTCCCGTCTCGCCTTCCGCCGCGCGGTGATCGTGATTGCACAGGCTGTGATCCCCCAGTACCCCGATCACCCGGCAATCGCCGATGGTGCCATGGGCGCATTGTACGATCATCCGCTCCAGCTCATGTTCCAGCGCTTTCAGCCGCGAGATCCGTTCGCGCACCGCCCCGAGCTGGGTTCGAGCGATGCTGTCTGCGGCGGCGCAGGACTGATCCGGCTGATCGGAAAGCGAAAGCAGGTCACGGATCGCCTCGAGCGGGAAGCCCAGATCGCGCGCATGGCGGATAAAGCGCAGCCGTTCTTCGGCGACCTGGCTGTAAAGGCGCTGATTGCCGGAGGACCGTTCCGCCTCGGGCAAGAGGCCGATCTGTTCGTAATAGCGGATTGTGGGCACCTTGACGCCGGTACGGTCCCCGAGTTTGCCGATGGTGAGCATGCGCGCCTCCGATATCTCTACAGACTATAGGTATTGCCGGGCTTTGCTTCAACAAGGCTGCATGTTTCGATACCGTCTGGCAGGACCCCCCTTTCATATGAAATCAAGTGCACCTATATTTTCACATGAAAGGAGGTGGCAGATGATTTCTTTCCCCGTTATCGCGCCGGGCCAGCCCTCGCGGGGTCAGGTGCTTGGCAAAGCCGCCCTGCGCGCAGCCGAGCGCCTGGGTCTTTCGGCGCGGCAATTCGCCCGGGTGACCGGCCTTTCAGAACCGGGTGTATCGCGGCTGAAACGCGGCGCTGCCGGGATCGAGGAAGGCAGCAAGTCCTTTGAACTCGCGGCGATGCTCGTGCGGCTCTACCGCTCGCTTGATGCGATCACTGGCGGCGATGAAGCGGTGGCGCGGGCCTGGATTTCGGCCCCGAATGACGTGCTCGGCGCGACACCGGCAGAAAAGATAACATCAGTTCAGGGACTTGTTGATGTCTGCGCCTATCTGGACAGCCGCCGCGCTCGGCTCTGAATGCCGGGGTTTTCAGGGGCGCGGCTGGCGCCTGGTCGAAGCACAGCACCTGGTCTCGACCCTGAAACTGGTGGACAGCCTCGCGGAACAGGCGCTGCTGGAAGACATTCTGGAAACCACCAAACCGCCGATGCCCGCCGCCTGTCAGGGGCTTGATTACCTGCTGGCCACCCCCTTTCGCTACCGCCCCTACCCGCATGGGTCGCGCTTTCGTCGTGCCGGGCTGACGCCGGGTGTCTGGTATGGCGCCGAGAAAGTGCAGACCGCCCTTGCGGAAATGGTATTCTACCGTTTCCTGTTTTACGCCGAGAGCCCAGCGACGCCCTTTCCCGACGGGCCGGCGGAATATACCGCATTTGCGGCCAAACTCGCGACCGCAAGGGCGGTTGATCTGACAGCGCCGCCGATGGCCGACCCGGCCTGGAGCCATCCGACCGATTACGCGCCCTGCCAGACGCTGGCCGAAGCGGCCCGCGAGGCTGGCGCAGAGATCATCCGCTACAGATCGGTGCGCGACCCGAAAGCCGGCGCCAATCTGGCGGTGCTCAGCTGCAGCGCCTTTGCTGCACCCGGGATCCAGGACCGCCAGACATGGCGCATCCGCCTCAGCCCCACCGGCGCGATGGCCTTGCGCGAACATCCGCGCCAGGGGATTGATTTTCCGCGGGAAAGCTTCACCGACCCGCGGCTGAGCGGCATGGTCTGGGATCGGCCCCGCGCCAGATAAAGGCCGGGCGGATCACTCAGCCGCGCGTTTTGGCAGGACCCAGCCCGGGCGCGGAAAATGACAGGTATAGCCGTTCGGCTGGCGCTCCAGATAATCCTGATGTTCGGGCTCGGCCTCCCAGAATTCGGAAACCCGCTCCACCTCGGTCACCACCGGGCCGGGCCAGAGGCCGGAGGCATCGACATCTTTGATCGTCTCAAGCGCCACCGCACGCTGATCCTCGCTCGCCCAATAGATCGCCGAGCGGTAGCTCGGGCCAAGGTCATTCCCCTGGCGGTCGCGGGTGGTCGGGTCATGGATCTGGAAAAACGCCTCCAAAATCTGGCGGTAGCTGATCCGGGCGGGGTCGAAAATCACCTCGATCGCCTCGGCATGGCGGCCATGATTGCGGTAGGTGGCATTGGGCACCTCGCCGCCGGTATAGCCGACACGGGTGTTCACCACCCCCGGCAGGCGGCGGAGCAGCTGCTGCATCCCCCAGAAGCAGCCCCCGGCCAGAACGGCACGTTCCTCAGTCATCTGTCTCTCCTTTCACGCACGACGTGTCACGCGACCGGCATCCGCGCCTCGGCCATGCCGGCAAGCCAGCTTGCACCAAAGGGTGCGGCCTCATCGTCGAAATTATACCCGGCCTGGTGCAGCGGCGCGGTATTGCCATTGCCGAGGAAGATATAGGCACCCGGGCGCTCCTGCAGCATATAGGAGAAGTCCTCTGCCGCCATCAAAGGCGCGGTTTCGGTATCAACTTCGGGTGAGATCGCCCGTGCCACCGCCGCCGCATGGGCGGTGGCATCCTCGTGGTTCACCGTCACCGGATAGCCACGGCGGAAATGGACATCGACCGTCGCGCCATAGGTCGCAGCCACGCCCGCGCAGATCTGGCGCAGCCGCGCTTCGATCATCGCCCGGACGCCCTCGTCCAGCGTACGCACGGTGCCCTTCATCACCACCTCTTCGGCCAGCACATTATAGGCGGTCGAATCGCTGTGGATCGTCGCGACCGAGACCACCGCCGATTGCAGCGGATCGGTGTTCCGGGACACGATGCTTTGCAGCGCCAGCACCAGATGCGACGCGACCACAGTGGTATCAATCGCCTCCTGCGGTTTTGCCGCATGGCCGCCGCGCCCGGTCAGGGTCAGCGAGAATTCATCCGACGCCGCCATGATCGCACCGGGGCGGATCGCGAAACGGCCAACCGGGATCCCCGGCATATTATGGAGCCCGTAGACCTCCTGGATGTTCCAGCGCTCCATCAGCCCGTCTTTGACCATAGCAAGACCGCCGCCACCGCCCTCTTCAGCCGGCTGGAAGATACAGACCACCGACCCATCAAAATTCCGCGTCCCGGCGAGGTATTTCGCAGCACCAAGCAGCATCGCGGTATGCCCGTCATGACCGCAGGCATGCATGATCCCGGGTGTCGCCGAGGCATATTCGAGGCCGGTTTTTTCATGAATCGGCAGCGCATCCATATCGGCGCGCAGGCCTACCACCCGGCCCGCGCTGTCCGAGCGCCCCCGGATCACCGCGACGACGCCAGAACGGCCGATCCCCTCGGTCACCTCGTCGCAGCCAAAGGCCCGGCACAGCTCTGCCACACGCCCGGCGGTGCGCGGCAGGTCATAATTCAGCTCGGGGTGCCGGTGAAAATCCTGGCGCCAGGCTTTGATCTCGGGGGCGAGTTCGGCGAAACGGTTCTTGACGGGCATATGCGTCTCCTTCGGCACGGAGTCTGATCTCCGGCGCGCGGAGGGGCAAGCCCCCGCCGCTTGCCATTCCGCCACTGTTCAAAGACCGGGGCAGATCAGGACCGGGATCCGTCAGAGACTGGGGCCCGGCACCAGTTTCGATCCGTCAGTAAACCGCGACAGACGGAAGCGGCGCATGTCATGGCCGATCTCTTCGCCCAGAACCATGCTGGCGATCACCCGGCCCATGCCCGGCCCGATGCCGAATCCATGACCGCAAAGCCCGGTCGCGATCACCAGGCCCGGCAGCTTCTCGGTCCGGTCAATCACCGGAACAACATCGGGCATGGTCTCGATCATCCCGGCCCAGCTGGCGGTCAGGCGCGGCTTGCCGATCTGCGGGAAGGCTTCGGCAAAGCGGGTCCGCAGCCGCTCCAGCGCCCTGCGATCGGGCGCAGGGTTCAGGATCCGCATCCGCTCGAACGGCGATTCGACATCGCCCTTCAGCCAGCGTGGCGTCGACCAGGCGTCGGGATAGCCCTTCGGCGCCATCGGTTGCAGGCTGGTCTGGCCGAAAGTGCGTTTCAGCAGTGGCCAATAGGTGCCGAATTCGCGGAAGGCATCGGGGCCGATCCAGAAATTCTGGTGGTCACCGGGGGCGAGCGTATAGCCGCCATCCTCGCGGCGGCGAAAGGCGAAATGGCTGTCCACAGCCGCGCCCGGGAAAAGATCCGGGAGAGGCTCGGTCGCCGCCACTGTCGCGCGAACGGAAAGCTGCGGGATCCTGACGCCATGCGCGCCAAGGAAAAGCCGCGACCAGGCACCAGCGGCAACCACGACCTGATCACAGGCGATGCGCCCGGCCTCGGTCACCACACCCGCGACCCGGCCCGCCGAAAGATCAAGGCAGCGCACCGCGCAATGCTCAACGATCACTACCCCCGCCTCGGCCGCCAGATCTGCCAGCACCGGCACCGCAACCCATGGCTCGGCCCGCGCATCCGAGGCCGTCCAGAGACCGCCGGTCCAGCCCGCTTTGGCCGACGGGACCAGATCCGCCACCTCGCGTGCGCTCAGCATCCGGCTGTCCACCCCCGAGCCCGCGACCGAATCGAGCCATGACCGGAACCCCGCCATGTCGCCTTCTTTATTGGCGAGATACAGAACACCGGTTTGCCGGAACCCGAGCCGCCCGCCCGTCCCGGCCGCAAGCTCGCGCCACAGCGCAAGGCTTTCCATCATGATCGGCAGTTCCGCCGGATCGCGCCCCTGCTGACGGATCCAGCCCCAGTTGCGGCTGGACTGCTCGCCCGCGATCAGCCCCTTTTCACACAAAACCACCCGCTGGCCCTTTTTCGCCAGCGCCCACGCGGTCATCACCCCGATGATACCGCCTCCGATCACCACCGTATCACAGACCGCCGGCAGCCGGCCCCGATGCCGGAGGGGGCTGTTTTCGTGGATGGGAAAACTCATTCTGCTTCTCCGCAAACGTCCAGACCCAGGTGTTCCGGCGGGCGCCTTTGCGGCAATGCCCGGGCCGGAGATCTGCACCGCATATCCGCCCGCTGCAGAAATGACGAGAAATGCGATGCGCCTTTATTCCGGATCTGCAGGTCCGGCAATCGATCCTCAGAATCGCACAAGATTTCAATTCCTCCGGCAGCACCAGACGAATTCATCCCTGTCTGATCGTTTTTGTGCAAGGCCTCTGAAACTGACCCCGGACCTAATCCACAGGACCGCATTTTCGATACCAGGAAAGGGGGCGTTCTGGTTTTCAGAACTCCCTCACAGTGACGGACCTGGGCCCCTCTGCACGTGCTGGCAGCGATGGAGCGAGAAAAGTGTATTTTCCCGATGATGCACGCTCGGAAGTCCAGTGCGGCGGTTCCGAAGCCGTTGATGCCGATATCCGCCCTGCCCGCCTCTTCATGATCGCTGGAAAGGCTCAGCGACTATACGGGAGCTGCTGCGCTCGTCGGCAATTTATCGAAGGCAGAATTGCCGCTTGTTGACCGGGGCTATGATCGCACCTGGTTCAGAGACGCATAGAAAGTCAGCACAATGACCGGGTCGGGACCAACACCGCGTGGCTCGGCGCCACAGATACCGGGCGCGGTAATGACACTGTGACCCTCGGTTCAGGCGAAACCTCGATGTTCAGGCGCGGTCATAACGCAGATACCGTCATCCTGACCGCTCCCGCAGACAGGAGGCAGGTCACCACCAGGGCGGCCTTCACCAGCGTTCTGTGGATCGATTTACCTGGCGGCCGGACCAAATCCACGGAACGTGACCTGGTCAACATCTATGCATTGGAAGCGGTGATCTGCAGCGCCGGGAATGACACGATCTGCGATGGTACTGGCGCCGACAGGTTCATGTTCCGGAAAATGGACGGCGTGACCCCACCTCATCACTGATTTCACGCGCGCCCCCGGGATGGCTGCCTTTATCCGGGCCAGCCTGGTTTCAGTGAAAGCTCTTCCGGATCCGGCGCAGGCCCAGCCAGACCAGCGCAAGCACCGGCACAACCAGCACAGCCGTCATCATCTCTTTCGACAGCCCGGCGAGTTTCCCCAGCGGATAGAGCGCGTAAGACGCAAGGCTCACCGCGTAATAGCTGATCGCAACCACCGAAAGCCCCTCGACCGTATGCTGCAGCCGGAGCGCCAGATCCGCGCGGCGGTCCATGCTTTCCAAAAGCCGCTGGTTCTGCGCCGAGCGGTCGACATCAACCCTTGTGCGCAAAAGCTCAGCGGCGCGTTCCGCCCGGGTCGACAGGGTTTCCAGCCGTGCCTGAGCCGATTTCACCGTCCGCATCGCCGGATCATAGCGGCGCATCATGAACTCGCCAAAGGTCTGCCGCCCTTCAAGCCGCTCTTCGCGCAACACCTGGATGCGCTGGTTCAGGATCGCCTCATAGGCGGCGGTCGCGCCAAAGCGGAATGAGACCCGCACTGCCAGCCGCTCCAGCTCGGAGGAAATCGACAACAGATCATGCAAAGCCGCCTCCGGCGCCGGCCCCTTGCCGCCGGTCGTATCCAGCCCCGAGACCAGCGCGGAAAGCCGCGGGTCCAGCTGGTTGAGCTTGCCCGACAGATCACGCGCCCGCAAAAGCCCCAGCATCGACATGGCGCGGTAGACCTCGATCTCGCACAGACGCTGTACGATCCGCCCAATGCGCCGACGCCCGGTGCCGGGGCGGATGAAGACCGCGAAGCGCATATTGCCCGCCGGATCGATGCGGAAATCACCGGCGATCACCGCAGCCCCGTCAACCACTTTCGACAAGGCAAGGCTTTCCGGCACGAACCAGTCCTCGCAGCGGGCGAAAAGTTCCCCCATGCTCGCGGGCATATGCTCGATGCGGATCAGCACCGAGGCAATCCGCCCGCCCGGCGCCGCCTGCACCCAGTCCTCGGGGAAAACTTCCGTCTCGACCGGGTCAAAGGGGCGCGACGAGACACCCGGCGTAAAGGCCGAATAGGTCACGAATTCAGTATGGCTTTCCCATTTCAACTCGGTCCGGCCAATCGGGCCCGAAAAATGCGTGGCATCCGGCTGCGGATGCGCGCCGCCATTGCGGTCGATCAGGTCGATCAGATGATCCCGGTCGCGGGCCCGGTCCCGCCCTGCAGCATCCACCGGCTCCTTGAAGGCCATCATCACAGCGGTACAGGGCAGATCCAGCGCCGGGAAAGGCCGGGCATGAAGCTCATTCACCGTGGCATAACGGAGCGGATGGTCGGTCACAGGAGGCATATCTTCGCTCATAAGTTGAGATCAGGCCGGGTTACGCCCGGGAGAACCGATACCGCCAGCACAAAGCCCGCATACCAGGGTATGCGGGCAATATGTTGCCGTAATGCCAGGGCTCTTCCGGCAGGCTGACGCCCACAGAGCGCCCGTCGCCAGCCGGTCAGGCGCGAATGGTGCCGTCGCCGGTCACAAGATATTTGAAGCTGCACAATTGTGCGGCCCCGACTGGCCCGCGCGCATGCATCTTGCCGGTGGCAATCCCGATCTCGCCGCCCATCCCGAACTCACCGCCATCGGCGAACTGGGTCGAGGCATTGCGCATCAGGATCGCCGAATCGAGCCGCTGGAAGAACCGCGCGGCCACGGCATCATCCTCGGTCAGAACCGCTTCGGTATGGTTCGATCCATAGCGACGGATATGGGCAATAGCGCCGTCCACCCCGTCAACCAGTTTGGCCGCGATGATCATATCAAGGAATTCGCGCCCGAAATCATCGGCTTGCGCCGCGACCGTGCCAGTGACCTGCAGCAATTCACTCTCGGTTCTGACCTCGACCCCGGCCTTCACCAGATCCTCGATCAGCACCGGCCCGTGTTTCGCGTAAAACGCCCGGTCGATCAGCAGGCATTCAGCCGAGCCACAGATCCCCGTCCGCCTGGTCTTCGCGTTCAGCACCACACGCCGCGCCTTTTCCAGATCCGCCGCGCCATCGGCATAGACATGGCAAATGCCTTCAAGATGCGCGAAAACCGGCACCCGCGCCTCACGCTGCACAAGCCCGACAAGGCCCTTGCCGCCCCGCGGCACAATCACGTCGATATAGTCCACTGCCGTCAGCATGGCAGAAACCATATCGCGGTCCCTGACCGGCACCAGCTGGATCGCGGCCTCCGGCAGCCCGGCCTTTTTCAGCCCCAGGACCATACAGGCATGAATCGCGCCCGAGGAATGGAAGCTCTCGGATCCACCGCGCAGAATGACGGCATTGCCGGCCTTCAGACATAAGGCCCCGGCATCCGCAGTGACATTGGGCCGGCTTTCATAGATCACGCCGACAACACCCAAAGGCGTCGCCACCCGCCGGATCTGCAGACCCGAGGGTCGGTCCCATTCCTCAAGCACACGGCCCACCGGATCCGGCTGCTGTGCCACCTCGCGCAGCGCGGCGGCGATCCCCGCCACGCGGGCGCTGTCCAGCCGCAGCCGGTCAAGCATGGCGGGGGAAATCCCCTTCTCGCGGGCGAAATCCATATCTTTCGCATTGGCCGCCAGGATCAGGTCAACGCCTGCGTCAATCGCATCGGCCGCCGCAAACAAACCCGCCGCCTTCTGCTCTGGTGGAGCAAATGCCAGTTCCGCCGCAGCCTCACGCGCCGCCGATCCAATCTGTGTCATCAGATCCGAAAACTGACCATCCATCGCCTCACCTCTTCGCCTTAAGCTCTTCCTTTTGACGCAAAAAACCGGGTCTGCCGCCATTTCCGCCGCCGGTCCAACGCAGCGGCAGCATCGGGGCAAAGCCCCGCGGCTTCCCCGCACCGTGTTACATCACCATATCATCGCGATGCACCAGAGCCGCCCGGCCCTGATAGCCAAGTATCGCCTCAATCTCGCCCGAGCGATGCCCGGCAATCGCCCGCGCCTCGTCAGATGTATAGCGGATCAGGCCCTTGCCAAGCGCTTCGCCCGATGGCCCGATGATCCCCACTGGCTCCCCGCGCCCGAACCGCCCCTCAACGGCGACCACCCCGGCCGGCAGCAGGCTCTTGCCCAGACGCAGCGCCTTCACCGCGCCCTCATCCACCCGGACCCGGCCCTTTTCCTTCATCGCATTGATCCAGCGCTTGCGTGCCGCCTGCGGATCGGCCTCGGCGACAAACCAGGTCCGGTTCGCCCCTTCGGCCAGCGCTTTCAGCGGCCGCAAGGGCGAGCCCTCCATGATTGCCATGGCGCAGCCCCCGGCAACGGCAGTCTTCGCCGCCATCAGCTTTGTCTTCATGCCGCCTTTGGAAAGACCCGAAATCGGATCCCCCGCCATCGCCTCAATCGCGGGCGTGATGTGATCGACCAGATCAAAGCGCACCGCCGTCGGATCCTCTTTCGGATTGGCGGAATAGAACCCGTCCACATCCGACAAAAGCACCAGCTGATCCGCCCCGGCCGTCACAGCGATCTGCGCCGCCAGCCGGTCATTGTCGCCAAAGCGGATCTCATCGGTCGCGACTGTGTCGTTTTCATTGACAATCGGCACGACGCCAAGCCCGAGCAGCGTCTCCATCGTCGCGCGGGAATTCAGATAACGGCGCCGGTCGGCAGTATCTTCCAGCGTCACAAGGATCTGCGCCGTGGTGATACCATGCGGTGCCAGCACCTCTTCATAAGCGCGCGCCAGCCGGATCTGCCCGACCGCCGCCGCCGCCTGGGCCTGTTCCAGCGACAGTTCGCCCGAAGCCGGCAGCCCCAGAACCATCCGCCCAAGCGCGATCGAGCCCGATGACACCAGCACAACCTGAGTGCCGCGAACCCGCGCCTCTGCCACATCCAGCGCCAGCGCAGACAACCAGGCCTGGCGCAGCCCTTTGGCGCGGTCGACCAGCAAGGCCGAGCCGATCTTCACCACAAGACGACGCGCGGCCCGGATATCGGGCGCCTGCAAAACGCTCACTCTGTCGCTCAGGGCTGCCACGGCCCGCTTTCCTCTTCTTCCACCCCGGTCATCCGGATCTCTGCCATCAGCGCCCGCAACACTTCGGTGATCCCCTTCTGTGCTGCGCCCGAAATCACATAGACCGGGCCGCCGCTCGCCTTTTCCAGCGCACGCCTGCGATCCGAGATCTGCTTTGTATCCATCGCATCGGTCTTGTTCAGCGCCAGAATACGGGGCTTGTCGCCGAGGATTTCGGAATAGGCCTCCAGCTCGCTGACAATCGTGCGGTAATCCTTGGTGATGGTCGATGACGTGCCATCGACCAGATGCAGCAGCACCTTGCAGCGCTCGACATGGGCGAGGAACTGCGTTCCAAGGCCACGTCCTTCTGACGCCCCCTCGATCAGCCCCGGAATATCGGCCATCACGAATTCCCGCCCGTCAATGCCGACCACACCAAGGTTCGGCACCAGGGTCGTGAACGGGTAATCCGCGATTTTTGGTCGCGCATTCGAAACGGCGGCGAGGAATGTCGACTTGCCCGCATTCGGCAGCCCCACGAGCCCCGCATCCGCGATCAGCTTCAGCCTGAGCCAGATCGTCCGCTCCACCCCGGGAATCCCCGGATTGGCCCGGTTCGGCGAGCGGTTGGTCGAGGATTTGAACTGCAGATTGCCCCAGCCGCCATTGCCGCCCTGGGCCAGCAGCACGCGCTGCCCCGGCTCGGTCAGATCCGCGAGCACGGTTTCCTCATCCTCGTCAAGGATCTCGGTCCCCAGCGGCACTTTCAGGATAATATCATCGCCGGATTTACCGGTCTTCTGACTGCCCATGCCATGCTGGCCATTCTTCGCAAAGAAATGCTGCTGGTAACGATAATCGATCAGCGTGTTCAGCCCCTCGACCGCCACCGCCCAGACCGAACCACCGCGCCCGCCATCGCCGCCATCCGGCCCACCGAATTCGATGAACTTCTCGCGCCGGAACGAGACACAGCCCGCGCCGCCGCCGCCCGAGCGGATATAGACTTTGGCAAGATCGAGGAATTTCATCTGGGCATCTTTCCGAACGGGCGTATGGCACTTTCCCTCCGCCGATACAGGAGAAGCGCCCCCACCTCAAGCGACGCGGCCCCTCCACGCGCCAACTGCCGCTTTCAACTGTCCAAAAATATCCCGGGGGGGCTGCCGCAGGCAGACGGGGGCAGCGCCCCCTGACCCGGCCAGCCCGGGATCACCCCGCCGGAACCCATATCACATCCCTTATCCGCGGCGCGCCCAGGGCCAGCATCACCAGCCGGTCAAACCCAAGCGCGCAGCCCGCGGCCGGCGGCATCAATGCCAGCGCCGCCAGAAAATCCTCGTCAATCGGATAGGTCTCGCCGTAAACCCGCGCCTTGATCGCCATCTCTTCCTCAAAGCGCGCGCGTTGTTCGACCGGATCGGTCAGTTCGCCGAACCCGTTCGCCAGTTCCACCCCGCAGGCATAGACCTCGAACCGCTCGGCCAGCCGCGCATCCCCCGGCACCCGCCGTGCCAGCGCCGCCTCACAGGCCGGATAATGATCGAGAACCGTCAGCCGCCCCAGCCCCAGATTCGGCTCGACCCGCTCCGAGAGCACCCGGCTGAACAGATCCGACCAGGTCTCGCCCGCCATATGGCGGATCCCTGCCCGGTCCATCTGCGCCGCCAGTGCCGCGGCATCGGTGACGCCCGCACCATCCATCGTTGCCATGAGCTCAATCCCGGCATAGCGCGAAAACGCCTCCGCGACGCTCAGGCGCTCAAAGGGCAGTGCCGGATCACAGACCCGGTCGCGAAACCGCAAAACCCCGTCCGGCTGCGCAAGCCGCACCCAGGCCGCGATATCCTCCATCAGCCGGGTGTAATCCTCGCCGACCCGGTACCATTCCAGCATGGTGAATTCCGGCTCATGCAAAGCCCCGCGCTCGCGATTGCGCCAGACATGCGAAAAGGCGTGAATGCGGGTCTCACCGGCCGCCAGCAGCCGCTTCATCGCAAATTCCGGCGAGGTATGCAGATACATCTCGCGCATGCCGCCATCATTGCCGATGGCGGTGGTGCGGAACGCGTGCAGATGCGCCTCATTCCCCGGGCTGACCTGCAGGCCCGCCGGGTCAATCTCGGTAAACCCCTCCTCCGCCAGCCAGGACCTGATCCGCGCCTGGATGCGGTTGCGCTCCAGCAAGGCCGGGCGCCGGTCCGCATGATGCGACGGCTGCCACCACTGATCCTGGCCCGGATTACGCATTTCGCCGTCTCTGCCGCCCATCTTCGCCATTCCTGCTGGAAATCTGACACATCATGCGCTAACCGGAGCGCAATCGCTGGCCGGAGCCTTCAGCCTTCCCGGTCGCGCATCCGCATATCAAAGGATATTCACCCGTGAAAGTCATCGCGTCATCGCTCCGCAAGGGCAATGTGGTTGAGGTAGACGGCAAGCTCTACGCCGTCCTTTCGGCCGAAACCTACCGCCCCGGCAAAGGCACCCCCACCACCTCCGTCGATATGCGCCGCATCTCGGACGGGGTGAAGGTCTCGGAACGCTGGAAGACCACAGACCAGGTCGAAAAGGCCACCGTGGACGAGCGCGATTACGACTTCCTCTATGAGGATGGCGAAGGTTTCCATTTCATGCAGCCCGAAAGCTATGACCAGGTCGTGGTCAGCGCCGATGTCATGGGCGACAGCAAGGTCTATCTGACCGAAGGCATGCGCTGCTACGTCAAGACCTATGAAGGCGCACCTATCGCCATCGAAGTGCCGCAGAAAATCACCGTCGAAATCGCCGAGACCGAGCCGGTGGTCAAAGGCCAGACCGCCTCTTCCTCCTATAAGCCTGCGATGACCACCTCGGGGCTGCGGGTGATGGTGCCGGCCCATATCGGCGCCGAGACCCGCATCGTCATCAATACCGATGACAATTCCTATGTGGAACGCGCGAAAGACTGATCGCGGGCTTGCGCCTGAGTATCGATAAAACCACTCCCCAAAGGGGCAGGGCCAGACGCCCTGCCCCTTTTCTCATACACCGCACCAAGAAGCTGAGCCGGACTGCTGCCGCCCCCGATCAGACGAGCGGCTCCGACCAGATGGCGTTAATCGGCGGCAGCATGCACGCGACGATCTCCTGTCCCTGCGGCAAGAGCCAGTCTATACCGGAGAACACGCCTTTCGCCCGATGACGGGCAGAGACCCGGAGAGGATGAACTGAATGACGCGCCCGCCTTATGCCTGGCCGGATCCTGACCGTGATTATGCCAATGGCGCTTTTATCGCAGATGCCGCGCTCTTCCCCGCCCGCTGGACAGAAATGGCCCGTGCCTTCCGCGACAGCCTTGGCACCCGGGCACACCCTGATCTGCCCTATGGAACCGGGCCACGCCAGTTCTATGATCTCTTCGAACCGGAAGGCACGGCACGGGGTACCGTCCTCTTCATTCATGGCGGTTACTGGATGGCCTTTGGCCGCGAGAGCTGGTCGCATCTGGCCGCCGGCCCGCTGGCACGGGGCTGGCGCGTGGTCATGCCGTCCTACAGCCTCGCCCCCGATGCAAGCATCACACAGATGGTGCAGGAAATGGCCGATCTCACCCGGCTGATACTGCAAGACCGCCCCGGCCCGCTCATCGCAACCGGTCATTCCGCCGGCGGGCAGCTTGCCGCACGCCTCGCCTGCACCGATCTCGCTTTGCCCATCGCCCGCACTGTCCCGATCTCGCCTCTCAGCGAACTCGGCCCGCTGATGGCCACGAAAATGAATGAGACGCTGGGGATCACCGAAGATGAGGCCGCCCGCGAAAGCCCCGCGCGCCTCCGGCGCGCCCCCGGCATTTCTGCCCATATCCATGTCGGCGCAGATGAGCGCCCCGCCTTCCTCGCTCAGGCCCGTATTCTCGCAGAGGAATGGTCCTGCCCCTGGTCAACAGCCGGGGGCAAACACCATTTCAACGTGCTCGACGCCCTCGCCGACCCAGGATCCGCGCTCACGAATACGCTTCTCGCGCTGTGATCTTCCTTCTGATCTGAACACGCCCGGGGGTTGAGGGGGGGCCTCTTCACCCTCGCCCGGCCCCGCAGGTCAGCCGCCGGCCATCCGTGCGACTGCGGCCAGAAAGCCCTCTGCCGTCACCACCCGCTCCGGCAGGTCGAGCCGCAAGAGCCGTTCGCCCGATGCGAGGACCAGCCCCGCCGGATCCAGCGCAATCGCCTTCCAGCGCCCTGCCGCTGCCCCGACACCAACGGCCAGCGCGCCAAGCCGGGACGGCACGGCATTCAGCTCCGCCAGAACCGCACCCTCAGCCGCGATCAGCCCCTCTGCCCCGGCAAGATCAATGCGATAGGCGTCGAACCCGATATCCGAGGCATTGCGCCCGGGGCCGCCGCCGACAGTGACGCCCAGAACCTCGATCCGGAACAGCGCCGCATCGGGGAGCTGCAGATAGAGCTTCGCTTTCGGAAACCGCGCCGCGTAGCGCGCGCTCAACGCCTCCATCCGCTCCGGCCCGACCCGCTTTGCATGACCGACAAGCGTCATCCTCGGCTGCGTCAGCGCATCCGGCCTGTCAAACCCCGCCAGCGCCAGCGAGATCCGGTCATCGGCTGCGATATTTCTTGCATGAAGCGCCAGCCGCGCCGTGAAAAACACCGGGCTGCCATCGTAATCGGGCAGGATATTGGTCACCACGCCATATGGAAAACCGCCGGGATCCAGCGTCGAGAGCGCGGCATTGCGGCTTTCGTGCAAAAGCCCCTGGCCCGCCCTTCGCGGATCGAATTCCGCAGCTGCGGCCGGATTGATTTCGATATCACGCGGGGTGATGGCGGCTTCACTGGCTGGCATTGGAGGTCTCCGCATAGCCTTTGGTCACAAATCCGCTGGCTGGAACTCGGGCTACGGCGCGGCGGACGATAGCCAGCCTGCGCCACAGGTGAAAGACCATATTGCGACCCCTGCGACAAATTGCTAGCGCAGAGCCAGTCCCTTGCCGCCAGCCGGTCCGGGCGGGGCCTTCGGGAAACGAAGCCCCCGTGACCGCGACAAAAGCGCGAGCCCCGAGCGGCCCCTGCAACAGATCCGCATCCTCTCGCGCTGACGCCCTGCCGCGCCAACGTTGAGACCTGCGGCGCGCATATAAAGCGGACAAATATGAAAAAGCTCGCAGGCCGCATCTGGCGGCTGACCAAAATCGCGCTCTCCGGCCCGGGGACATCGATTGCCCTTTTCACCTATTCCATCGTTCTGGGGCTGCAATTTTTCGGCGTCTGGATCTCGCTCCGGACCATCGCCTGGAACAAGGCCTTTTTCGATGCGCTCGAACAGATGAACGCCCCCGAGGCGATGCGTCAGATCGGGGTGTTCTTCGCGCTCACCATGACTTCGGTTGCGATTTTCCTCGTCGGAGAATGGCTGCGCAAACGGCTTTTGATGCGGCTGCGCAGCCGGCTGACCGCGCGCGCCCTGGACCTCTGGGTCGGGCGCCGAGCCTATTGGTATCTCAGGCCGGGATTCTCGGCAGTGCCGGTCGACAACCCTGACCAGCGCGTGGCCGAAGATTGCCGGCTTTTCGCCGAGAAGCTGCTGATCGAGACGCTTGATCTGATCTCGAACATCGTGGCGCTGGTCTCTTATGTCGCCCTGCTCTGGAGCCTTTCAGACTTCACTCTCAGCTTCAGCATCGCTGGATATGACATTGAACTTCATAGATATATGGTAATTCTTGCCTTTCTCTATGTGGCCATTTCTTCGCTTGCGACGCATTTCCTTGGCCGACCGCTGAAGACCCTGCTTTTCACCCAGGAAAAGCGCGAGGCCGATTTCCGCCATGCCCTGGTCCAGCTGCGGGAAGAGGCCAGCCCGATTGCGCAATCGGGGGGCGAAGCGGCCGAGACGCGGCGGCTCTTGCGGCTTTTCGGCGTATTGCGTGTCAACTGGAACCAGCTGATCCGGCGCGAATTCATCTTCGGCCTTTTCTCGCGCAGCTATTTCCAGACCGTGCTGCGGGTGCCGACATTCTTTGCCCTGCCGGCCTATTTCGCGGGGGCGGTGACCCTTGGCGGGCTGATGCAACTTGCGGCGGCGTTCTCGAATGTCGTCACAACGCTGAGCTGGTTCATCTTTTCCTACCGCGATCTGGCGCAGTTCGTGGCCGTATCCGAGCGTCTCGATGGCCTTTTCGCCGCAACGGCGCAGCCAGAACTGCGCCCGGAACCACCCCAGGCGATCACCCGCGCCGCAACAGAGGATGGCACGCTGCATCTGCGCGGGCTGCGCCTTTTCACCCCTGAGGGACGCGCGCTGGCGCCGGTTCCGGATCTGACCCTTGCACGCGGGGAACGGCTTTGGATCACGGGGGCGTCCGGCCAGGGCAAAAGCACACTTGTCGCCGCGATCACCGGCCTCTGGCCCTATGGCGAGGGCCAGATCGGGCTGCCCGCCGATGCCCCGACCGTCCTGTCGCAAGAACCGCGCCTCTTCCCGGAAAGCCTCGCCGCCGCCGCCTGCTACCCGCTGGACCCGGCAAAGTGCGACCCTGTGCAGATCGAAGCCGCGCTGCGCCTGACCGGGCTTGGCACTGTCGCGCCCGAGCTGCCCCTAAAGGCGCTGTCGGGCGGCGAGCGGCAGCGGCTCGGCTTTGCGCGGCTTTTGCTGGCGCGGCCCGGTTTTGTCATCCTGGACGAGTCGACCAGCGCCCTTGATGCGGCCGCAGCCGAGGAAATGCTGGCGCTTTTGTGCCGTGAACTGCCGGAGGCGACGATCCTTTGTGTCTCACATGATGAGCCAAAGGCGCTTGGAACCTGTCAGCACCTGACGCTGGGCTGATACCAGCCTGTGAAAAGGCCGGCCCCGCATGACAGGGCCGGCCCGTTATCTGTCCTGAAAACTGATCAGAACCGCGCGGTCATCCCCACGATAAAGGTCCGGCCACGCCCGGATTCAGACCGGTAATTGTTCAGCCCCGAACCGGCATAGCCATAGGTCTTGTCGGTGATATTCTCGACCGAGAAGAAGGCCTGCACCGTGTCATTTACCTTATAGCTGCCATAGAGATCCCAGAGGTCATAGGCAGCGGTCTCCTGCCAGCCATTAAAGAACTCGGCCTCTTTGCCGGTGCCGACATAGCGATATTGCGCGCCGAGTTGCAGCCGCTGATCCAGGAGCCGCACGCCGAAATCGACGGTCGCCACGCGGTCAGGCTGGATCGAGCCTTCCCCATTGCCGCCACCGGTGCCGAAGCCCGTCGGCACATCATCGGTCTTGCTGTCGGAATAGCCGATATTGGCGTAATAGAGCCCGGCATCATAAGAGCCCTCGATCTCGACGCCATGGCTTTTCACCGTGCCATCGGTGTTCACCCAGCGAACCACACCGCCCTGCAGATCATTGACGATGTAGTTTTTGATCCGGTTGTTGAAGTAGCCAACCTTCAGCCGCACCTGGTCCTCGGCACTGAACAGCCCGTCACGCCGCCAGTTCACGCCCAGATCAACGCCTTTCGACAGTTCCGGCTTCAGATCCAGATTGTTATTGTTCGAGCTGCCGACACCCGTGTTGAACGGCACATTGGCGTAGAACACCTCATGAGAGCTTGGCGGCCGGAAGGTGTGGGAATAGGTGCCGTAAAGCTCGATCTCCGGCGTCAGATCGAAGGAGAGGCCGAGCTTCGGCAGCACTTCACCGCCCGAGCGTTCAACATATTCATTCGCAGGGGCCGTCCGGGTGCCCGAAACTTCCCAATGGTCATAGCGCAGACCACCGATCAGGCTCCAACGGCCAAAATCGGCCACCGCTTCGGAAAACAGCGAAGATTTATCGAGCGTTCCCGGATGGTTGCCACCGCGCCGCTCATAGGTTCTGAAGTCGTTTTGCTGCCAGCTGACGCCGAAGGTCAGATCAAGGTTCACGCCATTCGACAGATCGACATTGGCGTGGTTTGTCAGGCTCGCCCCTTTGGTGACATCCGCGGTGCGCCGCCCGGTATAGCCACCGGTCGAGCCGGGGCGGTAATTCAGCTCTTCCTCATTATGGAACAGCTCGAGATCAAGGTTGATCCACTGATTGTCCGGCCGCCATTTCCAGGACAGCGTGTCGGTCTGATTGTCGATATCCCAATTGTAATTCGAGTTGATGAACTGGTTGCGATACCAGCGGGTGCCGAACGCGAATGTATGTTCGGAATTCGGCTTGACCTCGAATTTCACCAGCCCGCCCTTTGGCGAATTCGAGGCGCCCTTGCCCGCGACCACGATCCCGTCGCCATTCTCGTAATCGCTTTGCGAGGTATGGGCGATTGCGGCCATCACATTGACCTCACCCTCACCGCCCCAGAGGCCGGTAAAGCGCTGCCCGTAAGCCAGCATCCCCGACTGGTCATAGCCGTTCGAGCCGCCCTTGAGCCGCAGCATCCCGCCCCGCGTCTCGCCCTCAAGCACGACATCATCAATCGCGAGCGTGCGGAAATTCGCAGCCCCGGACAGGGTGCCCGAACCATGCGCCCCCGAAACCGGGCCGCGCACCACTTCGACCGCGCCGGTCAGCTCGGGGTGAACATAGAGCATCGAGCCGCCAGACGCCTCATGGCCGCCGATATTCTTGAAGGTCTGCGGCACGCCGTCGATCATGGCGGTGACCCGGCCATAGCCGCTCATGCCACGAATATTGACCTCGATCCCCGGCTGGTTGGCCTGCTGGCGGGAAAAAACGCCGGGGATTGCGCGCAAGGCGGTCTGGGCATTGCCGGAATAGCGGCCGAGGATATCGGCACCGGAAATCGCGCTGACCGGCGCGGGCGTGTCATAGACCGCATCGCCCGCGACGCCGAGCGTGAGCCCTTCGCCGGTCAGGAAGATGGTGCCCAGGTTATGCGGCGTTGCCGTGCTGGTCTCGTCTTCACCTGTCGTCTGCGCGGTGACGGAAAGCGGGTATTGCGCCAGGATGCTGCTGCCCAGCAAAAGCGCGAGGAAACGGGTCGAGAAAAGGCGCGGATATGCGCCATGATGATAGGACATTGCTGTCTCCGGATCTGTCTCAGGGAAATGACGTCCCCTGGATCGCCGGAGCCACGGATATCCTGGCCCAACTGTCTCGGATCTGGTCGGATGCCCGGCGCATCACGCCCGGGCGCCAGCGTTTTAGGAAATAGTCACGCCCGGGGCAATGCGGCAGCGTGCAATTATTAAACAGAGATTAAGGTTTCCCCCGAAATTGCGGCATCGCTGCCACGGCAGGCAGTACCCCCCGGGCCTGGACGCTCAGCCCCGCGAGCATCGCGCGCAGCTCTGCCCGGCTGGTGACGCGCTGCGGAAACCAGATCCGGTGCAGCGCGCGTTCAGCCGCCAGGTCGATCCCCTCGGGGTCTATGGTCGCGATCCGCCAGCGCCCGCGTGCGCCGCCCGCCTTCGCGGTCAGAAAGGCAAAACTCTCGCGGTCGGCCTGGAGGCGGGTGATCTCTTCGGCCTCATTGCGCATCAGATCATCGGCACCGGCAAGGTCGCAGCGCAGATCCGCCACCGTCAGCAGATCGGTATTGCGCGCAGCCCCACCATTGAAATGGATCCCCTCGACCGCCACCCGGAAAAACATGGTATCTTTCAGAGGGATATAGGCCGAGGCCTTGGCAAAGCGGCGCCGGTAGCGTTCCCCCGCGATGCGCGCGGCCTCGCCTTCCAGCCGCAGCGCGCGCCCGACCAGCGTCATCCGCCTTTCGCTGACCACATCCAGCCCCTCGGCCTGCGCCAGCGTCATCGAGATCCGCGGATCGGCGAGGATATTGCGTGCATGCAGCGAGATCCCGGCCGCATAGAACAGCGGGCTGCCATCGGGTTCCACCGAGAGATTGGTCACCGTGCTGTAAGGATAGCCGCTGTGCTGATCCAGCGTCGCCAGCGCAATGCTGCGGCAGCTGCGCAAGAGATCACGCGCCATCTGGCGGGCATCGAAAGGCGCGGCGGCGGTCTGATTGATCGGCACGCGGCGCGGGGTGATGGCGCTGGCGCACATGGTTCACTCTCCGGCAGGTCGGTCCGCTTGCCGGATGGCTGGCATCTGCCCGAACCCTATCCCGGAGACGGCGCCTGCTTCAAGCCCTTCCGGAGCCCGTGCCCTGCAGGTGAGGAAAGGTTCTTGCCGCCGCCCTGAATCTTACTGGCAGTGGTTGCCACGAGCCTGTTGAACCAGTGATACTCCTCGCCCCGAAGAGAATGGGCCTGTTCCATCGCGCGATCCGGCAGAACGATATGCTCTCTTTTTGCTATTCGTTCAGCCGACGGCTTTGCTCCCGATGCTTCCGAGGGCGTTTTATCTGTTCGTGATGGCGATCCGGATCAGGATTTCTGCGGTCCGCCGATCGGAGTTGCGCGAGCCGATGCCCTTGGCGTTGGCCTTGAGGCAATGCATGCATGCGTCGCCCCTGTTACGGATGTGACATCTGGCTGAACGCTTGCAGCTGGCCCGTGCCAGGCGCCGCGTCTCATGCAGGATGGCGATACGGATGCGGGCGGCGCGAGCCTGAAGCAATGCTAAGATTCAGATTTCACACCATGAATCCGTCTTACCGATAAGTGCAACAACATCCCGTGGCGCAATCATGCCCCCGAATTTGCGGCCCGGCACACAATTTTCAGATCAGCCGCGACCGGCACAAATTTCTCCGCGATCCCGGTATCGCGGGCGGTTTCTATCGCAGGGTCTTTCTGGATTGGCGATAGGTCCGGCAGCCTTAATCTGAAATCGGATAGCACAGATGCATCTTATGGCGCCAAAGGGTGTTTTCCAGCCCAGCCTCACCCGTTCCAATGCTGTCACTGCATCGCCACGGAAGGGATTCATTCGTGCCGTCTGACACCCGAATTGGCAGAATCCTGCGGATCATCGCCTTGTTCCGGATGGTATTTTCCGGATCGCAAGAACAGGTGCCTGACCCAGGCCGGGATCACACCGGACAATCTCCGGATGGTCGAAAGCACCATAACCCGCGCAGAGCATCGTGCAACGGGTGCAAAAGTGGGGCTGCTGACAGGAGGCTCCTGTACGTTCGGGAGGTGGCTTTCGGTTAGGATCCTTCGACCTTCGTCAATGGCGCTGGCCGCCCGTTGGGGGCCGGGATCACGCCCGGGCAGGAAGCCGATTGCCCAGGTTATGATTTCGTAAGGGCCGACAACCTGACACAGCCCGCCATTCTGGTCGCCGACAGGGGCTATGGCTCCGCCATTTTTCAACATGATGTGACGCGGCGGGAAAAAGCGACAACCCTGAACCGCCCGGTCCCGCCGCCTGGGGCGCCGGACCGTCAGTTGCCCCGCTTTGCCGGGATTTATCCCTGGTTGGCGGGAGCCAGGCGATAGATCGCGCCTGCCGTTTCCGACAGGAACCAGATCGCCCCATCCGGCCCCTCCCGGATGTCGCGCACCCGGCCGGTCTCGGGGGCGGTGATGCGTTCTTCCGCCCAGCCGGTGACGGCGGGCGTTTCGGGATCAAGGCGCGAGATGAAATCGAGCTTGAGGGAGCCGGTGAAGACATCGCCCTTCCATGCGGGGATCAGCGTGCCCGAATAGATCATCAGACCCGAAGGCGCGATTGAGGGATCCCAGTAATGCAATGGCTGGTTCATACCGTCCGCATGGGTGCCGCTGCCGATTTTGGTGCCATTGTAATTCACCCCGTAGGAAATCACCGGCCAGCCGAAGTTCTCGCCCGGCTGTGACAGGTTGATCTCGTCACCGCCCTTCGCCCCATGTTCCGAGACCAGCAGGCCACCATCGGGCGTGGCGGCGGCACCCTGGATATTGCGGTGCCCGATCGAGAAGATCCCTTCCCGCCAGCCGGTCTGCGTGACATCGGGGCTGCCATCGCGCGCGATGCTGATCACCTTGCCATGGCTCAGGGCCGGGTCCTGCGCCTCAAGCCCCGCCGGGC
Source organism: Rhodobacter sp. 24-YEA-8 (assembly GCF_900105075.1). Classification (NCBI taxonomy): domain Bacteria; kingdom Pseudomonadati; phylum Pseudomonadota; class Alphaproteobacteria; order Rhodobacterales; genus Rhodobacter; species Rhodobacter sp. 24-YEA-8. Next base: position 1,469,119 of record NZ_FNSK01000001.1, read on the forward strand.
CGGTGCCACGGTCGCCGGTGGTGATGAAGATATTGCCCCTGGCCCCCTCGACAATACGCGCACCGAAATGCCGGCTTGCGGCGGCTGTATCGCCGGTGAACAGGGTCTCGAAATCTTCAAGTCGGCTGTTATCCGCAGAGAGCCGCCCCCGCCCGGCCATGGTCGCAAGTCCCTCGCCGCTCCGGCCGGCCCAGGTCAGCCAGACCTCACGACTGGTGGCGAAATCGGCGGGAACCATCACATCCAGGAGCCCGCCCTGCCCCAGCACGGCCACCTCTGGCAGACCACTGATCGCCTGTGTCCCGCCTTCGGCAAGGCGCAAAAGCCTGCCGCCCTTTTCGGTAACCAGCAGGCTGCCATCGGGCAAAAAGGCAAAGCCCCATGGCATATCTAGCCCCGCTGCCACCCGGGTGATCTCCATCGGGCCAGCCGAGGTCTCAACCCTGCCCTGCGCCCCGGCGGCGCCCGCACCGGCCAGCAGCGCAAACGCCAGGCCGGTCAGAGCCGTCTTCACTACGGATTTGATCATCACGCGCCCCTTGCTTCCGCGTCCTACTGCCAGAGCTTCGGGCAAGGCTGCCGCCAAAGCCCCGGGCAGAATCTCCGGCCAGATCTCCAGATTAAGTCTCCGGGAGAAAAGATAGGGGCGGCTCTCCCGCGCTGCGAGGGCGGATAAGGAATTTATCCCTCATAACTGGATTTTTCGGCGCTTTTCTTTTGAAATCGGCCCGGCTAGGGTCGGGAAAGGATCTCGGTCCAATCAGGGAGATATCAATGAAAAAGTTTCTGCTGGCCACTGCGGCCTGCGCGCTGGCGGCTGGCTCGGCCTCGGCTGAGGATGTGAAACTCGGCATCCTGCTCGGCTTTACCGGCCCCATCGAAACCATCGCGCCGAATATGGCGCTGGCGTCGGAAATGGCGATCAAAGAAGTGAACGACTCCGGCAAGGCCGCCAATGGCTGGGTTTTCTCGGGCGTGCGCGCAGACAGCAGCTGCATTGATGCGGCTCTCGCGACGGCAGCCGCCGAACGCCTGATCACTTCGGAAAGCGTCAAGGGCATCATCGGTGCCGATTGCTCGGGTGTGACCCGCGCCGTTCTGACCAATGTGGCCATCCCGAACGGGATCGTGATGATCTCGCCTTCGGCCACCTCGCCGGCCTTGTCGGATGATCCGGATGAAGGTCTCTTCTTCCGCACCGTGCCCTCGGATGCCCGCGAAGGCATCATCATGGGCGACATCCTGGCCGAGCGTGGCGTGAAGTCGATCGCTATTTCCTATTCCAACTCGGATTACGGCAAGGGCCAGGCCGATGCGATTGCTGCGGCTGCCGAAGCCAAGGGGATCAAGGTCACCATCAACGCATCGCATGATGACGGCAAAGCCGATTACTCGGCCGAAGTCGCGGCACTGGCAGCAGCGGGCGGCGATGTGCTCGTGGTTGCGGGCTATGTCGACCAGGGCGGCAAAGGCATCATCCAGGCCGCGGTCGACACCGGCGCCTTCACGACCTTCGGCCTGCCGGGCGGTATGTTCGGGGAATCCCTGACCGAAGCCATTGGCGCCCCGCTGGAGGGTTCTTACGGCCAGCACCCGTCGTCAGACGCGGCCGGCTACCAGACCTATCTGGACCTGGCCACCGCCAATGACCCGAGCTTTGACGGCACCACCAACTTTGCGCCGAACACCTATGACGCGACTGCGATCATGATCCTTGCAATGCAGGCCGCCGGGTCGACCGACCCCAAGGTCTACAAAGACAAGATCATGGAAGTCGCCAATGGCCCCGCCGATGGCTCGGGCGAGGTGATCAACCCCGGCGAGCTGGGCAAGGCGCTGGAGCTGATCGCGGCCGGCAAAGCCATCAACTATGAAGGCGCCACCGGCGTGACCTTCCTGGAGAATGGCGATGTCACCGGGCGCTACCGCGAATATGAAATCAAGGACGGCAAGTGGGAAACGGTGAAATATCACTGATTTCCGGCTGACGTAGGGGCAATTGCCCCGGTCTCTGCCTTGACAGGCCCTGCAGGCCCGTGCATCCGCGCGGGCCTGTGACAAACAAAGCGCCACCCGGCCGCGTCTGACGGCAGTATCAGCGGGGGCAATCAGGGGAAGTGCATGATCCGGGTCGAGAACCTTCACCGGCATTTTGGCGGCTTTCATGCTGTCGATGGCGCCAGTCTTGAGATCCGCAAGGGCACGATCACCGGGCTGATCGGTCCGAACGGCGCCGGGAAATCCACCCTGTTCAATGTGATCGCCGGCCGGCTGCCGCCGACATCCGGCAAGGTCTTCATGGATGGCGAAGAGATCACCGGCCTTGCGCCGCATGAGCTGTTCCACAAAGGCCTTCTGCGCACCTTCCAGATCGCCCATGAATTCGGCTCGATGACGGTGCGCGAGAACCTGATGATGGTCCCGGGGAGCCAACATGGCGAGCATCTCTGGAACGCCCTCTTCTCGCGCAGCAAGATCCGCGAAGAGGAAGAGCGGCTTCGCGCCAGGGCCGATGAGGTGCTGGAATTCCTGACCATCAGCCATATCGCCGATAACAAGGCGAGCCAGATTTCCGGCGGTCAGAAAAAGCTTGTGGAGCTGGGCCGCACCATGATGGTCGACGCGAAAGTCGTCTTTCTGGATGAGGTCGGCGCCGGGGTGAACCGCACGCTTCTGAACACGATCGGCGATGCGATCCTGCGGCTGAACAGGGAACGCGGCTATACGTTCTGCGTCATCGAGCATGATATGGATTTCATCGGCCGCTTCTGCGACCCGGTGATCGTCATGGCCGAGGGCAAAGTTCTGGCCGAAGGCAGCGCCGCCGAGATCCGCGCCGATGAGCGCGTGATCGAGGCCTATCTGGGTCGCGGCCTGAAGAACAAGCTGAAGGCCGGCGCATGAGGCGGTGGGTCGGGATCTCCCCCGCGCATCAGGGTAATTTCAACATTTTTACTTTCGGGGAGGCGTAATGGCGCATCCTTTTCTGATCGGCGAAAACATGACCGGCGGCTATGGCCCGGTTGATATCCTTCATTCCTGTACCCTTGCCGTGGAAAAGGGCGAGATCGCGGTGATCGTCGGCCCGAATGGCGCCGGAAAATCCACCGCGATGAAGGCGGTGTTCGGCATGCTATCCTTACGCTCGGGCACGGTGCGGCTGGATGGCGAGGATATCACGAAGCTCTCCCCCCAGGCGCGGGTGCGCAAGGGGATGGGGTTCGTGCCGCAGACCCATAACATCTTCACCACAATGACGGTGGAAGAGAACCTCGAAATGGGCGCCTTCATCCGAGAGGATGAGGGGATCCGCGATACAATGGCGCAGATCTATGACCTCTTCCCGATCCTGAAGGAAAAGCGCAATCAGGCGGCAGGCGAGCTTTCGGGCGGCCAGCGCCAGCAGGTCGCGGTCGGGCGCGCACTGATGACGCAGCCGAAGGTGCTGATGCTTGACGAGCCGACCGCCGGGGTCTCGCCCATCGTGATGGACGAGCTGTTCGACCGGATCATCGAGATCGCCCGTACCGGCATCTCGATCCTGATGGTGGAACAGAATGCCCGCCAGGCGCTGGAGATCGCGGATAAGGGCTTTGTGCTGGTCCAGGGCGCGAACCGCTATACCGACACCGGTGCGGCGTTGCTGGCGGATCCCGAAGTCCGCAAATCCTTCCTCGGGGGCTGAAACGGTGCGCAGCATCCCTCCGCTGGTCCTTATGCTGCTTTCTTCGGGCCCCGCTTTGGCGGTCGAGCGTCTCAGCTGCAATGCGGTTTTCAGATGTGATACTTTCGCGCATTTTTGCGAAAAGCTCGAGCATCACATATTCGATTTCCGTCTTTCAGATGACGGCAGCGGGGGCGTGCTTGGGCCTGAGCCTCCGCAGGCGAAGCTGATCGCTCTGACAAGGGCCATGCCCCGGTTCGGGCGGAGCTTTCAGGTCGAGGACCCCGGCGGCGCTGTTGGCCTCGTGACCTTTGCGCCTGATGGCGGCTTCTCTTTGTCCTTTCACACAGAAACTGATGCAGGTCAGTCCACATCGATTGCGTTCAGTGGCACATGTGCTTCGGAAGGGATCAGCTGATGTCATACCATAGGCGCGCGTCCCTCGCCGCTCTGCCCCTGTCAACGAGGAAGGCGGTGGTCGTCATGGCAATCCTCTGCACCCTGTCCCCCCTGAGTGTAAGCGCGCGCAATCTCGACTGCATCGTCCGGTATGAATGTTCCGGCGGCAGCTGCAAGGAGACGAGCCGCCATTACCGCACCCATGCCGGCCCGGAAAAGATCGCGGTCCAGAGCCAGGGCTATGCGACCGATCTTGTGATGCTCGACAAAACCTCGGGCGGCGATCTTGTTTACGGGGGCCAGATCGGCCCGAATTTCTATGGTGTCTTCTTTCTAGCCCCGTCGAATGGCGCGCAGCTGATGTTGCAGGGCGTCAATGGCTGGTCGGAAAACAAGACCGAAATGCTGATTTGCACGGAGGCCACGGGCTGATGGATATTCTGAATGCCTTCGTGGCTTTTGCCAATTTCATATTGGTGCCGGGGCTGACCTATGGCAGCCAGCTGGCGCTTGGCGCGCTCGGGGTCTCGCTGGTTTTCGCGGTACTGAGGTTTTCGAATTTCGCGCATGGCGATACGATGGCGCTTGGCACGGTGATGGCGATCCTTTTCACCTGGATGCTGCAAAGCTGGGGCGTCTCGGCCGGCCCGCTGCCGACAGCACTGATCGCGCTGCCTTTCGCGATCATCGCGACCTCCGCTCTGGTGCTGGGCTCTGATATCGTCGTCTACCGCTTTTACCGCCGTGCCAAAGCGAAACCGATCATCCTGATGATCGCCTCGATCGGCGTCATGTTCGTGATGAATGGCCTGGTGCGGATGATCCTCGGCACACGTGAGATTCAATTTGCCGATGGCGAGCGCTTCCTGCTGCCGCCCGCCACCTTCCGCGCCGCGACCGGTCTGGCCGAGCCCCTGGCGATCCGCACTTCCCAGGCAGTTTCCGTGATCGTGGCGGTGATCTGCGTTGTGGCGCTGTTCTGGTTTCTGAACCGCACCCGCACCGGCAAGTCGATGCGGGCCTTTTCCGACAATGAAGATCTGGCGCTTCTGTCCGGGATCAACCCGGACCGCGTGGTGACGGTGACCTGGATCATCGCGGCGGCGCTGGCGACCATTGCCGGGACGCTTTACGGGCTTGATAAAAACTACCGTGTCTTCGTCTATTTCGGGATGCTGCTGCCGATCTTCGCAAGCGCCATTGTCGGCGGGCTCGGCTCGCCCATCGGCGCGATCATCGGCGGCTTTGTCATCGCTTTTTCGGAAATCCTGATCACCAACGCCTGGAGCAAGATCCTCGGCTATCTGATGCCGGAGGGCTGGCTCGGAGACGGGCTCTACCAGGCGCTCTCGACCGATTACAAAGTGGCGGTGAGTTTCGTGATCCTGATCATCGTACTTCTGGTGAAGCCCAATGGCATCATGGGGAGCAAATAAGATGCGTAATACCCTACTCTTTGCCGGCGTCGCGGCTCTCTTCCTGCTGACCGGCTTCTTTCAAAGCTGGAACCTCGCGCTCAATATCCTGAACCTTGCGCTGATCTCGGCGGTGATGGCGATTGGCGTGAATATCCAATGGGGCTGGGCCGGGCTGTTCTCGGCCGGGATCGTCGGCTTTGTCGCCCTTGGCGGCGTCGGGGTGGCGCTGGTCTCGGGCAAACCCGTCGCCGGTGCCTGGGAAGCCGGCACACCCGAGATCCTCTCGGCGCTGGTCTTTGGCGCCATTGCAATCGTGCTGGCGGTCTGGATGCAGAAAAAGCTGCCAAAAGGCAGCACGCGAACGCTGGCGACCATCGCTTTCCTGCTGGTCTGCTTCTTCATCTACCGCGCGCTGCTTGACCCCGCCGTCATGGCGGTCGAGGCGAATGACTCGTCGAAAGCCGGGCATATCGGCGGTCTCGGGATCAATTCTCTCTGGGCCTGGCCGGTGGGTGCGGCTCTGGCAGGGGCCGTGGCCTGGGTGATCGGCAAAGTGGCGCTTGGTCTGCGCGAGGATTATCTCGCCATTGCAACGCTGGGGATCGGCGAGATCATCATCGCCGCGCTGAGGAATGAGGACTGGCTGGCGCGCGGGGTAAAGAACCTGATCGACCTGCCCCGGCCCTGGCCGGTGCCCTATGAGCTGGAACTGCAGCGCAATCCGGATTTCGCTGACTGGATCGGGCTGGTGAATGCCGATCCGGTTCCGGCCTCGGCCATTGCGGTGAAACTGCTTTATGCGGGCCTGTTTGCCATCATTGTGCTGGTATTGTTGTGGCTGTGTGAGCGCGCGCTTAACAGCCCCTGGGGCCGTATGACCCGCGCGATCCGCGACAATGAGATCTCGGCCGCGGCAATGGGCAAGAATGTCAAATACCGCCATTTGCAGATCTTCATCCTCGGCTCTGCCGTGGTCGGCCTGGCCGGGGCGATGATGACCTCGCTCGATGGTCAGCTGACTCCCTCAAGCTATGCACCTTTGCGCTTTACCTTCCTGATCTGGGTGATGGTGATCGTCGGCGGTTCGGGCAATAATAAGGGCGCCATTCTGGGCGGTATCCTGATCGGCTGGCTCTATCTTGCAGCGGAATCCTTCGGGCCGATGATCATGGGCTGGCTGACCTCGGTTCTGCCGGCAGGTCCGGTGAAAACCCAGCTGGCGGAATCTGCGGCTCATATGCGGCTTCTGATGCTTGGGGTGATACTGCTCCTGGTGCTGCGTTTTGCGCCGCGCGGGCTGATCCCCGAGAAATGAACCCGGAACCCGGCCCTTTGCCCTTCGCGCTCATCCTGGCCATCTGGGGAGAGCGCTATGGTGCAGCACATATCAATGGTATCGTCCAGGGAGCTTTTGACCACTCGCCCGGGATGCGCGAGGCGGTGCTGGTCAGCGACCGCCCGCGCCCGGATCTGGATCCCCGAATCCGTCAATGCCTGTTCCCTGCCCCCTTCAACCAGCCGGAATTCTTTTCGCGCGGCTACCGCGCAAAGGTCGCAGTGCTCTCGCCCGAAATCACGCCCCGCGATTTGCGCTGCATCTATATTGACCTCGATTCTGCGGTGATCGGTGATCTGGGACGGCTGGCTGCCCTGGTCAGGGATGAAACCAGCCTCTTCATGCTGCCCCCCACCGGGCTTGGCTTTTCGCGGTTGCGCCGGCTGATCGACCGGCTGCGCCCGGGGGCGCATTTCCCGGTCGGGAATTCCTCGGTCCTTGCGTTTCATGCAGGCGTCACCCCCAATCCGGCCTGCCTCTACGCGGCCATGTTGCAAGATCCGCAGAATAGGACCGCAGGCGACATGTGTATTGATGATGTCATCATCTCCTCACTCGCACGCGACATCATCCGGGCGGTGCCGGAGGATTGCGCCGTGATGTTGCGGCGCGAATTCATGTCAAAACTGCCGTTCTGGCCCCGGATAAAGGCCGCTTTGCCCTGGATCGCCGCCCGGCGCCGCCATATCGCGGTGGTGACGATGAACGGGCCAGAGGTCAAATCCGAACAGCTGGGCCGGCTGGAAACCGGCAGCCCGATCCGCGACGGGCGCGGCCGCAAAGGGGTCTGGTCTCCTGCGGCAATCGGCGCGGTCTGGCCTGAACTGGCCCGCGCCTGCCGCCGTATCGCCGAGACCTGCAGTATAAACGACACTCAAAGTCGCCGGTGAACAAGAATCCTGCCAGGTGCGCCCGATAATCCCGATATGATCTGAAAGGGTTGGCTATGCGCACATCTGTCCGGGTTGTGGTGATTGGCGGCGGGGTGGTTGGCTGTTCGGTGCTTTACCACCTGACAAAGCTCGGCTGGTCGGATGTCATGCTGATCGAGCGCTCTGACCTGACCTCCGGATCGACCTGGCATGCGGCGGGCGGGTTCCACACCATGAACGGCGACACCAATATGGCGGCGCTGCAGGGCTATACGATCCGGCTTTACAAGGAACTCGAAGAGATCACCGGCATGTCCTGCGGGCTGCACCATGTCGGCGGCGTGACTTTGGCCGACAACCCGGCGCGGTTTGAACAGCTGAAGGCCGAGCGTGCGAAACACCGCTATATGGGGCTCGACACCGAGATCCTCTCGCCCGCTGAGATTTCGAAACTGACCGATGGTATGGTCAATCTCGACGGCATCATCGGCGGTCTTTACGACCCGCTGGACGGCCACCTCGACCCTTCCGGCACCACCCATGCCTATGCCAAAGCCGCCCGCATGGCAGGGGCTGAAATCGTGTTGCACAATCGCGTGCTGGAGACCCGCCCGGTGAAAGACGGCTGGGAAGTTGTGACCGAGAAAGGCACCGTGACCTGCGAGCATCTGGTGAATGCCGGCGGCCTCTGGGCGCGGGAAATCGGCGCCATGGCCGGGGTTTACCTGCCGCTTTTGCCGATGGCGCATCAGTATCTGGTGACCGAGGACATCCCCGAAATCATGGATATCCTGGCCCAGGGCCGCGAATTCCCGCATGTGATGGATCCGGGCGGCGAGAGCTATCTGCGCCAGGAAGGGCGCGGTTTGTGCATCGGATTCTATGAGAAGCCCTGCGAGCCCTGGGCGCTGGACGGCACGCCCTGGACATTCGGCCATGAGCTTCTGAACGAGAATTACGACAAAATCGAAGAATCCATCTCCTTTGCCTGGCGCCGCTTCCCGGTGCTGGAACGCTCGGGCGTGAAACGCGTGATCCACGGGCCCTTCACCTTCGCCCCGGACGGCAACCCGCTGATAGGTCCGGTGCCGGGCCTGAAGAATTACTGGTCGGCCTGTGCGGTGATGGCGGGCTTCAGCCAGGGCGGCGGCATGGGTCTCGCCCTGGCGCAATGGATGATCGAAGGCGAGGTCGAACGTGACCCGCGCGGCTTTGACGTGGCGCGTTTCGGCACCTGGACCAGCCCCGGCTATACCGTGCCGAAGGTGATCGAAAACTACCAGATGCGCTTCAACGTCTCATACCCGAACGAGGAACGCCCGGCGGCCCGACCCTTCCGCACCACGCCGATGTATGACGTGTTTGACGGGATGGGCGCAGTCTGGGGAAGCCAATACGGGCTTGAGGTGGTGAATTACTTCGCCCTGCCCGGCGAGCCGCGCTATGAGACGCCGACCTTCAAACGCTCCAATGCCTGGGAGGCCACCGCGCGCGAGGTCAAAGGCCTGCGCGAAGGCGTCGGCATCAATGAATTGCAGAATTTCGGAAAATATCTGGTGAAAGGCCAGGGCGCCCGCGCCTGGCTCGACCGGATTATGGCTGGCCGCATCCCGAAACCGGGCCGCATTTCGCTGACCCCGATGCTGGCGGTCTCGGGCAAGATCATCGGCGATTTCACGGTCTCCTGCCTGTCTGAGACCGAGTTCCAGCTGACCGCCAGCTATGGCGCGCAGGGCTGGCATCTGCGCTGGTTCCAGGACCATGCCACGCCCGGTGTCAATGTTGAGAACATCTCGGATACGCGATCCGGCTTCACCATCGCCGGGCCGAATGCCCGCAAGCTGCTGGCGCGCGTCACCCGCACGGATGTCTCGGCGAAAACGTTCAGGTTTATGGATGTAAAACCGATGACTGTCGGCATGGCGAATTGCCTTGTGCAGCGCGTCAGCTACACCGCCGATCTCGGCTACGAGATCTTCTGCGACCAGATGTCTGTGCGCCATCTCTGGGACGTGCTGATGAAAGCCGGCGCGGATCTGGGCATCACCCCCTTCGGGATGCGGGCGATGATGAGTCTCCGGCTCGACAAATGGTTCGGCTCCTGGGGGCGCGAATTCTCGCCCGATTACACCCCTGCTGAGACCGGGCTTGACCGGTTTATCGCCTGGACGAAACCTGTCGACTGGATCGGCAAAGAGGCCGCGCTGAAGGAACGCGAAACCGGCCCGTCTCGCCGCCTCGTGACGATGGAAGTCGATGTCAGCGATGCCGATGTCGTGGCCTGGGAACCGGTCTGGCTCGACGGCAAGGTCGTCGGCTGGTGTACCTCGGGCGGCTACAGCCACTGGACCGGAAAGTCACTGGCACTGGGCTTCATCCCCGCCCATCGCGTCGAAGACGGGCTGGAGCTGGAGGTCGAAATCCTCGGCGAGCGCCGCCCGGCCCGGGTGCATCTGGCGCCGGTCTGGGATGATGGCGGCCGGATGCGCGACTGATCTGACACAGCGACCGATCAGTGATGATCGCCTGGCTCGCCTCTCCTGACAGCACTTATGAGCCACAGTGATCCGGAGAGGATCGGGAGAAACCGGTAAGAACGAGGTTTCGCCCCGCGGCGTTGCCCTTGCGAAGCAGACGCCTCGGTTCTTGCCGAACAGCAGGGAGATAGCGATCATCCCCGCACATTCCCCCACCACATCAATATCAAGCTCGTCGATCCATGCGTTGCAGTTCCGTTCTTTGAGGCGGTCTCGCGCCCAGATCCCGAAATATGGGGGCCGGCTGCCAGCTGTGCCCGGCCGTCATGCTCGTGCCAGGTTGCCGAAAAATCATGGGGTAGGCATGGCGAGGCATCGGCCAGATGCAGGCCGTGGCAGCAAAAGCGCCTGTCGTGGACGAGCGCTCATAGCGCTCGAGACGCTACCCGTCCCCCCGGGGCGCGATCCTGAGAAACGCATTCCGGGCAGGCGCGCATCCACCGCCGCTATATCTCCGAACGAGCTTGCCGTTCTGACCCGAGCCGGACGAACCCATCCTCCGAAGGCCGGAAGAGATCGCACGCCTCTACGCCACCACAACCGGCCAGGCGGTCTGTCTGATCTGCATCACCGCGAACCAGGGCCTTCAGATCCAGCCCCGGCTACCCATCCGACCCACGCCATTCGCCGCCGGAAGACGCGAGGCAAAGGGCAGCATTGTCTCCTCGGGCAATAATGGAATGGTAGCGGGATGGGGGATCGGATGCGCTTGCTCAGACCCTGAAGCAGAAAAGCGACGCAACTAACTGATCTGGAAAAGGAAAGGCGCGGATCCATGTCGATCCGCGCCCTTCCATTCAATGTCGGCTCATGTGCAGGAACGCTGGCCCTGACCGGGTCGGTGCAGGCTTGGGGGTAAGGCCCGGGCTCTTATGCTCCAACGACACCCCCGCCGGGCCCTCAGCTGCAGCCGGTTGTGCCGCCGCAGGTGGTGCATTTCAGGCAGGTTCCGTTGCGGACCAGCGTGTAATTGCCACATTCAGTGCAGGAATCCCCGGTATAGCCCTGCAGCTTCGCGCGGCTCCGCGCATCTGACCCGGCATTCAGCGCAGCAAGGCTGCTGCCGGGCGTTCGGGTGCCCGGGATCAGCATATTCAGCGCCGTCACCGGATCGATCCCAGCGGCTGCCTTGTCATTACCAGGAAGGAGATCCTGCGGCAGGCGATTTCTCAGATAGCCGGTCGAACTGATCGATTTCAGAAGCTCCACCGAACGCGTCACCGGCGCGGCTGCAGCGCGCTGGTCGGGCTTGCCCTCATCATCGCCACGGCCGAGATCATCGAAAGCCGTGCCTTTTGGAGCGACATGGGCCAGATCGGTGCGATCAAGATAGGAAATCGCCAGTTCGCGGAAGATGTAGTCGAGAATCGAGGTCGCGTTGCGGATTGAATCATTGCCCTGCACCATCCCCGCCGGCTCAAACCGGGTGAAGGTGAAGGCATCGACAAATTCCTCAAGCGGAACACCATATTGCAAGCCGACGCTCACAGCGATTGCGAAGTTGTTCATCATGGCACGGAAGCCCGCACCTTCCTTATGCATGTCGATGAAAATCTCGCCAAGCGCCCCATCGGCATATTCGCCGGTCCTGAGATAGACCTTATGGCCGCCAATCAACGCCTTCTGGGTATAGCCCTTGCGCCGCTCGGGAAGTTTCTCGCGATGGCTGCGGACGATCTCTTTGACCACCACTTTCTCGATGATCTTTTCAGCGATCACCCGCGCCTTTTCCTGCGGTGAGCCGGTCTCGAGCACCTCTTCGGCCTCGTCATCGCCTTCGATCAGCGCCGCGGCCAGCGGCTGCGACAGTTTGGATCCGTCGCGATAGATCGCATTGGCCTTGACGCCGAGGCTGTGGGACAGTGCGTAAGCCGCCAGCACCTCATCGATCCTGGCCGAGGACGGCATGTTGATCGTCTTGGAAATCGCGCCCGAGATAAAGCTCTGCGCGGCGGCCATCATGAGGATATGGCTTTCGACGCCGAGCAGACGATGCCCCTTGCGGCCACAGGGGCTGGCGCAGTCAAAGACCGCAAGATGGGCCTCGTTCAGATGCGGCGCGCCTTCCAGCGTCATGGTGCCGCAGACATGGTCATTCGCCGCCTCGACCTGGGCGCGGGTAAAGCCCAGATGTTTCAGCAGATCGAAACCGGGATCCATCAGCTCGGTTTCCGGAATGCCAAGCGTGCCCTTGCAGAACTCTTCGCCAAGCGTCCATTGGTTGAAGACAAAGCGGATATCGAAGGCCGTGGGCAAAGCCGCCTCGACTTTCGCGATTTCGGCGGCACCAAAGCCATGACCGATCAGCGCGGTATGGTTGATTGCGGGTGCCTGGGCGAGGCTGCCATGCCCGACCGCGTAAGCCACGATCGCGGCCGCCTGATGGGCGGGATAGCCCAGGGCCTCAAGCGCCGCCGGCACCGACTGGTTGATGATCTTGAAATAGCCGCCGCCGGCAAGTTTCTTGAACTTCACCAGCGCGAAATCTGGCTCGATTCCGGTGGTGTCGCAATCCATCACCAAACCGATCGTCCCGGTGGGCGCGATGACCGAAACCTGGGCGTTGCGGAAGCCATGCACCTCGCCCAGCGACAGCGCCTCATCCCAGGCGAGCCGGGCCAGTGCGACCAGTGCGGCATCGGGGCAATTCGCATGATCAAGCGGGACCGGCGCCACGTTCAGCCCGGAATACCCCCCGCCGCCCTGCGCCGCCGCGCGGTGGTTGCGGATCACCCGCAGCATGGCGTCACGGTTCTTCGCATAGCCGGGGAAAGCCCCCAGTTCTGCCGCCATCTCGGCGGATGTCGCGTAGGAAATGCCGGTCATGATCGCGGTCAGCGCGCCGCAGAGCGCACGGCCTTCGGCGGAATCGTAACCAAGCCCCATGGTCATCAGAAGCCCGCCGATATTGGCGTAGCCCAGACCCAGGGTGCGGAATTCATACGATCTTTGCGCAATTTCCTTCGACGGGAACTGCGCCATCATCACCGAGATTTCCAGCGTCAGCGTCCAGAGCCGGCAGGCATGGACAAAGGCCTCGGCCTGGAACCTCCCGCCTTTCCAGAAGGTCAGAAGGTTCAAAGACGCCAGATTGCAGGCGGTATCATCCAGGAACATATATTCCGAACACGGGTTCGAGCCCCGGATCGGCCCATCTTCCGGGCAGGTATGCCAGGCATTGATCGTGTCATGGAACTGGATGCCGGGATCGGCACAGGCCCAGGCGGCATGGCCGACCTGATCCCAGAGATCGCGGGCCGAAACGGTTTTCGCCACCACGCCGTCGGTACGGCGCACCAGCTCCCAAGGCAGATCGTCGCGCACCGCCGTGAGGAAGGCATCGGTCACCCGCACCGAATTGTTCGAATTCTGGCCCGAGACGGTGGAATAGGCCTCGGAATCCCAGTCGGTGTCATAGGTGGGGAATTCGATACTGTCGAAGCCCTGGGCGGCATATTGCAGCACGCGATTGGTGTATGTATCGGGGATCAGAGCCCTTTTTGCCGAACGGATCGCGGCTTTCAGACGCGCATTCCTGGCGGGATCAAAGGCATCGGCTTCGGACCCGTCCCAGGCACGGATGGCGGCGAAAATGCCGTTCAGCTCGCGCTCATGCGCTTTGGATCCGGCGACCAGCGAAGCAACCTTTTGCTCCTCGATCACCTTCCAGTTGATGAACTGCTCGACATCGGGGTGATCCATGTCGCAGATCACCATCTTGGCCGCGCGCCGTGTGGTGCCACCGGATCTGATCGCCCCTGCCGCGCGGTCGCCGATCCTGAGGAACCCCATCAGCCCCGAAGATTTGCCGCCGCCCGACAGCTTTTCATTCTCGCCCCTGAGCGACGAAAAATTGGTGCCGGTGCCAGATCCATATTTGAACAGACGCGCCTCGCGGACCCAGAGATCCATGATGCCGCCCTCTTTCACCAGATCATCCGAGACCGACTGGATGAAACAGGCATGCGGCTGCGGGTGTTCATAGGCGCTGGTGGATTGCACCAGTTTGCCGCTGACATGATCGACATAGAAATGGCCCTGCCCCGGCCCGTCGATCCCATAGGCCCAATGTAGCCCGGTATTGAACCATTGCGGTGAATTCGGCGCGGACATCTGCCGCGCCAGCATATAGCGCATCTCGTCAAGATAATGCTGCGCGTCTTCCTCACGGGTGAAATAGCCGCCCTTCCAGCCCCAATAGGCCCAGGCGCCGGCCAGGCGGTCGAAGACCTGCTTTGCCGAGGTCTCGCCGGTATAGCGCTCGCCCTCGGGCAAAAGGGCCAGCGCCGCCTCGTCAGCGACCGAGCGCCAGAGAAATTCGGGTATGCCCTTTTCTTTGACCCGCTTCAGCCGCACCGGAACGCCTGCGCGGCGGAAGTATTTCTGGGCGATCACGTCCGATGCAACCTGGCTCCAGCCCTCGGGCACCTCGACCGCGTCATTGCGAAAGACGATGCGGCCATCGGGATTGCGGATTTCAGAAGTGGTGGTGGTGAAATGCACCGCGCCCCAGGCACCGCCGGAGGCATTGGTAAATCTGCGCTCGATTTTCATTGCTCTGTCCCCTGTGGGCCATTTGCGGCCCTTGTTTTTGCGGATGCAGCACTGGTCGTGACATCCCGGGCCTGAACCACCACACCGGGACCGGTTCGGCCGACAAGAGCCGGCGTCGAAAGGTGTTGGTGCAAAGGATACAACATATGGTGGCCTGACCTGCCTCGCGAGCAACGTGTCGTAGGAAAACGGCAGTTTCAACGGATTTATTTCGGTCCCTTCCCGCAATGTCATCTTGACGCCACGGGGCCATGCGCCGGGGCCGGGCCAGTTCCGGCCCGGGTTTTGCAGCGTGCAGATGTGGGCAAATCTGTGGACGATCCCGGGATGTATTCTGGCCGGTGCCGGCTTTTCCCTCCGATCCGGGCGGTTTGGCCCGAAAGCTTCACATCGCGGATGAAGCCTGGCCAGATACGCGGGGCACTGCGTTCCCCTGTGGAAAACAGCCCAGCGACCGATTCCCCAAAACGCCGTATGTGCTGCCGGGCAAAAATGTCGCAACCGCGCGAAATCGCAAACAGGGGTCGCCGGTGCCTCATTCTGTCGCAGGTGAGACGGCTGTGTCACTTTCCCCTGCGTAAAACTCCGGCTAAGAGCAGGAAAGTCACCACCATATGCCGGGCGCAAGCGCGTCCCTGATGGCAAAACCGGCCCAGGGACCGGCGAGCGGTGTGAAGGAGTTTAGCGAATGAGTGCCCCGAATGCCGCCCCGGACAGCGCCGCAGAACGCGCGGCCGCAAGCGTGACTGAAAACCGCAGGGCCGCTGTCCTGATGGTCAGCGCCATGGCCGCTTTTGCCATCGAGGATACCTTTCTCAAACATGCCGCAGTCTCGATGCCGCCGGGTCAGGTCTTGGTGATCAACGGCCTTGCGGGGGGCGGTATTTTCGCGCTCCTGGCGCTGCGTCGTGGCGAGGCGGTGTTCAGCATGGCCGCTTTGCGCGGCATAGCGCTGATCCGCAATGTCTCGGAAGGGGTGGCGGCTTTCACCTATCTGCTGGCGCTTGCGCTGGTGCCGATGGCGACGGCCTCGGCGCTGTTGCAGGCGTCGCCCCTGATGATCACTGCAGGGGCCGCGCTGTTTCTGGGCGAGACCGTCGGCTGGCGGCGCTGGATCTCGATCCTGACCGGCTTTGTCGGTGTGATGATCATTCTGGAACCCTGGAAGACCGGGATCGACATTGCCGGCCTCGCCATGGTCGGCTGTGTCATCGCGCTGTCGGTACGCGACCTCGTAACGCGCCGGTTGCCGCCGCATCTGGGAACGATGAGCCTTTCGTCCTGGGGGGTGCTGGCCTCGGTCCCGGCGGGCGTGCTTCTGATGCTGGTGCGCGGCGAGGGTTTTCAGGCGCCCGCCCCCGAACAGGGTGTGGTGCTGGCCTGCGCGGTCTTGGCCGGGCTGATCGGCTATTACATGGTGGTCGAGTCGATGCGGATCGGCGAAGTCTCGGCCGTGGCACCATTCCGTTACACGCGCCTGGTATTCGCTTTCATACTGGCGGTGCTTTTCCTTGGCGAAGATCTGAGCGTCAATGTGGTGATCGGATCGGGCCTCGTGATCCTGTCCGGTCTCTATATGTTCGGCCGCGCCAGAAAGCGGGTGCAGACCTAGCCCGACAAAAAACACGCAGGTCCTGGGATTGCCGCCCTTCCCCAGGGCGGCCGCTCCCGCTAAACGGAGATCGGGATCGGCCCATCCCGCCCGACTGAAACAGAAACGTCTGACCCGGAGCTTACGATGAGCACGATCATTGACATTCACGCCCGCGAAATTCTCGACAGCCGCGGCAACCCGACCGTAGAGGTCGATGTGGTGCTGGAAAGCGGCACCATGGGCCGCGCCGCAGTGCCCTCGGGGGCCTCGACCGGCGCCCATGAGGCGAATGAGCGCCGCGATGGCGACAAATCCCGCTATTTCGGCAAAGGCGTGCTGGAGGCGGTGGCTGCCGTCAATGGCGAGATCGCCGAAGAGCTGGTCGGCTATGATGCCACCGAGCAAACCGGCATCGACCGCACCATGATCGAGATGGATGGCACGCCGAACAAATCCCGCCTTGGCGCCAATGCGATCCTCGGCGTCTCGCTGGCGGTGGCAAAGGCTGCGGCGGAATACACGACCCAGCCGCTTTACCGCTATATCGGCGGGACTTCGGCACGTGTCTTGCCGGTGCCGATGATGAATATCATCAATGGCGGCGAACATGCCGACAACCCGATCGACATCCAGGAATTCATGATCATGCCGGTCGGCGCGGATGACATCCGTGACGCGGTCCGCATGGGATCGGAAGTCTTCCACACGCTGAAAAAAGAGCTCTCAGCAGCTGGCTACGGCACCAATGTCGGCGATGAGGGTGGCTTTGCGCCGAATCTGTCTTCGAGCCGCGTGGCACTGGATTTCATCCTGAAGGCCATTGAAAAGGCCGGCTACAAGCCCGGTGAAGATATCTATCTCGCCCTCGACTGCGCCGCGACCGAATATTTCAAGGGTGGCAAATACGAGATGAAGGGCGAAGGCATCTCGCTTTCCTCGGAAGAGAATGCCGAATACCTGGCGAAACTGGCGGCGGATTATCCGATCATCTCGATCGAAGACGGCATGGCCGAGGATGACTGGGCGGGCTGGAAACTGCTGACCGACAAGATCGGCAATAAGGTGCAGCTGGTCGGCGACGATCTTTTCGTGACCAATCCGCGCCGCCTGGCCGAGGGGATCAGCAAGGGCATCGCCAATTCGATGCTGGTGAAGGTCAATCAGATCGGCACCCTGACCGAGACCCTTGAGGCCGTCGATATGGCGCATCGCGCGCGCTATACCAATGTGATGTCGCATCGTTCGGGCGAGACCGAAGACAGCACCATCGCTGATCTCGCGGTGGCCACGAATTGCGGTCAGATCAAGACCGGCTCGCTGTCGCGCTCGGACCGGATGGCGAAATACAACCAGCTGATCCGTATCGAAGAAATGCTGGGCGAAACCGCAGAATATGCAGGACGTTCGATCCTGAAGGGCTGACCTTGGCCAGAAGCCGGATTTTTCAGAAAAATCCGGCTCAAATTTCGCAGACGAAATTTGCGGGCGCCTCAGGGCGCTCGTCTTTTTGCAGGATCAGCCGGCCAGTGCTTTGGCGAGACGAAAGAGCCGCACGCGTTTCAAAAGCGGTTTCAGGTCCACCGGCTGGCCCGACAGGCTTTCAGCCTTTGCGCGCACCCGCCCGACAATCGCCGCCATCTTTTCCGGCGCACGCGATTGCAGCTCCCAGAGAAAGCCATCCGGATCCCTCCGGGAAATGCCTTCTGCCGCCAGAACGTGACCGGGAAAATCTGAGGCATTGAAGGTCACGATCGCATCGGCATGGCCGGCGATACCCGTCGCCAGCACATGCAGATCGCCGGGATCAGGCAGCACCAGACGCGCCTCGATGGCGGGTTGCGGCGCGACCCGCCCGCGCGGGAAAGCCGCGCGAAACAGTGCGGCCTCGCCCTCGGCCACAACCTGTATACCGGGGCCGAGTTTGGCCGATGAATGCGTCCATTCCCCGAGGATCCGGTCCGACCAGACCGGCTCATAAAGGCCCGCCTCGCCCGCGCCCTGCAAAATCTCCCGCAAAACCGTCGGGAAAAGGACACAGGCGTCGAGAACGGCCTTCACCTCAGCCGTCCAGACGGAAGGCCAGAGCCTTGAGATATCCCGTTTCCGCAAGCTGCGGCAGTACCGGATGGTCGGGACCGGCAAAGCCGGTATAGATCAGCTGCCCGCGCCGCCCGCCGCGCCCGATCCCGCGTGCCGAAGCATTGCGGAAGGACGAGAGATCCGCGGCATGGGAACAGGAACAGAGGACCAGGTAGCCACCGGGCGCAACCAGCGCGGCTGCCAGTTTTGCCACCCGCTCATAGGCCCTGAGCCCGGCCTCAAGCGCCGGTTTGGCCGGCGCAAAGGCCGGCGGGTCGCAGATCACCAGATCGAACTGCGCCCCTTCCGCACCAAGCGCTTCGAGCACCTGGAAAGCATCGCCCTGCCGCGTCGAAAACCGTTCGGCAACGCCGGAGGCCTTTGCACCGCCCTCGGCCAGCGCCAGCGCCGGTGCCGATCCGTCTACTGCCAGCGCGCTTTCTGCGCCCCCGGCCAAAGCCGCCAGCGCGAAGCCACCGACATGGCTGAACACATCGAGCACCCGCGCCCCGCGCGCCAGCCGCGCCGTGAATGCATGGTTCTCGCGCTGGTCAAAGAAGAGCCCGGTCTTTTGCCCCCCGGTCAGGTCGGCAAGGTAGGTCGCACCATTCATCGGTACAGCAATCGGCGCGGCAGGCGTTGTGCCCAGCACGGTCACGATCTCTTCGGAAAGGCCCTCAAGCCCCCGTGCCCGGCCCGAGCCGTTCTTGATCACGGTTGTCACGCCGGTGACCGCTGCCAGTGCCGAGACGAGGGTCGCGAGATGCCCTTCGGCCCAGGCGGCATTGGGCTGCACCACCGCCACATCGCCGAAGCGGTCGATCACCACGCCGGGAAGCCCGTCGGCCTCGGCATGAATCAGGCGGTAGAAGGGCTCGGGGTAAAGCCGTGCCCGCGCAGCCAGCGCCCGCGTCAGACGTGCTTTGAACCAGGCCTCATCAATCGCCGCCTCCGGATCGCGGTCGAGCATCCGCGCCACGATCTTCGATGCGGGGTTTATGGTCACAAGGCCAAGCGGCCGGCGCTCGGCATCTTCCAGCACCGCGAGCGCACCCGGCGCCAGCGCGGAAGTCCGGCGGTCCATCACCAGCTCATCGGCATAGACCCAGGGGTAGCCGTGGCGGATTGCGCGGGCCTCGGCCTTAGGCCGCAGCCGCACAGTTGGATATTTATACGCGGCGGTGGGGATATCTGTCTCTGTCATGCCCTTCTCTTACTCAACCCGGCTGCTTTGTGAAAGTGGCATGGTCTCTTTGCGGCAGTGGAATAACGTATCGTCCGGCTCTCGCACCGGATCGCGATACGCTGCCTTTGACGCCACCGCCGTTTTGTGCTGCTCCGATGGCAAAGCTCTTGCAAAATGGGGTTTCCCCCTTTAATGTTAGCGCTAACAGATCTATCTTCAGACAGAATATCCCTGCCGACCCCGATTTCCGCCCCAGCTTCTCCGACAGGCAGGCCCCAGCCCCCCGCCACGGAGATCCCCAAAGCCAGGACCGAGAGACCAACATGACATCGAGGCCAGACCTGAACCCGATCATCGCCCGCGTTACCGACCGGATCCGCAGGCGCTCAGAGCATTCGCGCTCCGCCTATCTGGCGCGGATGGCGGCGGCAGTCGCCAAAGGCCCGGTCCGCGCGCATCTGAGCTGTTCCAACCAGGCCCATGCCTATGCGGCGATGGGCGCAGACAAGACAGATCTCGCGCTTGGCCGGGCGCCGAATATCGGGGTGATCACCGCCTATAATGACATGCTCTCGGCGCATCAGCCCTATGAGGATTACCCGAAGATCATCCGCGAGACCGCGCGCAGGTTCGGTGCCACGGCCCAGGTCGCAGGCGGTGTACCCGCGATGTGCGACGGCGTAACCCAGGGCCAGCCCGGGATGGAGCTGTCGCTCTTCTCGCGTGATGTGATCGCGCTGGCGGCCGGCGTGTCACTCAGCCATGACTGTTACGACTCGGCGCTGTGGCTCGGGGTCTGCGACAAGATCGTGCCCGGGCTGATCATGGCCGCCGCCACTTTTGGTCATATTCCGTCGATTTTCATTCCCGCAGGCCCGATGACCAGCGGCATTGGCAATGACCAGAAAGCCAAAACCCGCGCCGCTTTCGCCGAAGGCAAGGCCACACGCGAAGAGCTGATGGCGGCCGAGATGGCCTCTTACCACGGGCCGGGCACCTGCACCTTTTACGGCACCGCCAATACCAATCAGATGCTGATGGAGGTGATGGGCCTCCACCTCCCCGGCGCCACTTTCGTCAATCCCGGAACGCCTTTGCGCGAGGCACTGACCGAGGCCGCCGTGGCGCGTGCAGCGGCGATCACCGCTTTGGGCAATGATTTCCGCCCGGCGGGCGAGATCCTTGACGAGCGCGCCTATGTGAACGGGATCGTCGGCCTGATGGCCACAGGCGGATCGACCAATCTTGTGCTGCATCTGCCCGCGATGGCGCGGGCCTCGGGCGTGCTGCTCGATCTTGAGGATTTTGACGATCTGTCGGGCGCCGTGCCGCTGATGGCACGGGTTTACCCGAACGGGCTGGCGGATGTGAACCATTTCCACGCGGCGGGGGGCTTGCAGTTCCTGATCCGCGATCTGCTGGGCGCGGGGCTTTTGCATGAGGATGTGAAGACGGTCGCTGGCGACGGGCTGACACATTACACCCGCGAGCCCGAATTGCATGAGGGCACCTTCCGCTACCGAGAAGGCCCGGTGAAAACACTGAACGACAGGATCCTGCGTCCGGCCGCCGATCCCTTCGCGCAGACCGGCGGGTTGCGGCAGCTGGAAGGCAATCTTGGTCGTGCGGTGATCAAGATCTCCGCCGTGGCGCCCGAGCGCCATGTGATCGAAGCGCCTGCGCGGGTGTTCCATGACCAGGACTCGGTAAAGGCGGCGTTCAAACGCGGCGAGTTCACCAGCGATATGATCGTGGTGCTGCGTTTCCAGGGGCCGCAGGCCAATGGCATGCCAGAGCTGCATTCGCTTACGCCGGTGCTGACCGTGTTGCAAGATCGCGGGCTGAAAGTGGCGCTGGTGACCGATGGCCGCATGTCGGGCGCCAGTGGCAAGGTGCCGGCTGCAATCCATGTCTCACCCGAAGCCGCCTGTGGCGGCCCGCTCGCGCGGTTGCAGGATGGTGATCTGTTGCGCCTTGACGCGGTCAGGGGGGAGCTGACCTGCCTCGCCCCCGATTTTGCGACCCGCGCCCCGGTCGTGGCTGATCTGAGCGCCAACGGCTTTGGCACCGGGCGGGAACTTTTCGAGATGTTCCGCCGCTCGGTCGGCAATGCAGAACATGGTGCGGCAGTGGTCGTCTGATCCGCCGCCGCGCCCCCGACTTTTGCCGGATATCTCCGGCGGGAGTGTTCAGGTCAGGAGGACGGCGCTTTGTTCCCCCTGATCTGAATACTCAGATCTTAACACTGCCGCTGGCAGATACCTGTCCGAGGAAAAGACATGACCCCCGCAGAGCAATCCATTGCCGCTGAACAAATCTGCCGACTGGCGCCGGTTGTGCCGGTTCTGGTCGTAGAAGATGTCGCCCAGGCTGCGCCGCTGGCGAAAGCCCTGGTCGCGGGCGGCCTGCCCGCGCTTGAGGTGACCCTGCGCACGAAGGCCGCGCTCGATGTGATCCGCGCCATGGCCGAGATCGAGGGCGGCGTGGTCGGGGCCGGAACGCTCCTGACCCGTGCCGATGTGAAGGCGGCAAAGGCAGCCGGCGCGCGGTTTGGGGTTTCGCCCGGGGCCACTCCGGCGCTGATTGAGGCCTGCGAAGATGAAGGGCTGCCGCTGCTGCCCGGCGCGGCTTCGGCCTCGGAGGCCATGGCTTTGCTTGAACGCGGCTATACGGTGCAGAAATTCTTTCCCGCCGAACAGGCCGGCGGCGCCGGGTTTCTCAAGGCGCTTTCATCACCATTGCCCGAGGTGCGGTTTTGCCCGACCGGCGGCATCAGCCTGAAAAACGCCGCCGATTATCTTGGCCTGCCGAATGTGCTTTGCGTGGGCGGCAGCTGGGTTGCGCCGAAAGACGCGCTTGCGGCCGGCGCCTGGGCCGAGGTTACCCGGCTTTCCGCTGAGGCCAAAGGCCTCGCCCGCCGCTGACTTCTCAGACTGACCTTCCAAGACGACCGCCGCGGCGCTTTGGCTCTGCGGCGGGCATCAGCCCGGCGGCCAGAACGTCGTTCATAGGATGATCCGGCGCGCCGACGCTGTATTCCGCGATCAGCGTGCGCAGCGCATCGGGGATCTTGCGATTATCCGCGACACTCAGCGCCCAGTCCATGAAGATCGACCGGCATTCGCCCGGCGAAATCCCTTCGATCCGGTAGCTTTCCCGCACCAGCCCTTTCGGATCTGCCTCTTCCAGCCGCACTGCCAGCCTCCCCATCGCCTTACCCGTTCTGTTTTGCCGCAAATTGCCGCGCGCAGACCCCGTCTGCAAGCACCACCACCGACCGAAGCTGTGCCAGAAGCGTCTCCATGTCGCTTTCCCCGGTCTCGCGCAGCAAAAACGCGCGCCCGCCTTCGCCGATCATGGCCGGATCAAGTGGCCCTTCGCTCAGGAGCCGCGCCGCGCAATGGAGCGACCAGAGGAAACGCCATGCCTTTGCCAGGCTCTCCTGATCGGACTTCTCCAGCACCTGTTTGGCGCCGGCAAGCTGGCGTTCAATGCTTCGGGCCGGGTTCGCGGTGATCAGCGCCGCCATTTCGGCGACAAGCTCGATATCCATCAGCCGGCCGGGCCCGTTCTTGGTCTCCCACTCGCCGCGCGCGGGCTTGGCCTCCTGCAGCCGCGCCCGCATCGAGGCGACATCGGCGACCACGCCCCCCCCCGCGCCTTTCAGCGCGATCACTTCGCGACGGGCCTCTTCAACCGCGACGGCCAGCGTCGGATCGCCGGCCAGCACCCGCGCCCGCGTGAGCGCGAGATGTTCCCAGGTCCAGGCCTCGGTCATCTGATAGTCGCGCCAGCTCGTCAGCGCGGTCGCAACCGGCCCCTGGCGGCCCGAGGGGCGCAGCCGCACATCGACCTCGTAAAGCCTGCCCCCCGCGGTCTGGGCCGACAGCGCCGTCACCATCGCCTGGGTCAGCCGCGCATAATAGGTGCGCACCGGCAGCGGGCGGCGTCCTTCGGATTGCTCGGCCTCGCCCCCTTCACCAAAGGCATCATAGATCAGGATCAGGTCAAGGTCTGAACAGGCATTGAGCCGCCCTGCCCCGAGGCTCCCCATGCCCAGCAGCACCGCCCCCCGGCCCGGCGGCTCACCATGCTTGGTCGCGAATTCGGCCACGACCCGGGGCCAGAGCGCGGCCACCACTGCCTCGGCGAGGTCGGAATATTGCTTACCGGCCTCGAAACTGTCGATCAGCCCGCGCAGATGATGGACGCCGACGCGGAAATGCCATTCCTTCATCCAGCGCCGCGCCTCGTCGAGCTGACGTTCGTAATCGGCGAGGTCCCCAAGCCGTTGCGACAGCGCCGCAGTCAGGCCGCGCGCGCCGGGCCAGGGTTCGAAGAATGCCCCCCCGATCACCGCATCAAGGACCGCAGCATTGCGTGAAAGATACCGGGCTAGCTCCGGCGCAGTGCCGGCAATGTCGATGATCAGATCCACCAGCTGCGGATTGGCCTCGAAGAGCGAGAAGATCTGCACGCCCGAGGGCAGGCCCGCCAGAAACCCGTCCAGCGCGACCAGCGCCTCATCCGGATTGGCGGCTGCGGTCAGCGATTTCAGGAATTGCGGACGAAGGCGGCGGAAAATGGTCTGGGCGCGATCCGAGCGCAGACACGGATAATGCTGCCAGCCTTCGACGATCGAGCGGGCGTGATCGGAAAGCTGTGGCCCCTCTTCCACCGGCTCGTCGGGGGCAAAGAAGCCCTCGGTCAGATCATCGGTGCGCTGCAGACGCGTGATCAGCCCCTCGCGGAACTGGTCCTCGCCTTCGCCCATGAAGGCCGCGATCCGCGCGACGCCCGCGGCAGTTGGCGGCATGGTCTGGGTCTGCGCATCGCCGACCATCTGCAGCCGGTGCTCCAACTCGCGATGCGCGCGGTAAAGCGTGGTCAGTTCGGTGGCCACAGCGCCCGGGATCCAGCCCTTTTCCGCCAGCGCGGCAAGACCGCCTTCGGTGGTGGGATCGCGCAGATCCGGGTCACGCCCCCCCGCGATCAGCTGGCGGGTCTGGGTGAAAAACTCGATCTCGCGGATGCCGCCAAGGCCGAGCTTGATATTGTGGTTTTCGACCGTCAGCGGCCCGTTCAGCCCGCGATGTTCGCGGATCCTCAGCCGCATGTCATGTGCGTCCTGGATCGCGGCATAGTCGAGATGTTTGCGCCAGACAAAGGGCGTCAGCGACTGCAAAAAGCGCCGCCCGGCCTCCAGATCGCCGCCACAGGGCCGCGCCTTGATATAGGCGGCACGTTCCCAGGTTCGGCCTTCGGCCTCATAGTAATTATACGCCGCCCCCATCGAGAGGCAGACCGGCATCACCGAAGCATCGGGCCTAAGCCGCAGATCTGTGCGGAAAACATAGCCTTCGGAGGTCACATCCGAGAGGATCGCCGTCATCTTCTTGGTCACGCGGATAAAACTGGCGCGGGCCTCGGCCTGGTCCTCGCCATAGCGCTCCTGGTCGAAAAGGCAGATGAGGTCGATATCCGAGGAGTAGTTCAGCTCACCGGCGCCCATTTTGCCCATGGCAAGCACGGTCATGCCACCGGCGGTTTCCGCATCCTGCGGGCCAGCGCCCGGCAGTTTCCCCCGCCGGATTTCCTCGGCCACCAGCCATTTGACACTGAGATCGACGGCGAGATCGGCAAGGGCGGTCAGCGCACCCGTCACCTCATTCAGCTGCCAGACGCCGCCCAGATCACAGAGCGCCGTCAGGAGCGCCGCACGACGCTTGGCCTGGCGCAGCGCCGCGCCCAGAGTATCAAGCCCGGCCTCTCGCGGCTCGGCCAGAAGTGAGGCAAGCGCATGTTCCGGTGCGCCCGCGAGCGCCTGACGGATCCAGACGGCCTCGCGTTCCAGCAGGCCGCCGAGATAGGGCGAGCAGCCCGCTATGCCCCCGATCAGCCCCGCGACCAGAGGCCCGAGATCGGCAAATTCAGCCATGGCCCCGGCCCCGGCTGCGGGATCAAAGGCGATGGGCTGTCGGGTGATGCGGGCGGCAAAGGCGTGATCTGACATGGGCGCAAAATGCGGCGCGGTGACGGGGGGGTCAATTCCCCTGATTACGGGCGGCGCGGCTTTGACAAAGAATTCCACCTTTCCGGCCATCAGGCCCCGCCCGGGGCTGCCCGCACTGTCCCGACTGGCCCAGGCGAAAAGCCGCTGAACCGCCGGGCTGCGCGGCTCCGGCCATGTAAATATCATTCACATCCCCCTTGAAAGAACCGGAAGCCGGTCGCAAATTATCCATGTGAACGACATTTACATCTGAACAGGGAGTGATCTTGAGATGAACAGCGCAGCTGGTTCCCGCACTGGCATGATGGCCTTTCGCGGGATTACCGACCGGCTTTGCCAGGTTGAGGCCTGGCTTGATGCCCGTGGCAAATGGGCCTGGATTGTCGCCATGGTGGCGGGGTTCGTGATTTTCTTTCCGCTTGGCCTCGCAATTCTGGCCTGGATGATCTGGGGAAAACAGATGTTCGGATTCGCCTGCAGCAACCGCAGACATGACCGCAGCGCCCGCAATGGCTTTGGCCGCCGGGGCTTTGACCGTCACGCGCCGTTCCGCGCCACCGGCAATACGGCCTTCGACTCTTACCGCGATGAGACCCTGCGCCGCCTGGAAGATGAACAGGGCGCATTTGAATCCTTCCTGCAACGCCTGCGCGATGCCCGCGACAAGCAGGAATTCGACCATTTCATGGAAGAACGCGCCCGGGGCGTCTCGGAGGCCGCCGCAGCCCGATCTGAAGCCGCCGCTGAAACCGCGCCAAAACCCGGGCCGGAAACCGGCGAAGCGCCGCGACGTGGCGAATACTGAGGCCCCGTGCTACCAAAGCCGCCCTTAGCAAAGCCGCAGCCGGTGAGCCGTACCCGCTGAACGGTGGCTGCTGATTGGTGCCCGGCGAAGGGTTTCCACCGCATGACATGCAGGAAAACATGAGCGCTCCGGCCAGTGGCCGGGGCGCCGTTTTGCCGAATATGTGCTGTTGTCGGATGGGATTGCCCTTGCTAGGGTCTCGCCTGACCACCGCTGGCGCGTTCGGGTTTCTTTCCCGACCCGCCAGGCCTGCCAGCAAAATTGCCTGCGTCCTGCATAAGATTCCCCAAACGGGCGCCCTTCCCATACCCTGACTGAGACAAGCCAACCGACAGAGACCCGTAACGCCCACGACAGCCAGATGCGCCATACCCTTCCCATCGCCCCACAATTCTATGTGACCGCTCCGCAGCCATGCCCCTATCTCGACGGGCGGATGGAGCGCAAACTGTTCACGGCCTTGCAGGGCGAACATGCGCAAAGGCTGAATGACGCGCTGTCGAAACAGGGCTTCCGGCGCAGCCAGAATGTGCTTTACCGCCCGTCCTGCGCGGAATGTTCAGCCTGTCTCTCGGCACGGATCCGGGTTGCCGATTTCAGACCCTCGCGCACCCAGAAGCGGGTTCTGAAAAAGAACGAGGATCTGACCCGCAACGCAACCAGCCCCTGGGCGACGGAAGACCAGTTCCAGCTGTTCCGCCGCTATCTCGACACCCGTCACGCCGATGGGGGGATGGCCGATATGGATATTTTCGAATTCGCCGCCATGATCGAGGAAACCCCGATCCGGTCGCGGGTGATCGAATACACCCACCCCGCAGACCGCGCGGATCCTGGCAGGTCGGATCGCTATGGCTCGGACCGCGACAGCCGTCTCGCGGCCGTCTGTCTGACTGATGTGTTCGATGACGGGCTTTCGATGGTCTATTCCTTTTACGACCCCGCGATGAACGCGCGCTCGCTCGGCAGCTATATCATCCTTGATCATGTCGAGATCGCGCGCGAGGCCGGGTTGCCCTATGTCTATCTTGGCTATTGGGTGCCTGGCAGCCGCAAGATGGGGTATAAGGCCAGCTTTGACGCGCTGGAGATTTTCAAGGGCGGGCAATGGACCGATCTGGGCTCGCCCGCTGATCACCAGGCCGAGCTTCACCCGCTCTCGGTTGATCCGATCGCCGAACAGGTCGCAAAGATCAGTCTGCCGGAGGCGCGTGGTGCCTGAACAGACCTCGCGCCTTCGCCTGATCGCACCTGCATCAGCCGGGCGTATCAGTGCCATGAGGAAACCGGCGGTCACCCGTCCGCTTCTGTGCCCTGTTGCGACTACCTGTTGCGAATGAGCTTTCAGCCTGGAGGATAAAACTGCCGCGCGAAACTGCAGAGCGGTGCACTCTGTTCTCTGTCATAAGCGTGAACCGCCAAAGATTCGGGGCAGCAAAACACGAAAATTGCCCGCCGCGACAAGCGGCCGAAATAATATTGCGATTTTCACACCAACCGAGACATATTCAGTGCAGATTTACGGTTGACGCCCCTTAACAGCTTGCCTTAGGTTCCCGTCAGTCGCGCGGGCTTTCACAGGCCGCTGCGCTGAGGAGATGCGTATGGGCAGGATTATTGTCGTAGTAAGGGACAGGCGCATGGGCCGGTAACGGTTGCCATAATGGTCTCCCATGCGCCCCCGGATTAACCCTCGGGGGCTTTTTGTTTTGGAACGGCCGGCAGGAGCCGGCGAGAGGATGACGGTGCAGCGATGACGGCAAAGGTGATGACCGGCGCGAAGATGGTGGTGCAGGCTCTGAAGGATCAGGGCGTCGAGGTGGTATTTGGCTATCCCGGCGGTGCAGTCCTGCCGATCTATGACGAGATTTTCCAGCAAAACGACATCCGCCATATCCTTGTCCGTCACGAACAGGGCGCGGTCCATATGGCCGAAGGCTATGCGCGGTCCACCGGCAAGGTGGGCGTGGCGCTGGTGACCTCGGGGCCGGGAGCGACCAATGCCGTGACCGGGCTGACCGATGCGCTGATGGATTCAATCCCGATCCTCGTCCTGTCGGGCCAGGTGCCGACCTTCATGATCGGAACCGATGGGTTCCAGGAGGCTGATACCGTCGGCATCACCCGTCCCTGCACCAAGATGAACTGGCTGGTGAAAGAGACTGAGAAGCTCTCGGACACGATCCACCAGGCTTTCCATGTCGCGAAATCGGGCCGTCCGGGCCCGGTGCTGGTGGATATCCCCAAGGATGTGCAATTCGCGACCGGCCCCTATACCGCGCCGGAGAAAGCAAAGGTCTCGCATTACCAGCCGCGGGTGAAGGGCGATATCGACGCCATCACCCGGATGGTGGAACTCATGGAAACCGCCGAGCGGCCTTTGTTCTATACCGGTGGCGGCGTGATCAATTCCGGAAAGGGCGCGAGCCAGCTGCTGTGTGAATTTGTCGAGGCGACCGGCTTCCCGATCACCTCGACGCTGATGGGGCTTGGCGCCTATCCGGCCAGCGGCAAGGCCTGGCTCGGGATGCTGGGGATGCATGGTCTTTATGAGGCCAATCTGGCGATGCATGGCTGCGATCTGATGATCAATGTCGGTGCGCGTTTCGATGACCGCATCACCGGTCGCGTCGCCGATTTCTCGCCGAAATCGAAGAAAGTGCATATCGATATTGATCCGTCATCCATCAATAAGGTGATCCGGGTCGATGTGCCGATCCTGGGCGATGTCGGCCATATCCTGGAAGATGCGCTGAAGATCTGGAAGGCGCGCGGGCGCAAGGTCAATAAAGAGGGCCTCGCGAAATGGTGGAAGCAGCTTAATGAATGGCGGGCGGTCAATTGCCTTTCCTACACGCCGTCTTCGAGCACGATCAAACCGCAATATGCGCTGGAACGGCTCGAAGCGCTGACCAAAGGCATGGACCGCTATATCACCACCGAAGTCGGTCAGCATCAGATGTGGGCGGCGCAGTTCCTCGGCTTTGACGAGCCGAACCGCTGGATGACCTCTGGCGGCCTCGGGACCATGGGCTATGGCATTCCCGCCAGCATAGGTGTGCAGGTCGCGCATCCCGACGCGCTGGTGATCAACGTCGCGGGTGAGGCCTCCTGGCTGATGAATATGCAGGAGATGGGGACGGCGATGCAGTTCCGCGCCCCGGTCAAGCAGTTCATCCTGAACAATGAGCGGCTTGGCATGGTGCGCCAGTGGCAGGAGCTGCTGCATGGCGAGCGCTATTCGCATTCCTGGTCGGAAAGCCTGCCCGATTTCGTGAAACTGGCAGAAGCCTTCGGCTGCAAAGGGTTGCGGGTCGACGATCCGAAGGATCTCGATGACGCGATCATGGAGATGATCCGTTATGACGGGCCGGTGATCTTTGATTGCCGCGTCGAAAAGCATGAGAATTGCTTCCCGATGATTCCCTCGGGCAGGCCGCATAATGAGATGCTGCTTTCGGCCGATGCGGATGCGTTCAAATCGGGCGCTGTTTTGGTGTGATGCCGTGCCGGGGGCCCTGCCCCCGGACCCCCGGGATATTTAGAGACAGATGAAAGGGCAGCAGATGTCTGCGCTTAAGATCAAAAAGGGCTCGACGAGCCATTCCGCCTATGACCTTCGCGATCATCACAGCGAGGTAGAGGCGAGCCATACGCTGGCGGTGATTGTCGAGAATGAGCCGGGCGTGCTGGCGCGCGTCATCGGGCTGTTTTCGGGCCGGGGATATAATATCGACAGCCTTACCGTGGCCGAGGTCGACCATACCGGGCATCGCTCGCGGATCACTGTTGTGACGCGCGGGACACCGGCCGTGATCGACCAGATCGAGGCACAGCTCTCGCGCATGGTGCCGGTGCATGCCGTGCATGACCTGACCGCCGAAGGGCCGAGCGTGCAGCGCGAACTCGCGCTGTTCAAGGTGGTCGGCAAAGGCGATCAGCGGATCGAGGCCCTGCGGCTGGCGGAGATTTTCCGCGCCAAAGTGGTCGATACCAGCCTCGAAAGCTTCATCTTCGAGCTGACAGGCACCCCGGACAAGATCGATGCTTTTGCAGATCTGATGCGCCCGCTTGGCCTGACAGAAATCGCCCGTACCGGTGTCGCGGCCCTGTCGCGCGGCTTGTGACCAGGGCCTTGACCGTGCGATCGGGCCGGCGCGGCGCCGCCTGCCCCCATGCCGACCGCAGGCCTGCATCAGCAGGCCTGCCCCCTCCCGCGCCTTCCGGACCGGAGCCGCGCCGCGGCTTTGGGCCAAAAGCGCGGCTTCCCTGCTGATCTCTGGCTGATCCCGGTTGACCTGAGACGCGGGCGCTGGCAAGGCGGGCGCCATGTTGCGCATCTCTGACATCACCTATTCCGTCGAAGGCCGCCCCCTGTTCGAAGGGGCCTCGGCCACCATTCCCACCGGCCACAAGGTCGGCCTTGTCGGGCGCAACGGCGCCGGCAAGACCACGCTTTTCCGGCTGATCCGGGGTCAGCTCGCGCTGGAGGGCGGCGATATCTCGCTGCCCAGCCGTGCAAAGATCGGAGGCGTCGCGCAGGAGGTGCCCTCGTCCGAGACCTCGCTTCTCGATACGGTTCTCGCCGCCGATACCGAGCGCGCGAGCCTGATCCTGGAATCCGAGACCGCGACCGACCCGGCCCGGATTGCAGAGATCCAGTCGCGTCTGAGTGACATCGACGCCTGGTCGGCAGAGGGCCGCGCCTCTTCGATCCTGAAAGGTCTTGGCTTTGACGCGGATCAGCAGCTCATGCCCTGTTCCGCTTTTTCCGGCGGCTGGCGGATGCGGGTCGCGCTGGCCGGGGTTCTTTTCGCGCAGCCCGATCTTTTGCTGCTGGACGAGCCGACCAACTATCTCGACCTTGAAGGCGCGCTCTGGCTGGAGGCTTACCTTCAGAAATACCCCCATACCGTTATCATCATCAGCCATGATCGCGGCTTGCTGAACCGCGC
This sequence comes from Rhodobacter sp. 24-YEA-8, assembly GCF_900105075.1. Classification (NCBI taxonomy): domain Bacteria; kingdom Pseudomonadati; phylum Pseudomonadota; class Alphaproteobacteria; order Rhodobacterales; genus Rhodobacter; species Rhodobacter sp. 24-YEA-8. The sequence goes on from NZ_FNSK01000001.1 coordinate 1,500,531, forward strand.
GGTGCAGGGCATCCTGCATCTCGACGCCAAAAAGCTCACCTATTGGCAGGGCGGTTATGATCAATTCGCCCGCCAGATGGCCGAGCGCCGCGCGCTCCAGGCCGCCGAAGCCAAAAAGCAGGAGGCCCGCCGCGCCCATCTGCAAAGCTTTGTTGACCGTTTCAAGGCAAAGGCCTCGAAAGCGACGCAGGCTCAGAGCCGCGTGAAGATGCTTGAGAAAATGACCTCGATCACCGCGCCGGAAGATGCGGCGCGGGTGGTTTTCACCTTTCCTGCACCGGAAGAGCTCTCGCCGCCGATCCTGACGCTGGATGGCGCGAGCGTGGGGTATGACGGGCCGCCGGTTCTGAAAAAACTCTCGCTCCGGATCGACCAGGATGACCGGATCGCGCTTCTGGGCCGCAATGGCGAGGGCAAATCGACGCTGTCGAAGCTGCTTGCCGGCAAGCTGAAGGAGTCGGGCGGCAGCGTCACCCGGTCCTCAAAACTGCGCATCGGCTATTTCGCGCAGCACCAGGTCGATGAGCTCTATATCGACGAAACGCCGTTGCAGCATATCCAGCGCCTGCGTCCCTCAGAGCATCAGGCGAAACTGCGCGCGCGGCTTGCAGGCTTCGGCCTTGGTGCAGATCAGGCGGAAACGGCCGTGGGGCGGCTTTCGGGCGGGCAGAAAGCACGGCTCTCGCTGCTGCTTGCGACCATCGACGCGCCGCATATGCTGATCCTCGACGAACCGACGAACCACCTCGATATCGAAAGCCGCGAGGCGCTCGTGGAGGCGCTGACCGAATATTCCGGCGCGGTCATCCTTGTCAGCCATGACATGCATCTGCTGTCGCTTGTGGCCGACCGGCTCTGGCTGGTGAAAGGCGGCGCGGTCGAGCCCTATAATGGCGATCTCGAAGATTACCGCCGTCTGCTTCTGACCCCGGATGAGGCTCTGAAACCCGCGAAAGCCGCGCCTGTGGTGAAAAAGGCCAGCCGCGAGGAAATGACCGCGCTCAAGGCCGAGCTCCGGAAATGCGAGGAACGCGTCGCCAAGATCGAGGATATGCGCTCGAAGCTGGCGGTGAAACTTGCGGATCCGGCGCTGTACGAGGATGACCGCAAGGGCGATCTGGGGGTCTGGAACCGGAAATATGCCGAGGTGATGGAGGCGTTGGACCGCGCCGAATCTCTCTGGATCAACGCCCAGGAGGCGCTGGAGAAAGCCAATCCATAATGGCCGCAGAGATGAACCCGAACTGTTCATCTCTGCACATTCAAGCCGTCTTGAAATTCTTCTGGTGCGATAGTTGATAGGTGTCAACGCAAACGCCGCAACGCGGCATCCAGATAGGCACCTGAAAATGTCGAAGACCATCGAAGCCCTGACCAAGCGCCGCACCCAATATGCACTTGGCCGCAACGTCACCCTGTCGAAAGATCAGATCGAAGCGCTGATCAAAGAGGCGATCCGCCAGGCCCCCTCGTCCTTCAACTCGCAAAGCTCGCGCGCCGTGATCCTCTTCGGCGCCGACAGCGAGAAAGTCTGGTCGCTGATCGATGCCGAACTGCGCAAGATCGTTCCGGCCGAGGCTTTCGCTTCGACCGAGGCCAAGCTGAAATCCTTCGCAGCCGGCGTCGGCACTGTTCTGTTCTATGAAGACCAGGACACGATCAAGGGCCTGCAGGAAAACTTCCCGCTCTATGCCGATGCTTTCCCGGGCTTTTCGCTGCATTCCGCCGGCATGGCGCAGCTTGCCGTCTGGACCGCGCTTGCCGAAGAAGGCATCGGTGCCAGCCTGCAACATTATTCGCCGATCGCCGATGCGGCCCTGACCGCCGCGTTCAACCTCCCCGCCAGCTGGAAACTCCAGGCGCAGATGCCGTTCGGCTCGAATGAAGCGCCCTTCCTCGACAAGGCCTTCATCGAAGACGCCCATCGCTTCGTTACCCTCGGCAAGTAATCCGGGCCGGACCTTACCACAAAAGGGGAAGGCCAAACGCCTTCCCCTTTTGCATTTCTGCCGCCCGGAGCTGTGAAAGCCGGTTGACGGGAACGGGTTTCCCCCCCGACAGTCAGCCATGGACAGCGCCTTTCTGATCACTGCCTTTGCCACGCTTTTCGTGGTGATCGACCCGCCGGGCCTCGTTCCGCTGTTCATTGCCCTGACGCAGGGCATGGACCCAGGCCATCGCCGCGCCATGGCGCGCCGCGCCTGCCTGATCGCTGCCGCCCTTTTGCTGATCTTCGGTCTCTTCGGCGAGGTGATCCTGAACTTCATCGGCATTTCGATGCCGGCTTTCCGCATTGCCGGTGGCATCCTTTTGTTTCTGACCGCCCTCGACATGCTGTTCGAGCGCCGCACACAGCGCCGCGAAGGCCAGCAGGCCGATCCCGATCATGACCCCTCGGTTTTCCCGCTCGCGACACCGCTGATCGCCGGCCCCGGTGCCATCGCCACCATGATCCTCCTGATGGGCCAGGCGGGCGAGGCCTGGAGCGCCAAACTCGCCGTCCTCCTCCTCCTCGCGGCGATCATGCTGGTGACCTTCCTCTTCTTCCTCGCCTCGCCGCTGCTGGAGCGTCTGCTTGGCCGCACCGGCACCGTGGTGATCACCCGGCTTCTGGGCATGCTGCTCGCCGCGCTTTCTGTCCAGTTCGTGATCGATGGGGTGCGCCAGACCGGGTTGATCACCGGCTGACGCCCTTCCAGCCCGCCCGCCTTTACGCCATAGTCGGCCCAAAGGAGACCCAAATGGATTCAGAGCTCTGGCCGCGCGTCATCTATCTCAGCCTGCTGGTGGCGGCGCTTGGGAGCTGGATCCTGGTCGAATATCGCGGTCGCTTCGGTACGGCGCTGTGCACCTTCGCCGCCTGGGGGCTGATCTTCGTGGGCCTTGCCGCAGGCTATGGGCTCTGGAAGGATATCCAGGGCGAGAACCGCCCGCGCCAGATGGCGAGCGAGGCCGGCGAGATGGTGTTGCGCCGCGCCGCTGACGGCCATTTCTACGCCGCCCTCGACATCAACGGCACCGAGGTCTTCTTCATGGTGGATACCGGCGCCACCAATATGGTGATCTCGCGCCGCGATGCGGAACGGCTGGGCTTCCACCCTGATGAGCTGCGTTATTTCGGTGAGGCCTCTACCGCCAATGGCATCGTGCGAACCGCCCGCGTCACGCTTGATGAAATCGATTTCGGCCCCTTCACTGACCGCTCCATGGACGCCTGGGTGAATGAGGGGGAAATGGACGGCTCGCTCCTTGGCATGGATTACCTGCGCCGCTTCTCGATCCGCATCGAAGGCGATCGCATGATCCTGACGCGCTGACGCGCTGCCAGCTTCCACCTGGCATAAATACTCCCGCAGCGGGCGCGCACCGTCAGCCAGCAGCACCGCCGGTCGAGGACTTCATCTCCCACCGCCCCGAAGCGTCCGACCAGTATTCCGCCACCAGCCCGGCCGCGACCACCGCTTTCCATTCGGCCCGTGCCGCCTGCATCTGCCGCTCATCGGCGCCCTCGAACAAAAGCCAGACCCGCTCCATCAATGCCGCCTCGCCCGGATCGACCGGTGATCCCGCCAGAAGCATCACAGCCTTCGCGCCATTGACTGCAGCCCCCGTGCCCAGCAACACCGGCTGGAGGGCATCATGATCACCCCCCGCAAGCCCATGCGGCAGAAACCCCTCTCTCGGCTCCAGCCAGAGCTGCATATCCAGCCGCTCCAGAAGCGCAGGATCCGGGCCGCGCAGCATCACATTCCAGCCCTGACCCAGAGCCTGGGTCAGGAGCGGGCGCGCAGCCTCGGCAAGACTGCGCGCCGTCAGATGGTAGAATTTTACCGCGCCCATGGGCGGATCAGCCCTCGAACCGGTCCTGGATCAGCCGGTTCAGCGCCCTGACGCCCCAGCCGGTCGCGCCTTTCGGGCTGAACTCGGTTCCCGATTTCGCCCAGGCGGTGCCGGCGATGTCCAGATGGATCCAGGGCGTATCGGGTTTCACAAAGCGCTGCAGGAACTGCGCGGCGGTGATCGAGCCGGCATCGCGCCCGCAGGAATTGCGCATATCGGCGACCCGGCTTTTCAGCATCCGGTCATAGACCGCACCCAGAGGCAGCCGCCATGCGCCCTCATTCTCGCCCGCAGCTGCTTTCAGGAAGGCGTTGCACAGCGTGTCATCATTGGAAAACACCCCGGCATTATCGTCGCCAAGCGCCACGATCACTGCGCCCGTCAGGGTCGCCAGATCAATCATCCCGCGCGGCGCAAACCGCTCCTGCGTGTACCAGAGCACATCCGCCAGGACGAGCCGGCCCTCGGCATCGGTATTGATCACCTCGATCGTGTCGCCCTTCATAGAGCGCACGACATCGCCGGGCCTTTGTGCCTTGCCGTCAGGCATGTTCTCGACAAGACCCACCAGCCCGACCACATTGGTCTTTGCTTTGCGCAGCGCAAGCGTCCGCATCACCCCGGCCACGGTGGCGGCGCCGCCCATATCCATCACCATGTCTTCCATACCGACCGCCGGTTTCAGGCTGATGCCACCGGTGTCGAAACAGACGCCCTTGCCCACAAGCGCCAGTGGCGGCTCGTCTTTTGCGCCGCCCTTCCATTGCATGACCACGACCTTGGACGGGCTTTCCGATCCCTGACCAACCCCCAGCAGCGCCCGCATCCCCAGCTTTTCCAGCTCTTCTTCCTCAAGGATCTCGACCTCAAGGCCCAGTTCCCCCATCGCAGCCAGCCGGGCGGCGAATTCATAGGTGTTCAGCACATTCGCAGGCTCATTGATCAGATCGCGGGTGAAGAACACCCCTTCTGCCAGCGCGGCAAAGGGGGCGGCCTCGGCCGCGACCTCTTCGGGTTTTGCGACACAGAAAGAAACCGGCCCAAAGTCCTTTTTCTCGCCCGAGCGGTAGATCTCGAATTCATAGGCCCGCAGCGCGAGGCCGAAGGCGATTTCTGCCGCGCGCGGATGGGTCTCGGCCAGAACCGTCAGCGCCTTGTCGCGATGCGCGGCCCCAATGCTGGCGCCGGCTTTGCGCGCGGCTTCCGCATCGGTGCGCTTTGGCAGGCGCAGGATTTGCACCGCATCCGCTGCGAGCCCGGCGGGAAAGGCCAGTTCCAGCGCTTCGCCAGGTTTGAGCTTGCCGAAAGCCTCTGACCCGACCGCGCGGGTCAGCGCGCCTTTTGCCGCGCGGTCCAGCTTGCGCGCCATGGGCGACAAGGCGCCTGCGGCATCGGCGAAAAGGGCGATCCGTCCGGTAAGATCCGTCAGATCCCCCTTATCGGAATCTTCAAAACGGATCTGAACAGGATGCGACATGATGTTGATTTCCCTGCGAAAGAAGATGATTTCAGCACGAAAATCAAGGGCCGGCGACCGGTATTTCCGCACTTTCGCCCAAAGCTAGCCCCCCGGACGGCGCTTGACCAGATATGAGTTTTCCCTGACCGAGATATCAGCTAGGGTCGGCGCCGAAACAGCCACTCCCCCTGCCGGCCCGCGTGCCCGCAGATTGCGACTTCCGGTATCCCACTTGTCGAAATTCGACCGCTATCTGCTTTCCCAGCTTCTGGCCCTGTTCGGCTTCTTCAGCCTTGTGCTGGTGGCGGTCTATTGGGTCAATCGCGCAGTGGGGCTTTTTGACCAGCTGATCGGTGACGGTCAGACCGCGCTGGTCTTTGTCGAATTCTCGCTTCTGACCCTGCCGAATGTGATCCGCCTGGTGCTGCCGGTCTCGGCCTTTGCCGCCTGTCTTTATGCGGTGAACCGGCTGATGCAGGATTCAGAGCTGGTGGTGATGCAGGCGACCGGCTTTTCGGCCTTTCGCCTTGCGCGGCCGGTACTGTTCTTCGGGATCTGTGTTTTCGCGATGCAGATGGCCCTGACGAATTTTCTCGTCCCCAGAAGCCAGGCCCGGCTGACCGCCCGCTCGGCCGAGATCTCGGAAAACGTCACCGCGCGTTTCCTCAATGAGGGGCGTTTCATGCATCCCGCCGCCGGGGTCACACTTTACATTCGCGAAATCAGCCAGTTGGGCGAGCTGAATGACATTTTCCTTGCCGATGACCGCAACCCGAGGGAGCGCGTCACCTATACTGCCCGCCAGGCACTGATCGTGCGCGGCGAAGAAGGGCCACGCCTCGTGATGCTGGACGGGATGGCGCAAAACCTGGCCCAGGACGGAAGCGCGCGGCTTTCGGTGACGCGATTCTCCGATTTCACCCTTGATATGGCCGGGATCGTCGGCGCCAAGGCGACCCGCCTGCGCAGCCTGCGTGAAGTATCGACGCCCGATCTTCTGATGGCCGGCCCAGACCTGCAGGCCGAGACCGGCGAGAGCCGGGCAAAGCTGCTGGAGGAAGGCCATGGCCGGATCGCGACTTCGCTGCTTGGGGTCGCGGCGCCGCTGCTCGGCTTTGCTGCGCTGATGCTCGGGGGCTATTCGCGCTTTGGGCTGTGGCGCCAGATCGGGCTGGCGGTACTGCTGATCATCCTGCTGCAACTGGTCAATACCGCCGGTTCGGGCGCGGCATTGCGGTCGGAAATCCGCTGGCCACTGGTCTATGCGGCGCCGATCCTGGGCATCGTTCTGGCCACGGTGATGCTGTGGTATGCCGGGCGCCCGCGCTGCATCCGCGCGGCACAGGCCGAAGCCGGCCCCCAGACCGGAAGCGTTGCATGACGCTTTCCCTCTATATCGCGCGCCGTTTTGCGATGACCGTGGGCCAGGTGTTTCTGGTATTTTTCGGCATCCTGATGCTGATCGACATGATCGAGCAGCTGCGCAAATTCTCGGGCAAGGGCGCAGGTCTTGGCGATGCGTTCCACCTCTCGATCCTGAATGTGCCCGAAACCCTGTACCGCATCCTGCCTTTGATCTTCGTGATGGGGTCAATCGCGATGTTCCTGTCGCTGGCGCGCTCTTCCGAGCTGGTGGTGGTGCGGGCGGCCGGGCGTTCGGGGCTGCGCTTTCTTGCGACGCCGGTGGTGGTGGCGACGCTGATCGGGCTGATGGCGGTCGCGGTGCTGAACCCGATGGTGGCGGCGACCTCGCGCGCCTATGATGACCTTTCGGCCCGCTATGCGGCGGATGGCAGTTCGGTCCTGTCGGTGTCAGATGCCGGGCTCTGGCTGCGCCAGGGTGGCAGCTATGGCCAGACGGTGATCCAGGCCGGACGCGCCAATTTCGACGGAACCGAACTGACCCGCGTGACCTTCCTGACCTTTGGCGAACAGGGATTGCCAGTCACCCGGATCGAGACCACCAGTGCGAAACTGGTCAAGGGCGCCTGGATCCTCTCCGGCGCCAGGGTCTGGAACCTGAACGCCGACAATCCCGAACTGTCGGTCAAATCCTGGCCCGATGGCACCCGCCTGCCCACGGACCTGACGCCCGAACGGATCCGCGACAGTTTCGGCACGCCTTCGGCCGTGCCGGTCTGGCAATTGCCGAATTACATCAAAGACCTGGAGCAAGCCGGTTTTTCCGCCCGCGCCTACCGTCTGTGGTTCCAGATGGAGCTGGCCCAGCCGCTTTTGCTGACCGCGATGGTACTGGTTGCCGCAGGCTTCACCATGCGCCACACCCGCGCCGGCAAAACCGGCATCCGTGTGCTTTACGCCATCCTTGCCGGATTCGCGCTCTTCTTCCTCAGGAATTTCGCGCAGGCCCTTGGCGACAGTGGCCAGATTCCGGTATCACTGGCCGCGTGGAGCCCGCCGCTTGCAGCGGTGATGCTGGCGCTTGGTCTTTTGTTGCATCTGGAGGACGGCTGATATGCGGATACGCCGCCTCGTCGCATCGCTGGCCGTCTCGCTTTTATGCTCCACCGCACCGCTTCTGGCGCAGGCACCCGATGACCGCGCCACTCTGATCTCTGACCGGCTGGAAATCGAGGGTAACAACCGACTCGTCGCTTCGGGCAAGGTCGAGGTGCTGCAAGGCGGCTACCGGCTTTCGGCCACGCGGGTCATCTATGACAAATCGACCGACAGGCTTTTGATCGAAGGGCCGCTGAGCCTGACCGATGCCGATGGCAGCGTACTGATCCTCGCCTCGCAGGCCGAACTTTCCGCCGATATGAATGAGGGGATCCTGCAGAGCGCCCGTGTCGTTCTGGACCGGCAGCTGCAACTGGCGGCGGGCAATATCGCGCGGATCGGCGGGCGCTATTCGGCAATGTCGAATGTGGTCGCCTCAAGCTGCAAGGTCTGCGCCAGCCATCCGACGCCTTTGTGGGAGATCCGGGCGAAACGCGTGATCCATGACGCAGAAGAGCGGATGATCTTCTTTGAAAACGCGCAATTCCGCGTCGCCGGAATGCCGGTGGCCTATATCCCGCGTCTGCGCCTGCCCGATTCCACCCGCGAACGGGCGACCGGCTTTCTGGCGCCCCGGCTGCGCACGACATCGAGCCTCGGCTCGGGGCTGAAACTGCCCTATTTCATCGCGCTTGGGGAAAGCCGCGATGTCACGCTCACACCCTATGTCACCACCCGCGACAGTCAGACTCTGGAACTGCGCTATCGTCAGGCCTTCCGGACCGGCGCGATCCAGCTTGAAGGCTCCGTGACGAAGGACAAGCTGACCGAAGACGCGACGCGCGGCTGGGTCCGTGCCCGGGGCGGCTTTCAGCTGCCCGAAGATTTCCGGCTGACCTTCGATATCCAGGCCACATCGGACAATGCCTATCTGCTGGATTACGGCTATTCCGATACCGACCGGCTCGACAGCCGGGCCGAGATCAGCCGGGTACGCCGGAATGGGTTTTTCTCGGCAAGGATGGTCAGCTTCCAGTCGCTTCGGGATGACGAGGACAATGACACCCTCCCCGCGCTTGCGACCGATCTGACCTTCCACCGGCGGTTCTCGCTGGGTCCGATCGGGGGCCTCGGGGGGTTCCGGCTGCAATGGCATTCGCATTACCGCACCTCGTCGAACCCGTTTGACAGCAGTGATCCGGCGAAAGCCGACGGGATCGCCGATGGCCGTGACGTGAGCCGGCTTTCTGCGCGGTTCGACTGGCGCCGCAGCTTTGTCTCGGATCAGGGCCTCGTGGCGACGATTCTCGGCGAAAGCCAGATTGACGCCTATCGCCTGCGCCAGGATGCGGTTTTTGCCGGCCGCTATACCCGTGCCCATGCGGCGGCCGGGCTGGAGCTGCGCTGGCCGCTGGTCAAGGCGACCGCCTCAGGCGCGACCCATGTGATCGAGCCGGTGATCCAGCTGATCGGCGCGACCCGTGACCGCTCTGGCCTGCCCAATGAGGATTCGGTGCTGGTCGAGTTTGACGAGGGCAATATCTATGCGCTTGACCGCTTTCCCGGGGCGGATGCGATTGAACAATCCAGCCGCGCCAATGTCGGGCTGACCTGGACGCGCTATGATCCGGCGGGCTGGAATGCAGGTTTCACGCTGGGCAAGGTGTTCCGGCGCAATGACAGCGACAGCTTCAGCCCCGGATCGGGCCTGGGCGGGCTGAATTCCGACTGGCTGCTGGCGGCGACCGTCGGTCTCCCCAATGGTCTCTCTGCCACCGGGCGCACGGTTTTTGACAATGATCTTGAACTCAGCAAGGCCGAGCTGAGGCTGAGCGCCGCGAATGAGACAGTGACCCTGTCATCTTCCGCACTCTGGGCGGTCGCGGATATCGAGGAAAACCGCCCCGACCCGACGCGCGAGCTGACCTTTGATGCGGTCTGGCGGGTGAACCCTGCCCTCGCGGCCAAGGCCGAAGGGCGCTATGATTTCAACCAGAGCCGCGGCACCATTGCGGGCCTGGGGCTGGAGTTCCGCAATGAATGCGTTGTGGTGGATGTTTCCCTCTCGCGGCGTTTCACCTCGTCAGATAGTGTAACCCCCACCACGTCCTTCGGCCTTTCTGTCGATCTGATCGGCTTTGGCAGCGGCCAGAAGGCTGGCCCGTCGCGACGCTGCTACTGATCGCCGCGCAAGGCGCCGCCCGACCAGGGCGGGTCAGGCAGGCAGGGCTTGCGCCCCGGCTTCGGGAGTGGCAGGCAGGGATAAGAGGAAAGCTGCGGCGGCGGGCCCCGATTGGCCCTGTCAGTCACAGGTTTGCCAGAGATTAAGAGCTGACAAGAGACTACGGGCAGGCGGTCGGACAGATGGTAAAAGCTGAGAACACCCCGCGCAACAGGCTGCGCAATGCGACTTCGGGACTGGTCCTGATGAAAGCCCCGGACATGTGCACATTCAGGGGCGCGATCATGAGCGCAGTCATGAGCTCGGCATTCGCCGCACCGCTGGTCGCGCCGGTGGTTTTTGCACAGCCCGCGCTGGCGCAGAACCTGTTTGCGCCGCGGGTCTACGTGAATGAGCAGGTCATCACCGAATATGAGGTGACGCAGCGCGCGCGTTTCCTCCAGATCCTGAATGCGCCGGGCGATCCTGAAACCGAAGCGGTGAAATCGCTGATCGACGACCGGCTGCGGATGAGCGAGGCGAAACGGCTTGGCGTTAAGCTGAAGCCGGAAGAACTGACTGCGGGGATGGAAGAATTCGCCACCCGCGCCAATCTGACCGCCGAACAGCTGATTGCGGAACTGGCCAAGGCCGGTGTCTCGGCCGAAACCTATCGCGATTTCGTCCAGGCCGGTGCCTTGTGGCGCCAGGTGGTGCGGGATCGTTTTGCCGGGCGAGTGCCGGCCTCCGACGCCGATGTCGACAAGTTCCTGGAAGCCGCGACCCGGCCAAAGGCGATGAAGGTTCAGGTCTCAGAGCTGGTGATCCCGGCCGAACCCGGCCGTGAGGCCGAGGCGATGGCACTGGCAGAGCGGCTCTCGCGCGAGGTCAAATCCGAAAGCGCCTTCGCGGCGGCGGCGCGCAACTATTCGGCGGCGCCCACCGCGCCTACCGGCGGTCGCGTGCCCGACTGGCTGCAGCTTTCCAACCTGCCGCCTGCGATTTCCTCGCAGCTGCTGGCGCTGTCGCCGGGAAAGACCTCGGCGCCCATCTCGGTGCCGGGGGCGGTGGTTCTGTTCCAGCTGCGCGCGATTGCCACGGATGAAAAGGCCGCGCCAATCAGCGTCACGGTGGAATGGGCCGATTTCCTGATCCCGGATTCGATGGAAGAACTGGTGCGGGTCAGCGCGGGCTCAGATGTCTGCAACGACCTTTACGCCCTGGCAAAGGGCTTGCCGGCCGACAATCTGACGATCCGGACACAGGCATTGTCGGAAATCTCGCCCGAGATTGCGCTTGATCTTGCAAAGCTGGATCAGGGGGAGTTTGTGACAAAGCCGCGCGGTGATGGCTGGCGGCGGCTGATCATGCTGTGCAAACGGCAGCCGGTCATGGATCCGCCCCCGAACCGCGAGCGGGTGAAAGAGGTTCTGATGAACCAGAAGCTCGATGGTCTGGCCGAGAATTATCTCGAGGAACTGCGCCATGCGGCGCTGATCCGCCGGCCCTGATATCAGGCTGACGGGCAAGCCCGGGGGGCATATAATCGGGGTCGGCCCCCGCCCCCCCGGAATATCTGGATCAAGAGAAAGACAGGAGCGGAGCTTTGGCGACGATAGACGGGCTGCCGCCACTGCGCGAAGTGATCCGCGCCCATGACCTGGTCGCGAAAAAGCAACTGGGGCAGAATTTCCTGCTCGACCTTAATCTCACCTCGAAGATTGCCCGTTCGGCGGGGGATCTGAGCGGCTCCGATGTCCTTGAGATCGGGCCAGGGCCCGGCGGGCTCACGCGTGGGCTGCTGGCCGAAGGCGCCCGCCATGTGGTTGCGGTTGAAAAAGACGCGCGCGCGCTGCCGGCGCTGGCCGAGATCGCTGCGGCCTATCCCGGGCGGCTGACGGTGCTGCATGGCGATGCGCTGGAGCTGGATGTGGCGGCGCATCTGACCGCACCGGTAAAGATTGCGGCCAACCTGCCCTATAATATCGGCACCGAGCTTCTGATCCGCTGGCTGTCGCCGCCAGTCTGGCCCCCTTTCTGGCAGAGCCTGACGCTGATGTTTCAGAAAGAGGTGGCCGAACGGATCGTGGCAAAGCCCGGCAGCGACCATTACGGTCGGCTGGCGCTGTTGGCGGGCTGGCGGACCGATGCGAAGATTGTCATGACCCTGCCGCCGGAAGCCTTCACCCCGGCGCCGAAGGTGCATTCGTCGGTGGTGCATCTGACCCGGCTCGAGGAGCCGCGCTTTCCGGCGGATGGCAAAGTGCTGAACCGGATTACCGCCATGGCCTTCAATCAGCGCCGCAAGATGCTGCGTTCCTCGCTGAAGGGGCTCGCGCCTGATGTCGAGGCGCGGCTGGAATCGGTTGGAATCGCGCCGACTGCGCGGGCCGAAGAAATCGGGCTGGAAGCCTTTTGCGCGCTGGCCCGCAATATTTCGGCCGGAACCTGAAGACTGACGGGTCGGTGGCTGCCGAGGCTGGCAGCAACATCGCCTCCGACGAGATACTTTGAGTTTCGCCCTGATCTCTGGACAGTTGTTCGGCTGATTTGCGCTGTTGGTCCCGCCCGTGGATCAGTTTCGATGCTGTTTCAGGACGCCCCATCGCGGGAGCCGTCCCCGGGCCTGTGAGCCAATCTGACCGCCGTGCAGACGACGCATGTGTCTTTCAGCAAGGCGAACAGGCGCTCAGGGAAGACGTGGTCTGACAGGCCGCTGATTTAGCACCGGGCTGAGAATGTTGTTCTTTGCCCTTTCAGGGCTTTGGTTTGTGCATCTGACCTATTTGGCGGGTTTGGCTGATCGCGCGCTTTGCTGCGGCGAAGCGGTGGGGGGCTGCGTTCAGCGCAGCAAAGCAGAAGCGCCGTTCCGGCGTGTCAGACACCCACGAGGCCAGAACCTTGCGGGAGGTCACCATCCCATGTCGGCGAGCTGACAGAAGCCCCCCGTTGCGAGGCCAGACCGCACGTGCCGCGAACCAGGTCTGACCGGCGCGCTACCGGCGCAACCCTTCAACACTGCAGGGGGAGATCGCGCAGCGCTCTGCCGGATTGTCAGCTTTGGGTTTCCAGTTCAGATCGGCGGCCGGCACACGCATAAGCCGGACAGGCCCCTGCTTTGCATCATAGACCTTGTTCGAAACAGGCAAGGTCATTTGCCAGGCACGGTAAAAAGGCCTGTCCGGGCCAGGCCGTTCAATCCGTAACATCAGGTTGGGTGCATTTCCGGCGCCCCATTGCTTCTCTATAAAAGGACGCGTGCGGTCCCGACCAGAGGCGACACTGAGCACCCGCCGACAGTGCCACGCCAGTCGGCGGGAAAACAAAAAGGCCGCCCCGGGGCGGCCTTTCTTTCCTTCACTCGGCGGCTTCGGGGGTATCCGGGCCACTGGCGGTCTTGCGCGGGCGGCTGACGCGACGCGGCTTTTCGATCTCGGCGACCTCTGCAGGCCCGGCAGCTTCGTCAGCCTCACGACGGGCATTGGCGCGCGGCGCGCGGCTGCCGGCGGGACGCTCGGCTTTCGCAGGTTTTTCGGCAGGTTTCTCACCGCGCGGCGTGCGCGGACCACGCGCGGCGCGACCCGTGGCTGAAGATTCGGTTGCGGCAGATTCGCTCGTGGCAGGTGCGGCTGCAGGCTCTTCGCCGGCCTCGGCCGATTTGCTGGCAGTGGCGAAAAGCGGCGTATCTGCAGCGGCCTCCGGAGTGGCAGCGGGTGCGCTCTCCCCGCCGGACAGTACCGGTTCCGAAGGCGCGGGCGCCGGGGCGCCACGTTCGGGAAGATCAACGAGGCCGCTATTATCCGAACCAAAATCGATCACATCTGAAATCAGATCCGGCTGGCGGGTGTCTTCGCGCTGATGGCGCGGCTCCCGTCCCTCGCTACGACCTTCGCCGCGCGGTTCATTGCGCGAGTCGTTCCGGTTCTCGTTGCGCCCTTCAGCGCGGGTCTCATTCCGGCCCTCGTTACGACCTTCACCCCGGTTGTCCCCGCGGTGGTCATTGCGACCATCATTGCGGGTTTCACCGCGGCTGTCATTTCGGCCATCGTTGCGCTCAAAGCGGTCGCCGCGATCATTGCGGTTGTCACGCTCTCCACGCTCGCGATTGTCGCGGTTGCCGCCATTCTGGTTGCCATATTGGCCGCCATTCTGGTTGCCGGAATTCTGGTTGCCAGAGCTCTGGCCGGCGCCGCTTTGCTGATATTGCTGTTGGCGGGCTTCCTGCTCGACAGCAAGCTCGCGCTGCGCCTCGGCCAGCATCCTTGTATAATGCTCGGCATGCTGGAGGAAATTCTCTGCCGCCACGCGGTCATTCGACAGCTGCGCATCCCGCGCCAGCGTCTGGTATTTTTCGATAATCTGCTGCGGCGTTCCCCGCACCTTGCCTTCAGGACCCGACGAATCGAACACACGGTTGACGATATTGCCGAGCGAGCGCGGGCGGTTCTGATTTGAACGCGAGCGTTTCTTGGAAGAGCGCATCTTTGCCTAATGTCCAGGGATCACCGTGGCCCCCATAATGCCGCTTTGTGCGACGGGAAATGCAGGGGCGGGATCGGTTTTGCGGGAAGGGCGCGGTCAGCGCCAGATCCACCGCATGAATTTGCTAAACCATGTGAGCCGCAGTCTGGCAAGCTGATTCTGCCGGGAAATGCACTCATCCACAGGGTTTTTTCGGTGAAATACGATATAGTTGCCCATTTGCCGGGTTCAAGACGCGCAATATCAGCAAATGCTCTGCTGATTAAGGTGGGCAAAGACGCAGGTCAGGCCGCAGCGATGGCGCTGACAACCCTGTCTTTGCCGTCAAAATCCTGAATTATGTCTACATTTTTAAAGCCACCGGCGGCAAAGATCTCTGCTACCGCCCTGCCCTGATCCCAGCCGACTTCGACGATCAGCCGGCCGCCAGGCCGCAGGGCTGCGGGGGCCTGGGTCGCAATGGCACGGTAAGCGCTCAGCCCGTCGCCGAAATCGGTCAGCGCGAGATGGGGCTCATGATCGCGGACTTCGGGCTCAAGGCCGGCCATGGCGTCGAGCGTGATATAGGGCGGGTTCGAGACGATCAGATCGGCCTTTTCCGTGACGCCGTCGAGCCAGCTTGTCCGGACGAAATCTGCCCGCCCGCTCAGGTCAAGTGCTTCGGCATTGCGCCGCGCCACGTCGAGCGCCGCAGCCGAGATATCGGTCGCAATCCCCGTCGCCGCAGGGTTTTCTGCAAGCAGGGTCAGAAGGATCGCCCCTGTCCCGGTGCCAAGATCGATCACCTGCGAGAATGGCAGCCGCAGCGCTTCGCTGATCAGGATCTCGGTCTCGGGGCGCGGGTCGAGCGTGTCGGCTGTGACGATGAAACTGCGACCGTAAAACAGCCGCTGGCCGACGATCTGCGATACGGGCATGCGGGCGGCGCGGGCAAGAACCGCGGCATCGAACCGGGACGCAGAGCCATGATCCAGCGGATCCGCCAGATGCAGCAAAAGCCGTTCAGGCCCGATCCCGATGGCATGTGCCAGCAAAAGCCGCGCATCACGGGCGGGATCTTCAACTCCTGCCGCGCGCAGCTGCGCCACGGCCTCCGCCAGCACCAGTTTCGCCAGACGGCCCGGGCCGGTGCTCATGTCTCTTCCTCGGCCAGCCTGCTGGCCTGGTCATGGGCACTCAGCGCCTGGATCACCTCGTCCAGATCGCCCTGCATGATCTGGTTCAGCGCATAGAGCGTAAGGTTGATCCGGTGATCGGTCATCCGGCCCTGCGGGAAATTATAGGTGCGGATGCGTTCCGAGCGGTCTCCGCTGCCGACCTGCGATTTGCGGTCGGCGGCGCGTTCACGGGCCAGCCGGTCGCGCTCGATCTCAAACAGGCGGGCGCGCAGCACCGCCATGGCATTGGCGCGGTTCTGATGCTGAGATTTTTCCGACGAGGTCACGATGATGCCGGTGGGCAAATGGGTGATCCTGACTGCCGAGTCGGTGGTGTTCACATGCTGGCCCCCGGCGCCCGAGGCCCGCATCGTGTCGATCCGGATGTCAGAGGCCGGGATGTCGATATCGACCTCTTCCGCCTCGGGCAAAACGGCGACGGTCGCGGCCGAGGTATGGATTCGGCCCCCGGCTTCGGTCTCGGGCACGCGCTGCACGCGGTGGACGCCGGATTCGTATTTCAGCTTCGCATAGACCCCGGTGCCCTGGATATAGGCGGTGAATTCCCTGATGCCGCCCAGATCCGTGGTCTGGCTTTCAAGCACTTCGAACCGCCAGCCCTGGGCTTCTGAATAGCGCTGATACATGCGGGCAAGGTCGCCTGCGAAAAGGCTCGCCTCCTCGCCGCCGGTTCCGGGGCGAATCTCGAGGATCGCCGGACGCTGATCGGCGGCATCTTTCGGCAATAGCGCGAGGCGCAGCTGATGTTCCATTTCGGGCAATGCCTCGCGCAGACGCGGGAGTTCTTCTTCCGCCAGCGCGCGCATTTCGGGATCACCGAGCATGGCCTCGGCCTCGGCCAGATCGGCGCGGGCGCGCATCCAGGACGCGATCCCCGTGACGACCGGCTTCAGGTCGGAATACTCGCGGCTCAGCGCGGCAATCTCGCTTGCCGCGGCGCCGGCATTCAGCCGGGCCTCGACATATTCAAATCGTTGGGTGATGCGGGCGAGTTTGTCCTGGGGCAGCATGGATAACCCCTGCCGTGCGCGACGGCGCGGGTCAAGGGGGCGCAGCGGTCCCTGAGCCCGGGGTCAGGAAGACGAGCCCCCTTTGCCGCCTGCTGCGCGGATGGCCTGCAACAGCCTTTGGCGCACCGGCCCAAGCCAGGCGTCCGACCAGATCATGCGCCGCCCCTTGCGGTCCACCACTTCGCTGCCTTCCGGCAGATCAGCCAGCGTCCCGGCCTTGACCTCGGCCCCGGGCAGCGTGATGGCGGCAAGACGCGCGCGCCGCCGCCGCACCCATGGCAGTGCACCGTATAGCCGCCCCAGCCAGAGCCAGGGCAACATGAATTCGGCAGGGAGCTTCACGACCATATCGCGCGGCACCGCCGAGATCACCGGCTGCGCCACCCAGGAGATGAAGCGCTCATCCGCCCGCATCGGGGTACCGGTGAAATCCTCCCTGCCCTTTGCCATGGCGAGGAATTGCCCGGCGATGTAATCGCACCGCCCTGGTTGCCAGACCACGACCGAGCTGTTGCCACGTGCATAGCGCCGGCCGGCGGTCAGCCGGTGCAGCACCCGTGATGCCGCGCCAAAAGGCAGAACCGTGCTTTGCAGGATCGAGATCGCATCCGGGTCGCGCCGCCGCCGGATCAGCGGCGACAGATCGCCCAGCACAACCGTATCAAGATCCAGATAAATCGCCGGCAGATCTCCGGGCACAAGCTCCGGGCAGAACATGGCGAGCTTGGCCTGGCAGCCGCCGCGCATCCATGCGGGCTGAAGGAATTCGGGCGGGAAGGCCAGTGTGCCGATCCCGTCTGCCAGCCCTTCCCGGGGCCGGTCGGTGATCAGCAGCACGCGCTGCAGCCCCGCCGAAGTTTCGCGCACGGCCGCGACAAGGCCATTCACATCCTGAGCGCCATATTTCTCGCCCCAGATCACCAGCACCAGCTGCCAGCCGGCGATATCGCTCTGTCTCATCGTGATCGGCCCTGCGCCCGGAATTCCAGGATCCGATCCTGCCCTGATCGCGCGGGAAGCGCCAGCCGCCTGATTTTGGCGCGCTGGAACAAAAAAGCCATAACACCCTGGTTCAGAACATTTTCTGACCGGCCTTCGCGAGATGGAAGCCATGGCCTTCGCCATTCCGGCAGGTCAGGCCGGTCTTTTCCGACTGGCAAATGATCTCACCGATCACCAACTCTGACCCATAGCCCAGAACCGCCGAACGAGGATCGCGGACCGTATCGCCGTGACAGGTCAGCTCGGCCGGCCCGGTCTCGCCGAGCAGGAAGGACATGCCCCAGTCAAGATCGCAATCCTCGGGCGGCACGGTATAGGTCTGTTTGCCCTCTGCCATGTCACAGCGCAGCCAGAGATCGCCCTCAGATGCATCATAATAGCAATGGATATTGTCTGATGGGCTGCGAAAGCTGCCGCTCTGATCCTGAGCCGCCGCCGCCCTGGCATCGAAGATGGTGGCTGGCCCGAAGGCCAGCACCGAAAGGAGAAGAAACCGCCACATCTGTTATGCTCCTGTTCTGGCCGGGGACCGATCAGGGCCAGACACCGGCAAAAACCGGCCTTACCCCGGGATCGGTTGCGACTTTTCGACAAGGCGGGCGAGGAAGCTTGCGCCGATCGGCGCGGCCTCATCGTTGAAATCATAGGCCGGGTGATGCAGCCCCGCCCCCGGCCCGATGCCGAGGAAGAGATAAGATCCGGGACGCGCCTCCAGCATATAAGAGAAATCCTCGGATCCCATCTCGCGATTTGACTGATCATTCACCGCCGCATCGCCCGAAATCTCGCGCGCGACCGAGGCCGCGAATTCGGTCTCTTTCTCGTCATTGATGGTGGCAGGATAGCCCCATTCGTAATTCACCTCGGCATCGACGCCGAAAGCGGTCGCGGTGCCCGAGACGATCTCGAGAAAGCGCTTTTTCAGAAGATCGCGCACATCGGGCCGGAAGGCGCGGATCGTGGCGGCGAAAGTGCCGCTTTCGGGAATGATGTTCGAGGCGGAACCCGCATTGATCATCGTGACCGAGATCACCGCCTCGTCCAGCGCATAGACGTTTCTCGGGATGATGGTCTGCACCGCCTGGACCATGGCCACGATTGCCACCACCGGATCGACGCATTCATGCGGCGTCGCTGCATGGCCGCCACGGCCCGTCACCGTGACCCAGGCCGTATCGACCGATGCCATGATCGGCCCCGGCGTGGTCTGGAAATTTCCAAGCGCCAGATTCGGCGCATTATGGATCCCGAAGACGCGGGCAATGTTGAAGCGATCCATCACGCCCTCTTTCACCATCACCTCGCCGCCGCCGCCATCTTCCTCGGCGGGCTGGAACAAAAGCGCGACATCACCGACGAAGTTGCGGGTCTCGGCAAGGTATTTCGCCGCGCCCAGCAGCATCGCCACATGCCCGTCATGGCCACAGGCATGCATGCGGCCCGGCACGGTCGAGGCATGGTCCGCCCCGGTGAGCTCGGTGATCGGCAGCGCATCCATATCGGCCCTGAGCCCGATCACCGGCCCCGCTCCGCGCCCCTTGATGATCGCCACAACGCCGGATTTCGCGATCCCCTCATGGATCTCATCGACGCCAAATTCCCGCAGCCGTTCGACGATGAAGGCCGCGGTCTCGTGACAGTTGAATTCCAGCTCGGGCCGGGCATGGATATGCTGACGCCAGCCCTTCATTTCCCCGGCATAAGAAGCGATACGGTTCAGTACGGGCATTGCGGCGGCTTTCCTGGTTGTCTCACGGCCCGGAGGGACCGATTCATCACCCGTATAATGTGACCCAAACCGGAGCTTCGCAATGTCCGTATCCCGCCTTGACCGCGCCGAAAGCGACCAATTGGTTAACGATGACGCGACCCGGGCCGGCGATATCGCGCGGCTGGCGGAAATCATGCTGCGGCTGCGCGATCCGGAAACCGGCTGCCCCTGGGATGTGGAACAGACCCCGGCCTCGATTTCACGCTATTGTCTGGAAGAGGCGCATGAGGTGGTCGATGCCATCGAGCGTGAGGCCTGGGATGAGCTGAAGGGGGAGCTGGGGGATCTTTTGCTCCAGGTCGTGTTTCATGCGCGCATGCAGGAAGAGGCCGGGCGCTTTGATCTGTCAGATGTGATCCGCGCGATTTCCGACAAGATGATCGCCCGCCATCCGCATGTTTTCGGTGACGAAAGCCGCGATAAAAGCCCCGATCAACAGCGCATCGACTGGGAGGAGCTGAAAGCACGCGAGCGCGGACCTGCGCGAGTGCTCGACGGCGTGGCGATGGCGCTTCCGGCGCTGTCGCGGGCGGTCAAGCTGCAGAACAGGGCGGCGCGGGTCGGGTTTGACTGGCCCGGTGCGGGCGATGTGCTGGCCAAGATCACCGAGGAGGCCGCCGAGGTCGTCGAGGCGCGCGACACCCTGAGCGAGGTCGAACTGACTGAGGAAATGGGCGATCTGCTCTTCGTCATGGCCAATCTCGCGCGGCACCTGAAGGTCGATCCCGAGGCTGCGCTGCGGGCAGCAAACCAGAAATTCACCCGCCGCTTCAACCGGATCGAGGACTGGCTGGCCGAGGATGGCCGCAGCCCGGCGGCGTCGGACCTTGCCGAGATGGATGCGCTGTGGGACCGGGCCAAGGCAGAAGAGAAGGCCACAAAGTGAGCGCCAGGGGGTAACTTTCCAGGCCGGCATTCCGCAGGTTATACGTCGATTTGCCCGGAGATTTCGGGAGATGAGACCGCGAAACCGACGGCACGCGCGCGGGGGTTAATCGCTCTGCAGGCAAATTTCCGGATACCCGGCAGATGCCCCGCTCTGCGCCCTCTCCCGTCTGCCGGTGCCAGCTGATTCTCACCTTCTCCGTTGTCTCCAACCGCAATCCCGGCCTTGGCGATACAAGCCGGCACAGGGGCAGTTTTACGCTTAACGGCGCGCCGAGAAACATGTCTGTCAAGGATGACGAAGACGTCTTTACCAATGAGACCGGCGTTGAAAATGACGGCGCCCTGGCCCTTGCGACCAACGGTGAAAGCCGGGGCAGCGCTCGCAAGGCGTCGAAAGCGTGATATCGAGCGGATGGCGACTATATTGCGAGATCAAAAACAGCGATCTTTACGATGGTAGCCCGGTCAGCTTGCAGGCCCCCCGGATCGCGCCCTCTCGCAACGCGGCACGGGATTGGCTAAGCTCGCGTCAGATCCCGGGTACAGCGCAGGTAAAGCTCATGGCAGAACAGCAAAAGATCATCATCGACACCGATCCGGGCCAGGATGATGCGGTCGCGCTTCTGCTTGCGCTGGCCAGCCCCGAGGCGCTGCAGGTGCTTGGCGTGACCGTGGTCGCCGGCAATGTGCCGCTGTCGCTGACGGTGCGCAACGCGCTGAATATCGTCGGCCTCACGGGGCGGCGCGATGTTCCGGTCTTTGCCGGCTGCGACCGGCCCATGAACCGCGAGGGTGTCACCGCAGAAGAGGTCCATGGCGCAAGCGGGCTGGACGGGATCGACCTGGGCGAGCCAGAGCTGACCGTCAGCTCGCAACACGGCGTTGATTTCATTGTCGAAACGCTGCGTCGTGAAGAGGCTGGAACGGTAACACTCTGCACCCTCGGCCCGCTGACGAATATCGCCACCGCTTTCAGCCGCGCCCCGGATATCATCGCGCGGGTCCGCCGGATCGTGCTGATGGGCGGCGCCCTGTTCGAAGGCGGCAATATCACCCCGGCGGCCGAGTTTAATATCTATGTCGACCCCGAGGCTGCGGATATAGTCTTCCGCTCCGGCGTCGATCTGGTGGTGCTGCCGCTTGATGTCACCCATAAGGCGCTGACCTCGCGCGCCTGGGTGAATGGTCTGCGCGCGCTTGGCACCCGCGCCGGAGACGCGGTCGCCGCCTGGACCGATTTCTTTGAGCGCTACGACACCGCGAAATATGGCACTGACGGTGCCCCGCTGCATGACCCTTGCGTGATCGCCTTCATGCTGCGCCCCGGGCTCTTTTCCGGTCGCTTCATCAATGTCGCAATCGAGACGAAATCCGAACTTACGCTTGGCATGACGGTGGCCGACTGGTGGGGCGTCACGAAACGGGCGCCCAACGCGCTTTTCATCGGATCGGTTGACCGCGACGGCTTTTACGCCTTGCTGACCGAACGCATCGCGCGGCTGTAAATCAGTTTGGGGGCCGTCAGGTTTCGGGCAGCATCACTGAAAACACCGAGCCCCTGCCCTTTTCGCTCTCGATCTTCAGCCAGCCGCGATGGCGGTTGATGATATGTTTGACGATGGCGAGCCCCAGTCCGGTGCCGCCTTCAGCCCTCGAACGATGGGCATCGACCCGGTAAAACCGCTCGGTCAGGCGCGGCAGGTGGATCGGGTCGATCCCGTCGCCCTGATCGGCCACATCCACCCGGATCGCCGGCCCGCGCGAGGTGGTCTCGCGCGTGATGGTCACCGTCACCGGCTTGTCGCGCGCCCCGTATTTCACCGCGTTTTCCATGAGGTTCAGGAAAACCTGGGTCAGCTGGTCGGCATCTCCCGGCACCATGACCCGCCCGTCGATCCCCTCAAACCGGATCGTGCAGCCATGCGCCTCGGCCACCTGGCGCACCGAGGCCGCAGCCGAGCGCAGAATTCCGGGCAGATCAATGGTTTCGCGCGGCCGCACCCGTTCTTCAGCCTCGACCCGGCTCAGATGCAGAAGATCGCGCACCAGCCGGTTCATCCGCCCGGCCTCGCGCGACATGATACCAAGAAAGCGGTCGCGCGCCACCGGGTCATCCTTCGCCGCCGATTGCAGCGTTTCGATAAAGCCCATCATCGCCGTCAGCGGTGTGCGCAGCTCATGGCTGACATTGGCGACAAATTCACGGCGGATCGCCTCGTTCTGCGCCTCCGAGGTCACATCCTGCATCACGCAGATCACCTGCGGCGGATCGGCGGCGGGCAGGCCCGAGACCTTGACCCGGTATTGCGCATCATCGGGCAGGCGCAAAAGGATGCGCCGTTGCGCCCCATCCCGCCGCGTGCCTGAAACCGCATCCAGCAGCTCCGGACCGCGCAGTGAAAGCGCCAGGTTACGGCCCCGCGCCTTTTCGCCCAAAATCGCCAGCGCCGGCACATTGGCCGCCCGGACCGTGTCGCGGTCGTCCAGCGTGAAGGCCGGCAGTGGCAGCCCATCCAGCAATTGCTCGACCAGCCCAGGCTGTGCCTCGCCGTCCTCGTCCGACATCACGCGTGCCCCACCGGTTTCAGTCCGGCGCGGAAGCGGCGCGCATTGGCCTGATAGCCCTCGGCCGAGAGGATCAGGCGGGCTTGCGCGGCCTCATCCAGCACGCGCACCACCTTGCCGGGGCTGCCCATGACAAGGCTGTAATCGGGGATGACCTTGCCTTCGGTGATCAGGGCACAGGCGCCGATCAGACAGCCTTTACCGATCCTTGCCCCGTTCAGCACCGTCGCCCCCATTCCGATCAGTGAGCCCTCACCGATCTCGCAGCCATGCAGCATCGCCTTATGGCCAATGGTGCAATTCGCGCCGATCACCAGCGGATAGCCCATATCGGTATGGAGCACCGCATGTTCCTGGATATTCGAGCCCGCGCCCACATCAATCAGCTCATTATCGCCGCGCAACACAGCGCCGAACCAGACATTCGCCCCCGGCCCCAGCCGCACCTTGCCGATCAGTTCGGCCGAGGGCGCAACCCAGGCTTCCGCATCAATTTCAGGCGCGAGCCCATCGAGTTCCCAGATCATCTTGCGGCAAACTCCTCATTGAGACCGCGCACAAAGCCGGCCAGATCGGGCTGTCTTTCCCGTTTCAGCCGCTCCGCGGTGATGATGGCGCGCAGCCGCTCGAAACATTCATCCTGGTCGTCATTGACCAGCACGTAATCATATTCGGCCCAATGGCTGATCTCGTCGCGGCTTTTCGCCATACGGCCTGCGATCACGTCTTCGCTGTCCTGACCCCGCCCACGCAGCCGGCGGTCGAGTTCCGCAATCGAGGGCGGCAGGATGAAAACCGATACTGCGTCGCGCCCTAGGGCCGAATTGCGGATCTGCTGGCCGCCCTGCCAGTCGACATCGAACAGGGTATCGCGGCCCTCGGCCATCGCGGCCTCGACCGGCGCGCGCGGGCTGCCGTAGAAATTGCCGAAGACCTCGGCATGTTCCAGCATCCCCCCCTGATCCACAATGGCGCGAAAGCCGTTATGGTCATGGAACCAGTAATGGATGCCATGTTCCTCGCCGGGCCGCGCTTTGCGCGTGGTGGCCGAGACCGAGAATTTCAGTGTCGGATCCCAATCCATCAGCCGCCGCGCCATGGTGGATTTGCCTGCGCCCGAGGGGGAGGAAAGGATCAGAAGAAGCCCGCGCCGCGCCAAATTACCACTCCCCGTTATTCGACATTCTGCACCTGTTCGCGCATCTGGTCGATCACCGTCTTCAGGTCAAGCCCGATCCGGGTCAGGTCGATATCCTGAGACTTTGACAAAAGCGTATTGGCCTCACGCAGGAATTCCTGCATCAGGAAGTCGAATTTACGACCGACCGGCGCCTGATCGGCCAGCAAGGCCCGGGCCGCCGCGACATGGGCGGTAAGACGGTCGATCTCTTCGGTGATATCGGCTTTCACCGCCATCAGCGCGAGTTCCTGCGCGAGGCGGGTTTCATCAAGGCCATCGACATTCCTGCCGACCCTCGCCAGCGCCTCGCCAAGCGCCTCGCGGGCTTTCGGGCGGCGGGCCTCTGCGGCGGACTTCGCCGCCGCGACAAGGTCGGAAATCCCGCCCAGCTGCGCCGCGATCACGGCGTTCAGGGCCTGGCCCTCCGCCGCGCGCGAGACATTGAAAGCCTCGATCAGCGCCGGCAGATCGGCGAGAATCGCTGCCGCAAGCGGCGCGGTATCCTCATCGGTGCCCGACGTCTCGATCACTCCGCGCATCGCCATCAGATCGCCGGCCGTCAGCGGCGTCAGCAGCAGATCGGCCGCAGTCGCCCGCGCCGTCACCTCGCCCGCAAGCCGCAACAGCACATCCAGCACCTCCGTATTCAGGCGCGGGCCCGCCTGGGCGCCTTCGTCCCGGCTCAGCCGTAAGGACAGGCTGACATTGCCACGCCCGAGCGCCTTTTGCAGCGCGGCGCGCAGCCCCGCCTCGAGCCCGTCAATCCAGTCCGGCACCCGGAGCCGCAGATCAAGCCCTTTGCCATTGACCGAGCGCAGATCCCAGGCCCATGAAAATCCCACGGCCTGACCACGTCCGGCCGCAAATCCCGTCATTGAAATTGTCAAAATAAACTCCCATCAGCCCGGTTGGCCCGGACCGTTCAGGTTCCCATAACAGCTCTTTACCATTTTAAGAGATTTCCATGCAAACCCGGTAGATTTTGTTCTAAAATATACCTGACGATACAACATCACTGCGACGGCCGGCTCCACCGGTCTCGCGTATCGGGGTACAGGGGCGCGGGGGCGTTACAGGTTACGTTACAGGCACACAGGCGACCGGGTCCGCCCGGCCTTTGGTGCAGGAGGCGGGTTTGACACAGGATTTCTTCACCCTCGGACCGGCACGGCGCGACCCGGCTGAAGAGGCACGTTTTATTAGCCTGCAAAGGGTGCGCGGCTATTGGGAAGGGCTGATCGGGCCGGGCGGCGCGCTTCCGGAGCCGGCGGCGCTGGATCCGCGCGGGCTTTTGCCGGCGCTGGAGGATGTGTTCCTGGCCGAGCGGATCGGCGAGGGGCTTTTGCGACTGAGAATCGCCGGGCGGCGGGTCTCTGCTCCGGCCGGGGTCGATATGCAGGGCCTGCCGCTTTCGGCGATATTCCTGCCCGAGGCACGGCCGGCACTGGCCCATACAGTGGAACGGGTCTGCAATCATAATTCCCTCGTGACGATGGAATTGCAGGCGGAAGGCGGCCCTGGTCGCCCGGCGCTGACGGCACGGCTTTTGCTCCTGCCGCTGGCAGTACCGTTGCGGGGCCAGCCGACAGTACTCGGATGCCTCTCGACCCTGGGTGAGATCGGCCGTGCGCCGCGTCGGTTCATGGTTGCAGGCGCGGTGGAAGAGCGGCTGGGCCAGCGGATCAAATCGGCCTCCGCCAGGCCGGGGCATTCAGTCACCCTGCCGGATTTTGGCCAGGCCGCTTTGCCGCAGGCCCCGAACAGCCAGCCGGAAGAGCGGGTCCCGGATTACATCTTCGCGGAAAGACCTGCCGATTTTACGGTGCCCGACCTCGGGGATGCTGCGGGTGGCGACGGGCAGGCGACAGAACCTCCGGCACGGCCAAAGCTGCGCCTGGTGCATTCGTCAGACTGAAAATGCGGGCAATAACGGGGCAGCGCCTGGCACCCTGCCCGGCCGTCAGCCCGCCGCAGGGGTTTCGCGCTGATCCAGTTGCAGGCTCATGAAGTGCAGATCGAGCCAGCGGCCGAATTTCTGCCCGACCTGGGGCATCACCACGCCTTCGCTGAAGCCGAGCTTGCGATGCAGCGCCAGCGAGGCGGTGTTTTCCGCCTCGATCCCGGCGATCATCACATGCAGGCCCTGCGCACGGGCGCGGGTGATCAGCGCCTCCATCAGCGCATGAGCGAGGCCAAGACCGCGATAGGCGACGCCCACATAGACCGAATGTTCCACCGTAAGCCGATAGCCATCAAAGGCCCGCCAGGCGCCGTATGAGGCATAGCCGGTGACCCCGCCATCTTCGGCCTGCGCCACCAGCACCGGGTAGCCCCCCGCGCGCCGGGCCGCCATCCAGTCGATGCGATTGGCGGCATCCACCGTCGCTTCGTTCCAGATCGCGGTCGTATGGAGCACGGCGTGATTATAGATCTCCGCGATGCCCGCGGCGTCATGGTCAAGGGCATCGCGGATCTGCATCATTTCACCATTTTGCGGATATAGGTCCAGGTGGGCACAATCGCATTGCGCGCCACCGAAAATGCCTCGGCATCGCCCAGATATTCAAACCCCGCATTGGTCAGCACGCGGGCCGATCCGGGATTGTCCTGGAACACTTCGGCGAAATAGGTGCTGTCTTCCAGAGGGTTGGCCGCAACCAGCGCCCGCACCGCCTCGGAAGCGATGCCGGTATTCCAGAATACCGGCGCGACCCAATAGGCGACCTCGGACTGGCCGGAGCGGCCTGCCTTCACCTCCATCGGTTTAAGGCTGATCACCCCGAGAAGTTCGGACAGACCATGTGCGGCCCCGTCCATCACCCAGACCGAACCCGGCCGGTCATGGTTCATCGACCGGTTGACATAGGCCTCGGCGGCGCCGGGCGGGAATGGGTGCGGGATGTTCTGCGTCGCATCGGCCACGCGTTTATCGCCGGCGTAATGCGCAATCAGACCGGCGTCAGAGGCCCGGACCGGGCGCAGGATAAAGCGCCCCGCCGCGATCTGCAGGTCACTGACCCCTTCCACTGAAGCAGCTGCCGCAGCGATTCCCTTACCGGCGCCGTAAGGCCCCGGGCTGCGGATCGTCTCGAATTCCATGGCTTCCCTCCTGCTCGAAGCTCATGTGGGTATCGGATCCTCGTTCTCCCATAGCCGCCCGGGCTTTTCCACGGCGGAAATGAGAAAAGGGACCGGCTTTTAGAGCCGATCCCTCCGATACATCTGATATGTAAAGGTTCGGCTTACTCGGCCGCCTCCGCAACGGGAAGCACCGAAATAAAAGTGCGGCCCTTGAGGCCCTTGCGGAATTTGACTGCGCCTTCGGCAACCGCATAGATCGTGTGGTCACGGCCCATGCCAACGCCTTCACCCGGGAAGAAGGTGGTGCCGCGCTGACGCACGATGATGTTGCCCGGAATGACAGCCTGGCCGCCATAGAGTTTCACACCAAGGCGACGACCAGCCGAGTCGCGACCGTTGCGGGACGAACCGCCTGCTTTTTTCTGTGCCATGGGGGATTACTCCTCTGCAGCAGCGGCCTTGCGGGCGCGCTTCGGTTTCTCGGCAGCTTCCGGAGCAGCCTTGGCAGCACCCGGGGCTTCATGAGCGGTGCGGCGCGCATCAGCGGTACCGGTCGCAGCTTTGACGCCCGACTTGTCAGCGCCAGCGGCGAGAACTTCGGTCACGCGAACCAGCGTCAGGTGCTGACGGTGGCCTTTGGTGCGCTGCGACGAATGCTTCCGGCGGCGCTTGACGAAGTGGATGGTTTTCGGGCCTTTGATCTGATCGATCACTTCGGCCTGCACAGCGGCGCCGGCCACGAAGGGCACGCCGACGGTGCTGTCCACCATCAGGATTTCGTTGAACTGGATTTTTTCACCAGCGACGGCATCAAGCTTTTCCACGCGCAGAACGTCACCCGCCTGCACTTTGTATTGCTTGCCGCCTGTTTTCAGGACCGCAAAGGTCATAATCTGTCTTCCTTCATTGCCCGCGTCCTGTGGCCCCTCTGACCCTTTACCGGGTCTTTGGTGTTCATGGGTTCCCCCGCCTTCGGACAGCGCATCCGTCACCGGATGATGTTCAAAAAGAATCCGCCCCTGGATTCGCACCCTGGGGAAGATGTGCGCTTATGATCTGCATCAGGCATCGCGTCAAGTCATTCAGCCGGCGCGGCCCGGGCCCGACAGGTTTGCTTCCGTCCCCTGCCCGTCCCGGATCGGTAGGTTCAGATCCGCGCGCCGCGCAGCACCTGCCCCGCCTCGTGGCCCAGCTCCTGCATCACCACCCGGAAGGTTTCACCATAAGCGGTGAACAGCGCCTGGTTCAGCGCCCTGCCGCTCTCGCTTTTGCTGAAGGCGAGGAACTGCTCCAGCTCGGCGTCACTGAGCGGTGCATAAGCCTCGGTCATGAAGGTCAGAAGCCAGGAGGTGGTGCTGGCCCGGATCTCGGCCTCCTGCGCCCAGACCTGGGCCATCCGGTCGGCTTCCGGCAAGCGTTGCTCCGGCGGCAGCGTGGCCGCGAGTGCCTCGTTGAACGCCGCCGATCCGGTGAGACCCGAGGCGACATTCCCCTCGATCAGATCCGAAGCATCAATCAGATTGCGGATCAGTCTGAGCCTTGGCGCACGCGCATCGCGCAGCTTGCCTGCAGCGACCTCGGCGGCCTCCTTGCTGTCCGGTTCCAGCAGCGTCTCGCGTGCCGCGATCTCGCGCGCCACAATGGCCTTGCCGGTCGGAGACGAAAAGAACGCAACCGCATCGGCCAGAACCTCAGGCCTGCCCGCCAGCGCCTCGCTCATCGCCTGCGAGAATCGCGCCCGCAGGACGTCGGGCTGATAGATCCGCGCCACACTGGCCTGCCAGCGAAGACCACCCCTGCCCCCGAGCAGGCCCTGATCGAGCCCCTCGCCATATAAGTGCCCCTCGCGCGCGATCACCCCGAACAGCGCGCCGAGACCGAGGCTCTCCTCAAGAGCCGCCAGAGTCGCGTCCTGAGCGGCCGCGTCCTCACCGCCAGTCTGGTCTGTCAGCGCCTGTCCGGTGGGGGCCTGATCGATGGGCGCCTGTTCGGTGCCCGCCCCGTCACGCCCCTCGGCAAGCGCCGCAAAATCGGCGCCCGGCATGGGCAAGACCGCAATCAGCGCAGCGAAAGCTGCCGCATGCGGCCAGCTTCGGGACGGATAAGCCGCGCCCTGGTCCAGATGCCTGACCGCCAGACCTCGCCTTCCCTCATTGCGCTGCATCCCGCTTCTCCCGTTTGCCGGTTTCAGATGCAGCCTAAGCATGGCCAGGTCAGAGGCCAAGTGGGGGATCGCTCAAACCTGCGTGCGCGGCCCGCGCCGGGTCAGCAAACCCTGCGCGACGCAAAGACCGCCTGATCTTTCACAGGGCGCGCGCCATCCAACCCGGCCGCTGCCAATTTTCCGCCCTGAACACTCATCCCGAGAAAAATCCTGTCGAAACGGGCTTGCGCTTCCCGAAACACGAAGCTAAACCCCGCCTCCATAGACGACCCCCAGAAAGCGCGGAGAGGTGCCGGAGTGGTCGATCGGGGCGGTCTCGAAAACCGTTGTAGGTTTGCGCCTACCGTGGGTTCGAATCCCACCCTCTCCGCCATTTCACATTTGCTGTGGGTAAACGCGCCTAACGCCTTGAAGGGTAAGGACGTTTTTGGGGTTCGAAACCCTGTTTCCGGTGCATATTCCAGACGATCACAAAACGCCAGTTTCAGCACTAATTTTTGGCACTCGATTCTGCCAAGATTCCATATTTTTGAAGGGTTTGCGAGGAAACCGAAGGCGAGTTCGAACAATTCCTCAAAGGTACCATGTCGCTGAGTGCAGTTCAGGCGCTTTTCCTCAAACGCGATCTTGCTGCGTTCAAGTGTGCTGATCCGCTTCTCATAGGCCTTCGTCACCGTACCCGATGTGGCTTCAACGATCCTATCAAGCAACGCTTCAATCTGGGTATCAACCTTGGCGATCTCGCGCTCATAAGCTTTCGTCATCGCCTTGGCCTGCACAGTGAGCTACTCCCCGATGCTTGGACAGTTTTCGAGGATGTTTAAGCTACTGCCTGTGCCTGCCGGTCGGTTTCGATGCTGTTGAAGTAGACCACGGCGGGGGGCAACCCGCCATGGGCAGTGTGTGGCCGCCGATGGTTATAGAAGCTGACCCAGGATCCGATTGCGGCCTTTGCCTGAGACCCGGTCTCCCAGGCATGCAGATAGACGCATTCGTATTTCAGGGACCGCCACAGGCGCTCGATGAAGACATTGTCGATGCACCGCCCCTTGCCGTCCATCGAGATGCGGGTTCCGACGCGTTTCAGCCGATCTGTCCAAGCGAAGGACGTGAACTGGCTGCCTTGGTCAGTGTTCATGATTGTGGGCGCGCCGAACCGGTGGATGGCCTCGTTCAACGCCTCGACGCAGAAGTCCGCTTCCAGGGTGTTCGATATGCGCCAGGCCAGAACTTTGCGCGTGAACCAGTCCATGATGGCGACCAGATACAGAAACCCCCGCCGCATCGGGAGATAGGTAATGTCGGCGCACCAGACCTGACCGGGGCGATCGACCCGCAGCCCGCCCAGCAGGTAGGGATAGGTCTTGTGGCCCTTTCTCGGCTTGCTGGTGTTGGGCTTCTGGTAAATCGGCATCAAACGCATGAGCCGCATCAGCCGCCGGATGCGCTTCTGGTTCACGCCGTGCCCCTCGTTTTGCAGATGCCAGGTCATCTGCCGGACGCCGTAGAAGGGCGTATCCATGAACTGCCGGTCGATCAGCTGCATCAGGCCGAGGTTCTGATCAGTCTCTCCAGCCGGCTCGTGGCAGAACGACGAGCGCGAGATCGACAGCAGGCGGCACTGCGCCCCGATCGACAGTGCAGGGTGGTCCCGTTCGATCATCCCACGCCTCACTTTCCGCTCCACGGCTTGAGCTTTCGTGACAAAAAATCGTTGGCGACAGCCAGCTCCCCGATCTTGGCGTGCAATGACCGGACCGTCTCTTCATCCACCTCCGTCGCGGGCTTCTTGCCGCCGCGCTCGAAGATGTCCGCAGCCCCGTCGAGCAGCGATTTCTTCCATTGATGGATCATCGTCGGATGCACGCCGTATTCGGCCGCCAACTCCGACACAGTGCGCTCGCCCTTGATGGCCTCAAGTGCCACGCGCGCCTTGAAGCCCGCGTCATGGTTCCTGCGTTTTCGCATGCCTGATCTCCTCGTCCGTGGAGACCAGCAAACGTCAGATCGTAGCTTCCGTCACTGTCCGATTTCCGGGGAGTAGCTCAAGCGCTTGCGCTGACAGGTGACAACATCAACGCAAGTGACGGCACCATAGCTGTGCGCAGCCTGAAAAAACGCGGTGCCTTCATCGTGCGCGAAATCCCCGTGCCCGATCATATCATCAATCAACTGAAAAGTTTGAGCGGGGCAGAAGATGCCCTGCTCTGGACGCTCTCGCGCAGCCGTGCATGGTGGCTGATAAAGGCCGTCATGCAAGACGCCAAAATAGGCGCAGGCCCTCACGCCACACCGAAGGGCTTGCGCCATGCCTACGGGGTACACGCGATCCGTTCAGGCATCCCCATTACACTTGTGCAGCGCTGGCTTGGTCATGCCAGCCTGTCTACAACCGCTATCTATACCCATGTGCTGGGGCATGAAGAACGCGAAATCGCCAGCCGCATGTGGTGAGCTAGAATCCGATTGCAATGGCATAGGCCGCAACCGCACCGCCCACCGCCAAGATCTTGAGCGCCATGAATGTTGCAGAGCGCAACGCCAGCCTCACCAAACCCGTTCTGGCAGGGCGCACTGGCAGCACAATCTCGCGCGGAGGTAGGGTATTCTGCGCCGAAGGTGCTACGGCTCTATTCTGGGCAGGCGGCGGGGGCGTTGCCAGTACGTGCTTGAAGAACACCGCCATATCCCGCTGTGCAATCTGCGCACGGGTGAGCGGCGGTGCATGATCGCGGTGCGGATCGAATTTTTCCGCAAGCACAGGATTAGTAAAATACAGGGTGCGCTTTAGTGCGACAGGTTGCAGGCCAGAGATCAGCGCCAACATGGCGGGGTTCTGGCGGCTACCGAACAACCGCCCTACTTCATCCGGCGTCAGCGACGGGCGCTTGTGGAAGGTTTCACTAGCACCCTTGGTGTTCCCCTCACTGGTGCCATGTGTCGTGCTGCGACTCTCACCGCGTGACCAGCCTTCGCTGGCACTTCGGGAATCCCCTAACGTGAAGCTGCCGTTTTGCCCGAATGATGCAGAGCTGGACGAGCCAATCGTGCGATTGCCGGAATACCCCCGTTGGGTGCCGTGGCTTTCACTCTGGCTGCGCCCCTCGCTATGACTATAGCTTTGTGCCCAACGGCGCAGTTCCATATCGCCAATCATCTTGGAAACATATTCGCGTGTGAAATTGTCATCATTCCCGAAGAACAGTTTCACGCCCGCATTCGCCACCATGGTTTCCCAGTTGTCTTTATACACGTCCTTCAACTGCGCCATGTTTTGCGACACAAACATCATCTTCACGCCATAGCCCGCAATTTGCGCGGCTGCGTTCTCAATCACCTTCATGCGCCCAAGCGCCGGAAACTCATCCAGCACCATCAGCATAGGGTGTTTGGGCGGAACGCGCACACGGGCGCGTTCCATTTCACCCAAGATCAACGTAGTCATCATGCGCAGCCAGCGGTAATGACTGCCCATGAAACGCTGCGGCAGACACAGGTACGGACTGGTGGGTGCGGTCTTTAGATCAGATAGCTGGAAGCTCGATCTATCAAGGCAGGAACGCAGCGCAGGGCTGTCCAGAAAATCTGTGTTCGTCCGCGCCACTTGCAACGCTGACATCAACGTTCGCGGCGAAGCCTCCAGCAATTCTTGCAACATCGCCCCGTGCTTTGCGACCACCCCGCCAAACGCGCCGTTGTGTCGCATCCGCGCAAACAGCAGACTGATACCGCTGGGCAGTTCTTCCACACCGTTACGCTCAAGAAGGCGGCGCATTTCATCATCGCCTGCCAGAAGTGCATGGCGCAGGGTCAGGAGGTTTCGTTGATGATCGGCATAGCTCCGATCACTGGCGACGTGCAGGATCAGCGCTTTGATGATGCCTTTGGCCGTATCATCAAAGAAGGAATCCCCACCCCCTTCGCTGACGATCAAGGCATCCGCCATACGCGCCGCATCGTCCACCGCCTCGCGCTTGCGCGTCAGGATCACATCCAGCGGATTGAACGCTGCCCGCATATCCGCAAAATCATCGCCCCCCCCCCGCACCACTTCGCCAAAGGGATCAAGTATCAACACACGCTGTCCCAAGCCCGCGCTATAGGCAGATCCCGCCCCGCGTCTGCGGGCAGTGACCATAGCGTTTTCTCCCTTGGGGTCGATCACCACTACCGACCCCGGCCACAGGCACAAATTCGGCACGATTACAGACGCGCCTTTTCCCATGCGGGTGCCGCTCACCAGCAGCACATGGCGGTCATCACGGTATCCGGCAGGTTCGCCTGCAAGATCACGCGACAACCACAGATCACCCGTGCGAAACCGGAAAGCACCCGCAGCGTCTAAATTGTGCCACGCCGCCGTGCCGAGCGGGATATGAGATGCATCGGTGTTTGTGACCGCACCGGACATGGAATGTGCCACGCCGTGCAGGGTAGGCAGATTGACAATGCTATTGGTCATGGTGTTTTCCCGTCTCAAAGGTCGAGATCAAAGCCACGTTGTTTGGGGGTTCTGGGGCGGGAAGCATCGGGAGCTTTCTTCGCATCCAACCCCATTGCCCGCGTCAGGCGCAGCATCTGGCCTATCTTCGCAGCAAGTTTCATACGCTCTTGGCGTTGCTGGGTTTTAAGATCAGCACGGCGCTGATGCAGCGCCGTCATGTCTGCGGCCTGCACCTGATACAGCCCTTCCCGCTGGCTGCGGTCACGCTGGTATGCCGCGACCGCTTCACGGCCATTCTGCGCCCGCGTCTGTGCCGCCCGTCCTGTGATAAAATCCAGCACGCCTTTCAGGCCAGAGCGTAAGCGTTCGGCCCGCTCTTTGGATTCCGCCTGCCAGCGCTGTGCATGGCCGCGCTCCAAGCGCAACCGTTCCGCACGATGCTCGCGCACCAACTTGGCGCGTTCATCCTCAAGCGGTTTCAGGGCGCGGCGTTGTTCTTCACGCGAGGATTTCAGATGCTCTTTCAAACCCGCTGACAGCTTGGCTTGGGTCTGCGCTTTCGTATCTTCAACGCTAGGCAAAGCATCAGGACTACCAAGACGGGCGGTTACGTCCTTGGTTTTCACCCCCGTCATGCGGGCGACTGAATACACCTCACCATGAATATCAACCGCGACAAAGCCACGCCGATCACCTCGCGCCAGAAAATATCCGCTATCCTCAAGGGCTGCCTTAAAGCTTTGTTGGTTGTCCGATCCGATCCAAGCTTGCTGAAATACCTGTTTGATTTCACGCGGATCAAGGTCGATCCGCTGCGCTTGCTGCCATTCAGCAAGTGTGAAGTTGAGAGGATTTTTCCAGCCCTTTTCGCGGTAACCTTCCGACAGCTTCCAGCCATGTTCAAGATACAGGTCTTTGGACAAGGCGTTGAGTGCGGTTTTGAAATACGGCAGATTCACCGCCTTCAAGCTCTCGGCATCAATACGCGACCACACCACATGGGCGTGCCTGCGCCCTTTCTTTTCATGGATCACCACGGCGCGAGGCTGGCCGACCAGGCCGAGCTTGCGCTCAGCTTGGTCAGCCGCCGCCATGAGATCATCAAGGCTTGCGTTCCCGTCCTTGGGTGGGTTCAGGCTAAGTGAAAACAGGAACTGCTTGCACCGCGTACCCTATCCACCGCAGCAAAGCCTCATTATCGGGAATCTCTGAAAGCTGACGACAAAGGCGTGCTGTCCGAGATAGCACAACGACCGACTTCATGACTTACTCCCGGGCGATCTATGCGAACAAGCTCCGGCTTCTGGTGGCGATCGCATAGAGAAAGATGGGGCCGAGGCTCTTGTCGGTTATGCGGCCGACGATCTAAAGGCGCGCGGTCTGGTGCCTGACGTGCGAGAGCCGAGCTGCTGCGTTCGCTGGCCGAAGTGCAGCTCGAAGCATTGAACGCCCTCCAGGAGCGCGACGAAGGCAAGGTCAAGGTCAGCGCACCGAGCTTGCCCCTCCTGACCGAACCCGATCCCGAGCCGGTCGTCATGTCACCCGGTACCCGAGGCACCGGGACAACCTTCTCTGATGTTCTGTCAGCGCTCCACAAAGAGCGCACCGCTGGAGCGTTATTTGTCGCACAGGCAGCTTGCTCTTCCTGCCTCGTCATTCCACCACCCCAGCCGGGCGGTGTTTCCTGAGAAGGTTTTACTTTTTCCTCGCTTGTCGACGTGTTCATAGAGGGTAACCCTGCATCCGGGGCCCATCTTGACCGAACCTATGTCATCGTTCCAGCGCCTGGAAAACACTTCGGTATATTGAAAACTATGTCCATTCGTGGTGCTTCTGTATCCGGGGTCATCGGCTGCAATAAGCATCATTCCTGAAGTCAAAACATATGACCGCCCTTTAAAATCCTTATGCTCGAATACCTGGCAGCCATTTTTCAGACCTGGCGTTGTTTCTGCATGCACAGGCAGAGACAGAAAAGATATTGTGGCTGCCACAATCCAGGGAAGTGATTTTATTTTTCCGATCACATCAGATCTCCGTTGTTTTAAAGTGACAATGTCGACATCGCTCCGGACGGCATCAGTACTTTGCGATTGACAGAGGGGATCTCAAAACCCAGCCACGCTGACCGGAAGCCGTCTCGACATAGCAATAGCCGTTCCGGCACAAGTTCGATTTCAGCATATGCAGAGGCTGTCCGACTGGAATAACCGTAATCACTTCGTCGTGTTTGCTTGGGCCTGACCGCAGGTTGAGCTTGTTCTGGGAAACGCCATAGCCGACAGAATCAATACGGTCTGGCAAGGGAACTGTAATGTCAGTAGTCCCATCTTTCAGGATCCAGCCTCGGATGCCTCCCGGTCCCTGAACCAGGCAGTATCCGTTCATGCAACTGGATATGTTCAGGAACACGAACTCACTTCCTTTGGGGAACTCACCAAGTTTCGTGTAGGACTTACCCGGCCCATTGCGAACAGCCAGAAGTTGC
Source organism: Rhodobacter sp. 24-YEA-8 (assembly GCF_900105075.1). NCBI lineage: Bacteria > Pseudomonadati > Pseudomonadota > Alphaproteobacteria > Rhodobacterales > Rhodobacter > Rhodobacter sp. 24-YEA-8. Next base: position 1,536,704 of record NZ_FNSK01000001.1, read on the forward strand.
GTTGCTTCACCCCGAATGCCGGGCATGCTTCCGCCACGCCCCATAAGTTGACTCATTGACGCGGAAGGGAGACCTGCCACGACCGCGAGGATAAATATGGCCGCACATATTCCGCCAAATCGCATAAATTTTCCTTTCACATTTCTGACAGGGTGGTGTTTGGTCACCAGAATTCACCGCAATCTTCAAAAAACAAATGATGACGAAAGGGTTTTTTGCGCACCCGCAATGATTGCAATATAGGGAAATATTCAAAAATTACGGCATACATTTAATATTTTCTATCCGAAACGTGAATGGGGTCGACCCAGGGCGTGCAGCGATCATATGCGTTACAATGACGTCAACATGACATTGATCGCTGCTGATCCGATACCCCTGATTTATTTCCTCTATTGAGCTGATTTTTCGATCATTCAGGGCAGTTGAAATGTATCTGTCATCGAGGATTATTTTAATGACCTTTGCGCTGTCGCTGTATCCGGTGATGGCTGCCTTTGGCGGGGTGTGCATGGCAAAGGTCAGGGCGATGACAACTATGGTTCTGACGAGGCTGCGTTGCGCGCCTTTCAAGCCCGGATTGGCATCTGCCACGCGGCCGCTACCAAAGAAAGTCCGCCCATCCGGCAACCATATTGCGTTATTTTGTGCAGGATCCGACATCCCGGACAGCCCTGTCGAAAGATGGGCGCCGATACTGCAAGGCGTTGGCAGAGGGCAGGTGAAATAATTCAAGATCATATGCCTCTCAGCGACGGGATGTCCTTTCCGGATCATTGCGGCCCCAGCCGGGAAAGCATCCACCAAATGGTGGATGTGACTGAAAATATTTCCTCTAAAATCTGCGGCCGGTTGGATAATTACGCTTTAGGAGTTCCCATGAAGACCCGGTCCATCTTATCTGTTGCGCGCGCCCTGACATCCTGCCTGTTTGCCAGCCACCTTATGACGACAACGGCCGGTGCGCAGGAGCTGCCACAGTTGCTGGACTTCTTTTCCATCGCGACTCCGACCGAAAAGACACCCCGGATCGACAATTATGACGAGACCTGGATGATCACCGGCCCGGTCTCTGATTCGCTCACGAAAGCGACCGAGGGCGAGAACTGGAAGCTTCTCGAGGGGCGGATCATCTATGCCTATTACCGCTTCGCGCCGGGCGACAGCGCACTGCAGATCACCCGCAGCTTTGAGGCGGCGGCGAAGGATGCCGATTATGACGTGGTCTTCTCTTGCAACTCCGAACGTGGCGACTGCTTTACCAGCGGCGACAAGGTGCCGGGGCTCTATGTCGGTCTGTTGCTTGATAAGCCGAACAATATGCCCGCGCTGGATGCGCTTGATATGCAGATCGTTCGCAACCTTTTCCAGACCGGCGGCGCGCGGCTGCTCTATCTGACGAAAGGCACCGGCGAGAATGTCATCCATATGCAGGTGGCGCTTGCCGATACCCCGGAAAAGGGGGTCATGGCGATCACCAAGACCGTAATCACCGGGGATGAGCCGGGGCTGACCGGCGCCACTTCGATGCGCGACAAGCTGGTCGCCGGGGAAAACGTTACGCTCGACAATCTGCTGTTCGATACGGACAGCGCCATCCTGTTGCCGCCATCGCGCGAACAGGTTTTCGAGATTGCCATGATGCTGCGTGATGATCCTGCACTGAAGCTGGAGATCATCGGCCATACCGACAGCGATGGCGGGCGGCCACATAACCAGGGACTGTCAGAAAGACGTGCAGCGGCTGTGGTCGATGCGCTGGTCAATGGCTTTGACATCGAAGCCGAGCGACTGACCTCCTCCGGGCGGGGCATGGATGAGCCGGTGGCAAGCAATGCGACCTCCGCCGGAAAAGCCAAAAATCGCCGTGTAGAACTGAGGTTGCGCTGATGAGCCGGACCATGGCCCTGCTTCGGAACCGTGCGCGAGCCTGGACAAAGGCCGCGGCACTTGCCGTCGCCGCTTTTTCTGTCACGCCTGATCGTGCCGAGGCGGTCATGATCTATTTCTATTCCGAGAACCATTGCCGGGGAAAGGTGCGTCTGACCACCCAGTTCCGGGCGGTGAACGGGATCCGCGGCCATGGCCTTGGCAACCTGAATGATGAATTCCGCTCGGTGAAATTCGTGACGGATTACCCGGAAAAGGCAGATATCGCCGGCGGTTATCTTGCCGTTTACGATGACCCGGAAGGCCGCCCTTCCGTCGATGACGAGGCCCATATCTGGATCAAGGATATCCGGCTTTTCCCGCCCGGCGGATTTTGCGTTGGGACATTCGAGAACAACCTCAATGGCGCAGTCAAAGTTGAATACAGGCGCAAGAATGGGCTCGACGGCAAGGTTTCCTACTTTGTGATGGAATGCAGGGACAGCTGCCGGGAAAGCGTCGATCCTCCGACCGAAAACAGCGGCGCGCCGCCCCGAAAAGAGCTGAAGCTGAGAGACTGGCCGCGGTTTGAGGATCGCGTTTTCAAAGGTGGCAATTTCCCGAAACCCTGAACTGCCCCCGTTTTGCCTGACCACCGGCAGCGTTCGATTTTTCTTGCCAGAAAGCAGAGCCCAGGGATCAATATGGCGGGTCTGACCAGGATTTTGCCATATGGACTTACATATTTCCCCGGAACGCCTTTCTGCTCTGATTGCCAGAATCTATGACTGTGCCCTTGATCCATCCCTCTGGCCGGATGCGATGGGCGCGATTTGTGACGAGCTTGATCTTCGCACCGGTGTTGTCAGTCTGATTGATCTGGGAACGGGCCAGCCCCTGCTGGCCTCTGCCACCGGGTTTGATCCCGCCTGGCTCGGGCGGCTGCACGAATTCTCGGACGGGCTGGTTTCGCTTTGGGGCGGTGAAGCCGTTGTGCGGAACATGCCGCTTGAGGAACCGGCGGTGCTCTCAGCGGTCAATCCGGTTGCGATTTCCGAGGAGAGCGCTGATCCCTTTCATCTCGGTTTCAATCAGCCTCAGGGTTTTGTCGATGCCATTGCCGTGGGGCTGACACGCGATGAGACCATGCTCGGAACCATCGGCTTCAACCGTCATGAAAGCCACGGCCTGGTCGGCCCGCGCGAGATCGCGATCATGCGGCTCCTTGTGCCGCATCTGCAACGCGCGATAGCCGTGAGCCGCGTGCTGGAAATGCAGCAAATCCGTCAGACCAATCTGGAAACCGCACTGCACGCGATCCGTGCTCCTCTCTTTATGATCGACAGTGATCTACATCTGCATTTCCACAATAGTGCGGCGGAAAAGGTTGTCGCAGATAGCGGCATCCTCAGGGTGGTCAATGGCACGCTTATATTGACGGACCCGGAGGCGCAGCGCCGGGTCAGAAAAGCGCTGCTTTCGGTCGGCGCATGCGATGATCCCGCAAAGGCCAGCCCCTTTGGCACGGCCTTCACAGATGCTGAAAATGCGCCATGGGTCGCGCATGTCCTGCCGATCACGGGCAGGGCGGGATCGGCAGGCGCGCAATACATGCTCTTCCTCGCGGGTCCGTCACTGCGAGAAGGGTCAGCTGCGCTGGAAGCGCTCGCGTCTCTTTACGCACTGACAGGCGCAGAGACGCAGGTCTTGCAACGGCTTTGCACCGGTCAGTCTGCGAAGCAGATCGCTGAAGATCTTGGCATCGCGCTCAGCACCCTGAAAACCCACACATTGCGGATCTATGAGAAGACAGGGCTGCATCGCCAGGCGGAGCTGGTCGCGCTGGCCCGTGGTGCGCTGGCCCCGGTCTGAACAGCACAATTCGGCCCGTCGGAAGGTGATCGGGTCGTGCCCCCGACCGGGCGACGTCGGCCAATGCCCCCGCGCAGCCTCGCCGACTGCCCGCGGTCAGGCGAGTGACGCAGTCCTAAAGCGCGGGCCAGAGAAGGCGCCTTGTTCAGTGCCATGTAACAGACACAGAAGCCTGACCTGCTCAGCGCAAATGCTTCGCCCCGACGCCACAGGTGATACCAGGTGGCCTATGCGCACCGCCACGACGCGCCATTCCAGTTTCTGATCGGCTTCCTTTGCGAAATACTGTTCAAGGAAAGAGCAGCAAAGGAGCGCAAAAGTGAGTGGAAGGACTGGCCCCCCGCTCCAGCGTACGAGCAGGGCAAGGTGCAGCGTTTTATGTAGTAAAATGCCCAGCAGCACGAAACCAGAGGTGCCTTGGCAACAGGAATACAGCCAATATATCACTTAAAATCAGCTACATAACAATCTATGTTTCTGAAGTTTTGGCGGATGAGGTGGGATTCGAACCCACGGAGGGTTGCCCCTCGCTGGTTTTCAAGACCAGTGCCTTAAACCACTCGGCCACTCATCCGCATGCGCGTTTCAGGCGGGGTCACCCCGAGGCGACGGTTGCCCGCCCGATCACGCAGGTCTTGCTTACTGACTGCTGAAACAATTTCCAAGCTGATAATGTGAACTCGGCCTCCGACCTTTTGCCAGACGGCGCCTCCCCCTGGCGCATCGCATGGGCGGGCAGCTGTGGACTGAAGGTGCGGCCATCACTCGAGGATAAGCAGATCCGGCAGGACGGCGTCAGGGCATCTGCACCTTTTATACTACTTAAGCATATGTATTTCATTATAAAATACACAGAACCCCAACCCCCTGCCAATCTCCGCCAATCGTGAAAGGCAGGGCCGCCTCGGCTCTTTCCATAATGGGGGGCTCTGGGTATACTGACGCGCAAAAGAGCAGACAGGCAACGCAGACAGACATTCCCGCAAGCGGGACGGCCGGCGACAGGACCGACCCGTTCCGGGTGCGGGATGAGGGATCCCCGCAAGGTGATGCCCGTTTTTCTGTGATCGCCTGAAAAACAATTTAAAAGCGCGGCATTCGAGACCGCGTATGGCGCGTATGAGGGCGGACATGAGCAGATGTGAACAGCCAGCCGATCCGGAGTTGAAGGCTCCCGTCGGTTTCCCGGCACTGCGTGGCGCTGGCCGGCCGGCCGGTGCGCCGGTAAAGGGCGGTCTGGCTGCAATGGGGCGGATTCGCACGGCCCTGCTTGCCACGGGCGCATTGCTGGCGCTTGCCGCCTGCGAGCCCGGGACCGGACCGTTCACATCTTCGCCCGGCGGCAGCGCGGCGACAGCATCCGCCGCGAATGCCGCGAAACCGAAACGGTCAACCACGATCGTCGAGCGCGATGTCGAAGCGCCTCAGGTCTTCCAGGTCACCGAGGAGGCGCTCTGGGACGGGCGGCCGTCCTTGGGCGGCGTCTGGGTCGCCTCGCCGAATGTGACCGACCCCGAGCGGGTGATCATGCGCAATCAGGCCAATGGGAAATTCGTCATCGGCGCGCTTTTCAGGCGTGAGGCCGACAATCCCGGGCCGAAACTGCAGATCTCGTCAGATGCGGCTGATGCGCTCGGGCTCCTTGCCGGGCAACCGGCAAAGCTTTCAGTGACGGCCCTGCGCCGCGAAGAGACGCAGCAGACCGCGCCCGGTCAGCCGGTGCTCGACAGCAATGAAAGCCTCGCTGTCGCGAAGGCTCCGGTAACGACGGGTCCGCTGGATGGTGGTGGCGTCACCTCGGCCGCCCTGCCCGCCGCCGGCGCAACCGCTGCGGTAGCCCCGGTACAGGCCGGTACCAAAAAGACCAAAAGCCAGCTGAAACGCGAGGCGGAAGAGGCCGCAAAACAGGCAGATGCGAGGCTTGCAGCCGCAGAAGCCACCGCTGCCGCAGGCGCCGGCACGACAGCGGGTGCGGTCGCGGCACAGCCTGCAGCCCAGGCTGCTCCCCCTGCCCCCGCGCCGGCCGCCACCAAAGGCCGGTCGATCCAGATCGGCTTCTTCTCGCAAGAGGCCAATGCCACCCGCGCCCAGGGCCAGCTTGCAAAGGCCGGTGTCACCGCCCAGATCCGCAAGGAAAGCTCGCAGGGCAAGGATTACTGGTCGGTCTTTACCAAAGGCGATTCTGCCACGCTGAAGAAAATCAAATCCGCCGGCTTTGCCGATGCCTATATGCTGAAATAGGATACAGATATGTCCCTGAGACGGCTTTTCTCTTCGCTCAAATACGCCATCGCGGCACTTGCAACCGCCCTGGTGCCGGCTCAGGCCTTTGAGACCCAGGCGCGTGCCGCCTGGGTGTATGATGTGACCACCCATACGGTCTTGCTGGACAAGAACGCGACCGAGCCGCTGCCGCCGGCCTCGATGTCAAAGCTGATGACCATCAATATGGTGTTCGAGGCGCTGAAATCGGGCCGGATGCAGATGACCGACACATTCTCGGTCTCGGAAAAGGCCTGGAAGATGGGCGGGTCGAAAATGTTCGTCAAACCCGATGACCGGCCCAGTATCGAAGACCTCCTGCACGGGATCATCATCAATTCCGGCAATGATGCCTGTGTGGTCGTGGCCGAAGGCATGGCGGGGTCCGAGGAGAATTTCTCGCGCCTGATGACCGAGCGCGCGCGCGAGCTGGGCATGGCGCAGTCACATTTCGCCAACTCTTCGGGATGGCCGGACCCGGGCCAGCGGATGAGCCTGCAGGATCTGGGCATCCTCGCGGTGCGGCTGATCGAAGAATTTCCCGAGTATTATCATATGTTTGGCATGACGGGTTTTGTCTATAAAGACCGCGTGCCCTCGAACAGCGAGAACCGCAATCCGCTGCTGAGGATCAAGGGCGGCGACTGGAAGGCCGATGGGCTTAAGACCGGTCACACCCAGGAGGCGGGCTTTGGCCTTGTCGGATCGGCAGTCCATGATGACGGGCGTCGCGTGGTCTTTGTGATCACCGGGCTTGAGACCGATGCGGCGCGCGCCCAGGAATCAGAGGCCATCGTCAACTGGGCCTTCCGCCAGTTCGCCGCGAAAACCGTGGTGAAACAGGGCAGCCGGGTTGCCGAGGCAGAAATCTTCATGGGCGAGGCCGCGACCGTCGGGCTGACCCCGGCAAAGGATCTGACGCTGCTGGTGCCGACCATGGGCCAGACCAATATCAACGCCTCCGTGGTCTATAACGGGCCGATCCCCGCCCCGGTCGAAGCCGGCACCGAGCTTGCCGAGCTGATCATCCAGATCCCCGGCCTGCCCGATCACCATGTGCCGCTGGTGGCCGAGGCACCGGTCGCGAAAGCCGGTTTTGTGCGGCGCCTGACGGTAACCTCGGGAATCTTGTGGAACACCTATGTCGGGCCAGCGCCAGTGGTTGCGCCCGCTCCGGCCAGCTGAGGCCGAATTGACGGGATTGTTCCTCTCCTTCGAAGGGATCGACGGATCCGGCAAAAGCACTCAGGCCCGGCGCCTTGCCGAGAGCCTGCGTGCCGAGGGCCGCAAGGTCACCCTGACCCGCGAACCCGGAGGCTCTCCGGGGGCCGAAGAAATCCGCCGCCTCGTGCTTGAGGGCGCCACCGACCGCTGGTCGGCCGAGACCGAGATCCTCCTCTTCACCGCAGCCCGCCGTGACCATGTCGAAAAGACCATCCGCCCGGCGCTTGCCCGCGGCGAGGTGGTGATCTGCGACCGGTTCGCCGACAGCACCCGCATTTTCCAGGGCCTGACCCGGGGCGATCTGACGGCAACTGTCGACCAGCTCCACGACCTGATGATCGGGATCGAACCCGACCTCACCCTGCTGATCGACCTCGCCCCCGAAACCGGCCTTGCCCGCGCCACCGCCCGCCAGGGCCATGAGATGCGGTTCGAGGATATGGGCCTCGCCTTCCAGACCGCTGCCCGTGACGGCTTTCTCACCCTCGCCCATGCCCATCCGGGCCGGTTCCGGGTGATCAGCGGTGATGCCTCCCCCGACCAGATCGCTGCGCGCATCCGCGAGACCGTGGCGCCGGAACTGCCCCCTTCCTCCTGACTGAGATGTTCCGGGGGGCTTTGCGCGGACCTGACCGAGCAAAGCCTGGGCAATGCCCCCGCGCGCGACATCCTGCCTGCAGCCCCTTTCCCCAGGCCCCCTGACATGCAATGAAAGCCCATGGCTGACGATCCTGATCTTCCGGAACCCGACCGCACCGAAGGCGCGCCCCATCCGCGCGAGACCGCCGCGGTGCTTGGCCAGCAGGCTGCCGAGGCCGGTTTCCTCGACGCCTGGAACCATGGCCGGCTGCATCACGCCTGGATGCTCACCGGCCCCAAAGGCGTCGGCAAGGCCACTCTGGCCTGGAAGATCGCCCGTTTCCTTCTGACCACCCCGGATCCCGGCACGGATGGTGGCCTTTTCGGCGCGCCTGAACCGCCCGGCTCGCTCGATACCGATCCCGAAAGCCCGGTCGCGCGGCGGATGCGCGCCCTGGCCGAGCCGCGGCTTTTCCTCTTGCGCCGCGCCCCGAATGACAAACGCAACGCCATCTCACAGGTGATCACTGTCGATGAGGTCCGGCGGATGAAGAGCTTCTTCGCGCTCTCCGCAGCCGATGGGGGCCGCCGCGTCGCCATTGTCGACAGCGTGGACGAGATGAACCCCAATGCCGCCAATGCGCTTCTGAAACTGCTGGAAGAGCCGCCTCCCGGCACCACTTTCCTCATGGTCTCGCATCAGCCGGCGCGGTTGTTGCCGACGATCCGCTCGCGCTGCCGCGAGCTGCGCCTGACACCGCTGGCCCCCGATGCACTTTCCGATGCGCTGACCCAGGCCGGCGGCCTGGCACAGCCGCATGAGATCGCGGCGCTGAGCGAGCTCGCGGGCGGCTCGGCGGGCGAGGCCTTTCGCCTGACCAATCTCGAAGGGCTGGAAACCTATGCCGCGCTGGTGACATTGTTCTCCACCCTGCCGCGCCTTGACCGCCCGCGCGCGCTTGCGCTGAGCGAGGCCGCCGGTGCCCGGGGCCAGGGTGACCGGTTCGACCTCGTCCTGACCCAGATCGAGCTTTTCCTCTCGCGCCTCGCCCGGGCTGCCGCCAAACGCGAAACCCCGCCCGAGGCCGCGCCGGGCGAAGCCGCGCTCTTTGCCCGGCTCGCGCCCGGAACCGCTGCCGCCCGCCCCTGGGCCGAACTTGCGCAAAGCCTGACGCTCCGCGCCAGGCGCGGCAAGTCGGTCAACCTTGACCCTGCCGCCCTTCTCATGGATATCCTGCTGAGGATCGACGCCATGGCGGGAAGCCTCGCCTCCGGCTGACATGCCGGCCAGAACCGAGACCGGAACACGATGCCCCCCGAATTGCTGCCCGATACGCCCGCCGATATGCCCTCCCTGCCGCTGCTTGTTGACAGCCATTGCCATCTCGATTTCCCGGATTTCGAAGGGCAGACCGATGACCTGATCGCCCGTGCGGCCGCAGCCGGTGTCACGCGGATGGTGACGATCTGCACCAGGATCGCACGGCTGCCCCTCTGCCAGGGCCTGGCCGAGGCCCATCCCGGCGTATTCTACACCTATGGCATCCACCCGCTGCATGTGACCGAGGAACCGGCAATCACCGCGCCGGAGCTGATCGCGCTGAGCCAGCATCCCAAATTCGTGGCACTGGGCGAAACCGGCCTCGATTTCCACTATACGCCCGAGACCCGCGACGCGCAGCTCGCCTCGCTCCGGGTCCATATCGAGGCGGCGCAGCTTTCTGGCCTGCCGCTGGTGATCCATTCCCGCGATGCCGATGAGGATATGGAGCGCCTGCTGACAGATGGTATGAAAGCCGCGCCCTTCAGCTGCGTGATGCATTGCTACACCTCCGGCGCAAGGCTGGCGGAAGTGGCGCTGGATCTGGGGTTTTACCTCTCGATGTCGGGGATCGCCGCTTTCCCCAAAAGCCAGGAGATCCGCGATATCTTCGCCCGCGCGCCGCTTGAACGCGTACTGGTCGAGACCGACAGCCCCTATCTCGCGCCGCCGCCCTATCGGGGCAAACGCAACGAGCCGGCCTATGTCGCCCATACCGCCCGTGTGGGCGCGGGTCTTTTCGGGCTGAGCGAGGCCGAATTTGCCCGCGCCACCAGCGCGAATTTCGACCGGCTGTTTTCCCGGGCCGCTGCGTTCGGGGCTTTGCAGGGTGAAAGCCGCGCACCTGACCCGGTCCTGTCGTCAGCCAGTGCCGTGTCGGTGACCGGAGGCCAGCCATGAGCGTCCTGCGCTTCACCATTCTCGGCTGCGGCTCTTCCGGTGGCGTGCCGCGGATCGGCAATAACTGGGGCGATTGTGCCCCGTCCAATCCCAAAAACCGGCGTCGCCGGTGTTCCATGCTGGTCGAACGGATCAGTGCCGGGGGCACCACCCGTGTGCTGATCGATACCGGCCCGGATATGCGCGATCAGCTGCTGGATGCCGGCATCGGCACGCTGGATGCGGTGATCTATACCCATTCCCATGCCGATCACGTCCATGGGCTGGATGACCTGCGCCAGATCGTTCTGAACATGCAGCGTCGGTTGCCGGTCTGGGCCGATGGCCCGACCCAGGAGGCGCTGTTTTCGCGCTTTGCCTATGCTTTCATCCAGGCCGCCGGCAGCAGCTATCCGCCGATCCTCGAGATGAACACGATCGACGGCGCCGTCGTGATCGAAGGCGCGGGCGGCGCGATTGAATTCATCCCCTTCCTCGCCGAACATGGCACCATCGATGCGCTCGGTTTCCGGATCGGTCCGCTGGCCTATCTGCCCGATGCCGTCGCCCTGCCCGATGCAGCATGGGAGCATTTGCAGGGGCTTGACTGCTGGGTGGTCGATGCACTGCGCCGCAAACCGCATCCGACCCATGCCCATCTGGCGATGACGCTGGACTGGATTTCCCGTGCGGCGCCGAAGCGGGCAGTTCTGACCAATATGCATCTCGACCTGGATTATGACACGCTATGTGGCGAATTGCCCCGGCATATCCGCCCCGCCTTTGACGGCATGGTCATAGAATACGACATCCCGGGCTGAGGCCCAGCAAGAGTAGCTGCCATGTCCGCGCTGTTAGACGTTATCCTGCCGGTGTTCCTCGTCATCGGGTTCGGCTGGCTGGCGGCAAGAACGGGCAAGTTCAGCGAAAGCCATGTCGACGGGCTGATGAAATTCGCCCAGAGCTATGCACTGCCCTGTGTGCTGTTTCGTGGCGTGGCCGGGCTGGATCTGTCGCTCGCCTATGATCCGGGAATGATGCTCTCTTTTTATATCGGGGCGTTTTCGGGCTTTGCGATCTGCTTTGCCGGGGCGCTGTGGCTGTTCCACCGGCCGCTGACCGATTCCATCGCCATCGGCTTTGCGGGGATGTTCTCGAACTCGCTGCTTCTTGGCCTGCCGATCACCGAACGCGCCTTTGGGACCGAAGCGCTGGCGGGAAATTTCGCGATCATCTCGGTGCATTCGCCGCTGTTTTACGGGCTGGGGATCTCGCTGATGGAATGGGCGCGCTCGCGCGGACAGGGCCTCTCGGCTTTTCGACTGTCACGCCAGATCGCGGGCGCGATCCTGCATCAGCCGCTGGTGCTGGCGATCATTTCAGGCTTTGCGGTCAATCTGAGCGGGGTCGCCCTGCCCGGTCCGGTCTGGTCGGCAGTGGATATGCTGGCGCTGGCAGCGCTGCCGGCGGCGTTGTTCGGGCTGGGCGGCGTCCTGTTTCGCTACCGGCCCGAAGGGGATCGCTGGACGATTGTGTGGATTTGCGTCACGTCGCTGGTGATCCATCCGGCCATCGCCTGGGGGATCGGGCGCGGGATCTTCGGGATCAGCGATGCGGCTTTGCGCTCGATGATCCTGACAGCAGCCATGGCGCCTGGCGCCAATGCCTATCTTTTCGCGCATATGTATGGCGTGGCCAAACGGGTGAATGCTTCGGCGGTGCTGTTTGGCACTGCATTCTCAATCCTCTCGGTCTGGATCTGGCTGCAGATCCTGCCCTGACGCGGTGCGCCGGAGTTTTAAGTAAAACTCCGGCCCGATTTCTTTCTGAAGAAATCGGCGGCGCGTTCAGCGCCCCGTGACGCCGCGCATGGCGTCGGAACGGCGGCGCAGCACCTCGATCGTGGTCAGGAGCGCGATGGAAATCACCACGAGGATCGTTGCCACGGCAAGGATCGCGGGCGAGATCGCTTCGCGGATGCCGTTCCACATCTGGCGCGGGATGGTCTGCTGTTCCGGGCCCGCGATCAGCAGGACAGCCACCACCTCGTCGAACGAGGTGACGAAGGCGAACAGCGCGCCCGAGATCACACCGGGCAGGATCAGCGGCATGATCACCTTGAAAAACGTGGTTCGCGGGTTTGCGCCAAGGCTTGCGGCTGCACGGATCAGCGACTGGTCAAAGCCCGACAGCGTTGCGGTCACAGTGATGATCACGAAGGGAATGCCAAGGGCTGCATGGGCGAGGATCACCCCGGTATAGGTCGAGGTCAGCCGCCAGGGCTGCTCTTCGGTGCCGCAGGTCACGCCGATGACCGAACAGGGGTTCGAATAGAAAAAGAACATCCCAGTTGCGACGATGATGATCGGGACAATCATCGGCGAGATCAGCACCGCCATGATCAGCCGGCGATAGGGCATTTCGGGGCGCGACAGGCCAAGGGCTGCGAGCGTGCCCAGCACGGTCGAGAGAATTGTCGCCCAGAAGCCGATAATCACCGAGTTTTTCGCCGCTTTTACCCAGACCGAATTCTGCCACATATCCGACCACCAGGCCGCGCCGGTGGCGCCGGTGCTCTGCATGCCCTTGACCACCAGCTCGTCATACCAGCGCAGGGAATAGCCCTCCGGATCGAAGCTCAGCATCTTTGAGGTAAAGGTGAAATAGGGCTCTGCATTGAAAGAGAGCGGCATGATGACAAGGATCGGCGCGATCAGGAAGATGAAGATCAGCGTGCAGATCACGATATAGGCGTAATACCAGGCGCGCTCGAGCGGGTCGGCATAGGTCGGAAGGGCCATGGCTGTCTCCTGACAGGTGGTGTCTTTTCTGGCTGCCGCGGGGAGAAAGACGCCGGGGGCGCTTCGCCCCCCGGCCCCCCAGAGGATATTTATGGACAGATGAAAGGGGCGGGCTTTTGCCCCTTTCATCGGATTGACGTCAGCCGAGCTTGAGTTTGTCGATGCCGATCAGGCGGTCATAGAGCCAGTAGAGAAGCAGCACGCCGGCGAGCAGCATGGCGGCGAGGGCTGCGGCCTGGCTCCAGTTCGATTTGGTCATATGGAACTGGATCTGGTTCGAGAAGAGCTGACCATCGGCGCCGCCGACCAGGGCGGGCGTGATGTAATAGCCGACCGCCAGAATGAAGACGAGAAGCACGCCGGCGCCGATCCCCGGCAGGGTCTGCGGCAGATAGATCCGGCGGAAGGTGGTCCAGGAGGTGGCGCCGAGCGAGCGCGCCGCGCGGGCATAGCTGGGCGGGATCACCCGCATCACCGAATAAAGCGGCAGTACCATGAAGGGCAGCAGGATATGCACCATCACAATGATCGTGCCGGTCTGGTTATAGATCAGCGCGAGCCGCCCGCTGTCATCGATCACCCCCATCGTGACCAGCAGGGAATTGATCACCCCCTGGCCCTGCAACAGCACGATCCAGGATGTCGTCCGCACCAGAAGCGAGGTCCAGAATGGCAGCAGAACGAGGATCATCAGCAGATTGGCCTTTGCCATCGGCAGCGTCGCCAGCATATGGGCGATCGGGAAGGCCAGCAGCAGGCAGATGCCGGTGATCACCGCTGAGAGCAGGAAGGTCCGGACATAGAGCCAGATATAGACACGGTTCACCTCGGCCACGCGTTCGATACCGCCATCCGAAGAGCGCTGCATATCGATGCCGGACAGGTAAAAATCGGTGGTCCAGGGCGATGCCGCCTCCCGCATCGCGACCCACAACAGCGGCTCGCCCCATTTCCTGTCCTGTTCCAGCAGAGCCTCGCGGTAAGGCGGCTGCAGATCATCGGCCCCGCGCGCGGCAGAGGTGATCAGCGAGCGTGTCCCGGGCACGGAATAGTTGATCCGGGTGCCCGCCTCACCGGCGAGCCGGTTTTCTTTCATAAAAAGCAGGTCGGAGGCGAGTGCGGCATAGGCGGCCTCATCGGGTTCGGTGCCGGCTGGATTGGCGGCGAACCAGGCCCCGAGCGCGGGCGAGGCCTTGGAGAACCCGTCATGATAGAAGGAGCGTTGTAGCATCTGCCCGATCGGCAGCGCGAAGGTGATCACGATGAACAGAAGGAGCGGCAGAACCAGCAGGAAGGCCCGCCGTTTCGCCCGCGACTGTGCCGCGGCCAGCGCCGCCTTCAGCGGGCGGCCATCGGCTGTCTTCAGCCCGGCGGCGGTGGGATCCATGGTGGTTTCTGCCATAATTCTGTCCTGAAACTTCTGCCCCGCATCTGCAGGGGCGCTTATTCTTCTGATCTGTCCGGCCTGGATCGCGTCTCAGGCCCGGCGGGCATGGTCCGGTCCACGAAATGGCCCGTCGCGGAGTAAGGTCAGCCTCTTGCGAGGCCGGTCAGTTGCCGGCGCTTAGTTTCAGACCTGAGGGCGCGGCGGGAAGTGCTGCGAATTCAACATCATAAGAGGCGCGTTCTTCCTCGCTCATCTGGCTGATCATCACGCGGGTCGTATAGCCGCCTTCGATCACCCCATCGGGCCGAAACCGCATCCAGTCGGAAATCTCGCTTGCGGGGAAAGACACCGGATCGCCGGCCTTGCCGTGAAAGCCCTGAGGCTGAGCGGCGAGTGTCCCCTTGACGAGACTTCCGTGAACGCCCGTCAGCACGACCCAGCTATGTTCGGTGCCGGCATCGCCCAGATCGACGGGATGCGCCCATTTCACCATATAGCTGTGATCTGAGAGATCGGATTTCGCAGCCGCCGCCAGAACCGGTGGCAGGCTTTCGCGCGCGGCATCCATCGCGGCATTCATCGCGATATCAGCGGTAAGAAAGGCCATCGCACCCGATTTCGACGACGTCACCGCCCCGGTATCTCTGGCCTGCAGCTCCGGCGGTATGGCGAGCGAAAGCCCGATACCAAAAAACAGGGCAGCGGCGATCCGGCTCGGTTGGGCAAAGGTCATCACAGCACTCTGGCGACAGGGAGGGAATGGCGGGAGTGCGGGAGGATATGCCCCCCGCACCCCCGTTTCAGCTCAGTTCGATACGAGCCAGGCGTTATAGCGCTCGCCCAGTTCGGTATCGCGATCGACCCAGAAATCCTGCGACGAGGCCAGCGCATTGCCGAGGTTCTGCGGCGCTGTCGGCAGGTTCGGCAGCATCGGCTTGTCGGAGCCGTCGATATTGCCGACGAAAGCTGCGGCCGATTTGCGGGGCGGGCCGTAAGAGATGTAAGACGCCGCTTTCGCCGAAACCTCGCTTGAGGTCGCATATTTGATCAGCTCAAGTGCCGCTGCTTCATTGGGGGCACCTTTCGGGATCGAGAAACCTTCCCATTCATAGACCTGGCCGTCCCAGACGATATCGAAGGGCTTGTTCTCGCCATGGGCCGCGTTGAAGATCCGGCCGTTATAGGCCATGGTCATCACCACTTCGCCATCCGCCAGAAGCTGCGGCGGCTGTGCGCCGGCATCCCAGAACACGGCATCTTTCTTGATCGTATCAAGCTTGGCAAAGGCGCGGTCGACGCCTTCCGGGGTCTCGAGCAGGGCATAGACCTCAGCCGCCGGAACACCATCCGCCATCAGCGCCATTTCAAGCGTGACTTTCGGGTTCTTGCGAACGCCACGTTTGCCGGGGAATTTCTCGGTATCGAAGAAATCGGCGATCGTCTTCGGCCCGGCGCCTTCGGCGAATTTCGTGGTGTCATAGCCGATGATGGTCGCAAAAATATCAGCGGCAACCATGCATTCGGTCACGGTGCCGGGAAGGAAATCGTCCATCGCCTTGGTGCCATCGGCACCGTCAGGCAGATCGGCGCCATCGATCTGAACCAGCTGGCCTTCGTCGCAGAGACGCACGGCATCGGCGATTTCAAGCACGGCGACATCAACGGTCACATTGCCCGCATCGACCTGCGCTTTGACCGGGATCGCCGGATTGTCGGAATCGATTGAATTGACTTTGATGCCGGTCTTTTCGGTAAAGGGTTTGAAATAGGCTTCGATCTGGCTGTTGGCATAGGCGCCGCCCCAGCCCATGACCGTGACCTCCTGCGCCAGTGCTGGCAGCGCGAACCCGCCAAGTGCGGTGGAGAGGACGAGCAGTTTTTTCATTATCAGTCTCCCGTGTTGAAAATGGTCCCCTTGCGGGGAAAACAGTGACCCCGGAGCCGCACGGGTCTTATGCCCGTTTTCGCAGCCTCTGAGGCAAGGCCCCGGTAAACCGGGGGGCGCTTACACGCGGCGGTTCTCAGACCGCGTCAAGCGCGCGGGCATCCTGCGGATGCCAGCCGACCTTGATCTTTTCGCCCGGATTGAGCCGGGTCTGATCGAGGGTATTGCGGCATTTCACCACAAAATCATCGGTCCCGGCGACGCGCATCCTGGTGCGCAGGATGTCGCCCATATAGATGACCTCCAGCACTTCGGCATCCAGCGTCAGCGCGCCCGGCGGCATCAGCGAGGGCTTGAACTCGATCCGTTCCGGCCGGATCGAGACCAGCGTCTTCTGACCGCTCGCGGTGACATTCACCGGCGTCGCGTCGATCAGCTCCCCGGTCGAAAGCCGCACCCGTGCCTTGCCGCCACCGATCTCTTCAATCGTGCCCGGCAGCTTGTTATTCTCGCCGATGAACTGCGCGACAAAGCTGTTTTCGGGGCGTTCATACAGATCGGCGGGCGGGGCAAGCTGCTGGATGCGGCCGTCATTGAACACCGCGACCCGGTCGGACATGGTCAGCGCCTCGCCCTGGTCATGGGTCACATAGACGACCGTGATGCCAAGAGATTCGTGCAGGTGTTTGATTTCAAACTGCATATGCTCGCGCAGCTGTTTGTCGAGCGCACCCAGCGGCTCATCCATCAGCACCAGTTTCGGGTCGAACACCAATGCCCGCGCGAGTGCGATACGCTGCTGCTGCCCGCCGGACAATTGCGCCGGGCGCCGCGCGATAAATGCGCCCATCTGCACCATATCCAGCGCGCGTTTCACCCGCGTCTCGCGCTCATCCTTACCCATCCCGCGCACTTCCAGCGGGAAGGACAGGTTCTCCCCCACCGTCATATGCGGGAAAAGCGCGTAATTCTGGAAAACCATCCCGATGCCGCGCTTATGCGGCGGCACCTGATTGATCGGGCGGCCATCCAGAAGGATCTCGCCATGGGTCGCCGTCTCGAACCCCGCCAGCATCATCAGGCAGGTCGTTTTACCCGATCCCGATGGCCCGAGCATGGTCAGAAACTCGCCCTTGGCGATATGGAGGTTCAGATCCTTAACGACCAGCGAGACACCGTCATAGCTTTTTTGAACATGCTCGAAAGCGACGAAAGCGTCGTTCTTCGGATCAACCGTCACTCAGTTCTCCCTGACTTCATTGCTGGCCTGGCCAGCCGAATTCTGCGGCGGATTAACCGCTCTCTTGCCACAGACGTAAGCAAATGCGGCAGCGCAATGCAACGGGCAATAAAAGATCCCGGCCGCCAAAGCGGTGCGACCGGAGCATGCAGGAAATCTGCCCGAAAAAGCGCCCCGAAAAAGGAACTCCGCCGCGATGAGCGCCCGTCTTCGGGCCGGTTCCAGACCGATCAGGAGCCTGGCGCCACGTTTTTACGGAGAGGAAAGGTTGATTCTCGATGCGGCGGAGGCCGGGTAGACCGGTTTCGCCTGAAAAGAAGGCAGGAAACGCCCCCGCGATCATATGGGTCGCAGGGGCAGTGTCACGGACCGTACAGTGAGGACCAGCGACGTGAGAGCCAGGCCCGGCTGAATGGGCTCTGGCGGCTTACTCTGCCGCCACCCGCCGCGGCTTCAGCATCGGGCCGAGATAGCGCCCGGTATGGCTGGCCGCGACCCTCGCAACCTCTTCCGGAGTGCCGCTCGCGACAATCTGCCCACCGCCATCGCCGCCCTCGGGGCCGATATCAATGACCCAGTCGGCGGTCTTGATGACGTCGAGATTATGCTCGATCACCACGACCGTATTGCCCTGATCGACCAGGGAATGCAGCACCTCGAGAAGCTTCCTCACATCCTCGAAATGCAGGCCCGTGGTCGGCTCATCGAGGATATAGAGGGTGCGGCCCGTGGCGCGACGGCTGAGCTCTTTTGAGAGTTTCACCCGCTGCGCTTCGCCCCCGGAAAGCGTCGTCGCCTGCTGGCCGACCTTGATATAGCCAAGGCCCACCTCGCATAGCGCATCCATCTTTTCCCGGATCGAGGGCACCGCCTGGAAGAAATCACGCGCATCTTCGCAGGTCATATCAAGAACGTCAGCGATGCTCCTGGTCTTGAACTTGATTTCCAGCGTCTCGCGATTGTAGCGCTGCCCCTTGCAGGTCTCGCAGGTGACATAGACATCGGGGAGGAAATGCATCTCGATCTTGATGACGCCATCGCCCTGACAGGCCTCACATCGCCCGCCTTTGACGTTGAACGAGAACCGCCCCGGCCCATAGCCGCGCGCTTTCGCCTCGGGCAGGCCCGAAAACCAGTCACGAATATGAGTGAAGGCGCCGGTATAAGTCGCTGGATTAGACCGCGGCGTTCGCCCGATGGGGCGCTGGTCGATATCAATGACTTTGTCGAGATGCTCGAACCCTTTGATCGTCTCGCAGGGCGCCGGCGTCTCATGCGCGCCATTCAGCCGGATCGCAGCTGTCTTGTAGAGCGTCTCGATGGTCAGGGTCGATTTGCCGCCCCCGGATACCCCCGCGACACAGACAAATTCGCCCAGCGGGAATTCGGCGGTCACGTTTTTGAGGTTATTCCCGGAAGCCTTTACAACCGTAAGCTTTTTCCCGTTCCCCTTGCGACGTTCTTTGGGCACTGCAATCTCGCGCTGCCCCGAAAGATACTGGCCGGTCAGGCTGTCGGGATTGGCCGCGATCTCGGCCGGCGTGCCGCGCGCGATGATCTGCCCGCCATGGACACCAGCCCCGGGGCCGATGTCGAAAACATAATCCGCCTCGCGGATCGCATCCTCGTCATGTTCGACCACAAGCACGGAATTGCCCTGATCGCGCAACCCTTTCAGGGTCGTAAGCAACCGGTCATTGTCGCGCTGATGCAACCCGATCGAAGGTTCATCCAGCACGTAAAGCACGCCCGTCAGCCCCGATCCGATCTGGCTCGCCAGCCGGATCCGCTGACTTTCACCGCCGGAAAGCGTGCCGGCATTACGCGCCATCGTCAGATAGTTCAGCCCGACATTCACAAGGAATCCAAGGCGTTCGCGTATTTCCTTGAGAATTGCCTTTGCGATTTCATTCTGCTGACCGGTGAGCGTCTCATGCGCCGTCGAGATCCAGTCAAACGCTTCCTGGATCGATTTTTGCACCACCTGACCGATATGCAGCCCGGCGATTTTCACCGCCAGCGCCTCGGGTTTCAGACGGTAGCCGTTGCAGGAAGAACAGGGCCGATTGTTCTGATACCGCTCCATTTCCTCGCGCGACCAGGTGCTGTCGGTCTCGCGGTAACGGCGTTCCATATTGGGGATGATCCCCTCGAAAAGACGGCGCACCTTATAGACGCGCCCATTCTCATCATAGGTGAAGTCAATCTCCTCACCCTTTGATCCATAAAGGAAAAGCTGGCGGATCTGTTCTGGCAGGTCGCGCCATTTGGTCTTTTTGTCAAAGCCATAATGCTTGGCCAGACAATCGACCGTCTGGGTGAAATAGGCCGATTTCGATTTCGCCCAGGGGGCAATCGCGCCTTGCAGGATCGAGAGGCCCTGATCGGGCACCACGAGACGCTCGTCGAAGAACAGCTCCACCCCCAGCCCGTCACAGGACGGGCATGCCCCGAAAGGTGCGTTGAAGGAAAACAGCCGCGGCTCGATTTCGGCGATGGTAAAGCCGGAAACCGGGCAGGCGAATTTTTCGGAATAGGTTTTCCGTTCGGCGTCCTCATCGGCCATTTCGATCACGGCGATGCCATCGGCAAGGTTCAGCGCGGTGCGGAAGCTGTCGGCAAGCCGCACCTCAAGCCCCTCGCGCACCACGATGCGGTCGACCACCACGTCGATATTATGGCGGAATTTCTTGTCGAGTGTCGGAGGCTCTTCCAGCTCGTAGAATTCGCCATTCACCTTGACGCGCTGGAAGCCCTGTTTACGAAGTTCCAGGAATTCCTTCTTATATTCGCCCTTACGGTCGCGCACGATGGGGGCCAGAAGGTAGGCGCGGGTGCCTTCCGGCATCGCCATCACCGCATCGACCATATCCTGCACCTGCATCGCGGTGATCGGCAGCCCGGTCGCCGGCGAATAAGGCACGCCGACACGCGCGAACAACAGACGGAGGTAATCGTAGATTTCAGTGACCGTCCCCACTGTCGAACGCGGGTTCTTCGAGGTGGTCTTCTGCTCAATCGAAATCGCCGGGCTCAGGCCCGAGATATGGTCGACATCGGGCTTTCCGGCCATGTCGAGGAACTGGCGCGCATAGGCCGAAAGGCTCTCGACATAGCGGCGCTGCCCTTCGGCATAGATCGTGTCAAAGGCCAGCGAAGATTTTCCCGAGCCCGACAGCCCGGTGATCACCACGAACTGATCGCGCGGAATATCAAGATCGACGTTCTTCAGATTATGTTCGCGCGCGCCGCGCACTTCGATAAACTTATGCTCGGCCATCATCACACCGCCATCTCGACACTCAGGGGATAAACGCGAAAGAGAGATAGGATAAAATCTGCGCCGCGCCAACTGCAATTCGTGAACGAAATATGAACATTATTCAACTTAGCGGGGCCTGCGCATTTTGGCGCCAGCGCCCGTGCAGACGATGCCCCTCCGGACAGCACAGGCCGGCGCGGCCCTGAAACCTGCGCAACAGGCGGACCGAGACCGAAGTGTCGCGGAGACTCTGCATCGGCTCGCTCCGGTGGGACATGATCGGGTGCAGTCCGGCGGTGATGCGGCAGGGCCCGGATCTGCCTGGTCGCATCACCCGCCTGCCGGCCCGCATCGCGCTGAATATCGCTATGGAGCTGGCGCGGTTTGGCTTCGGCCCCGAGAATCTGACGCTGATCAGCCGCGACGCCGAAGGTGATGACCTGATCCGTGCCTGGTGTCGGCACCGGATTTGCCTCGCGATCTGAGGATCTGCCGACCGACCGCAATCTGGCGGTCGAAGCTCCGAACAGGCTGATCGCCGCCGTCTCCGAAGCCCATTCGCTGGCACCGGCCGGCGCGTCTTCTTGCCACTCTCGAAGACGGTCGGCCTGGCTCCGCGATCGCGCCCCGGACCGGCATGATCGCGCCTGACGGCAATCTGACTGAAGCGCTGCTCGCGGAAATCGCCGCCTCACCCCTGTTTCGCGAGGCCGAACTGAAGATTGCCCCGGCAAGGGCGGAAGGCTGCGCCCGCTGCTCACCCATCCCGGCGCGACGCTCTATCTCCATCCCGAAGAGGCCGGGCTGCTGGCAGGAGCTCCTTGTGACAGCGCGGCCGCGGCGGCCGAAGCCTGCCGTTTAAGACCCACCGTTTCCGTCTGCCCGCCGCATGTCCTCGTGACCCGGGTGACAGGCGCCGGCGACACTTTCATGGCCGCCCATATCTCGGCCGAACTGCGCGGGCGCGGACCCGCGAGGCGACCATGCGTGTCACCCTCCTGACCGCCGCCAGGGCCGAGGCTGAAATCCGCATCGCCGGCGGCGGCGGCGTCCCCGCGACCATGGCTGTGCTCGGGGGGCGTATCCATATCGGGCTGACCGAGGCCGAACTGAACACCCCTTGCCAGTTCACCGATGTGGCGCAGCTTTCGCGCGCCGATCTCGTGGCATGCGTGGTCCGGGCCGGCACTGGCGCGACGACGCTGGCGGCGACGATGATCTGCGCGCGTCTCACCGGGATCACCACTTTCGCAATGGGCGGCATCGGCGGTGTGCATCGTGGTGCCGAGACCAGTTTCGATCTCTCTGCCGATCCCCAGGAAATCGCCCGATCCCCTGTGACAGTGGTAGCTGCAGGCTCAAATCGAATCTCCACCTGCCGAAGACCCTGGAATATCCTGAAAGCGCCGGTGTGCCGCTGATCGCTTTTGGCCGGGACGATCTGCCGGCCTTCTGGGCGCGCGACCCGGGCCAGAAGGTGCCCCTGCGCATGGATGATCCGGCGCAGATCGCGGTGGCGCCGGCCAGCCGGTGGTCTACCAGATCTCCCGGAACATAAGACCCCGCTGCCCGAAGTCGCGGCGTATCACATCACGGCAAAACAGGTGACGCCCATCCTTCCC
Source organism: Rhodobacter sp. 24-YEA-8 (assembly GCF_900105075.1). NCBI lineage: Bacteria > Pseudomonadati > Pseudomonadota > Alphaproteobacteria > Rhodobacterales > Rhodobacter > Rhodobacter sp. 24-YEA-8. The sequence continues at coordinate 1,558,907 of NZ_FNSK01000001.1, forward strand.
AACCGGATCTGTGAGCGGACCGGCACTCGCGCGCTGGCCGCGAATGTCGGACTGGTGCTGAACACTGCCCGGCGCACCTCCCGGAACGCGGCAGCTTCGGTAAAACACGCCTGATCTGTATGGATTTTCCCGGATCGCCCATTGCGCGGGGGGGGCAGCCCCCCCTAGATTAGCGCTATCAGGGAGTTAGCATGTCCGATCCGATCCTGCCCATTCCGCCCCAAAAGCGCGGATTTTTCGCAAGCCTCAGGGCCAGTTTCCTCACCGGCCTTGTCGTCGTCTTGCCGGTCGGGCTGACGCTCTACCTCGTCTGGGCGGTGATTGGCTGGATCGACGGCTGGATTCTGCCGCTGATCCCGGCTTATTGGCAGCCCGATGCGGTGCTTTTGCGCTATCTCGGGCCAGAATATGAATTCCCGGTGCGCGGCGTGGGCGTGCTCGTTTTCCTGATCTTCACCATTCTGGTCGGCTGGATCGCCAAGGGGCTGATCGGGCGTTCGATCATCCGCAAGGCCGAGACCATGGTCGACCGGATGCCGGTGGTCCGGTCGGTTTACGGCGCGATCAAACAGGTGGCCGAAACCTTCTTCAACAAGAAGGAAACCAGTTTCGACAAGGCCTGTCTGGTCGAGTTTCCCCGCCCCGGCTCCTGGGCGCTTGGTTTCATCTCGACGCGCCCGAAAGGCGAGATCGCGGAACGCCTCGGGACGCTGGGCGGCGAGATGTCGGCGGTGTTTGTCGGGCTGACGCCCTTCACCAGCGGCATGCTCATCTTTGTGCCGACGCGGGAACTGGTGATCCTTGATGAGACCGGCGTGGATGATGCAGCCAAGCTGATCGTCTCGGGCGGGCTGGTCTATCCGACCCCGAAAGAGCTGGTCTGATCACGGCAAAGCATCCTCAGCCGAACAGGGCGGCCAGATCCACGGAAGATTCGCGTCCGATTTTATCCGAACAATTGTTCAAAAACTCCTCGCCCGAGGTGCGGCCTGCTTCGAACAACCGTTGAATCAGCGCGCCGGAGGGCTGCAGTTTTGAACTGGCCGAAAGGTCGTTCATCAGCCGATCGTCAAGAACCATATGGAGGCGCAGATCCTTCATCTGGCCTGGCAGGACTCGGCCCTCGGCAATCAGCCGTCTGACAAAGGCAATCGAGCGCAACTCTGACAGAAGCGTCGCGTTGAAGCTAATCTCATTGATCCGGTTCTGGATCTCGAGCGGCGTCTCGGGCAGAGACTCGCGCCGCAGCGGGTTGACATGCACGATCAGAATATCGTCTGGCAGCGCCCGGTCATAAAGCGGCCAGAGCGAGGGATTGCCGGCGAAACCGCCATCCCAATAGGCCTCGCCACCGATCTCGACCGCCTGGAAGACCGAGGGCAGACAGGCCGAGGCCATCAGCGCCTCGGGCGTGATCTCATCGCCCCGGAAGATGCGGGCCTTGCCGGTGCGGACATTAGTGGCGCCAATGAAAAGCGCGGGGCCGGCAGCGGTGCAGACATGGCTGAAATCGAGGTCACGGATGACCGGCTCCAACGGATTGCGCCAGGCTGAACCCCAAGAATAGGGGCTGTAGATCTGCGCCGCCATACCCTGCGGGCTGACGGGCATCAGCGCCTCGGTCACATCCTGCACCATGCGCATCATTGGCAGGAAAGGCTGAAACCAGGGCAGCAAAACACGAAAGTCACCGATATCCGCGATATCGTCCCAGAGCCGGCGCAGCCGCTTGCGCGCGGCCTCGCGCCCGCCTGCAACCAGTCCGGCCTTCAGCGCCGCGCCATTCAGCGCCCCCGCAGAGGTGCCGCTGATCGCAGCGAACTCCAGGTCCGTCTCCTCGAGAAGCCGGTCAAGAACGCCCCAGGTATAGGCGCCATGCGCGCCTCCCCCCTGCAATGCAAGGCTGATGGCCGTCATAGATCCTCCTCTTTCAGCTGCCCTGACATCCCGCCGCCGCGTCAGCGCCGTTTCTTGTAGAGGAAACGGTCCGGATCCTGTACAGGATCCGGGGCGCGCCCCGCATGGTGCTGTCGTAACGCCCTAAAGCGCGGTCCAGCCTCCATCGACCGAGATCGTCGTCCCGGTCACCTGGGACGCATAATCCGAACACAGCCAGACCACGGTGCCGCCGATCTGTTCCGTGGTCACGAACTGGCGCGAGGGCTGGCGTTCCAGCATCACCTCACGGATCACGGTGTCGCGATCCATATCATGAACTTTCATCTGGTCGGGGATCTGCGCCTCGATCAGCGGCGTCAGGACATAGCCCGGGCAGACCGCGTTACAGGTGATTCCCTGCCCCGCGGTCTCCAGCCCGACGGTCTTTGTCATGCCCACCACCCCATGTTTCGCGGTGACATAGGCCGATTTGAACGGGCTTGCCGTCAGCCCATGCGCCGAAGCGATATTGACCACCCTGCCCCAGCCCTTTGCCCTCATCCCCGGCAGCGCCACCGCCGTTGTGTGGAAGGCCGAGTTCATATTGATCGCGATGATCCGGTCCCAGGTCTCGACCGGAAACTCATCGATCGGGGCCACATGCTGGATGCCCGCATTGTTGACAAGGATATCGCAGCCGCCTGCCTGTTCCACCAGCGCCCGCGCCTGCGCGCCCGAGGAAAGATCGGCCTGGATATAGCGCGCCTTCACCCCGAATCTTTCGGTGAAACTCTTCGCGAGATCGTGATCTTCCGCGCGATCGGTGAAGCTGTTGAGGATAATTTCGGCTCCCGCCTTCGCAAGTTCCTCAGCGATTCCGAGACCGATTCCCGAATTCGAACCGGTGATCACCGCGCGTTTTTCCCTCAGATCCATGACCCGATACTCCATGCTGCACCTGCAAGGAACTCTAGCGTCTGAACCCGGGAATTCCAGCAAGGATTGGTAAATCTATGGTGTTCTCAGGCTGCCCGCTCTTGCATCACATATGGCCTTTGGGCCAAAAAAAACGCCGGCGCTAGGCCGGCGTTAAGTCGTTGAGGCAGGTTTCATACAGGCAAGAAACCTATCGAGCAGTGAGTCTTATATAGTCCTCTCTGCGCCGATGGCCAAGCTAAAAGTTTGAAAACCCTGGCCCCTCGGCTTAGGGTCGCGCCAATACACCATGACGGCCCAGGGATTGTTTCCACTATGTCGACCGAATCTCCCCTGCGACCGATGCGCGGCAGCCCGGCTCTTATGGGGGCTCTTGCCGGCCTGCTTATGGCGGCTTTGATGCCGCACCCTGCAGTTGCAGAACCAAAGCATGGCATAGCTATGTACGGAGAGCCCGCACTCCCCCCTGATTTTGTGTCGCTGCCCCAGGTCAACGCCGATGCGCCCAAGGGGGGAGCGATCACCATTGCGCTTCCCGGCACCTTTGACAGCCTTAATCCTTTCATCACCTCGGGCCAGCCGGTTGTCAGCGTCTCTCCCCTGGTGACCGAGACGCTGCTGGGGCGGAATTACGACGAACCCTTCTCGCTTTACGGGCTGCTGGCCGAATCGGTTGAGACAGATTCGGCACGGACATACGCAGAATTTACCCTTCGTGAGGCGGCCCGATTCTCTGACGGCTCGCCGGTGACCCCCGAGGATGTGCTCTGGTCTTTCGAGACGCTCGGGACCGAAGGCGCGCCGCGCTATCACACTGCCTGGAAAAAGATCGCCAGGGCCGAACAGACCGGCCCGCGCAAGGTGCGGTTCACCTTCACCACCGAAGACCGTGAATTGCCGCTGATCCTCGGCCTGCGCCCGATCCTGAAAAAGGCGAGCTGGGACGGGCGCGATTTCACCGCGACCAGCTTTGATCCTCCGCTCGGCTCCGGCCCCTATCTTGTCGAAAAAGTCGAACGCGGCACCAGTGTCATCTATCGCCGCAATCCCGACTGGTGGGGCAAGGATCTGCCCTTCAACCGGGGCCAGTGGAACTTTGACGAGATCCGGTATGAGTATTTTGCCAATCCTCAGGCGATTTTCGAGGCGTTCAAATCCGGCTTCATCACCAGTTTCCGCGAGACCAACCCCTCGAAATGGGCGACCGCCTATGACTTCCCGGCGCGGCTTGCGGGCGATGTGGTGAAATCGGAAATCCCGCATCACCGGCCCTCGGGGATCGAAGGATTCGTGTTCAATACCCGCAACCCGCTGTTCCAGGACTGGCGGGTGCGCGAGGCGCTGATCCAGGCCTTCCATTTCGAATTCGTCAATCAGGTGATCAATGGCGGCGTGCAGCCCCGGATCGAAAGCTATTTCTCGAACTCGCCGCTTGGCATGATCCCCGGCACCCCGGCCGAAGGGCTTGAGCGCGCGCTGCTGGAGCCCTTTGCCGAGAGCCTCACGCCCGGGACGCTGGAAGGCTACCAGCTGCCCTTTGCCAGTGATGAGCGCGATTACCGCCGCAAGCTCAGGGGCTCGGCGCGGCTTATGGAAGAGGCCGGCTGGCTGGTCGATGACCGGGGCGTGTTGCGCGATGCCGATGGCACCCCGTTCCGCTTTGAGATCCTTCTGAGCGTCGGCCAGGACGAGCTGATCGCAGTGGCCTCGATCTGGGTCGAGGCGCTGAAACAGCTGGGCGTCGAGGCGCGGGTCTCGATCATCGACGCCGCGCAGATGCGCGAACGCACCAAGGATTACAATTTCGAGGTCACCCATTACATTCGCTCGCTCTCGCTTTCGCCGGGGAATGAGCTGGTGCTCTATTGGGGTTCGGGCGGCGTCACGACCCCGGGCAGCGGCAACTGGATGGGGATGAACTCGCCCGCCGCCGACGCGATGATCGCGGCCCTGTTGCGCGCCGACAATCCGGAGGACTTTCAGGCCGCCGTCCGGGCGCTGGACCGAATCATGACGGCCGGGCGCTATGTCATGCCGATCTGGTATTCCGACCGCGCCCGCATCGCGCATCGCAAAGAGCTGCACTATCCGGCAAAAATCCCACTCTATGGCGACTGGAACGGGTTCCAGCCGGATACATGGTGGTATCAGGCCGATTGAGTGGCTATATTCTCGTGCAGAAAATCGGGTTCGGGGCCGCGCAGATGGTCCGGCCTTTGGGCAGAAAGGCAGTAAGATCATGAAAAAACTTCTTCTTCTTGGTGCGCTTGTCGCAGGGCTTGCAGGCTGCAACACGGTTGCGGGCGTGGGCGACGATGTCTCGGGCGGCGCGCGCACCGTGCAGGGCTGGTTCTGAGGCGCTTTCGGTCAAGGGCTTCCGGCTCTGACCTGAACGCATCTGCGACGACCGCGCCCTTTGGGAGAGCGGTTTCCTGACTTTCCCGACACCACGGGGACCATCCCCTTTCATGCGCCGTCCGACTGCGTGTCGGCCACAGGGCTGTGGCACGACTTCGGGGCTGATTTTCTTCCGGTTACACTAAGCCCTCCATGCCTGTGACAGCCCGCGCCCTGGCTTGTACCGGGTCGGGCTGCGGACTATGCCGGACGCAGCCGCTTTGCCCCCGCATCCTGCACCGGAGGCCGTCTCGATGATGGACTATACCGACCCCAGCCGTTTCAACCTCGCAGAACATGTGCTGCGCGCCGGGGCGACGACGCCCGACAAGGTCGCGCTGGCGGTTCTGAGCCTGACGGGTGCGACACGCTGGAGCTATGCGCAGCTGATCGCCTCGGTCCGGGGGCTTGCGGGCTGGCTGCTGGATGAAGGGCTGCAGCCCGGTGACCGGCTGCTCCTGCGGCTGGGGAATACACCGGATTATCCGCTTTGTTATCTTGGCGCGATGGCGGCTGGGCTCGTGCCCGTCGCGACCTCGCCCCTTCTGACCGGGCCTGAAATCACCCGTATGGCCGCGCAGGTCAGCCCTCAGGCGGTGATCGCCGGCGAAGGCATCGCCTGCCCCGACGGGCCGCGCCGCCTGACCCCGCCACCCACGCCCGAGACCCTGCCCCCCGCCGACTGGCATTACGGCCCGGCGGAGCGCGAGGCTTACATCGTTTTCACCTCAGGCACTTCCGGCACGCCGCTGGCGGTACGCCACGCCCATCGCGCCATTCTCGGCCGCCAGCCGATGCATGACGGCTGGGAGGGGCTGCGGCAAGAGGACCGGCTTTTGCATTCGGGCGCCTTCAACTGGACCTATACGATGGGAACCGGTCTGATGGACCCCTGGACGGTCGGGGCGACCGCGCTGATTGCTGCGCCGGATATCGCACCGGAACAGCTCGCTCTGGTGCTCAGACGCCATGATGCGACGATCTTCGCCTCGGTCCCCGCGATCTTCCGCCGCCTGCTGCGGGGGCCGCTGCCCGCGCTCCCGCGCCTGCGACACGCGCTTTGCGCCGGTGAAGCACTGCCCCCCGCCCTGCGCAGCGACTGGCAGGCGAAGACCGGAACCGACATCCATGAAGCCCTCGGGATGAGCGAGGTTTCGACCTTTCTCTCCGGCAGTCCCGCCCGCCCCGCCCCCACGGGAAGCTGCGGCTTTCCCCAGCCCGGCCGCCGCATCGCAGTGCTGGATGATGCGGGCCAGCCGGTCGCCCCGGGCGAGACCGGCCATCTCGCCATCGCAACCGATGATCCGGGGCTCATGCTGTCATATGAGGGCTGCGCTGCCCCCTCAGGGGCCTGGTTCACCACCGGAGATCTTGTCGCAACCGATGCGGCCGGCGCCTTCCATTATCAGGGCCGCGCCGATGAGATGATGAATGCGGGCGGCATCCGCGTCAGCCCGCGCGAAGTCGAGATCGCCTTGGCCGGCCTCCCCGGGATCACCGAACTGGCCGTGGCCGAAATCGAGCCTCCAGGCGCCACCCCGGGCAGCGGCACCCGCATCATTGCGTGTTTTTACGCAGGCGAGGCTGTGTCTGATCGCACCGCAAATGACTTTGCAGCCGCGCGCCTCGCGCGCTATAAGTGCCCGCGCGCATGGATACCGCTCTCATCCCTCGGGCTGACGGAATTGCCGCGTGGTCCGACCGGCAAAGTGCTCCGCCGCCGTCTCGTGGCCTTGTGTATGGAGACGGGTTTTCATTCCCCCCCGAGCCGGAAAGCCTCAACATGACCATCGACGTAACCCGGCCTGACGTCAGGCTGGACATCTTCATCGACCCCGTCTGCCCCTGGTGCCATATCGGGATGCAGAACCTCGAACGTGCGCTTGCCGCCGCACCCGGGCATCCGTTCCGCCTGCAATGGCACCCGTTCCGGCTGAACCCCGATATCCCCGCCGAAGGCGTCGACAAGCGCAGCTATCTCGCTGCCCGTTTCGGGGGCGAGGAAAAGGTCAACGAGGTCAATGAACGTCTGCGCCAGGTGGCCCGTGACGCCGGGGGAGAGATCGACCCCGACCGCCCGTCACGCATTCCCAATACGCTTGACGCGCATCGGCTGATCGACTGGGCCGGGATCGAAGGCGTGCAGCATGAGGTTGTCACCCTCATCCTCCAGGCCTATTGGGACGAAGGCCGTGACATCGGTGATGCCGAAGTGCTGGCTGATATCGCCGCCAGCGCCGGCATGAACCGGGCGGCGACGCTCCGGCTTTTGCAGTCGGATGCCGATAAATCAGAGCTGATCGCCCGCGAAGGCGAGGCGCGCCGCAAAGGTGTGAACGCGGTGCCCACCTTCCTCGTCGCACAGCAATATGTCGTAAACGGAGCTCAACCCCCTGAATTCTGGGGGAATGTGATCCAGGAAATAACAAAGACCGAAATATGAAAACTCCGAACAGCCCGCGCGCTACGGGCCCCAATCACGCGAAACCGGCGCTGAGCCAGCCCGAATTCATCGCGCTGATTGCCATGCTTTTCGCGACCATCGCGCTGTCCATCGACGCGATGCTGCCCGCGATCACCGATATCGGCAAGCTCCTCTCTCCCGAGGCGCCCAATCGCGCCATGCTGATCATCGGCGCCTTCTTCCTCGGGATGGGGCTGGGCACCTTTGTCTCGGGCCCGCTCTCTGATGCCTGGGGCCGCAAACCGGTGATGATGATCGGCGGCGCGGTCTATTGCGCGGCCTCGCTGGTCTGCTACTTCGCCGGCTCGCTCGAAATGCTGATCGTGGCCCGTGTGGTTCAGGGCATCGGCGCTGCCGGCCCGCGCACGGTCTCGCTTGCTATGGTGCGCGACATGTATAGCGGCCGCGAAATGGCCCGGATCATGTCCTTTGCGATGATGATCTTCATGGTCGCCCCGGCCATTGCCCCCCTGATGGGTCAGGCCGTGATCCATCTTGCCGACTGGCACGCGATCTTCCTTGTCTTCGTGCTATTCTCGCTGGTCAGCCTTGTCTGGCTTGGCCTGCGTCAGCCCGAAACCCTGCCGGTGAGCGACCGCATCCCGCTGAATATGCCCCGTCTGATCGCTTCGGCAAAGGACATGTTCTCGCATCGCGTCGTGGTGGTGACGATCCTGATCCAGGCGCTGGTGATGGCGGTGCTGGTCTCGCTGCTTTCCTCGATCTCGCCGGTCTTCGAACAGCATTTCGAGCGCGGCGCGGAATTCCCGCTCTGGTTCGCGCTGGCGGCCGGTTTCTCGGCGATGGGCTCACTTGCGAATGCGCGTCTCGTGATGACCGTGGGCATGCGCCGCGTGATCACGCTGACCTTTTCGGGGGTTCTGCTGGTCTCGGTCCTCGTGCTGGCCTCGCTGCTCTGGATCGCCCTGCCACAGGAGCTGGAATTCACCCTGTTCATGGTCTGGATCATCAGCCTCTTTTGCATGATGAGCCTGACGATGGGCAATCTCAACGCCCTCGCGATGGAGCCGGTGGGCCATATCGCAGGCTTTGCCGCCTCGATCATGGCGGGGGTCTCGACCGTATTGTCGGTGATCATCTCGTTGCCGGTCACGCAGAGCTTTTCCGGCAGCCATCTGCCGCTGGTGGCAGGTTCGGTGGTCTTCCTCGGCCTCGCCCTCGCCCTGATGCGGCTGGCGAAACGCTGATCCTGTGCAGGGGTCAGCCATTTCCACCCGGTCAAATGCTTCCGCCGGAAATACGTAAATCAAAAGGCGCGCGGTTACTTACCGCGCGCCTTTTCCGCAAGATCCCGGGCAATCGCGAAAGCCCCCCGGATCCGCTCGGCTTCGGTCTTCATCTCGCCCAGCAGCACGATCTTATTGCCCTGCACCTTCGCGGCCGGTCCCTGGGCTTTCAGGAACTCCACCAGCCCCGCCGGATTGGCAAATCGGTCATTCTGGAAGGTCAGCGTGGCACCTTTCGGCCCGGCATCCAGCCGGTTGATCCCCGCCTTTTTCGCCATCGCCTTGATGCGCACGATCAGCATGAGCGTGTTCACCTCTTTCGGGATCGCGCCGAACCGGTCGATCAGCTCGGCGGCAAAGCCCTCCAGCTCGACTTTTGAGCTCAGCCCCGACAGACGGCGATAAAGCCCCAGCCGGATATCCAGATCGGGAATATAAGTTTCCGGAATCATGACCGGCACATTGAGGTTCAGCTGCGGTGACCAGTCGTCCGAAACATCCGCCAACCCGTCAATCTCGCCCGATTTCAGCTTTGCAATCGTCTCTTCCAGCATGTGCTGATAGAGTTCATAGCCGACCTCACGGATATGGCCCGACTGTTCCTCACCCAGCAGATTGCCGGCCCCGCGCAGGTCGAGGTCGTGGCTGGCCAGGTTGAACCCGGCGCCGAGACTGTCGAAACTCGCGAGCAATTTCAGCCGTTTCGAGGCCTGCGGTGTCAGGATCATCCGGGGCCGCGTCGTGAGGTAACAATAGGCGCGGGTCTTGGAGCGGCCCACCCGCCCCCGGATCTGATAAAGCTGGCTCAGCCCGAACATATCGGCGCGATGCACGATCATCGTATTTGCGGTCGGGATATCCAGACCGGATTCAACGATGGTCGTCGCCACCAGCACATCGAACCGCCCGTCATAGAACTGGTTCATCCGCTCATCGAGATCGCCCGCCGCCAGCTGGCCATGCGCGATGACGTAAGACACTTCCGGCACATGCGCCTTGAGGAATTCCTCGATCTCAGGGATGTCGGAAACACGCGGCACCACGAAGAAGGATTGCCCGCCGCGATAGCGTTCGCGCAGCAGCGCCTCGCGCAGCGTCACCGCGTCGAATTCAGAGACATAGGTGCGGATCGCCAGGCGGTCCACCGGCGGTGTTGCGATGATGGAAAGATCGCGCACCCCGGTCAACGACAGTTGCAGCGTGCGCGGAATCGGCGTCGCCGTCAGCGTCAGAACATGCACCTCGGAGCGCATCTCTTTCAGGCGTTCCTTATGCGACACGCCGAAATGCTGTTCCTCGTCGATGATCAGCAGGCCGAGGTTTTTCAGCGAGACCCCTTTCGCCAGCAGCGCATGGGTGCCGACGACGATATCGACGCCGCCCTCTGCGAGACCCTTGCGGGTCTCTGCGGCCTCTTTCGCGCTGACAAAGCGCGACAGCGGCCGCACATTCAGCGGAAAGCCCCGGAACCGTTCGGCGAAACTGCGGTAATGCTGGCGCGCGAGCAGCGTGGTCGGGCAGATCACGGCGACCTGCATCCCCGCCATCGCCGCCACAAAGGCCGCGCGCATCGCAACCTCGGTCTTGCCAAAGCCCACATCGCCGACAATCAGCCGGTCCATGGGCGAGCCCTTTTCCAGATCCCCCACCACATCGGCAATCGCCGAAAGCTGGTCATCGGTCTCGGGCCAGGGGAAGCGGGCGGCAAAGGCCTCCCATGCCGAATGTGGCGCCTCAAGGATCGGGGCCGAACGCAGCATCCGCTCTGCCGCGACCCGCATCAGCTTGTCGGCGATCTCACGGATACGTTCCTTGAGCTTTGCCTTCTTCGCCTGCCAGGCACCACCGCCAAGCCGGTCCAGCAGCCCCTCTTCATGGCCGTAGCGCGACAGCAGTTCGATATTCTCTACGGGGAGGTAAAGCTTTGCCTCTTCGGCATATTCGATCATCACCATCGCATGGGGCGCGCCAAGCGCGGTGATGGTCTCGATCCCCAGATAGCGCCCGACGCCATGTTCGACATGGACGACCAGATCGCCCACGGAAAGGCTGTCGACCTCGCGCAGGAAATTCTCGGCCTTGCGCTTGCGGGCCGGTTTCCCGACCAGCCGGTCGCCCAGCACATCCTGTTCCGAGATGACGGCAAGGCCCCTGGCGGTGAAGCCCGCCTCCAGCGCCCATATGATCTGATGCACATGGCCCGCGCCTTTTGCGGGCGGCTTTTCGATGGCGCGCAGATCCCGGATCGTTTCGGTCGCGATCTTCTGATCCGACAAAAGCCCGCGCAGACGTTCCAGCGCGCCTTCCGACCAGGAGGCCAGCACGACATGGCGATCACCGCGAAGCGCGCGAATGTGATCGGCCAGTGCCTCGAACAGATTGATGCTTTCCTGCTGGCGTTCGGGGGCGAAGCTTCGCCCTGCCCGCCCACCCGCATCCAGCACCGACGGCCCCGGGCTTTGTGCCAGCGGCGACAGCCGGATCTCGCGCCGGTTGATCAATGTGGCCTTCCAGGCGTCCTCATCCAGATAGAGGCCCTGCGGCTGCACCGGCTTATAGGGGCTGTCCATCTTTGCCCGGGCCGCCATCGCGTCAGTGCGGGCGTCATAGGCATCCTCGACCGCCTCCCAGCGGGCGAGCTGCATCGGGACAACCTGGTCATCCAGCATCACGGTGGCGTCGGGCAGGTAGTCGAACACCGTCTCCAGCCGCTCATGGAAGAAGGGCAGCCAATGCTCCATCCCCTGATGTTTGCGCCCGGCGCTGACCGCCTCGTAAAGCGGATCATCCGAGCCACCGGCGCCGAATTCCACCCGGTAATTCTGCCGGAACCGGCTGATCGCAGCCTCGTCAAGGATCACCTCGGACATCGGCGCGAATTCGACCGATTTCAGCTTTTCCGTGGTGCGCTGGCTGGTCGCGTCAAAGCGGCGGATGCCATCAAGCTGATCGCCGAAGAAATCCAGCCGCACCGGTCCGCCAACCCCGGGCGGCCAGATATCGACGATACCGCCCCTGAGCGCGTAATCCCCGGTTTCGGCCACGGTCGAGACCGGCGTGAACCCCATCCGGGCCAGAAAATCCCTGAGCCGCTTTTCATCGACCCGGTCGCCAAGCTTCGCCTGGAACGAAGATGCCCGCACCACTTCGCGTGCCGGAATCCGCTGCGTGGCGGCGTTCAGCGTGGTGATCAGGACAAAGGCGCCCGCCATGCCATCGGCCAGCGCCGCCAGCACCGACATGCGGCGCGCGGATGTCTCGGGATTGGGCGAGACCCGGTCATAGGGCAGACAATCCCAGGCCGGGAAGTTCAGGACCGGCACGCCCGGCGCGAAAGCCGCGAGCGCGACCCGCATCGCTTCGGCCCGCTTGTCATCGCGCGCAACAAAAATTACCGGCGCCCCGCGCTCAAGCTCACGCGCAAGCAGGTGCCCGTCATAGCCCTCGGGGGCGCCTCCGAGAATGATCGGCAGACGTGTGGTCATGGCAGGTCAGGTAAACTCATCAGAAGTCAGTGGAAAACGGTATAGGACAGGTTGCGCCACATGCCGAACAGCGAGGTGATGAAGATTGCGAACATCCCCAGAACCTGCACCAGGCGGCGCAGGATCATCAGGCGACGGTTGAGCGCCTCGCCGATATTCTCGCCCGCCTCGATCCTGAGCGCGGTCCAGAGCGACATCCACCCCACCGGCACCAGCCAGACCGTCAGCAAGAACAGCGCCTGGGCGAATTCAAGCCAGTACCAGAAGGCCAGCATCGCGAGCGTGGTGAAAAAGAAAGCCACGCCGAAGAACAATGGAACGGCAGCGGTACGGGTGACATTCAGCATCCGGCGGCTGTTGATCGCGACCATGGCCTCGACATCCAGCTGCGCCTGACCGCCGATACGGCGCCCGCGCGTGATCAGGTCATAGGGCACGCCCAGTACCCAGTGACTGGCCGAAGACCACAGCACCGCCAGGACAATCCAGTACCACAGGTTAGAGAAGGATCGCAGATCGATCACTTCAGAGAGAATGCCGTAAAGCTCCAAGCGCGAAGAATCCTTCGTCTGTCCGATGCCGATCCCGACGGGTCTCGCTTGAAGACCCGCCCCATTCCATGGCAGGCAAGGGCACGGGCCGCAAGCCCCAAGGACGAGAGACACAAAGCAAGGCAGCCTGTCCGGCGCGATCTGTGACCGTGCCGCCATCCTGCAGGATCCGATATGCACCCGATTCAGGCCGATTTCCCCGCCACCCGCCACCGCCGCATCCGCCGGACGCCAGCGCTTCGTGCGCTGACGCGCGAGAATGAGCTTTCTGTGAATGACCTGATCTGGCCGGTCTTCATCCGCGAGGGCACCGGTGTCGAAGAGCCGATCCATTCGCTGCCCGGGGTGAACCGGCTGTCGCTCGACAGGCTGCTTGTGCACGCAGAAGAGGCCGCAAAGCTCGGGATCCCCGCGATCTGTCTCTTTCCCTATACCGACGCGGCCCTGCGCACCGAGACCTGCGAAGAAGCGTGGAACCCCGAAAACCTGACCAATCGCGCGATCCGGGCCCTGAAACGCGAGATCCCGGATCTGGCGGTGATGACCGATATCGCGCTCGACCCCTATAATGCCAACGGGCATGACGGGTTCGTCGTGGATGGCGAGATCATCAATGACGAGACGGTCGCGGCGCTGGTGAAAATGGCGCTGGCCCAGGCCGAGGCGGGCGCGGATATCCTTGGGCCATCCGACATGATGGATGGCCGGATCGGCGCGATCCGCACCGGTCTCGAGGCCGCAGGCCACCGGAATGTCTCGATCATGTCCTATGCCGCGAAATACGCGAGCGGCTTTTACGGCCCGTTCCGCGATGCGGTGGGCGCATCGGGGCGGCTGGTCGGTGACAAGAAGACCTATCAGATGGATCCGGCCAATGGCGATGAGGCGATCCGTCTGGTGGCCCGCGACCTGGCCGAGGGCGCCGATATGGTGATGGTAAAGCCCGGAATGCCCTATCTCGACATCTGCCACCGGGTGAAACAGGCATTTGGAGCGCCGACCTTCGCCTATCAGGTCTCGGGCGAATATGCGATGATCCGGGCGGCGGCGCTGAATGGCTGGATCGATGGCGAAAAAGTGATGCTGGAAAGCCTTATGGCGTTCCGCCGTGCCGGATGTGACGGCGTATTGACCTATTTCGCGCCGGAAGCCGCCCGGCTTTTGCGCGGCTGACCGCCGGAGCCTGCAGGATCGGCGGGAAATGCCGCCGATACCGGGGATAATTGCGCATAACCGATGACAAGTCACAGATCCGCCGTTAGATTCAGCGGGAATGGGGCCGCAGAGCCTCGGCCGGATATGCCGGCAAAAATCATTGAAGGCAGAGCCATGGAAAAGATCACAAGACGCGCAATGCTGGCCGGGGCCGGCTCGGCCACGCTACTGACCGCCGCCTGCGGCAATGGTGTCGGCTCGAATGGTGCGGCGCAGATCGACGCGCGGGTGGATGCGACGCAGAACTATCTCTTCGGCCGTTACCCCGGCACGCGTGAGCTGGCGTCGCGCGCCAATGGCGTGCTTTACATGCCGCTGATGACCGAGGCCGGTCTGGTCTGGGGCGGCGCTTTCGGGCGCGGCGCGCTCAGGATCCAGGGCGCGACGGTGGATTACTATTCCGCGACCAAGGCCAGTGTCGGCCTGCAGATCGGCGCGCAGCAATATGCCCATGCGCTGTTCTACATGACGCCGAACGCGCTGGAGGATTTCCGCCGCTCAACCGGCTGGGCCGCCTCGGCGGATCTGCGCTATGCCACGCCCGAGGAAGGCGCCTCGATCGGCAAGGCCACCACCGAAAGCGACCCGGTGATCGCGCTGATCTTCGGCCAGCAGGGGCTGATTGCGGGCGCAACGCTTGCGGGCGTCAAATATACCCGCATCATTCCCTGATCTGCGATGACCCTTGAGGGCCTCCTGTCCCGCTGGGGTCTCGTCGCGGTCTTCTGGGGCTGCTTTTTCGAAGGCGAAACCGCCGCCATTCTTGGCGGCGTCATCACCCATCACGGGCTGAGCCACTGGGCGCTGACCGCATTGGCCGCTTTCGCCGGCGCCTTCCTTGCCGATCAGATCTGGTTCCTGCTGTCCCGGCATATGCCGCGCGAGGGGCGCATCGGCAGCTGGCTGAGCCGGATGGCTGACAGGGCAAAGGCGAACTGGCTGCATCAATGGCTCTCGCGCCATCCGGACGGGCTGACGCTTGCCTTCCGCTTTGTGCCGGGGACGCGGATCGTCGGGCCGGTCCTGCTGGCGCAGACCGCGATGGGATGGCGGCGCTTTACCGCATTGAATGCGCTGTCCTGCGCGATCTGGGCGATGCTGTTCACCGCACTTGGCTATCATTTCGGGCGCGCGGTTTATCTTATGCTGGGGCGCCTCCACGGGATGCATCTGGGGATGATGCTGATAATGATCGCCGGGGTCGGCCTTGCGCTGCATCTGATCCTGCGGCGCAAGGCACGACGCCGCTCAGCGCGGCAGGCGGCGGATCAGGCTTGACGTGTCATTCCTGCCGCCACCCATCAGCTGCACATCCTTGTAGAACTGATCGACCAGCGCGGTCACCGGCAGGCTTGCGCCGATCTCTTCGGCGGTTTCCAGGCAGATGTTCAGATCCTTGCGCATCCAGTCGACGGCAAAACCGAAATCGAACCGGTCCTCCAGCATGGTCTGATGCCGGTTCACCATCTGCCAGCTGCTCGCCGCGCCCTGCGAGATCACCTCGACCACGGCTTTGCCGTCAAGCCCGGCCTTCGATCCGAAGGCCAGCGCCTCGGAAAGCCCCTGCATCAGCCCTGCGATACAGATCTGGTTGACCATTTTCGCAAGCTGCCCTGCCCCCGCATCGCCGATCCTGCGGCAGATCCGGGAATAGGCGTCGATCACCGGCGCCGCGCGGTCGTAATCGGCCTGAGATCCACCGCACATGACCGAAAGCACACCATTTTCGGCCCCCGCCTGGCCCCCCGAGACCGGCGCATCAACATAACCAAAGCCGCGCGCCGCCGCGATCTCTGCCAGCTCGCGCGTCACTTTCGCCGAAACGGTGGTGTGATCGACAAAGATCGCGCCCTTCCCCATACCGGCGAAAGCGCCCTCTTCGCCCAGACAGACCTCGCGCAGATCCTCGTCATTGCCGACACAGGCCATGACGAATTCTGCACCCGACGCCGCCTCTTTCGCGGTAAGAGCCACATGGCCGCCGAACTTTGCCCCCCAGGATGCGGCTTTGGCCCCGGTGCGGTTCCACACCGTCACCTCATGACCCTGCGCTGCAAGATGCCCGGCCATCGGGTACCCCATCACCCCCAGCCCGAGAAATGCCACCTTTGCCATGATCCGCTCCTGTCGCCGTGAATTGCCCTTGGTTTCGTGATGGACTAGGAACCCTTTGGACCAAGGACGTCAAGGACAGGCCGGATGCTCACCCTCTTTCGCTGGCTGATGCGGATTACCGCCGGGCTGCTTTTGCTTGCGGGCCTTGCCGTTCTGATCGGCTACTGGTTCCTGTCGCGCTCGCTGGTGGATTACAACGAGGGCTTCACCCTTGAGGGCATCTCGGCCCCGGTCGAGGTGGTCAGGAATAATGACTCGGTGCCGCATATCTTCGGCAAGAACGATCATGACACCTATTTCGCACTTGGCTTTGCCCATGCCCAGGACCGGCTCTGGCAGATGACCATGCTGCGCCGCACGGCCCAGGGCCGCCTGTCGGAAATTTTCGGCGAGCGGACACTGGCAGTCGATGAGCTGATCCGGCGCTACGATCTCTACGGCCTCGCGTTGGAATCGGTGAAGGCGCAGGATCCCGAGACGCTGGCGGTGCTTGAGGCCTATTCGGCCGGGGTGAACGCCTGGATCAATGAAGTGAACACGGGCGCGCGCGGGCGTGGCGCGCCGGAATTCTGGTTTTTTGCCCCCGAGATCGCCGCCTGGGCGCCGGCCGATTCCATCGCGATCCTGAAGCTGATGGCGCTGCAACTGACCGGTATGGGGCAAAGCGAAGTCCTGCGCGCCCGCGCATCCCTGGTGCTGTCACCCGAACGGCTGGCCGATATCCTGCCGGAAGATCCGACCAAAGGCATCACCTCGCCCAGCTACGCGAGCCTTATCCCCGGCGTGCAGCCAGGCGACAAGCCTGTCGATTTCGCGCTCGGGCCATTGTCGCCTCTGGTGGAGCCGGCGCTTTCGGGCGCATCGAACGCCTGGGCTGCGATGGCGGGACGTTCGGCTGCGGGCGGAGCGCTTCTGGCCAATGATCCGCATCTGGGCTTTACCGCGCCGACGATCTGGTATCTGGCGCGGCTGGAATTGCAAAAAGGCGGCGTGATCGGCGCGACGATCCCCGGCATTCCGGTGGTAATGATCGGGCGCAGCGAAGAACTCGGCTGGGGCCTGACAACGGCCTATCTTGATGACCAGGACATCGTCATCGAAAAGCTGAACCCGGACAACCAGGAAGAATATCTGCTCCCCGATGGCACATATGAGCGCTTTATCACCCGCCAGAGCGTGGTGCGGGTCAAGGACGGCGCGCCGATCACGCTGACCCTGCGCTGGTCGAGAAATGGCCCGGTGCTTTCGGGCAAGCAATATGACCTGCAATCGGTAACACCCACCGGCCATGTCGCGGTAATGTCCTGGACCGCGCTTTCCCCGGCAGATACCTCGATGACGGCCGCCGTGCGGCTGATGTCGGCCAATACGGTCGCGGATGCGATCGAGGCCGGGCGGCTCTATGTCGCACCGGCGCAGAACCTGATGCTCGCGGGAAAAGACGGCATTGCGATGCAGCTGATCGGCGCCATGCCGATCCGTGACGCGGCCCATCCGAGCCAGGGTCGGATGCCGTCCCCCGGCTGGGTCGAAGCCACCGGCTTCAAGGGGATCTTCCCCTACGAGGAAAATCCGCGCTTCGTGAACCCGCCCGAGGGCATTCTGGGGAACACCAATAATAAGACGGTCGACCGCCCCTTCCCCAATCATGTCAGCTTTACCTGGGGCGATACGCAGCGCATCCAGGCCTGGCTCGCGCTGATCCGCACCCGCGAGGTCCATACCCGCGAAAGCTTTATGGAAGCGCAGCTCGATACGATGAACCCGACGGCGCGGCTGTTGCTGCCGCTGATCGGGGCGGATCTGTGGTTCACCGGCGGGGCGGCGGAAACGGGCACGGCAGAGGAATTCCGCCAGCGCGCGCTCAAGCTGCTGGCGGCCTGGAATGGCGAGATGAGCGAACATGCGCCCGAACCGCTGATCGCCGAAGCCTGGCTCAGGGTGTTGATGGATCGGCTGATCCGCGATGAGCTCGGGCCGCTTGCGCAGAATTTCCGCCGCATCGACCCGGTCTTCCTCGAACGCGTCTATCGCAATATCGATGGTGCGGCGGTCTGGTGTGATGTCGTTCAATCGGCGCCGGTCGAGACCTGCACCGATATGGCGCGGATGGCGCTGGACGAGGCGCTGATCGAGCTGAGCGAGACCTATGGGCGCAATATCGAAAGCTGGCGATGGGGCGATGCGCATCAGGCGACGCATGACCATCCGGTGCTGGGAAATATTCCCTTTGTCAGGTGGTTCGTGAATATCCGCCAGTCGACATCCGGCGGCGATGACACGCTGATGCGCGGTGTGACCAAGGGATCGGGGCCGGAACCCTATCTGAACGTCCATGGCGCCGGCTATCGTGGGGTCTATGATTTCGCCGACCCTGACAGCTCGATCTTCATCACGGCAACCGGACAGTCGGGGCACCCGCTGTCGCGCCATTATGACGATCTGGGCGAATTGTGGCGGCGCGGCGAATATATCCCGATGTCGCTGGACCCGGACCTCGCCCATGCGGCGGCGGCGGGGGTGATGCTGCTGACCCCGGCCTCTGCGGCGGAATGAGGCACCGATCCCTCGCCGGACAACTGATCCGGCGGGGCATAATTCGGGCAGGCGGAAGGGGCGCGGCGCGCCTCAGCGCGGGTGTGGCGCAAGGATCCAGAGCACGAAGGCGGCGGTCAGCGCGGCGATCATCGTGAACATGCCGGTGCTGTAAAACAGCGCGAAGCCGTCCCCCCAGCCGAAGGTGCCGCCGCTTACAGCCGTAAAGAATGTGCCGAGGCGATTACCGCCCCAGGCCCAGGCGGCGAGAAAGCCAAGGCTCATCAGGACGCGTCCGCCAAAGACGGTGAGCGCAACAACCGGCAGAACCGGCAGGGCCGCGATCAGGCATTCAAGCACGAGCCCGCCCGCCGTCAGCGGCAGGCCGGGCGTTTGCGGCAGTCCCTGCCCCGAACCGATCAGGCCCCGCGCCGCGCCAGAGGTCAGGATCATGAAATGCAGGCCGGTCGCGAGGGCCGTGCCGATGAGGCCCGCCGCGAGGGCCCGTCCGAGCCTGGTCAGAGCCGTGCCCATTCCTGCGCCTGCCTTTCGGTCCATTGCACTGTGATCTGCCAGCCTTCATCGGTCTGATCCTCGCGGACCACGACACCGGTCTGATGCAGCCAGGCGCGTTTGCGGCCCTCGCTGAAGCCAAGCGCCAGCGCTTCCTCGCGGCGCTCGGCCTCGAAACTGGCGGAAATGGCGGTCAGAAGATCGGGAACCCCCTCACCTGTGAGCGCCGAGATCACGAATGTATCGGGGCGGGTCGCAGCCTGGGCCGCAAGCGCCTCACGGGCGCTCGGATCGACGAGATCGAGCTTGTTCCAGATCTCGAATTTCGGCGTCTCTGGCGGCACGCCAAGCGAGGTCAGGATCTCTTCGACATCGGCGGCCTGTTCGGCGGTTTCGGGATGCGAGATGTCGCGGACATGCAGGATCAGATCGGCAGAGAGCACCTCCTCCAGCGTGGCGCGGAAGGCGGCAACCAGCTGTGTCGGCAGATCCGAGATGAAACCCACCGTATCCGAGAGGATCACACGGCGGCTGCCGCCAAGGGCTCCGGGGATCTCCAGCGCGCGCATCGTCGGGTCGAGCGTGGCGAAAAGCATGTCTTTCGCCAGCACTTCGGCCCCGGTCACCCGATTGAACAAGGTCGATTTGCCAGCATTGGTATAGCCGACCAGCGCCACGATCGGGAACGGCACCTTGGCGCGGGCGGCGCGGTGCAATTCACGGGTACGGACGACCTTTTCCAGCTGACGCCGCAGCCGGATCGCCTGTTCGTCAATCGCGCGGCGGTCATTTTCGCGCTGCGTTTCGCCCGGGCCACCGACAAAGCCGAAGCCACCGCGCTGGCGTTCCAGATGGGTCCAGGCGCGCACGAGGCGGGTGCGCTGATAGTTCAGCGCCGCCAGTTCCACCTGCAACACACCTTCGCGGGTGCGGGCGCGGTCGGCGAAAATCTCGAGAATCAGCGAGGTCCGGTCAAGGAGCTTGACCTTCCAGTCGCGTTCAAGATTGCGTTGCTGCACCGGCGTCACCGGCCCGTCAATAAAGACAAGGCCGATCTTTTCCGCCTTCAGCCTTTCGCCGATTTCTTCGACCTTGCCGGGACCGAACAGCGTTGCGGGCACGGTTTTCGAGACCTTGACCACCTGGGACCAGGCCACATCCATATTCGGAAGGGCTGCGGCCAGGCTGACGGCCTCGGCCAGACCATGTTCGGGAAGACGGCGGGTCTGGCGGCTGCGGATATCGGGATGCAAAACAACTGCCCGCGTCTTTTCAGTCGCGGTCAGTTGCCATTTGCTCCGCTCTGCCCGCAGCGCGGACAGGTCGGAGAACAGATCATCATCGTCCGTCAGAGCGGAAGATCCCGGCGCGTCCTGATATTCGGGCCCGTCTGAATTCTCAGAGGGATCGGATGCGGGATCGGAGGGCTTATTGCTCAATCTTCGCCTTCATAAAGATTGATGGGCGCACCGGGCATGATGGTCGAAATCGCGTGTTTATACACGAGTTGCGATTGACCGTCGCGCCGCAGCAGCACGCAGAAATTGTCGAACCAGGTGATCACACCCTGGAGTTTGACCCCGTTGATCAGGAAGATCGTCACCGGAACCTTTGCCTTGCGGACATGGTTCAGGAAGGCGTCCTGGAGGTTCTGTTTATCGCCAGCCATTGTTTGTTTTGCCTTGCGCCTGGGCCCGCTTCACTTGCGGGTTTGAGAAATCCGGTGAGGCCGGCGGAACACCCGCATCAAGCCCACCTCGCCCGGATGCGGAAAAACCGACCGGGTTGCGCGAATAATAGGAATGTTGCGCATGGTTTCCAGAGAGGAAATGCAGAATCTCCACCTGGTTGTGACCTGTGAGCGTCAGACTGTTGCGTAAAAGCCCATCAAAGCCACGACTTCTCAGCGCCCCGCCTTGCCCGACCAGGGGGCCGACCAGCCTCCCGACCAGTTGCCCGGTGCGATCAGCGCGATCAGCGCCAGCGTCTCGACACGGCCAAGCACCATGGTCAAAGCAAGAATCACCTTCACCGGGGCAGACAGCGCCGCCCAGGACAGGGGCTCGGCCCCGGCAAGCCAGGCAAGCTGACCGGTCGTGGTCAGCGCCGAAAGGCAGAAGATCAGCGCTTCGGTGAACCGCAGCCCGAACAGGGTCAGCGCGGCAGTGATCAGCGCGACAGATATCGCGAAAAGCATAAAGAAAATCCAGGCGAACCAGGCGCCGCGCCCGGCAAGCCTGCGCACCTCGGCACCGATCCCGATGGAATGGGGGTGAATGATGCGCTCGAGCTCGCGTTTGCCCTGAAGGCCAAGCGCCCAGACCCGCAAAAGCGTCACCCCCCCGGCGGTCGTCGCCACGCCGCCGCCGATGATCGCAAGCCCCATCAGCATCAGCCCCGGCGACCCCATCCCCGCCCAGTTGCGCGCCGAACTCCACCAGACGCTTTCATAGCCGGTGGTGGTCAGGAACGAGGCGGCGGTAAAGAGAGACCCCCAGAAGGCGCGGATCAGCGCGGCCAGGCTTTCCTCGCCGCCCGCCCCGGCATCCGCCACCAGATGGCGGAGCAGCAGAACGACGACCACAAGCGAAATCAGGATCAGGCCGAGCCGGATCTCGGGGTCCTGGCGCAGCGATCCGTGCACCTGGCCCGGCAGGTTGAACGGCATCAGATGCCGGCTGAGCGCCAGCAGGAAGAAAAAGAAGATCAGCACCTCGCCCGCGAGGCCGGAATACAGGACCGCCTGTCCCGTTCCCGCCGAAATGCCGCTGGTCGACAGGGTTCCCATCGCATGGGTCAGCGCGATCAGCCCGTTTTCGCCCGCGATCAGCAACATGATCCACAGCGCGAAGGTCAGCCCGGCATAGACCGGCAGGATCGCTGAAGACGCGCGGGTCAGCCGCTCACGCGGATCGGTCAACCCGCCGCCGCGCCCGATCAGCTGGCTCTTTTGCCCCGGAAGCTGCCCCGAGATCACTTCGGCCCCGCCGAGGTTCAGAGGTGCGAGCACTGCCCAGGCCGCGATCAGCACGAAATAGCCGCCCAGCCAGCCCGCCATCCCCCGCCACAGATGGACAGAAGCCGGCAGCCGGTCGGGCGCATAACCCGTGGCGCCGGTGGTGGTGAAAGAC
The DNA here is from genome assembly GCF_900105075.1 of Rhodobacter sp. 24-YEA-8. Lineage (NCBI taxonomy): Bacteria > Pseudomonadati > Pseudomonadota > Alphaproteobacteria > Rhodobacterales > Rhodobacter > Rhodobacter sp. 24-YEA-8. The sequence goes on from NZ_FNSK01000001.1 coordinate 1,581,374, forward strand.
GAGATCATCTCGAACCACAGATTGAGCAGCGTGGTGTCGCGGATCAACGGAAGCAAAGGCAGCGCGAAAGCAAAGGGCAAAATCGCATAGGTTCCGGCCAGTGCCGCCAGCTGGCTATGGGCGGAATGGCGGCGCTTTGGGTCGCGGGTCACCATGGCCAGCATCACCGTCAGCACGACGAGGATCAGCCCGGAATAGAAAAAGCTCTGCGCGGTGCGGTGATCGCTCAGGCTTGCGGCATGGGCCGCCGGGATCCAGCACAGGACCCCGACCACGCCCAGAGCCAGCACCAGAAGCGGCACATCCCATAACAGCGGGCGTCTGCCACCCCGCGGGAGCCCTGCCAGCGGCCGCATCAGAAGAAATCAATCGAGACCTGGAACAGGCGCTCGACCTCGGGAACATCTTTCACCAGGGCAAAGACCGCGACCACGTCACCCGGCTCGATCCTGGTATCGGGTTCGGGTTTCAGCATCCGGTCGCCCTTCATCACGCCGCCGACCAGCACGCCTTCGGGGAATGCGATATCGCGGATCATCTTGCCCGAGATCGGCGAGGTCGACATGACCTGAGCCTCGATCATCTCGGCCTCGCCATCGCCCAGCGAATAGACGGCGCGGACGCGGCCATGACGGATATGGCGCAGGATCGACGAGACCGTCGTCGCGCGCGGGTTGATCCAGGCGTCAAGATCCAGCGCCGCCATCAGAGGCGCCATGGTCGGGTCATTCACCAGCGCGATGGTCAGCGGGCAGCCCGCCTGTTTGGCGCGAACCGAGACCAGAAGATTGGTCTTGTCATCATCTGTGACCACCAGAACGGCATCGGCCCGGTCCACCCCTGCCTCGGCCAGCAGATCCATATCCATCCCGTCACCATTCAGCACGATGGTGCGCGACAGCTGATCGGCAGCGGCCTCGGCGATCTGGCGGTTCTTCTCGATCATCCGAACCCGGACCCGATCCGACCGCGCCTCCAGCGCCCGCGCGACCGTCAGCCCGACATTGCCGCCACCGATAATGACGATGCTATCCTGTTTATGCTCACGCTTGCCGAAAATCCCGAGGCTGCGGCTGACATCTTCGGTGTGGACGAAAAGATAGATCTGATCGTCTTCCAGCAGCTGATCTTCGGGATGTGGCGCAAAAAGCTTTTCATTGCGGCGTACCCCCACCACGATCGCCCGGAGCGAGGGGAAGAGATCATTGAGCTGCCTGAGCGGCGTGTTCAGGACCGGGCATTCCGGCCCAAGGCGGATCCCCAGCAGATGCGCGCGCCCCGACATAAAGACCTCGGTGTCAAAGGTCTCGGGCGCGGCAAGCCGTTGCAGCGCGGCCTCGGCCACCTCAAGCTCCGGGCTGATGATCACGTCAATCGCCAGCCGGTCGGTGTTGTAGAGATCGGAATAGCCGGTCTCGAGGTAATTCTGCGCCCGAATCCGCGCGATGCGGCGGGTGACGTTAAAGGCCGAAGCGGCGATCTGACAGGTGACCATATTCACCTCGTCGGAATAGGTCGCGGCGATCACCATATCGGCGTCACGGGCGCCGGCTTTTTCCAGAATGTCAGGATGGCTTGCAAAACCCACCACGCCCTGAACATCCAGAACTTCGGTCGCGCGGCGGATCAGATCGGCATTGGTGTCGACGATGGTGACATCGTTCTTTTCACCGGCCAGCTGGCGCGCAATCTGCCAGCCGACCTGGCCGGCGCCGCAGATGATGACCTTCATAGGGTTCTCCTCTGGCCTCGCCCGCCGTCATTCTTCCTGTTTCGCAAAGCCCTGGCGAAAGGTCAATTCCCCCGCCGGCAATGGCGCCCGGGCCGTGCTCAGCCCGCCTCGCCCTCCTGGAATTCGTCGTCGAAATAGGCGCTGCGGGTGCCGGATTTCGACGAGGTCACCACGCCGAGGCTTTTCAGCTTCCGGTGCAGCGCCGAACGCTCCATGCCGACGAAATTCGCCGTCCGCGAGATATTGCCGCCGAAGCGGTTGATCTGGGTCAGAAGATATTCGCGTTCGAAAAGCTCGCGCGCCTCGCGCAGCGGCAGCGTCGCCACCGCGCCGCCCAGCACCATCGTCTCACCGGCACCGCTGGCCCCTTCGGCCCCGGGCAGCTCACGCGCCTCGATCTCGTCGGTGCCCTCTCCGAGGATCAGTACACGTTCGATCATATTCCGCAGCTGACGGATATTGCCCGGCCAGGACATGGTCTGCAGCATCGCCTCGGCATCCGGGCTGATCGGGCGCAAAGGCAGGCCCTGGCTGCGATGGAACCAGGCCACGAAATGGCGGGCGAGTTCGGGAATGTCATCGCGACGGTCGGCCAGCGAAGGCACCGGAATCGGCACCACGTTAAGGCGGTCAAACAGCTCCTGGCGGAAACGCCCGGCGCGGATTTCCCCCGGCAGATCGCGGGAGGTCGAGGATATGACCCGCAGATCGACCCGCACCTTGTCGCTGCCGCCGGCGCGGTTGAATTGCTGCTCGGTCAGCACGCGAAGGATCTTTGACTGCGTGCCAGTCGGCATGTCGCCGACCTCGTCAAAATAGACCACACCGCCATGCGCCTGTTCCAGAAGACCCGGCTCGATGCCGCGTTCCGGCGTCTCGCGCCCGAAAAGCACCTCCTCCATCCGCTCCGGCTCGATGGTCGCCGAAGACACGGTGATGAAGGGCGCGGAGGCGCGGTTCGAATTCAGATGGATATAGCGCGCCGCCAGTTCCTTGCCCGATCCCGGCTGCCCGGTCAGCATCACGCGGCCATTCGATTTCGTCACCTTGTCGAGCTGGGCACGCAGCCCTTTGAACGCGGGGCTCGACCCGATCATCTCGGTCGAGGTCACATCGCGGCGCTTGAGCTCGCTGTTCTCACGGCGGAGCCTTGATGTCTCCATCGCACGTGCAACAACCAGTACCAACTGATCGATATTAAAGGGTTTTTCGATGAAATCGTAAGCACCCTGTTTGATCGCCGCGACCGCAATCTCGATATTGCCGTGACCCGAGATAATGATCACCGGTACATCCGGGTTATCGCGTTTGACGGTTTTAAGAATGTCGATCCCATCCATCCGGCTGTCTTTCAGCCAGATGTCGAGCACCATAAGATCGGGCGCCTCTGAATTGATTTCGTTGATACAATCCTCGGAATTCCCGGCGAGGCGTATCGCGTAACCTTCGTCTTTCAGGATATCGCCGATCAGTTCGCGAATGTCCTTTTCGTCATCGACGATCAGAATGCTCATCTCAGCCTCCATTCCCGTTCCCGGGCCCGTTGCCAGGGGCAAAAGCCACCCCGTTACGGGAGTTGTTATCCGTTTTCTCAGCCGCAGCAGTGCCTTGCGGTGCCATGTTACGTCCCATCCTGCGCCGGTTCAGACGCGGGAGCCTGATCTCGGCCATGGCGCCGGTATGGGTCTCTCCCTCGAAGACCGGCGCATCGGTGAGGGTCAGCGTGCCGCCATGTTCCTCGATGATCTTGCGCACGATCGGCAGGCCAAGGCCCGTCCCCTTGGCGCGCGTCGTGACATAGGGCTCAAACAGCCGCGCCCGGTCTTCCGGCAGGCCAGTGCCATTGTCCATGATGCGGATTACGCTTTCCGCCTCATCCCTGACAAGGGTAACGCGGATCTGCGGACGGTATCCTTCGCCTGCCCCATTTTCAATATGGGATTCAGTAGCTTCTCCGGCGTTCTTGATCAGATTTGTCAGGGCCTGGCTGATCATGGTCGCGTCCAGATCCATCAGGAGCTGGCCATCCGGGATCCCGGCAGTGAAAGCAACGCCCGGCTGACCCGCACGCTGCAAGGTCACTGCATCACGCAGGATTGCCAGCAGATCGGTCTCGCGCCGGTCCGGTTCAGGCATACGGGCGAATTTGGAAAACTCATCAACAATGCGGCGCAAGTCATTGGTTTGCCGAACAATAACATCCGTCAGGCTCGCCAGTTCCTCGACATCCTGCACCTGTTTCGAGAATTTGCGCTTCACCCGTTCCGCCGAAAGCTGAATGGGCGTCAGCGGGTTCTTGATCTCATGCGCGATGCGGCGCGCGACATCGCCCCAGGCCGCCATACGCTGCGCCGAGACAAGGTCGGTCACATCGTCAAAGGCCACCACATAGCCTTCGGCCTCGCCACTGTCCGAGCGCCGTTCGCCCATTCTGACCAGCAGGCTCTCGATCTGACCGCGCCGGGTAACGCGGATTTCCTCCTGCGCAACCTGGCCGGAACTGGCCTGGAGCGTTTCGAACAAGCCGGCGAATTCGGGCACGATCTCGTCCAGACGCCGGTCTTCCACCTCATCGCCCAGATCCAGCACCCGCAAAGCCGCGCGGTTGATGAAATCCACCCGCCCGTCACCGCCAAGGCCAATCACTCCCGCCGTCACATTCGACAGCACGGAATCGAACATCCGCCGGCGTTCCTCGGTCTCGGCATGGCTGGCCTCAAGCGCAAGCCGCTGGCCCTTCAGCTGCCGGGTCATGCGGTTGAAGATGCGCCCCAGCATGGCGATCTCGTCATCGCCCTGTTCTTCGGTCACCTGCACGTCAAGATCGCCTTCGCCGACCCTCTGCGCAGCGCCGGTCAGCCGCCCCACCGGGCGCGACAGCCGTTCGGCGAACCACAGGCCCAGCCAGATCGCAGCAAGAATCAGGATCAGCGCAAAGCCCAGATAGATGAAACCGAAATTCAGCAAAAGCTTGCCGCGATCCGCTTCCAGCTGGTTGTAAAGCTTCACGGTCTCGGTCGTCTCGTCCAGCAATGACAGGAGCCGCCCGTCCACTGCGCGCGAGACATAGAGATAGCGGTCAGCATAGGCCGGCAGCCGCACCAGCGCGCGGAATTCATTATTCTGCCAGTCGCGGATCAGCACGACACCACCGGCCTGGCTCTTTTGCAGATCCTCAGAAGAAATGACTTCAAAGTCAAAGAGATAAGAGCTTTCACCCCGCGTCTTCAGCTGACCTGTGCCATCGACCAGATAGGCTTCTTTGAGCCCGCGCTGGATCTGTTCCTGCCCCTTGGCCAAAAGCGGACGCAGCTGGTCATCGCGCAGCATCACGCTTTGTTCGCGCGCGGCATTCAGATAGACCGCCAGCGCTATCGCATCCTGCGCAAGGCTCGCGCTTTGTTCCCCCTCATAGGCCTGGGCCGCCGCAAGCGATGCGCCCACCACCGAACGGACGCGCTCTGAAAACCAGCCCTCCAGGCCAAGATTGACCGAAAGCACCGCGAAGACCGCGACGAGGATGGTCGGCACCAGCGCCATGCCGGCGAAAACGGCGGTCAGCCGCATATGCAGGTTCGACCCGGCCGAACGGCGGCGACGATCGGCCACCATTCGCATCACCCGCGCCAGCACCAGCGCCGCGATCAGCAGCACATAGACCAGGTCGGCAAGCAGGATCAGCCGCAAAGCCGGCGAGTTGCCGCTGTGGTTCATCGGCCCGAGCAGGAGGAAGGTCGCGACCACCAGCACCGGCCCAAGGAAGACCAGCCCCAGAGTGAAGGCAGTCTGAATCCGCCGCTGCCGGCGCAGGCGCGAAACCCTTTGCCAGACATCGCGCTTCACAACCCGACCGGATTCAAATCCCGCCATCACCTTCAACATCTTGTGGACAGGCCCTTGTGCGACCCGTCTGCCACGCTTGATGTTGCGGTTTTACATCAGCTTGCGGCGCCGTGTCACGCGAATATCCAGATCGGTGATCTTCTTGCGCAAAGTATTGCGGTTTATCCCGAGCAAATCGGCACATCTTGCCTGGTTGCCGCCGGTCGCATCCAGCGCGATTTCGATCAGCGGCATCTCCACTTCACGCAGGATACGCTGGTAAACGCCGGGGGGGGGCAGCTGTCCGCCATGCAGATCGAAGTAGCGTTTCAGGTGGCGCATCACGGTGGCGGAAAGTTTCTCACCCTCCATCACGCCTCGGCTCGGCTCCGCCACCGGGAGTTGACCCAGCACCGCCGCCACCTCGGCCCGGTTGATTTCGGCATCGGAGGCGGTGACCAGCAGGCGGCGAATCGCATTTTCCAGCTGACGCACATTGCCCGGCCAGGCATGGTTGCGGATCAGTTCGCGCGCGTCGGGGGCCAGCTGGCGGGTGGTGCCGAAATCGCGCTCGCCCTTCGCGAGGAAATGTTCGGCCAGCAGCGGGATGTCCTCGACGCGCTCGCGCAAGGAAGGCACATGCAGCGTCACACCGCCGAGCCGGTAGTAAAGATCCTGGCGAAAACTTCCAGTCTCCATCCGCCCGGCCAGATCGACCTGGCTTGTCGCCATGATCCGGGGGGCCTTGCCGGCCATAGAATCGTCCCCGAGCATATCGAGGAGCCGCACCACCCGCGCCTGGGCATCCTCGTTGAAATCCCCGATCTCATCGAAAACGACCGAGCCGCCACGCGCTTTCGCGATCAGCGAAGACGGGCCTTCGACCCCTTGCAGATCGCTTGCGGTCGCGGTGACGAAGGGCAGCGTCCGGCGGTCCGAGAAATCATGGATCGCGCGCGCGAGCAGGCTTTTTCCGGTGCCCGATTCGCCGGAGATCAGCGCCGGAATATCGGTATTCATCACCCGCGCCACCAGCCGGTACAGCGCCTGCATCGCGGGCGTGCGCCCGACCAGCGGCAGTTCTTCGGCGGGTTCGCGGACTGGCTGTGCGACCGGGGCGGCGCGGCGTTTTTGCTCCAGCGCGCGGGCCGAGCGCTTCATCAGATCGGGCAGATCGAAAGGTTTCGGCAGATAGTCGAACGCTTCGGCTTCGGCGGCCTGAATCGCGGTCATGATGGTGTTTTGCGCGCTTATCACGATCACCGGCAGGCCGGGCCGCATACGCGCGATGCGCGGCAGTGCATCCAGCCCGTTGCCATCCGGCATGATCACATCCGAGATCACCAGATCCCCCTTGCCCTCTTCCACCCACCGCATCAGCGTCATCAGGCTGGAGGTCGCATGCACCTTGCAGCCCGCCCGGGTCAGCGCCTGGGTCAGAACCGTGCGGATCGTGCGGTCGTCATCCGCGACCAGAACCGTTCCATCCATGGGTTACACCTCTTTCCTTGGTTCTTTGGGCACCATCGGCAGCGAGAGACGGAACACCGTCCGCCCCGGAACGGAATCGACCGAAATCCAGCCCTCATGGTCGGCGATGATTTTCGAGACCAGCGCGAGGCCCAGCCCGGTGCCGTTCTCGCGCCCCGAAACGAAGGGGTCGAAAACCTCGGCCGCGATATCGGGTGGCAGGCCGGGACCATCGTCAATCACCTCGACATTCAGCGGCAGCGCCGCCTGGCTGCCATCCTTACGGCGCATCCTGAGGCTCAGGTCATAAAATGTGCGCAGCCGGATGGTGCCGCCCTTGCGCCCTGCAGCTTCGGCGGCGTTTTTGATCAGGTTCAGAAAGACCTGCATCAGCTGATCGGGATCGGCCCAGGTCGGCGGCAGCGAGGGGTCGTAATCTTCCTGGATCACCATATGCGAGGCAAAACCCACAAGCCCCGAACGCCGCGCCCGGTCGAGCGCGTCATGGATGTTCACAGCGCGGCGTTCCGGCGGCCGCAGATTGCCGAATTGTTCGACCTGCTCCAGCAGTTTGACAATACGCCGGGTCTCTTCCACGATCAGATCGGTCATCTCGCGATCTTCCGGCGTCAGCGACATCGACAAAAGCTGTGCCGCGCCCGCGATGCCCGCGAGCGGGTTCTTAATCTCATGCGCCAGCATCTCGGCCATGCCGATCGCCGATTTCGCCGCCGTTTTCGAAGCCCCCGCGCGCCCCAGCCGGACGGCAATCTCGCGCGGCGAAAACATCAGCATCAGATGGTCCGGCTGGTCCTGCATCGGCGCGATATGGACCGAACATTGCACCGGCGGGCGGTCTCCGCTGGTCACATCGGCATTGTTGATCTTCATCGGCGCCTGATTGGCGCGGGCGCGGGCGAAGGCTTCCTCCATCGGCGCGTCGATCATGATGCGGTCCAGCACCGGCTGACCGGACAGGGATTTTGCCGAGGCGTTCAGAAAGCTCTCCGCCGCCGGATTGGCCTCGCGGATCAGGCCATCCGGCCCGACCAGCAGGGCCGGCAGCGGCAATGACGCCCAGACCACACCGGGAACCGGCCAGGGAGAGCGATAGCTGCTCATGCGGCCTCCTCGGTCTCGCTGAAGGCACGCAGGATCAGGTCGCGGACCAGAGCGGGGTCGGTTGCCGTCAGCACCGCCTCGCGGGCATGGTCCATCCCGGCCTCTTCCAGATACCAGCCAAGATGCTTCCTCGCGCAGCGCAGCCCCAGTTCGCGCCCGTAGAAACCAAGCATCTCATCGTAATGCCGGACGATCATCTCGCCCCGCGCCGGCCCTTCGGGGATCACCGGCGCGGGCGTGCCGTAAAGCGCATGGGCGATCTCGGCCAGTCGCCAGGGCGCGCCCTGGGCGCCGCGCCCGACCATGACGCCATCCGCCCCCGACTGCGCCAGCGCCTCGGCCGCGGTGGCCGCATCAATAATGTCGCCATTCGCGATCACCGGGATCGTCACCGCCTCTTTCACCCGCCGGATCGCGGCCCAGTCGGCCTGGCCTTTGTAAAACTGGCAGCGGGTGCGGCCATGGATCACCACCATCTTCACCCCCGCCTGTTCGGCGCGGGCCGCCAGGTCGGGCGCATTCAGCAGATGTTCATCCCAGCCCAGCCGGGTCTTGAGCGTCACCGGCACTTTCACCGCGCCGACCACCGCCTCGATCAGCCCGACCGCAAGGTCGAGATCTTTCAGCAGCGCCGAACCACAGAGCCCCGTCGTCACCCGTTTCGACGGGCAGCCCATATTGATGTCGATGATCTCAGCGCCCTGCCCCTCGCACCACCTGGCGGCCTCGGCCATCAATGCGGGCTCGCGCCCCGCCAGCTGGACCGAAGTGATATTCTCGCCAAAACCCAGCTCTGCCCGCGCGCGCGCTTCGGGGCGGTTCCTGAGCACCTCATCCGAGGCGACCATTTCCGACACCACAAGCCCCGCGCCAAATGACCCTACAAGCCGCCGGTTCGGCAGATCAGTGATCCCCGCAAGCGGCGCCAGAAACACCGGCGGGTAAAGGCTGAACGGCCCGATATCCACTGCAGCAGGCCTCGCTGCGACAGGTGCCGCAGCCATATCCCTTTGCGAAGGACCGTTTTCCAAAGTGCCAGGGGTCAAAGCCAAGGTCGGGTTCCTTTTGTCTTTGGGAAAGTGCTATTTGCCGTTCGGCATAGTTCCAAGGCAGATGCCCGGATAATTCGCGGGCAGACCTGCACCGGAACGAGAGCCTGCACAATAATTAATCACACTTGCCCGCATTTTGGGCAGGGACACGCAGATTGCCAGCATCCTTTCCCTGGCCTAAAACCGCCGCAACAGCCCCAGTCCGAACCAGGCAAAAATTCTGTGACCCAGCCCCAGATTGTTTCACACATGTCGGAAGCCGGTCCGGCCAGCGCAAGTCCAAAGACGCTGGTGGTGATCACCGCCGCCGGGCGTGGGGTGCGGGCCGGTGGGGGCATGCCGAAGCAATGGCGTCTTCTCGCCGGAGAACCGGTGCTCGCCCATACGCTGCGCGCTTTTCAGGGCTTTGATCTGGCGTTGGTGATCCATCCCGATGACCGCGAGACCGCCGCCGGACTTGTCGCAGAAATCGCGCCGGGGGCGCATCTGGTCGAAGGTGGTGCCACGCGGGCCGGGTCGGTGCGCCGCGCGCTCGAAGCCATGGCGGGCCAGGGGTACAAAAGGGTACTGATCCAGGACGGCGCCCGGCCGCTGACCAGCCCCGCGCTGATCGCACGGATGCTTGCGGCCCTGGATCACAGCCCGGCCGCCGCCCCCGCGCTTGCGGTCAGCGATGCGCTCTGGCGGGGCGAAAGTGCGGTTGTGACCGGTCTCCAGCCTCGCGACGGGCTCTGGCGCGCGCAGACGCCCCAGGCCTTCCATTTCGATGCCATCCTCGCCGCCCATCGCGCCGACACGGCAGGCCAGGCCGCCGATGATGTCGAACTCGCCCTCGCATCCGGGCTGGAGGTCGCGATTGTCGAAGGCGAGGAAGACAATCTCAAACTCACCATCCCGCCGGATTTCCCCCGCGCGGAACAGATCCTCGCGCAACGGCGCGGAAAGGAAAGCACCATGGATATCCGCATGGGCAATGGCTTTGACGTCCATGCCTTCACCGAGGGCAATCATCTCTGGCTTTGTGGTGTAAAGATCCCGCATGACCACGCCCTGCTGGGTCATTCCGATGCTGATGTCGGGATGCATGCGCTGACAGATGCGATCTATGGCGCGCTGGCAGAAGGCGATATCGGCCGGCATTTCCCGCCTTCGGATCCGCAATGGAAGGGGGCTGCAAGCCATATCTTCCTGCGCCATGCCGTGGCGCTGGCCTCAGATCGCGGTTTCGCGATCTCGAATTGCGACGTGACCCTGATCTGTGAGCGCCCGAAGATCGGACCACATGCCGCATCCATGCAATCCGCCCTCGCGGCTATCATGGGCCTCGACGCAAGCCGGATCAGCGTCAAAGCAACCACCTCGGAGCGACTGGGCTTTACCGGTCGCGAAGAAGGTATAGCCTCCATTGCAACCGTGGTATTGGTGAAAGCATGATCAACCTGACTGCCACTTTCTTTGGCCTTGGCCATCTCCGCCCGGCTTCGGGCACCTGGGCCTCGCTGGCGGCGGCACTGCTGGCGCTGCTGGCGATGAACCAGGGGCTTTACTGGCTGGTGCCGGTGGGGGCGGTGCTGGCAACGCTGCTCGGCTTCTGGGCCGTGCCGCTTTACCTGCGGGGCACAACCGACACCGACCCGTCCGAGGTGGTGATTGACGAGGTCGCCGGCCAGTGGATCGCGCTGAGCTTCACCGCCATTCCGGCGATGAACCACAGCCTTGATATCGGGCTCTGGTGGGGCGCCTGGCCGGCCTGGGTCGTGCCTTTCCTGCTGTTCCGCCTTTTTGACATCTGGAAACCCTGGATCATCGGCCAGGCCGACCGGCGCCATGATGCCACCGGGGTGATGCTGGACGACGTCCTTGCAGGGCTGTTCGCCGGCATCGGATCGGTCGTCCTTGCCGGGCTTTATCATGCGGTGCTGCAGCCATGGCTGATGTGATCGCGCGCCTCGCCGAAGCCGTCCTGCAGGAGGCCCGCGCGCGCGGGCTCAGGATCGCCACAGCCGAAAGCTGCACCGGCGGCCTCGTATCGGCCGCGCTGACCGATATTCCCGGCTCCTCCGATGTCGTCGAATGCGGCTTCGTCACCTATTCCAATGAGGCGAAACAGACGATGCTCGGCGTGGATCAGCGCAGCCTCGCCCAATTCGGTGCCGTCAGCCAGGAGGTCGCGCGCGAAATGGCCGAAGGCGCGCTGCGCCAGTCCCGCGCCGGTCTCGCGGTCTCGGTCACCGGCATCGCCGGCCCCGGCGGCAGCGAGCATAAACCCGAAGGCCGGGTCTGTTTCGGCCTCGCCCGGACCGGTGGCACAACATTGACCGAGACCCGGGATTTCGGCGCCCTCGGCCGCAGCAATGTGCGCAGGGCCGCAACCGAATACGCGCTGCGCCTTCTCCATAACGCAGCTGCCCCGACGGCAAAGGCCTGATATCACAGAGCTGATCCGCTTAATGCTGACTTAAAACAGGCGCAGGCCCGTAAGGGCACGCATTTTACGCCTCAGCCCCGACAGATGCGTCAGCTACCCGCGCGAGCCGTAAAGCTCTGCCGCGCGCCGCTCGAACGCCCGCACGATCCGCTGCATCGCCTCGTTGAAAACCAGCCCGATCACGCCCTGCAAGATCGCATTGCGGAACTCGAAATCGACGAAGAACCCGACCTCCGAGCCGCCCTCCTCGAGATCGCGGAACTCCCAGGTCGACCGCAGATACCGGAACGGCCCGTCGATATATTCCGTCAGGATCCGCTTATCGCCGCCCAGCAGCGTGACCCGGCTGCCAAAGCGTTCGCGAAACACCTTGAACGAGATCACCAGATCGGCCTCGATCACAGTATCGCCCCCGGCGCCGCCCTCGACCGGCCGGCGCGATTTGATCCGTGCCGCCGCATTCCAGGGCAGAAATTTCGGATAACTTTCCACATCGGCGACGAGATCGAACATCTCTTGTGCCGACCAGGGCAATTTGCGGGTCTCTTGATGTCTGGGCATGTCTGATAATCTTGCGGATACACCCCCATCTCACCGCTCGACCGCCGGAATTCAACCCCATTGCGGGAGTTTCCGCTTTCCCCCACCCGCTTTCGGGGTGAAAAGAAATCATTCCGCCAGAACCGAGCGCCAGCCATGACCGATCCGACCAAAGCCCAGTCCACCACCAGGACCCCTGCCCGGGCCACTGCGCCCGGCCCGGCCCTCGAAACCCCGACGGGGCGACCCTATGTCATCGACCAGATGATCAGCCCCAAAGCGATTGCCGCGCGGATCGAGACGCTGGCGCGCGAAATCACCGCCGCCTATCAGGGAACCGAGAAGCTGGTCGTCGTCGGCCTGTTGCGCGGCTCTTTCGTCTTCATCGCAGATCTCGTGCGTGAGCTGGACCTGCCCGTCGAGGTCGATTTTCTCGAAGCCTCTTCTTATGGCAATTCGACGCAAAGCTCGCGCGAGGTCCGTATCCTCAAGGATCTGCGCGGCGAGATTCAGGGTCGCGATGTACTGGTGGTCGAGGATATCGTCGATACCGGCCATACCCTCACCCATGTGAAAAACCTGCTGATGTCGCGGCTGCCGCGCCGGCTTGAGATCTGTGCGCTGCTTGACAAGCCGTCGCGGCGCGAGGTGCCGATCCGCGCAACCTGGACCGGATTTGAGATCGCCGATGAGTTTGTCGTTGGGTATGGGATTGATTTTGCGCAGAGAAACCGAAACCTTCCCTATATTGGCAAGGTCAGATTCACCGACAGCGCCTGAGCATTGCCCACAGATTCTCGGCGAGGTCAGCTGTTCGGACGAGGGGCACTCCTCTGTGCAACGTGACCTGCGCTGTTTCGGTCCTGCCAGCCGCCACTCCGGGGGAATTTCCCGGTACCTGAAGTGAAGCGCGTCCTGTTTGCCTCCCGCAACAGGGCGAATACCGCGATAAGGGGGTGTCGATGAATATCACCGTCTGGCTGTTGCGTGCCAAACGCTGGGTGCAGAACCCGCCGCCGATGAAGCGGGTGCTGCTGGTGCTGGGCGTGATCGCCGCCTGTCTCGCCTTTGCGGCATTTGAATGGATCTGGGGCTGGCCGGACTGGCTCCGGGTGAACAGGATGCGGTTCTGAGGGCCGGAGAAAACGCGCTGACAAACGGCGCTGAGCGGTCCAGGATGGGGGAAAGCCAGCCCGGAAAGGCAAGCCGATGCCACGAGCCCCTCATCCCCTGCGCCGTGCCGCGCTGATCCTTGCGTCAGGCGCCGCGCTTGCGGCAGCCGCGCTGATATGGGCCACTTTGCCCGCCCCCCTTTCGGCCAATGCCATGGACGGGCTTTCCGGTGATGCCGAAGCCGGGCGGCTGGTCTTCCTCGCCACCGGCTGCGCTTCCTGCCATCTTGCACCCGGGCAGGAGAACAGCGCCGATGACAGGCCGGTCCTGGCCGGGGGGCAGGCCTTCGTATCGCAGTTCGGCACATTCTATGCGCCAAATATCAGCCAGGACAGGCAGCATGGCATCGGTGCCTGGTCGGCCCTTGATCTTGCCAATGCACTGACAAGGGGTGTCTCGCGCGGCGGCGAACATCTCTACCCGGCGCTGCCTTACGCCTCATATGCAAAGCTCACCCTGCAGGATGTGGCCGACCTTGACGCCTGGCTGAAAACGCTGCCCGCCGATCCGTCGCCCAGCCAGAACCATGACCTAGGCTTTCCGTTCAGCCAGCGCTGGCTGCTGGGCGGCTGGAAGCTTCTGTTCCTGCGCAAGGATTGGGTGGTGACCGGCGATCTGACGCCTGAGGAAGAACGCGGCCGCTATATTGGCGAGGCCATGGCGCATTGCGGCGAATGCCATACACCGCGCAACCTTTTCGGGGCGATGGACCGCTCGCGCTGGCTTGCGGGTGCGCCAAATCCCTCGGGGCGCGGGCAGATCCCGAACATCACCCCCGCCGCCCTCGACTGGAGCGCGGAGGAAATCGCCGATTATCTGACCACCGGCTTCACCCCGGATTATGATTCCGTCGGCGGCCATATGGCGCATGTGGTCGAGAATTTCGCCCGTCTGCCCCCGGAAGAGGCGGCAGCCGTCGCGGCCTGGCTGAAAAAGGTCGCGCCGGCAGAGTGAGCCGCCCAAAGGCGGCCCGGGCCAGGCTCAGGCCTGGCCGAGTTTTTCCATCCGCGCCTGGCGCAATTGCGCGAAATCATCGCCCGCATGATAGGAAGACCGCGTCAGCGGCGTGGCCGAGACCATCAGGAAGCCCTTGTTCCAGGCCGATTTCTCATAGGCCTTGAAATCCTCCGGCGTGACGAATTCCGCAACACGGTGATGTTTCGGGGTCGGTTGCAGATACTGGCCCACGGTCAGGAAATCGATATCGGCCGAGCGCATATCATCCATCACCTGCAAGACCTGGGGCCGGGTCTCGCCAAGACCGACCATGATCCCCGATTTGGTAAACATCGTCGGATCAAGCTCTTTCACCCGCTGCAAAAGCCGCAGGGAGTGGAAGTAGCGCGCGCCGGGACGGACCTCATGGTAAAGCGCCGGCACGGTTTCGAGATTGTGGTTGAAAACATCGGGCCGCGCCTCGACCACTTTCTCCAGCGCCGAGGGCGCGCATTTCAGGAAGTCGGGCGTCAGGATCTCGATCGTGGTATCCGGCGAGCGGTGCCGCACGGCGCGGATGGTCTGAGCGAAATGCTCCGCGCCGCCATCTTCCAGATCGTCCCGGTCAACGCTGGTGATCACAACATGGTTCAGCCCGAGCTTCGAGACCGCATGGGCCACCCGGCCCGGCTCGAACGCATCAAGGTTTTGCGGCTTGCCAGTCGCCACATTGCAAAAGGTGCAACCACGGGTGCAGATCTCGCCCATGATCATCATGGTGGCGTGACCCTGGCTCCAGCATTCGCCGACATTGGGGCAGCCCGCTTCCTCACAAACCGTCACCAGACGGTTTTCCTTCATGATGTCGCGGGTCTTTTTATACCCTTCCGAATTCGGCGCCCGGACCCGGATCCAGGACGGTTTTTTCGGCTGCTCCTGATCGGGGCGATGCGCCTTTTCGGGGTGACGCTGATCGGGGATCTTCAGATCGCGCATGGGCTGACCTCTGGAATTTTTCCCCCTTTTCCGGGGATCACCCCAGACATAAGCTGAGACAGGCTCCAAGGCAACGGATAGTGCATATACACATCCCCGGAGCCGCCTGACCAGTATCCGCCGGGGAATTTTCACCCGGCACTGTCACCCGGAGGGACAATGTCTAAACAATTTACTGCCGAAGTCATCGGCACATTCATCCTCGTTTTCTTTGGCTGTGGCGCGGCGGTGATCGCCGGCGCTGATGGCACAACCGGTGTGGGCCTGACCGGCATCTCGCTGGCATTCGGCCTCTCGATCGTCGCCGCCGCCTATGGCATCGGCGCGATCTCGGGCGCACATCTTAACCCGGCGGTCAGCCTTGGCATATTGCTTGCGGGCAAGATGACGCCCGGCGCCTTCATCACTTATGTGATCGCCCAGCTCGCCGGCGCCATCCTCGGCGCGGCAGTGCTTTACCTGATCATGACCGGCAAAACCGGCTTCACGCTTGGCGAATACGGGCTCGGCTCGAACGGCTATGGCGAGAATTATCTGGGCAAATACAACCTGACCTCGGCACTGATCTTCGAAATCGTGGCGACCTTCCTCTTTGTCACGGTGATCCTTGGCGCGACCCATCCCGGCGCATCGACCATCCTTGCCGGGCTTGCCATCGGCATGACCCTGACCGGGATCCACCTTGTCGGCATCCAGATCACCGGCGTTTCGGTGAATCCGGCCCGCTCGGTCGGCCCGGCACTGTTTGCCGGCGGCGCCGCGCTGAGCCAGCTCTGGGTCTTTATCATAGCCCCTCTGGTGGGGGGTGCCCTGGCCGGCGTCGTGCATGCGGCCGGCCTGACGCGCGCAGACTGACCTGCGCGGATGAACTGCAACTGCGCGCCCTGAAAAGGGCGCGCATCTTTATCCCATTCCCGCCCTCTGGCGGGTCAGGCCCAGAGCCTCAGCCGATCAGCGGGCCCGACCGGCCATAGGTCTCATCATAATGCCGGCGGAGCCTGAGCAGCGCGATCCGGAGCACGATCTTCCCCGACCGTGCCGCCCAGCCCATGCGGCGCTCGGCACTTTCGACGCCTTCGAGAAAACAACAGACCCTGAGGGCAATATCGCCAAGCCCCGGCCCAAGATCGCGCAAGGCGAGCGCCACCCGATCCCGCGCCCGGCCCGGCCCCTCGGCCAGCCCGCTGTCCCCGCGAAAGCCGCCCCGGTCACTGCCGGTCAGGAACCTCTCCCAGTTCTGCGCCACGCGCGGCCCCATCTGTGCAAGTTCAAAGTCCTCGCGCAGCCGCTCGGCCGCCGCCACCAGATCCGCGGTCAGAAACAGCTCGCCATTTTTCTCGCGCCGCCGCCCCAGCACCGCAACCGGGCTTTCCGCGATGTTAAACCGCATCCGGCGCGGGCCTTCCGGGGTCTGCACCTCCCGCTCGGCAAAGACGCGATGCTGATCGGCAAAAGGTGTCGCCGCCTCGGCCATACCCGGCTGCACCTCCTCGTCCCCCATCAGCCGGCGCAGCGCCGCCCGCCCCGCCTGGGTGATGCCATAGGTCGAGATCCGCCCGCTTTTGCGGCACGAGATCCAGTCCTTGAGGCAAAAGGCCTGGGCGACCGTACGCTCCAGTACCGCTGTCCTGACCGCGCGCCCATCGGGAAACTCCCGCAGGACCGCCGCCTTGTCCATATCGTCGGCAAAGGCCAGCAGCGCGCCTTGTTCTGCCAGGCGGCGCAGGATGCGGCGCGCCTCGCGGTCGAGTTCGCTTTCATCGGGAAGCGTTGCGCGCATCGGCGGGACGGCTTTGGTGCGGCGGGCGGCTTCTTGCGGAATATGGGATGTCATCGCGGGGATTACCTCCTGGCGGACCGGATTGGGGGAAAACCGCGCCGCCCGGCTGAGCTGGCTGAGTGCCGCATCCATCAGCGGATCATCGCGACGGCACTCATAGCGGCGGACCTGGCGCATCACGGTCGAGGCATGCACCCCCCGTTCGCGCGCCAGCGCCCTGAGTGAGATCCCCTCTTCGGTGTGACCGAGATAAAGCCTGATCTGATCCGGAATCCAGGCCGGCAGGCAGACCGGGAACTGGGACGCGCTGGCTGGGCTTTCAAAATCTCTGATCTGTTGCATGTTCAGGTCTGAATATCCGGCTGGTGCTGAATGCAGCTTAGGGGATCGTGGTTACTCAGATGTTAACTGGTTACGATTTGTCGATAATGGTAACCAAAAGCTAAACAGCCCCTTCCCGGGCGCGCGCCGGTTTTCAGGCCTGCGCAACGCCGGGATTATCCGGGACAGACTGCCCTTCTCACCCGCTGAAGGAGCCATGAATGTCCGATACCCGCACCAGCCTCTCTGAAATCCGCCGCCCCGGAATCCTGATGCGCGCGGTCCGGTTTGCCTTGGCCGATTACCACCGGCCCAGTGCGCTGAAGCGCTTTGCCCCGGAAGAAAACCACCCCGAGCGTATTGTCTCGAAGCTGTTTGAGACCGAGGCGCGGATCGAGGAAATCCGCCAGAGCGGCGCGTCTACCTATTCGATCTGCGACCATATCGAGGTGCTCGCAGCTCTCGTGGCCGAGTGCCGGCTTTTGCAACCGCGGACAGCCGCCGGCTGAAATCCCCTCCCTGGATTTCCCGGCGGTCTTGTGGCCGTTACTGCCGGGACATAGGCTCTCACCACTTCAGGGAGGGGCAAATGAGCCAGAAAACAGAGGATTTCAGCGCAGCCTGTCATTGCGGCACTGTCCGCTTCCGGCTGCGTCTGACCGGGGGCTTCGCTTCGATCCGCCGCTGCACCTGTTCTTATTGCCGGATGCGCGGTGCGGTCGCCGTCTCGGCCGGTCTCGGTGACATCGCGTTTGTGGCAGGCGAAGACAATCTCACGCTCTACCAGTTCAACACCGGCACCGCGAAACATTACTTCTGCAAAACCTGCGGCATCTACACCCATCATCAGCGCCGCTCGAATACCGATCAATACGGCGTCAATGTCGCCTGTATCGAAGGGGTCAGCCCGTTTGACTTCCGCGAGATCCCGGTGAGCGACGGCATAAGCCATCCGAGCGATACCGGGGGCACAACGCGGCGTGCGGGTGTGCTTCGCTTTGATCCTGACTGAGCCGTTCTGACCGAAAAAGGCCCCGCTCTGTTGCCAGGGCGGGGCCAATTGTTTCGAATTGGGAAACTGTTACATGAAGGCGTCGGGCATCTCTGCCTTGCGTTTCGCGACATAGTCATCCAGCGCCTCGCGCTTTGCCACGTCGAGTTCCGGCGCCACATAATCCGCCAGCATCTTCTTAACCTTCAGCGAAGCAAGCGTTGCGGTATCGCGGGCGCCCTCTTCTTCCCAGGTCTCGAACGGCTTGTAATCCAGCACATCCGAGCGCCAGAAAGCGGTCTTGAAATTGGCCTGGGTATGGGCGCAGCCAAGGTAATGGCCGCCCGGACCGACCTCGCGGATCGCATCCAGCGCCTGGGCGTTTTCGTCCACCGCAACGCCTTTGGCGATGCCATGCAACGCGCCCAGCTGATCGGCATCCATCACGAATTTCTCGTAGGAGGAGACCAGCCCGCCTTCCAGCCAGCCACAGGCATGGAGCATGAAGTTCACACCCGCGAGCAACCCCATATTGAGGCTGTTCGAGGTCTCATAGGCCGCCTGCGCATCGGGGAGTTTCGAGCCGCAGAACGAACCGGCGGAACGATACGGCAGCCCCAGACGGCGGACCAGCTGACCGGCGCCATAGGTGATATGTGCGGCCTCGGGCGTGCCGAAGGTCGGCGCGCCGGAATTCATGTCGATCGAGGTCACAAACGCCCCCGCAATCACCGGCGAGCCTGCCCGCACCAGCTGGCTGTAGGCCACACCGGCAAGGATCTCGGCCAGCACCTGGGTCAGCGTGCCAGCGACCGTCACCGGCGCCATCGCGCCACCGACGATGAAGGGCGAGACAATCGAGGCCTGGTTATTGGCCGCATAGACCTCAAGCGCGCCCATCATGATGCCGTCAAAGGTCATCGGCGAGTTGATGTTGATCAGCGAGGTCATCACCGTGTTCTGGTCGACGAAATCATCGCCGAACAGGATCTTCGACATATCGACCGAATCCTGCGCCCGCGAGGGTTCCGTGACGGACCCCATATAGGGCTTGTCAGACAGTGTCATATGCGCGTGCAGCATATCGAAATGGCGTTTGTTCACCGGGATATCGGTCGGCTCGCAAACCGTTCCGCCGGAATGGTGCAGCCATTTCGACATATAGCCCAGCTTCACGAAATTCTGGAAATCCGCGATGGTCGCGTAACGGCGGCCACCTTCCAGATCGCGGACGAAGGGCGGGCCGTAAACCGGTGCCAGCACAAGGTTTTTGCCGCCAATCTCGACACTGCGCTCGGGGTTGCGGGCATGCTGGGTGAAAGTCGCGGGGGCAGTCGAACAAAGCTTGCGCGCAAGGCCGCGCGGGATATGCACACGCTCGCCGCGCACATCGGCACCGGCCTCGCGCCAGCGCACGAGGGCTGCCGGATTCTCCACGAAATTGACGCCGATCTCTTCTAGAATCGTCTCGGCGTTATATTCGATGATCTGAAGCGCCTCTTCATTCAGCACTTCGAAATTCGGGATGTTGCGGCTGATGAATTTCGCCGTCTCGAAGCTGACAGCCGTGCGTTCCGCGCGCCGTGCCGCGCCGCCACCCCGCGCCCGACGACCCTCGATCACTTCCGACATCTTATCCTCCTGAACGGCTCTGAACCGGAAATACTCCTGCCCGAAGTTTCACCGCTTCGGGTTTGCGGCGCTTTTGTGCCGTTTGCGACATTTGCAGCGCACGACAGCGACAGCCCCCGGGATCCCACGCAAATCAGCAGTTGACAGTTGAGAATGATTTGCATTTACATCTAACCATGCCGAGAGGAGAAATAATGCAAGCCTGGCTGAAAACCCCGACCACCGCCCTCGCCGCCCTTCTTTTGACCACCGGACTGGCCTTCGCCGGAGACAAACTGAAAGTCGTCACCACCTTCACCGTGATCGCCGATATGGCGCAGCATGTGGCGGGGGATGCCGCCGATGTGGTCTCGGTCACCCGCCCCGGCGCCGAGATCCATGGCTATGAGCCGACCCCGCAGGATCTGGTCCGCGCGATGGATGCCGATCTGATCCTGTGGAACGGGCTGAATCTGGAACTCTGGTTCGCGGGTTTTCTGGAAAACCTCGGTGACCTGCCTTCGGCCACGCTGACCGACGGGATTGATCCGATTGCGGTCTCATCGGGATCCTATCAGGGCAAAGCCAATCCGCATGCCTGGATGGGTCTGGATAATGCACTGATCTATATCGACAATATCGAAAAGGCCCTCACAGAGCACGACCCGGATAATGCCGCGACCTATGCCGCCAATGCTACGGCCTATAAGGCAGAGATGAAGGCCGCGATCGAGCCGCTGCGTGCCCGCATCGCCGCCAATCCCGAAGACAAACGCTGGCTGGTGACCTGCGAAGGCGCGTTTTCCTACCTCGCCCGCGATTTCGGCATGAAAGAGCTGTATCTCTGGCCTATGAATGCCGATCAGATGGGCACGCCGCAGCAGGTCCGCGCGGTGGTGGACGGGGTTAAAGAGCACCATATCCCGGTCGTCTTCTGCGAAAGCACCGTCAATACCGCCCCCGCCGAACAGGTCGCGCGCGAGACCGGCGCCTCTTATGGCGGCGTGCTTTATGTCGACAGTCTTTCCACCGCAGATGGCCCGGTCCCGACCTATCTCGACCTGCTGAAAGTCACAGCAGAGACCATCGCCATCGGGCTTGAGAGCAGCCCCAACTGAGACCCATTCTCAAAAACACTTCTCTGCCGCGGTTT